>CAYRFE010000019.1:0-72742 GCA_964423645.1 uncultured bacterium | reverse complement strand
CAGCTCTTTTGAACACTCTCAATATACATATTACGTAACTCTGGGAATGTTTGGGATTAAACTACTTGAAAGAGTAACGTGAGATAATTTACAAAGGTTTTCTGGTTGAAAATATTTTCAAATTTTACTTGATTTTTTTTGAAGTAGTTGTATATTACCGTCATATAAGGAGGTTTACGTATGAAAAAAACCGTTGTTTTCCTGGTTTGTTTGTTGCTTACAGGCATGTCTCTTTATGCAGAATTCGGGGTTAAATTTGGCGGGGGATTGGGTACTTTTAAAGATATGTATATACCGGGTGAGGAGAAAAAAATGATGTTTTCGCTTCAAGGTGATGCCGGTACAAGGCTTGCGATGGCCCCTGATTCGGGCTTTTCAGCAGTTCCGGATACATATATCAAAAATCAATTTCATATGATCGGAGGATTTTATTACACAATACCCGTATCAACATTGTTTGTGTTGCAGACAGAATTGTTGTACGCACAACGGGGAGTGCGTATCGAATGGGACCAAAAAGATTATAATGCCGCTGTATTAAGTGATCGGGATGTGTTCGAAGGAGATCTGACGGCTTCTTATTTGGAATTACCGCTCCTTCTTAAAACCACTTTCCCGGGGACTCCGGTCAGTATTGTTGCAGGTCCGAGTATCGCTTTGAATATAGCAAGTAATTGGAATTATACCGTTACAGATTATGATTATGATCTGTCCGGCAATGAAACGGAAAAAACCATTGACGACACCTATGACGGAGAGATCGACGATTGTATGCAGAGTATTGTTGTTAATCTGCATATTGGATTTGAATATGCTCTCAGCGATACGCTGTTTGCAGAAGTGCGTTATGTTATGGGGCTTACATCTGTAGAAAAACCATATGGTATGACCGAAGCGAAGTACGATTCATTCCCTACAGAAGAAGAGTATATAGATTTTCTGCATTCGCACCCTTTTATATATGATTCTGAAAGAGATCCTGAAGGTGAAGACGACGCATCTATCGAAACATCCGATCTGTACATCATGATCGGTTACCGGTTTTAATCTTTCGTATCGGTAAAAGGAGGAAAAGTATGAAAAAAATTATTGTAATTGTTGTGTTTTCTGTTTTGATATTTGCAAGTGTGACCGCAGAGATCGGCGTAAAGTTTGGAGGCGGTTTGGGCACTGTCAACAATCCTACGATCAATGATGACGGATACTATATAAAAGCGTCAGATCAATATGTAAAAAACGCTTTTCATATGATCGGCGGATTTTATTATTCGATGCCTATCAATGACACTTTTTCTTTTCAAATGGAATTACTCTACGCTAATCGTGGATTCAAAGTTGAATATGACAGAGAGTCTTTTGATAGTGCCGGCGATTTATCGGATAGAGATGTTTATGAAGTTGATATGAATGTAGGGTATATCGAGATGCCGTTGCTTGTGAAAGCACAGTTAAACGATACGTTCTCTTTGTTTATGGGACCTTCTGCAGCATTGAGTATTTCCTCATCATACTCGATGATGGGGGCTGATTACAATTATGACCCGGATGAGTACAGAGTCTATTATAATGCGTCTTCAGAATTTCCTGATTCTTTACAATCATTGGTAGTAAATTTTCATATGGGTATAGAATACAAATTAACTGAACATATCAATATTGAATTACGGTATGTTATGGGATTGACTCATATGGAAAAAATGTATGAGTTCACTGACGCAGATATGGCCGGAATTGATTCTGACGCAGAGTATTATGCCTGGTTGGCAGCGCATCCTTTTTCATATGGACCGGACGACCAAGAAGCAGAAGATTTCGCCTCAATTGAATCAAGAGATCTTTATCTTATAGTGGGATATCGCTATTGATTGTTAGGGTATATGTTGCCTTGAAGGGACGGTGCATGCACCGTCCTTTTTGTTAAGTATCGTATCACCGAATGTAAAGGATTTTTAAGTCGTAAGACCTTTGCAAAATTCAAAATTTCCTAAGTATCATTATTTTCTAAAAAGAGGTGTGGGGACGAAGTCCCCACTATATAACAATTTAAGCCCCTCCCGATTTTCACGGGAGGGGTTTGGGGTGGGCACACATTCAAAAATGGTAATTTTGCAAAGGTTTCGTCATTTTAATTCTATTCCTGAATTCCTACGATATGGTTATTCATTCAAAAAATGGCACTGCGTGTGGTGTGTAACAATATAAAGTAGCACAAAACTCATAGACAAACTAATTGAGTGAATCACAGCAATATTGACATATACAAAAAAAACACTATACTTACTTATCAACACGGAGGTTACCGATGAAAATTACTTCTTTATCTATTTAACGGTAGTATCGCCGTAGCATAACATTCTTATCTATTTGTTCTGCGCACCGCGGTGATGTGCCGTTTGGGTTGTTTTTGTACACCTACAGCACAGAGAGGAGCGGAGTATGAGTTGTATACAATTAAAAAACGTGTCATTTCATTATACGACACCCTATAAAGTTATATTTTCAGGATTGCATGTAAGTATTCAATCTACATGGAGAACAGGTCTTATCGGCAGAAACGGGAGAGGTAAGACCACGTTGCTGCAATTATTACGAGGTGCGGAGCATCCCGATAAAGGTGAGGTGCTCATGCCGTTGGATGCGGCGTATTTTCCTTATACCGTGTCTGATGCGTCGCGTACTACACATGAGGTAATTCGTCGTGCCGTTGCGCCGTATGACGAGTGGGAAGCAATGATGGCAACCCTCAGCAAAAGTGAAGACCGCAATGATTTGGAGAAATATGCCGATATTCATGAAACATATTGTGCTCATCACGGATATGAAATCGATGCGTTTATTGCCAAAGAAGCGGATTTATGCGGTTTGACAGAGGAAATGCGGATTCGTTCCTTCTCGACACTCAGTAGCGGTGAGCGTACGCGGGCATTGATCGCTGCACTATTTTTACGCACCAACGGCTTCGTTATACTGGATGAACCGACGAATCATTTGGATATTGACGGAAGGCGCATGCTCGCCGAATACTTACGGCAAAAGTCCGGATTTTTAGTAGTATCGCATGATAGGAGATTTCTTGACGATTGCATTGATCACATCGTGGTGTTAGAAAAAGAAACAGTGGAAGTGCGGCAGGGTAATTACAGCTCGTGGAAGTATAATAAGGATCTTTTCGATATGTTTGAACAGGAAAAGAATTGTCATTTGAAAAAAGAGATCACACAAATGAAACAGGTAGCCCGTGAGCGTAGGGATTGGTCGTCTCACACCGAAAAATCGAAAAAATCTGCGTATGACAGCGGGTATATGGGGCATTTGGCGGCGAAGATGATGAAACGTGCGAAAACCGCAGAACATCGCATTGATAACGCAATTGAAGAAAAAGAGACGTTGTTTGTCAATCGTGAGCGTGAACGCCGACTAAAGCTTGAAATCGCTTCAAAAAAACCCGGTTTACTTGCCGCGTTCTACAATGTGTCATGCGGGTTTAATGGTCGTTTATTGTTTCAAAACATCTCCTGTGAGATTCACCCGGGTGACAGGATCGCGGTATCAGGACCAAACGGGTGCGGGAAAACCACATTACTGCGAGCATTGTGCGGTGAGGTAACGCCTTTAGAAGGCACAGTGTACCTTCCGGCTCAAACCAAGATAGTGCGAGCTCATCAGGAACCGTTATGGCGAGAAGGTGATCTGGGTGAACACATCCGCATATCCGGTATTGATGCGATTCGTTTTCGTACGATACTCGGTTCATTCGGTGTTTCGGGTGAGGTGTTTGACCGTCCGCTTGAGTTTTTTAGTGCCGGAGAATTAAAAAAAATAGAGTTGTGTCGTTCGCTGATAGAACCGACCCATTTGTTGGTGTGGGATGAACCGCTCAATTACATTGATATCATGTCGCGTGAGCAAATAGAAAAAGTGTTGCTGCATGATTTGCCGACCATTATTTTTGTCGAGCATGACGAGTATTTTATCGAGACGATCGCCACGAAACGTATCTGTCTTGATTAATATGCGATATACATATATGAAACCGAATGCATTTACCGTATTGTGTGGTAAAAAAGTATTTATTCATTGCCATTCTTCGTAAATTGCGGTAGCATACGGGCGAGACGAACATAGTGTTGTAAGGAGGAGTATATGCGAGTATTTTTGTTGCTGTCATTGACATTGGTACCGTTATTGTTATGGGCAGATACGAGAGCATTGGATGCGGCGTTTTTAGAAGAATTGTCGCACTACACACCGAATGAAAAAGAAGCAGTTGTCCAAGGTATGTTGTATAAACGCAATCTTGATGAAGCCGCGTTGAATCCTGATGTATTGCTTCGACACAATAAATATTTTACACATGAGATCAAAACAGGGCGTATCACCAATCAAGATTATTCCGGACGTTGTTGGTTATTTGCGGCACTGAATATGCTTCGTCCTCACGTTATACGTGTGATTCATGACGAAGAATTTGAGTTTTCACAGAATTATTTATTTTTTTACGATAAACTGGAAAAGTCAAATACATTTTTGGAATTGGTCATTGCCCGTGCTGATTTGGATATCCGTGATCCGAAATTCCAATTTATATTATCATTACCATGGGATGGCCCGATACAAGACGGCGGATACTGGGAATATGCGGTCACTCTTATCGGTAAATACGGTGCAGTTCCGTATGATAGTATGCCTGACAGTGAAAGTGCCTTAAAGCCCGATGCGATGAACTCACAATTGACGCATGCATTAATGTTGGCGGCATACGCGATGAAACGTGACTTTGAGGCCAATAAGGATCGTGATCGTATGCGGGAAATGAAAAAAAAGACGATGAAAGATATCTATAAAATGCTGGTGTTGCATCTTGGGAAACCTCCGGTCGAATTTGAGTTCATTTACAAAGACAGCGTGAGCGATAGCGTGAAATATGAGAAACATTCACCGCGTTCATTTGCGAAAAAATACGTCACCACAGTTATGGATGATTTTGTGCCGTTCACATATTATCCGTCACGTCCTTTCAATACATTGTTTGAAGGAGAGAACTCCAATTATCTTATTGAAGGCGCACCTATTCGATTTGTGAATGCAGATATGAAAGATATTAAAGAAATGGTATTGAAATCGGTATTAGCGGATCAACCCGTAGATTTCAGTGCGAATGTTGATTACCAGATGGATAGCACTTCCGGTGTCATGCATCATGAATTGTACCGTTACGATCGGCTATACGGATTTCCCGTGAACGGTTCAAATATTGAAAAAGGATTGATGGGGCTTATCGATTCGAATCATGATATGGTTATCATGGGTGTAGACGTACAAAACGGTAAAATTGTGAAGTGGAAAGTGGAAAATTCATGGGGAGCCGATTATGGCGACGGAGGAATGTATTTCATGTATGACGGGTGGTTTGAGCGTTTTGCGGATGGTTTTATCATTCATAAGAAATTTGTCAAACCCGAATTGCTAAAAGTGTTACTACAAAAGCCGACTGTAATTCCTGAAGATCAGCCATGGCGTTGAATGAATGATATTTGCGTAAGGGCACTTGTGAGTGCCCTTTTTTATTCGGTAAAATAAGTGAAAGTGAGAAAGGGCATGATACTTCAATTTGATTCGGTTTATTTGAATGAGGTCACCCGCCTTTTTTTAAATGTCTATCAGCGAGAGCCATGGTGTGATGAATGGCCATCATATGAAACCGCACGTATCTATCTCACCGAGTTTATCGATAATCCCCACTTTATCGGATATTTGTTGTTGGATAATGCGAACGTGATCGGCGGTTGTTTCGGTCATAAAAAGACATGGTGGCAGGGTGTCGAATTTTTTGTAGATGAATTTTTTATTGATACAAATGAACAGGGCAAAGGGTACGGTACATTGTTCATGAACCATATTAAAGCTGACTTGTCGGCAAAGGGTTTTGAGGCAATAACATTATTGACCGAACGAGGGTATCCTGCGGAAAAGTTTTATAAAAAAAACGGATTTACCGATAAATCGAGGACTGTATTTATGGTTTCTTCGTGTGATGAATGAACGATGATACGAATTCGGTTTTATTCAGAACACACGAGCGGTCATTGTTCGTCCAAAACTCTTTTGACTTTTTTTTGCGACCGGCTATACTCGGCTCGACGAGAAAACCTACCGTAAAGGGGTTCGGCAATGTTTGACTTTATTATTACCATTCTTTTGTTTTCTTCAATGGAAGCGGTCTCAAAACCGCTTATGTCCTACATCGATCCGTTTTCACTCACGTTCGCTCGATTCACACTCGGGTTTATCGTATTATTCGTCTTTTCGTTTTTTACTCGTGATTTGCGTACGTTGAGGAATATACCGCTTCGTACAGTGGGATTGTTGGCGGCGGCAGGTTTTTTAAATACCTTTTTCTCAATGACGATGTTGCAAAAAGCAGTTGAGTCCGGTACTGCCTCAATGGCGGCGCTTGTATTTTGTACTAATCCTGTATTCGTGTATTTGATACAGCTCACGATGAAGAAAGAAAAGCCGACTTTTCTGACGACAGCCGGATTGGTCATCGCACTCTCGGGTATAACGCTTGTGATAGCACGTAACGGTGTTTCTTTTAATATCGGCGCGATCTATGCACTTGCGGCGGCGATCGCGTTTGCTATATTCACCTTGCTCAACAAAAAAATTACAAAGACGGTATCCGCGGTCAACAGCAATGTTGTCGCCTTTTTATTCGGTATTTTTTTCAGTTTTGTATTTGTATCGTTTACGGGAAAATCACTCGTGTTTACTTCCTTATTTAATGATAAGTTGCGATTATTGGCGTTTTTATACCTTGGAATTATTGTAAGCGGGTATTGTTACATCACCTTTTTACGAACAATAAAAAAATTCTCTCCATTATCGGCTTCCGTTGTTTTTTTGCTCAAACCGGGTGTGGCATCAATTATATCATTTATCCTATTGCGGGAAACACCTACGTTATTTTTTATCATCGGCCTTATGCTGATATTTACCGGAAGTATTTTTATTCTTTGGGAAAAACAAGCACATACGGTGTGAATTATTCATACTCAGCGCAGTGAAGCGTTTTGTCATATGTTTTTGCAGATAAAATTTTCGGGATACTGCGTATAAATTTTACGATCAAGGCTAAGCGTAAAAAAACATGATAATACGAATATCTATATACATGAAAACATTACAACTCGGACGAGATCCCGTTATTCTTTTAAAATAACTTTTATAGTGTGGCGGTATGAAGGTTTACAAAACGTCTATAACACTACATTTATTATTGCAAAAGGAGCATGTTTTTACGGTACGTTTAAGAAATCGTAAGTTATTTTAACTATATTTGACTTTTCTCTTAAGAGATCTATCCACACAGATTAGAAAAAAATAATTTTACACAGACATCAACTATCGGGTATGATCAATTTCGGCGAATAATACATCGAAGGATATGGATGAATAATCATTGATAGTTGTCGATATAAATGACCGATGATTTTATTTTTGATATCGCAATACAATATGCTTGTAAAAGCATAAAGAATAAGTAGAAATTGTATAAAGTATAGTATAGTAATAAGATAGGAAAACACTAGAGGTGTGTTTATTATAAGCGTTTTTATTTTTGACATTAACAAATTTTATGATAGCGTATGGATCGTGGAGGCACTGTTCGAAATAACTGAATGCGAATCGCTATGTTTTATCGAGCATAAAGAAGTGCATAAGCTGATGTTGGCTAATAGAGTGGGAAATTGAAACAGGTTGTGAAAACCGAAACTGAAAGGGTGATGCATGTGAGCACGACTCAGAAGTTACCGAGCCGTTGGTTAATCGCTATCATGGGTACTGTCCTTCAAATCACATTGGGTACAATTTATGCGTGGAGTTTTTTCCAGAACCCGCTTATTGCTCGTTCAGCAGTGATTGCCGGTGTGCCTGAGAAGACCAAAGCTTTCGATGAAGCAAAAGCAAATGTTGATACCAAAAAATTATCGCTTGCTGCTGCCGAAGAAGCTTTAGCAACTGCAATGGCTTCAAAAAAGACAAAAGCGATTACCGAGGCAGAAGCAGTAAAAGTGACCGCAGTCAGTGATCTCTCTGCTTCAGAGACAGCATTAACTACAGCAGAGACTGAACTGAATAGTGCGAAAAAGAATGTATGGAGCAATCAGAAAGTCGCTTGGATCTTATCATTAGCGATCTGTTTTCTCGGTCTTGCCGCAATGTTGGGCGGGAAACTCCTTCCGAAATACGGTCCTCGTAAACTTGCGATCGCCGGTGCGATCCTTTACGGTTCAGGATGGGTTCTCGGTGGGTTGGCTTTGAGCATGAATAGTATCGCATTTTTGTATATCGGACTTGGTGTAATCGGCGGAATCGGTCTTGGTCTGGGGTATGTTACTCCGGTTGCAACAGCCGCTAAATGGTTCCCGGACAAAAAGGGTTTTATTACCGGTATGGTCGTTATGGGTTTTGGTCTCGGTGCATTATTCATGAGTAAGATATTCGCTCCGACCATTATAAAAATGTTTACCGATGCTGCGACATCAATCACCAATTGGCCGATGGTGTTCTATGTAATCGGTGCTGTTCTCGGTGTGCCGGGGCTTATCGCAGCACTGACGTTCCAAAATCCTCCTGCAGGATATGTACCGGAAGGCTATACTCCGCCGGCAGCATCTGCAGCATCAAACGCTCAGGATAATCTCACCGTGAAACAATGTCTTACCTCGGCTCCTTTCTGGAAAATGTGGTTCTTCTTTTTCTGCAATATTACTGCAGGTATCATGTTCATCGGCTTCCAGTCTCCTCTTTTGCAAGATCTTTTGAAAGCAAAAGACGCGACCATGACCACTGCCGCATTGGCTGCTGCAGGCGCGACGCTTATTGCGATCAGCTCATTGTTCAATGGAATCGGACGCTTCTTCTGGGGCGGGCTTTCTGACAAAATCGGTAGAGCACAAGCATTTCGTCTTATTCTCGGTTCGCAGATCGTTGTATTCTTATTGCTCACACAAGTAGCAAATCCGATCATATTCAGCATCCTCGTTTGCTATATTCTTTTATGTTACGGCGGCGGTTTCGGTACTGCACCGTCATTTGTGACGACTGTATTCGGACCGAAGGTCATGGCTGTTGTATACGGGACATTGCTTACCGCATGGTCAACTGCCGGTCTTCTCGGACCGCAGATTGCAGCATACTTTAAAGATACCTATGGCCCAAAAGCTGCAAACTATACTTTTATTGCAGGTGCAATCTTTTTGACCTTAGGTTTAATTGTTGCATTGATGACCACCAATAAAGAATACGCAAAAAAATAGTGCTTATACGTGAAGGAGGTTTATTGTGAAAATTACCATTGACGGAATTATAACCGAGTGTACTGCGAGCGAGACCATTTTGCAGGTTGCCCGCAAACTTGAGATTGATATTCCGAATTTGTGTTATCTTGATGGTCTTGATGCAATAGGTGCATGCCGCTTGTGTGTCGTTGAGATCGAAGGTCGTCCGCAGCCTGTCACTGCATGTTCTACCACATGTGCAGACGGGATGGTTGTGAAAACCAATACCAAAGCAATCCGTGAGATCAGAAAAACAATCCTCGGACTGTTGATCTCTTCAGGTGATCATGATTGTTTCTCGTGTGACAAGATCGGTGTGTGCCAATTGCAGGATTACTGTGCGGAATACGGTGTGGAAAAGACCGATTTCCCGTCACAAATGCCTGCACTGCCAAAATTGCAACGCGAGCCCAATCCGTTTTATTATTACAATCCGCAATTGTGTATCATGTGTCAACGTTGCGTGCAGGTTTGCCAATCATTGCAATGCTCGGATGCACTTACCGTTGCAGATCGCGGATTTGACTCTAATTTATTTTTTGGCTACAGTAATGATATAGAAAAGACCGAATGCGTATCGTGCGGCAACTGTGTTTCGAATTGTCCGACCAATGCGTTGGCGCCGAAACAGAAAGTGTTGCATCGTAAAAAAGACGTGAAGAAAGTACTCACAACCTGCCCGTATTGCGGTGTGGGATGTCAGATGTACCTTCATGTAAAAGGCAATAAAGTAGTCGGTGTGGATCCTGCAAACGGTGCAGCAAATACCAATCTATTATGTGTAAAAGGTAAATTTGCGTACAACTTCATCAATCATGAAGACCGCTTGACGACACCGCTTATTAAAAAGAACGGTACATTCGAGAAGGCAACCTGGGAAGAGGCATACAAACTTATTGCATCAAAGATCAATGAGTATAAAAAATCATTCGGTGTTGATTCAATAGCCGGTCTTGCGTCTGCTCGTGTTACCAACGAAGAAAATTATGTGTTCCAGAAAATGATGCGTGCCGCAATCGGAACCAATAACGTTGACCACTGTGCGCGTTTGTGTCATGCGTCTACCGTTGCAGGTTTGGCGACCACACTCGGCAGCGGTGCGATGACCAACAGCATCAGCGAAGTCGCACTTCAAGACGTTATTTTTGTAACGGGTTCCAACACGACTGAAACACATCCGGTCATCGGTGCGAAGATCAAACAGGCAGTGAAAAAGGGTGCAAAGCTTATCGTTGCGGAACCGCGTCGTATTGAGCTTGCCCAGAAAGCTGATGTTTTCTTGCAGATCAAACCGGGTACCAACGTTGCGTTGTTGAATGGTATGATGAATGTTATCATCAGTGAAAATCTGCATGATAAAGAATTCATAAAAACACGCACCGAAAACTATGAAGAGCTTGAAAAAATGATCAAAGAATACACTCCTGAGCGTGTTGCCGAGATCTGCTGCATTGATGCGGAAGACCTCAAAAAAGCTGCTCGTATGTATGCCAAGGCAAACAAAGCAGGTATATTCTACTCAATGGGCGTTACTCAGCACAGCACCGGTGTCAACGGTGTTATGTCGGTCAGTAACCTTGCGCTTGTTGCAGGCAAACTCGGTAAAGAGGGTTGCGGCGTGAATCCGCTTCGCGGACAGAACAACGTACAAGGCGCCTGTGACATGGGTGCGTTACCGGGTGACTATACCGGGTATCAGAAAGTGGCAAATGATGAGGCTCGTGCAAAATTTGAAAAAGCTTGGGGTGTGACCTTGCCGCCGAAACCGGGTCTGACGGTCACCGAAGTCACCGGCGGAGCTGCAAAAGGCACCATTAAAATGATCTATATCATGGGTGAAAACCCGATGATCTCTGATCCGGATGTCAATCATGTTGAAAAAGCATTGAATGCAGTCGACTTCCTTGTGGTGCAGGATATATTCCTCACGGAAACAGCCGCTTTAGCCGATGTAGTGCTTCCGGCATGTACCTATGCGGAAAAAGAAGGAACATTCACCAATACCGAGCGTCGTGTACAGCGTGTGCGTGCGGCGATCAAGCCTGTCGGTGAAAGTAAACCTGATTGGTTGATATTAAAAGAACTTATGGAAGTGCTCGGTTATAAGAATACTTTCAATAGTGCCAAAGAGATCATGGACGAGATCAATGCGATCACTCCGTCATACGGCGGGATCACGTATGACCGTCTTGAGACGGAGACACTGCAATGGCCGTGTCCGACTACTGATCATAAAGGAACGCCGATATTGCATAAAGAGAAATTTACTCGCGGGTTGGGTTTATTCAAACCTGCGGAGTATACACCGAGTGCAGAACTTCCTGATGCGGAGTATCCGTATATTCTGACTACAGGACGTATTTTGTATCAGTATCACACCCGTTCAATGACCGGACGTGAAGCCGGACTCACCAAGATATCCGGTGACTCGTTTGTGCAGATGAATCCTGAAACTGCAGCAAAATTCGGTGTTCGTGACGGCGACAAAGTGACCGTTACCACGCGTCGCGGTTCAATCACGATCGATGCAGTCGTGACCGATAAAGTAGTTCCTGAAGTGGTATTCATACCGTTCCACTACTTTGAAGGATCTGCGAACCGCTTAACCGTGGCAGCAGTTGATCCGGTTGCAAAGATACCTGAATTCAAAGTGTGCGCGTGCGCATTAGCGAAAGCATAAGGATAACGAAGCAATGAGCGAGAATCCTCTGTTTGGCAGTGCGGCAATCCTTGCGGGAGGAAAATCCTCCCGCATGGGGTTTGATAAACAATTACTCACCGTCAATCAGAGGAGGCTCATTGATATCACTGTTCGTAAACTTCAGCCGTTATTCGACGATATCATTGTCGTGACCGCAAATCCGGAATATTATGAAGAAATGCCGATTACTGCGGTAAAAGATAATTATCCGGGATTAGGACCGCTTGCGGGGATTGAAGCCGCGTTATCACAGGCTAAATCACAATATGTTTTTACTATTGCCTGCGACATGCCAAATTATTGTGAGACATATGCTCGTTTTATGCAGGATGCACTGCGTGGAAACAACACTGATACTTGTATCACCACTCACGGGGATTGGATAGAGCCGTTTCATGCGTATTACGGGAAAACATCATTGACGCAGCTGCGAGCGGATCTTAGCGAAGAGAAGGGATCTATCTATTACTTTTTACGTTCAGTGAATACGTTGTATATTGATGAACACACCGCCAAATCATTCAATTCGCATATGGATATGTTTGCAAATCTCAACACACGACATGAATACGAAGAGTTTTTGCAAAAGACACTGGGCTGAATTTTGCAACTTTTTCGGTATCGTACATCTTCATGATTTTTCCCACGCGATAGCATACGAGAAATAAAAAGAGAAAAAACCCTTGACATAATCTGTGTGACATCCGAAAATGAGATGAGATTATGAACAATATGGTGAATTTTACAGGAAAGGGGTTCCTATGAATGCTCTAACAACTACACCTATAACTCGCTATGATAATGGAGTGACTCAACAACTTGATGATGCCATTATCGTTGAATATACATTGCAGGTCGTTATCAACACAGAGCCGTTCGTACGCCTTATCTGTTCGCCGATTTTTTTGGAAGAGCTGATCACCGGATTCTTGTATTCGGAGCGTATTATTTTTTCGCTCGCTGATATACACAGTATCGCAATTGATGAAGGGCAGGGCATTGCATCGGTGACGGTAAGTGACGAGGCCTCGGCGCGTCTTGCCGCCACCAAAAACCGCATGCGTACAATTACCACCGCTCTCGGCAAGCAGGAAAGTGTGACCTATACTCTTCCCGTGTTGAAAAATGATGATGTTACCGAGCAGGGGCTTTTCAAAAAAGATATGATCCTCGATTGGGTGCGTGACTTTGCAACAATGTCTGAAATTTTTCAAAAAACCGGCGCGGTGCACAGTTCAGCATTGTATAACGAAACGGGGAGAATCGCTTTTTTTGAGGATATCGGCAGGCATAATGCGATCGATAAAATAGTGGGCTTTGTACTTCGCAGCGGATTATCGTTTGAGCGATCGGCGATCATTACCAGCGGACGAATTCCTCGTGAAATGGTACTCAAAGCGGTGTATTGCAAATTGCCGGTATTGGTATCGGTTGCGGCGACTACTGATAAAGCTATCGCGACTGCGCGTGCTGCCAATCTCACTCTCATCGGCTTTGTGCGAGGACGAAAAATGAATATCTACGCTTCGCCTGAACGGGTAATGTAAGGTATGATTTTTTACAAAACATTATGCTCGATATAGTATATCGAAAAAAAGCGATGAATCTGTATCGAAAAAAAACGATGAATCATCATCGAAAAAAAGCGATAAAAAATCGGGTGTTTTTTATAATACTACCTTACAATCTTAAGCGAAAGTAATTTTTAAGAAAAAATTAAGTAGTATCACAGAGATTATCTCGAATTCTATCTATCAATATATTAACCAGATACGAATTGACTATGATTTATATCAGAATTGTATGAAAATTATTTGAAATTTTCTTGACCTAAGGTGTTCTTTTTCTATACTTTTTGTGCGTGCGGAAAAGCATAACGAATAGTAAAGATAACAGGAGGTCACAAGGATGGAAAAAATGGTAAAATTAACGATCGACGGAATCGAAGTGGAAGTTGCTGAAGGTACGACGATACTTGATGCGGCAAAAAAGGTTGGTAAGAATATTCCCACATTGTGTTATCATGAAGATCTGCCTGCAACTGCGGCGTGCGGTATTTGTGTGGTGGATATTAACGGGCGTCACGTGCGTTCATGTTGCACACCTGTCGCACCGAATCAGAATATTGTGACCAATACAAAAGAACTGCGTGCGGAGAGAAAAATGATACTTGAACTTATTTTATCAAACCACAATGTCGATTGTCCGACCTGCACAGCGAATAATTCGTGTGAATTACAAGAGTTATCCTACAGAATGGGTGTTGATATGGATAACTTGCCATTACTGCTCGAAAAACAGCCACTTGACGAATCAAGCGTTTCAATAGTACGTGATCCGAATAAATGTATATTATGTTATCGCTGTGTAGAAGTATGTGATAAAATACAAACAGTGAACGCTTTAACTATTGCAAACAGAGGTTTTGAGTCTTCAATTGATACTGCATTTAATAAAGGCATGGCAAATAGTCCGTGTGTGAATTGCGGACAATGTATCGTGTATTGTCCGACAGGCGCATTGAGCGAGAAAAGTCATATCGAATCGGTATGGCAGGCTATTCTTGATCCCGAAAAACATGTTATCGTTCAGGAGGCTCCGTCTATTCGTGCATCAATAGGCGAAGAATTCGGTATGGAGATAGGGACTGTTACTACCGGAAAAATGTATGCTGCATTGAAAACGATTGGGTTTGATGCAATATTTGATACCAATTTCAGTGCGGATTTGACCATTATGGAAGAAGGCACCGAAGTTATCGGTCGCGTTGTTTCAGGTGGGAAGTTACCTGTTATCACTTCCTGTTCACCTGGTTGGGTAAAATTCATGGAGACGTATTTCCCCGATTTGGCTGCACATGTATCAACCGCTAAATCACCTCAACAGATGATGGGCGTGGTTGCAAAAACCTATTATGCGGAAGAGAAAAAAATAGATCCTTCGAAAATCGTTTCGGTATCTATCATGCCGTGTACTGCAAAAAAGTTTGAAGCACAGCGTCCTGAAATGCGTGACTCGGGTTTTCAGGATGTTGATTATGTTTTAACAACTCGTGAATTTGTAAAAATGATGAAAGAAGCCGGAATCGATCTTAAAGATATTAAAGAAGATACCGTTGATCCGATGCTTGGTGAATACACCGGTGCCGCTACTATTTTCGGCGCGACGGGTGGTGTTATGGAAGCTGCACTTCGTACTGTCTATTTTGTTCTTTCCGGCAAAGAAATGGGTAATGTAGAGATTTTGCCTGTTCGCGGGATGAAAGGTATCAAAGAAATGGCTGTGACCATTCCGTTGAAAGACGGCGGAGAACTTCCTGTAAAGGTAGCGGTTGCGCACGGGCTTGGTAATGCACGGAAATTACTGGAAAAAGTTCGTGATCAGATGGTGACCACCGGCAAAAGTGAGTATACCTTCATTGAGATCATGGCATGTCCCGGCGGATGTGTCGGCGGAGGCGGCCAACCGCGTAACAGCACCTTTGCAAAACGCGCTCGTCGCGGAGAAGGGTTGTATAAAGAAGATCACGATCTGCCAAAACGTTGTTCACATCAAAATGTCGCTGTAAATCGCATCTATGAGAAATACTTCGGTAAACCGGGGTCTGAGAAAGCACATCACCTACTTCATACGAATTATTATAAACGCAGTGTATATGACGGACAAAGCATGGGTGAAGCGACACATAAGCACTAAGGAGCACTGTGAAGGGCATAGTCGCTGTATCGCGAGTATGCCCTATTTTGACATAGTCACGTGGCGTATCACGTGCAGAAGGAGGCTTCGTGAATACCGGTTTTATAGATCATCAACGCATCTATGACTATCTTAAAAACACTTCCGCACCCGATGATAAAGAAGTGAGTGATATTCTTACACATGCCCGTGAATTAAAAGGTATTTCATTTGAAGAAGCAGAACGGTTATTAATGGTTGAAGATGATGATCAACTGCAGTCGATACTTGAGGTAGCTCGTTATATTAAGGAAGAAATCTATGGTCGTCGTTTGGTGCTCTTTGCACCTCTCTACGTTTCAAATATGTGTAATAATGAATGTTTATACTGTGCATTTCGCCGTAGCAATAGTTTTATTCCTCGTCGCACGTTGACGCTTGATGAAATACGTCAGGAGACCATAGCTCTGGTGAAAGAAGGGCATAAGCGTGTGCTTTTAGTTTCCGGTGAAGGTCTTGGGGAGAGTGCGCTTGAGTATTCGCTCAAAGCGATTGAGACGATTTATTCGGTACATGAAGGTAACGGAGAGATCCGTCGAATCAATATCAATATTGCACCGTTATCGGTAGAAAGTTTCCGCCGATTGAAAGCCGCAGGTATCGGCACGTATCAATTGTTTCAGGAAACGTATCATTATGATACCTACAAAAAGATGCATCCGACAGGACCTAAGTCGGATTATGTGAATCATCTTACCGCGATGGACAGAGCAATGGAAGGCGGTGTCGATGATGTCGGTGTGGGTATTTTATTCGGTCTGCATGACTATCGATTTGAAATAATGGCACTGTTGCAACACATTCGTCACTTGGAAAACAAATTCGGTGTTGGGCCACATACAATATCAATTCCGCGTTTGGAACCCGCTACAGGATCAGATGTTGCCGCAAATCCGCCGTATCCGGTATCCGACAAAGATTTTAAAAAGATAATTGCAATACTGCGAATCACAGTACCATATACCGGTATGATATTGAGCACACGAGAGGATTCGCATATGCGTACGGAGGCTTTATCACTCGGGATATCGCAGATTTCTGCCGGTTCAAAGACTAATCCCGGTGGTTATTCGGATTCACAATCTGCAGAGCAATTTTCGTTGGGAGATCATCGCACTTTGGATGAAGTGATTTATGACATAGTACAACATGGTTATATTCCTTCATTTTGTACCGGATGTTATCGTATGGGGCGTACAGGACAAGACTTTATGGATTTGGCAAAACCCGGTCTTATTAAGCAGTATTGTTTGCCGAACGCGCTTACGACCTTCAAAGAATATCTTATCCACTATGCACACCCTGGTACACACAAGGCAGGCGATACGTTAATTGAAAAAATGATCGCGGATATTCCCACCGCCGAAGTGCAGGCGACCACACGTGATTTCCTCAAACGTCTTGAAAAAGGCGAAAAAGATTTATATCTGTAAAATTATATTCCCGTAGGGGCAATTCATGAATTGCCCTTACGTTAATGAATCAAAACAGGGGCATGGGGACAACGTCCCCATTATAGAACATTCTAAGCCCCTTCCGATTTCTCGGAAGGGGTTTGGGGATGGCACAAGACGAAAACGGATTGTTAGTATGGAATTAAAAAAAGGATTATACCTATGAATATACTTTCTGCAATCGACCGCATCGATCGTCTCCGCGAAAACCCGAATATTGATGATATCCGTTGGTTCCTCGTTGACGCAACAACTGACGATCTCGCCGTGATGTATCGTGAGGCCGACCGCATCCGCAAGGAACTTGTCGGCGACAAAGTACATCTGAGGGCGATCTTAGAGATCTCCAATCACTGCAGGCGAGCGTGTCTGTATTGCGGGATAAACTGTAACACCGATGGTGTGGTCAGATACCGTATATTACCTGAAGACATTGTTCGAATCAGTACGGAAATTTACGCAAAGGGATATCGAACACTCGTTATGCAATCAGGTGAAGATATGTTTTACACTGCAGCGTTGTTTGCTGATGTGTTGCGTGAGACCAAAAAGCAAACTCCGGGTATGGCAATAACACTTTCACTCGGTGAGCGTGACGAAGTGACGTATCGCACGTGGTTTGATGCAGGTGCCGACCGATATCTGTTGAAGCATGAAACATCGGATCACGATCTATATAATAAACTCAACCCCGGTATGAGTTTTGATGAGCGAGTTTCCTGTCTTCAAACATTAAAGAGCATCGGATATCAGGTGGGAAGCGGGATCATGATCGGCTTGCCCGGGCAGACACGTGAAAGTATCGCACAGGATATTCTGTTTTTTAAAACGATACAGACCGATATGATAGGGGCAGGTCCGTATATACCCGTAGCAGGTCAGCCAACTGAGTGGAATGAGCACGATCGCGAGGATGTCACATATCGTGTATTGGCGTTGAATCGAATTGTGAGCGGGGATGTGCATCTTCCGGCGACGACTGCATTATCAACTCTTGCGGAGGATCAGGCGCGGCTACTCGCGTTACAGCGCGGCGCAAACGTCGTTATGCCAAACGAAACGCCTGCGCAATACCGCAAACTCTATACGATCTATCCCAATAAGAAACGCACCGAAGCATCGGCGGCGACATCATTTCTTGAACATTTACGCGACTCGCTCGCGACAATAGGGAGACCGTTGTCGTTTGAACGGGCGGATCATATGACAAAATAAATTTTGTGTGAGCTTTATTCAAGCAGTTCGAAAAAATCATAGACTAATAAAAATATTTTTCAACATAGTATGTTACTCGAGAATGACAAATGTCGTTGCTTGCCCGGTATTATACGACTATTCATTGACAACTCCTTTTTCGTCATGTATATTTCGTTGTGTCCGAATAAGCATAACGAATAGGGAGGTATATATGGGTATCATGAACATGGGAATGCCAAAAAACGAGCATATGCTTTCGTATGCTCCGGGTTGTGGCGAGAGGGTAAAGATCGAAGAAGCTATCAAGAAAATGGAGAATGAGAAGATCGACATCCCGTTGATCATTGGTGGTAAAGAAGTGCGTACCGGTTCGACCGATATCTGTGTTATGCCGCATGATCACAAACATGTACTTGCGACCTATCACATGGCGGGTAAAGATGAGGTCGCTCAGGCAATCGAAGCTTCATTGAGCGCAAAAAGAGATTGGGAGCGTATGCCATGGGAAGATCGTGCTTCAATTTGTATGCGTGCTGCAGAGTTGTTGTCAAAAAAATATCGTTATGTGATCAATGCCGCTACTATGCTTGGGCAAAGCAAAAACGTTTTCCAGGCTGAAGTTGATTCTGCATGTGAATCAATCGACTTTTTACGCTTGAATGCATATTTTATGCAGGAAATATATAAAATGCAACCGATATCTGAAGAAGGTATGATCAACCGTGTTGAATATCGTCCGCTTGAAGGATTTATTTTTGCTGTTACACCATTCAATTTTACCGCTATAGGGGCGAATCTGCCTACATCATGCGCGATGATGGGCAATAGTGTTCTATGGAAACCTGCCTCAACATCTATATTGTCAAATTATTACCTGATGAAAGTATTTATGGAAGCGGGATTCCCTGCAGGTGTCATCAATTTTGTGCCGGGACCGGGATCGAAGGTCGGTAATATGGTACTGCCCCATAAAGAACTCGCGGGTATTCATTTTACCGGTTCGACAGGTGTTTTCAATAGTATGTGGAAGACAGTCGGCGAAAACATCGCATCATATCGTTCTTATCCGCGTCTTGTGGGTGAAACGGGCGGTAAAGATTTCGTAATGGTTCATCCGTCAGCAGATGCTGATATGGTTGCGACTGCACTTGTGCGCGGTGCGTTTGAGTATCAGGGGCAGAAATGCTCAGCAGCTTCACGTACTTACATTCCGAAATCATTGTGGCCTGCTGTTAAGGACCGTATCGGTGCTTTCCTCGGTGAGATCACGATGGGCGATACGCGCGACTTCTCAAATTTTGTGAATGCCGTTATCGATGAAAAAGCATTTGATTCGATCATGGGTTATGTTGACGCTGCAAAGAATACCAACGATGCGAAGATCATCTTTGGCGGAAACGGTGATAAGACAAAAGGTTATTTTATTGAACCAACCCTTATCGAAGCCAAAACGCCGCATTTCCTCACTATGGAGGAGGAAATATTCGGGCCGGTACTCACCGCGTATGTGTATGACGACAATAAGTTCGAAGAAACCCTTCAGATATGTAACGAGACATCACCGTATGCACTTACCGGTGCAATCATTGCAAATGACCGTAAGGCTGTACTGAAAGCCTTCAATGAACTTCGTTTTGCAGCAGGCAACTTCTACATCAACGACAAACCGACAGGAGCAGTCGTCGGTCAGCAGCCGTTTGGTGGTGCGCGTAAATCAGGTACCAACGATAAAGCCGGGTCGTATCTCAATCTTCTGCGTTGGACATCGCCGAGAACTATCAAAGAGAACCTTAATGCACCGACTCACTATGCGTATGAGTTCCTCAAGCGCGACGAATATCATTCAAACCGCAAAGATAAATAAACCTCATAGCGCACCGTTTTCGATACCCCGCTCTGAAAGGGCGGGGATTTCTTTTTAGAATGAAATTATCAAATTCTTTCTTAACCACAGATGGCACAGATGAACACTGA
Source organism: uncultured bacterium (assembly GCA_964423645.1). Lineage (GTDB taxonomy): Bacteria > Macinerneyibacteriota > Macinerneyibacteria > Macinerneyibacteriales > CAYRFE01 > CAYRFE01. Next base: position 52,337 of record CAYRFE010000019.1, on the reverse strand, counting down.
TTTTGTTTTATTTGTAGAATGCGAGTATCCAAGTAAGATAAAGTAGCCATTGGAGTTTAACGATAGAATGCCAGCCTTCGCTGGGATGACGTAAAATCATACTAAGAGAACAATGCTCTAATGCGTCATCATCAGGCTTGACCTGATGATCCAGATGTCGGAACTTCGTATTTTAATTATAAAATGTCTGGATTCCAGCCTTCGCTGGAATGACGTGAACATAATAATAAACTAAAAAATCTCTCGTGCGTCATCATCAGGCTTGATCTGATGATCCGGATGTTACAAATCGATGCTTAGATCACTCCAAGTTGGGTTAAACTCCTCAATTAAACGAAGTTTCCATATTCGTTTCCATGTTTTTAGTTGCTTTTCACGGTTAATAGCAATAATTATTGAGTCATGTTGTTCGTAATAAACCAACATATGAACAGAGTATTTTTGAGTAAAACCTTTTATGCTATTATGTTTATGTTCATAAGTACGTCTTTTTAGATCATTTGTTACGCCAATATATAAGGTTCCATTACGTATCGAAGACATAATATATACGTAATACTCTTTAACTTGCATTGTTTATTTATACTACAAAGCATAGGAAATATCAACCCCTCGCGGGTAATTATTTTATCATAGAAAAAAAAGCATTTTTAATAAAGTAATGTCTGGATTCCAGCCTTCGCTGGAATGACGTGAACATGATATTTAGAAAACAATTCTCTAGTGCGTCATCATCAGGCTTGACCTGATGATCCAGATGTTGAAATTGTGTACCAAAATTATAAACCTCTGGATTCCAGCCTTCGCTGGAATGACGTAAATATCATACTAAGAAAACAATTGGAGACCTTTGCAAAATTCAAAAGTACCAATTTTTCTTTATTTTCTATAAAGGGGTGTGGGGACGAAGTCCCCATTATATAACAATTAAGCCCCTCCCGATTTTTACGGGAGGGGTTTGGGGTGGGCACAAATTCAAAATATAGTAGTTTTGCAAAGGTCTAATTTCATATTCAAAAAAACACAAAAAACGGTTATACTACATTCGTAGCGAAAGGATGCTGTTATGGATCGTATTGAGCGTGACTCACTGGGTGAGATGACCATTCCTGCCGATGCATTATACGGAATTCAAACAGCACGCGCGGCAGCCAACTTTCCTTTATCGGGATATCGGCTTCATCCGTTGTTTATCACATCCTATGCGTATGTGAAAAAGGCGTGTGCATTGACCAATAAAGACACAGGGTTTTTATCTGCCGAAAAAGCCGGTGCGATCATTGTTGCGTGTGATGAACTTATTACAGGGCAGTGGCATGATCACATCGTTGTTGATGCATTTCAAGGCGGCGCAGGGACATCCTCGAACATGAACATGAACGAAGTTATCGCCAATAGAGCAAATGTAGTGTGTGGCGGTTCATTGGGTGTTTACGACAAAATTCATCCGCTTCACGACGTGAACATGCATCAATCCACCAATGACACATTCCCGACGGCGTTACGGGTAGCTGTGTTGTTCATGCTGCAGGATTGCGAAAAATCGATCTCGGGCCTACAAGAATCGTTGCAGAAAAAAGAGCAGGAATTTGCTTCTATCGTGAAACTCGGCAGAACGGAGCTTCAGGATGCCGTACCCATGACACTCGGGATGGAATTCGGTGCGTGGGGTGAGGCTATCGCACGCGATCGGTGGCGAGTGTTCAAATCACGTGAACGTATCAAAACCGTCAATCTGGGCGGAACAGCGATCGGCACAGGACTTGGCGCACCGCGAGAGTATATTTTTAAGGTTACCGACACCTTGAAACGCTTGACAGGACTTTCTATTTCACGTGCAGAGAATCTTGTGGATGCGACGCAGAATACCGATCAATTCGCAGAGATTTCAGGGATACTCAAAGCATGTGCCGCAAATTTATTGAAGATATCAAACGACATACGATTGCTTTCATCAGGTCCCGAGGGTGGGTTAGCGGAGATTAACCTCCCGCCGATGCAAGCAGGTTCTACTATTATGCCGGGAAAGGTCAATCCTGTTATTTGCGAGGCGGCTACGCAGGCAGCATTGCGTGTGATCGCCAATGATCAAATTATTACGTTGGCATGCGGATTGGGTAATCTTGAATTGAATCAGAATATGCCTTTGATGTGTCATGCGATACTGGAATCAATTACGTTGCTTACGAACACATCCCATATGCTTGATACGCGTTGTATACAGGGAATCACTGTCAATAAGTCGCAGTGTCAATCATTTGTTGATAAATCGAATATGAGCGCAACCGTGCTTGTGCCGATACTAGGGTATGACACGGTAGAAAAGTTTGTGAAGGACGCACAACGAACAGGACGTCCGGTACGTGATATCATTCTTGAAAGCGGCGTTATATCAAAAGAGAGATTGAATGACCTCTTATCACCTGCAAGTATGTACAAATTGGGATTTACGAAGGAAGAATTGTTATAATGATTAATAACGATGTTATTTGGAAAAAAGCGGACACGGAGATTGCACGTCCCTGCGAATTGCATTTTGTCATTACTGTAGGGGCAGAATCCATTTCTGCCCGAAACGGGTAATTAGGAGGTTCATATGTCTTCATCGGCTCCGCGCGGCGAACGATTGGTCATCACCATCACCGGACGGCGCAATGCAGGAAAGTCGTCGCTCATTAATGCACTTGTCGGGCAGCAGGTCGCCATTGTGTCCGAACATGCCGGCACGACCACTGATCCTGTCGCTAAGCAATATGAGCTGATACCTGTCGGACCTGTCACATTGTATGATACAGCAGGACTTGACGATGTAGGTGAACTGGGCGCATTACGTATAAAGGCAACTCAAAAAGTGTTGTGGCGCTCGGATATGGCGCTATTTGTCACCGAATCAGCCGATTTTACTCCGGAAGACCTGCAGATACTTGCTATGATCGAACGCACAAAAATACCGTGTGTCGTTGTCTTTAACAAATGTGATACACATGTTCCGTCAGATTCGGCAAAAAACTATTGTAAGGAAAAAGGCTTCCCGTATATTGCGGTCTCATCAGTTACCGGAGAATCTATTATCGAACTCAAAGAATTGATCATACAACACACACCGAAATATTTCACCGATGAGTCGGTGATCATCGGTGATCTCATACAAGGCGGGGATGTGGTGATGCTAGTAGTACCTATTGATCTGGCTGCACCAAAGGGACGGCTTATATTGCCGCAAGTGCAGGTGATCCGCGAATGTCTCGACAATGATGCGATTGCGTTGACGGTGAAGGACAAAGAAATAGAAGAAGCCTTTTCTTCACTTTCAAAACCGCCTGCATTGGTAATTGCAGATTCGCAGGTCATATTAAAGGTCGCGGGAGATGTACCTGATGATGTGCCGCTGACGACGTTTTCAACCGCATTTGCACGCTATAAAGGTGATTTGGATGTGATGGTGCAAGGAGTACGTGCGATTGATACGTTGAAAAACGGTGACCGTGTGTTGATCGCCGAGGCATGTTCGCATCATGTGCAATGTGATGATATCGGAAGGGTAAAGATCCCGCGATGGCTGACACAGTATATCGGAAAGGAAATCCATTACGATGTTGTGTCCGGTCAGGATTTCCCCGAAGATGTTTCTCAATATGCACTTGTGCTGCATTGCGGCGGTTGTATGATTACAGGCATGGAATTTAAGCGAAGAATTCACCAATGTATCGCCGAGGGAATTCCTGTTACAAATTATGGGGTTGTTATTTCGAAAATGCACGGAGTGCTTGACAGAATTATCAAACCGTTTTATAAGGAGTGATATATGAAACAATGCATAACAATTTTTGTGATCATGTTGATTACGATCAATAGTATTTTTGCACAGGCAAAAGAAGTTGAATTACGACATACGATGATCGATAACGATCTGGGAGTTACCATTGTCTACAATACAAAGATCGTCGATTCATGGAATGGTGTTACCTATACCGATTGCACGGAAAAAGAAGTGCGCGCTTTTGTGAAATTGCTTGAAAAAGAATATGCGAAATATCCGAGCGGGTATCTTAAAAAATCATTGGTCGATACTATTGTATTGGGAAATGACTTGGCATATAAAAAGCAGTTTCGTGCAGGAGTTCCTGACCCGTATAAGAAGGTGCTTTATTTGTCAGTGAACGGTAGTTATGGTGTTGCAGACAGCGGGTATCTGATTCACACCATGCATCATGAACTTGTTCATTGCACGGATGTTGCATTGTGGGGAGATATGTACTATGACTGGGCTGATTGGGCAAATATCAACATCGTTGGATTCAAATACGGCGGTGGCGGGGTCACTGCCTATGCTGATAGCGAGACCGATTATATTTCACCTGTACATCCGCAGAAGGGATTTATAAACCGTTATTCGATGACCGGAGACGAAGAGGACCGCGCTGAGATGATGGCTTTTTGGATGACCGACGAAAAACGACCTGATTTTCAGAACCTCCTGCTTACCGATGAACGACTCGTGAAAAAGTTGAAATTACTGAAAACGACCTATGAGCGTTTTGCCGGTGAAAAGTTTTTTGAATAATGCTCAGACGATTGTATTATGTACGTATGGAGATTCCATTATTGCGGAGGGAAAATTTTTTAAAATGAGAAGGTTCTTTTATTTATTCTCAATCAGGAATAGAATTTTAAAGTAAATATGGAAAAGAAACGCAAAATAGTAACTGTTTTATCTGCCGACAGCTTATTAAATGAGCAGTGGGAAAAACTTTATGCTTTACGAAAAATAATCACTGAAATGAGAAATGAAAAGTGGTGTATCAGTGATATTGAATCTTTGAAAAAAATTGTAGAGCGACAATTTCAGAACAACGATAAATATTCATTTCTTATTTTAGAAAATAATAAAGAGTTTGAGGGAATTGTTGAATTAGTGCTTAATGAAATTGATACGGCTAATGAACATTTATTTATTAGACCGTTTTTTATGATACCAGAAAGACCGTATTGGATTATTAAGGAGGTTGCCAATATTGTAATGAAATTTCACGATTCTAAAAACGAAATCTATATTGACACATTTGATGATAGTGGAGATTGGTTTGCACACGAAATAGGGGGGGAGCTACGTAATCAATTTTTTAATTTAAAATATTTTATTCATTCACATTCTCATTTATATTATGAGCGGCACTACAAGGAAATAATGAATATAAACAATGGTTTTACTATAACTGTTTGCAGCTCAATTCCGGAAGAATTATTGCTTGCATATTTCGAATTATATAGTAATGTATCCACGGAAGAAAATCTACACTTTAATAATGTTGAGTGCCGCGAATCATTCGAAGAATTTCTTATTCGTGAGTCATATCGCCAAAGCAGCAGAGATGACTATATATATTGTATGGTTTTTAATTCGGAAAAAAATCTTGTAGGAATCACCGTGGATTGTGTCGAAAAAAATATTAATCTTAGACAAGAAATCACCGGAGTGCATCCGATCTATCGTGGAAGAGGTTTTGGGCTTATGATGAAGCATTGTGCGTATGCATATATTCGTGAGAATTATCCGCTCGTTGATGAAGTTACAACCGTGATTGCAGAAGAGAATTTGTGGATGATTAAAATAAATAAAAAACTCGGATTTAATATCTTTAGAGTTGACAAGCGATATAGTGTAGATAATCAAGTGTTGTATGCACTATGTAATGAATACGTAGATACCACAAAGACATGAGACGGTCAATTGACAAAATCAAATACTTGTGGTATTTTACCGACACGGAGGGAAATATATGAAAACGGATATAGTGAATAGAATTCGCGCAAGCATTGCCGTGAAAGAGACAATTCTTGCCGACGGTGATTTGCTTGACAATATTCAGCGTGTCACGGACATGGTCTCGCAATGTATTTTGAACGGCGGAACCGTGTATATTGCAGGCAATGGCGGCAGTGCCTCTGATGCACAGCATATCGCTGCCGAGTTGGTCGGACGCTTTTATAAGGAACGACGAGGATTATCAGCAGAAGCACTTTCGGCAAACACCTCCATTCTTACCGCAATCGGCAACGATTACGGATATGATGCGGTTTTTTCTCGCCAAATTGAGGCTCGCGGGAAAAAAGGCGATGTATTTATTGGATTATCAACAAGCGGCAATTCTCCCAATATTCTTAATGCGATCGATGAGTGTAGAAAATACGGTCTCGTCGTTATCGGAATGACCGGAGAAAGCGGAGGGAAAATGGGATCACTATGCGATCTTTGCCTTAAGATCCCGTCAAAAGATACACCGCGCATACAAGAAAGCCATATTTTAATCGGACATATTTTATGCGAGTTGGTTGAAAACAACTGCAGCGAGTGATAATCGGTTGTGTTGAGAACATCACTGCGTGCAATTTTTGCGAAAAGTAACAAATATTGTGAGGTGATTGCAACTCATATCGCACCATTTGTTGTGTATGGTGTTGCGGTAGCACATGCGGTCATCCATTATTATTATCTCTTTACCATCATTCCCATTGATAAAAAAGCCGATTATTTTGATCTTGCGGTATATCCGATCGGTTTCTCGTTGTTTTTTCTTACGATATGGTGGAATGACCGTAAAACAGCATTACGATGGGGCGTGCCTGTCATGTTTGTGACGATCGCGTTATTGGTAACAGCATATTTTTATTACTACTATTATGATACGGTATTGAATATATCGTTAATGTGGCAATTACTTCACGATATTGACAGAGGTGCGATCAAGCATGTGTTAGCGTATACCGGGAGCGGTATGGTGTGGATCGTATTTCTCTTGCTTGGAAGTATGGTACTGACGATATATGCGTCTTTCAAAATGGGAAAGAGTAAAAAAATATCCGTATGGTACATAATAGCAATGTTTGTGTTGTTATGGATACAGCCGTTAAAAACGATTACCGACACAAAACGACCTGTTGCGCAAAAATACCGAACAGCGAAAATGCGCATTATCGTAAATGCAGGATTACCGTATTATTTGATCTATGATTTGATTCAAATACGCAATGTCCGTTATGAAATACCCACAGAATATGATTTGTTGCCACATAGGGAAACTCGTCTCGTGGAGAATGCACCTATTCCTTATAACCCGAAATATATCTTTATTATTCAAATTGAATCCCTCAATGCGTCCATCATATCACATACGATCCATGGAAAAGAAGTAACACCGTTTCTCAACGATCTGACCAGAAAAGCGTATTATTTTCCGTATATGTTTGCCAATCATTTGCTTGGATCAGCCGATGCGGATTTTTCAACATTGACGAGTTTGCTTCCTCAAAAAAATCAGCTGACGTATAATTATTCGCTCAAACATACTCCCTCATTACCTCGTTTTTTACATGAGAAAAATATGCAAAGTTATGTTTTTCAATCATTACGAGGATCTTTTTTTAATTATGAAAATGCATTTAAGGAACTTGGGATAGATTCATATTACGGGAGAGACTATTTCACTGAAAAGGGTGACGGTTGGGATGTACGTGATGTTACTTTCTTTATGCGATCATTCGATCTTATTCAAGATAAAATTAATAAAGGGGAACAGGGATTATATCATCTTATTTCTCTTCAGTCTCACGGGCCGTATCGTAATCATGATTATACCCTGTTTTCACGTGAAGAAATGAAAACGATCAAATCCGGTATTCACTCAAACGGGGCACACAATGAGACGATGTTACATTATTTCAACACAATTCATGAGACTGATGAAGCATTGCGATTATTGTACGAAAAAATCACTGCGCAACCATGGTATAAAGAATCATTGATCATTATTTTCGGTGATCATGCAATGGAAGAAGGCGCAACCGAACTTTACGATTCCCGCAACGGGTTCCCGGAGACCCTTGAAAATATTCCGCTTTTTGTGTGTATCCCCGGTGAGAAAGGGCACATGATCAGTTCTCCCGTCGCTCCGATTGATATTGCACCGACCATTGCCTATTTGACCGGACATGAACCGAGTAAGTTTTGGAGCGGGCAAAATGTTTTTAGCGTAGACGTTCACAATAATGAAAAATCAATCATTCTCAATAATCAAAACGGAGTCCTGATCACACCGGATCAAATTTATTTTCAAAATGGCAATCAATACAGATTTTCCGATAAAAAACTCATGAAAAAAGTAAATAAAATTGACGCGAATCGTGAGATTGATAGGTTTATTCGATACTCTCACGGATGGTTCTACGGATTTGAGAAATAATATTGTCTTATCGACTTTCAACACTTTTGTAAGTAGAGTTCGTCTCGTTATTCTCCGTTATCCCGATAGGAATTTTTAATCTAAATGGGTTAAATTCCCCGAAGCTTGCTTCGACTTTACTATTATAGTTTTGATATTATACGGGGTGTGGGGACGGTGTAGAGACACGGCATGCCGTGTCTGTAACCGAAAATGAAATCCCCTCCCAAAACGAAAAGGGAGGGGTTTGGGGTGGGCAAACAAATAAAGCATTTTTTGAGGAGATACCCCGTAGTAGGCTGCGGGGGAGTTCATTTTCTACTTGAGTCAAATCCTCTGAAGCATGTTTGACTCTATATGTTAAAGGTGCCATAAAAAAGGAGTAATGAACACATCACCCCCCTTAATTTGAATGCACAGTGTTACTTGATACGTTTCAACTCTTTCTCGAGTAGGGTTACCAATCGATCCAATTCATATGACACCGCCATCACAGCATCTGGTTTGCTCATGTCAACACCCGCTTTTTTGAGAAGCGCGATCGGGTAATCTTTTCCTCCGGAACTGAGAAGTTCTATATAGCGGATACGTGCTGCTTCGCGAGAGGAAGAAGAACCTGTGGTCATATCTTTATACAGTTTTGATGAAGCGGCATAGCTTGTCGCGTATTGAAAAACATAAAACGATGAACCGTATAAATGTGGGATCATTGACCAACTGATACCCTCGAATTCTTCCATTTTCAAACTTGAATCACCGTAGTATGCAACATTAAGATCTTTTTCGATCGCGATCAGTACATCGGCAGTGATCGGTTGTCCTTGCTCGGCAAGGCGATGAACCTGCAATTCAAAATCTGCCAAATATGTTTGAAAAATAAAAGTACCGGTTATATTACCGATCGCCTCGCGCAAAATGGCAATTCGTTCTTTCGGATCTTTTGTGTGTGCAAGAAGATAGTCTACAAGTAAATGCTCATTGAAGGTGGATGCAACTTCAGCAACAAATGTAGTATACCCTGAGGTTGTGTACGGCTGATGTGTATTTGAGTAGACAGAGTGCATAGAGTGTCCCAATTCATGCGCCAACGTGAACATGCTGCCTATTGTGTCATTATAATTCAACTTAACAAACGGATGTAATCCGTACATACCTCCTGAAAAAGCACCGCTGTCTTTTCCGTCATTTTCGTAAACATCAATCCATCGGTTATCCAAACCTATTCGCAGGTTTTTTTGATAGTCTTTGCCTAAAGGAGCAACAGAATTATATACAAGTTCTTTACTGATCTCATACGGATAGTCCTTGTTATAATCGGTAAGACTGAGTGACCCGTCATATGACCAGTATTCTTTAAGATTTTTCCGTTTCATAATGACTTCTTTTTTTAATTTCATATACCGTTTGAGCGGGGCAGTATTTTTACGGACAGTGTGTATCAAATTCTCATATACTTCTAAAGGAATGTTATTACCGTACAAACGGGCTTCAAGTGCCGAAGGATAATTTCGTGCACGAGCGGTAGCCCAATCACGATGACATACGCCTGAATAAATAGTGGCAAATGTATTCAATTTATCTTTATAGAGGGTTGAATGCGCAATATAGGTTTTCCTGCGATCATCTTGTGTGAGTGTCTCATCACGCATGACACGAGAGTAATTTCCTTGAGTAAGTATAACAGTTTCCCCATTTGATAAGGTCACTTCCGGGAACTTCATATCGGCATTTGTGAGTTGTCGATATACCGATGAAGCTGTCGAAAGCGGTGTTGAGAAATAGGTAAGTAACAGTTCCTTGTCCTCACTGAGAATATGTGTTTGATCATGATAAATATCTTCGATCTGTTTCGTGTAGACGGCAAGGGCAGCGTTTGTGCGTAACCAGCTATAAACCTTTTCTTTCGGTAAGGTCAAGAATTCCGGTTCAAACCAAGATGTTGCACTTGCAAATTTATTATACAAAAAAGAAGGCTTTTGTCGCTGGGCCTGAAGAAAACGGTCTTTCGCGTTTACAGTTCCCTGAAGAGAGACATAACGGAACACTTTTCCCATCCGTATGCTTATATCGTCACCTAACGTGAAAAGTGCGAGTAATGTTTCCGGGCCTTCCCCAAGTCTTCCCTTGTAGGCGGCATACTCGGCCATTTTTTGTTCGCATAGTTTCATGTCGGCTTCCCATGCATCCCAATGAGGATATATATCAGCGAAATTCCACTTATATTCATCGGGTATTTCTTCGCGGTTGAGTGTGTTCGGTTTTGCATTGCAGAGTGAAATCACTATCGATACACAGATCACACAGGTCATGAATGCTTTCATGTTTTCCTCCTTTATGGTACGTGAGTGTATACGTGTGTACTGCTAAAACGTTTCATTATGAAATAGGTGAAGTTTTATTTTCTCAATCGTGAAAAAAAGCGTTTGAGTAACCGCGAAGATGTGAGTTCAAATGCAGATTGTTCAACGGTTGTTCGATGATTAAGCCATTCACATGTCAACAGTGTTTCACGAGAAACGACCGTTCCCGCCTTAGGGTCCTGGGCGGCAAAATACACAGTGCGAATCCGCGATTGGTAAATAGCCCCCGTACACATCATGCAAGGCTCTAATGTGACATAAAGATCACATTCCTCAAGCCGCCAGTCGTTCAATACATGCGCGGCGTCACGTATCGCGATAAGTTCGGCATGCAAAGTCGGGTCATTATCAGTTTCACGTCTGTTGTAACCTCTACCGATGATTTTTCCGTTTTTAACAATCACGGCGCCGACGGGTGTCTCATTAATTGCGTAAGCTTTTAGCGCTTCCCGCATGGCTTCTCGCATAAAATAGAAATGAGAGCGAATAAGAATCATTATTCTTGGAGAGCTTCATTGTAGATTACTGAAGCAATTTCAAATTGTTCGATCGGTTGGTTGACATTGAGAATTAATTTTACTGAATATTCTTGTTTCGGAACAAGCGCTTTTATGACGACTCGTTTGGTTTCGAGAATGGTATTATACTTATTGTAAAAGTTAAAAGTGACTTCTATGGCAATATAGATCCCTTCATAGATGTTTTGCACGGTACAGGTGAAAACGGTAAAATTGTCATAGGGATGAATGCTGAAGTTTTTAAAGAGGAATTTTTCGACGACCTGGTCAGCTTTGCTGATATAACTTTTTTTCCCGGTGGTTTTGGAGTTGGTTAATTTGATATTTATACCCTTCACAATAGAATCAAGCGTTGTTTTATCTTCTTGATTAAGGTTGATATACGAAAACCCCTTCAACTTCCCGGCATAGACATACAGATTGTTTTCCATACCTTTTTCAATTTTTATCGAGAAGCTTACGTTTTGTTTCTTATCGGTGGATTTTAAATAAAAATTGGTATCGACAGCAAGAAAATCATGTTGCAACAGCGCATCATGTACGACCACAAGTGCATCGTTCGCACCATTGGGGCAGTTCAATTGATATACGAGAGTGCTTTGACTCGGATCTGTGTTGTTGGGATTTTTTTTACATGAAGAGACGCTCATACTGATAATGCATAGAAAAACCAACATAATTCGCATGTCTGCATTGTAACCGTTTGAGGCAGAATTGCAAGTGAAAAACGGCTTAATTGATTGAAATAAGATGAGGTATAGTGTATAGTGAGCGTATGGACCACATTGAAGAAATGATCGCGAAGTGTCAAACGATGTATCGTCGGTCCGGAATGGATATATCGACGATTACCCTTTTTTATCAGTTGGTTGAATATTATTATGTGAATTTTGGACGAGATTTACCGTGGAGAAGAACGCAGGATCCGTATCATATTTTTATATCAGAGATCATGCTTCAACAGACACAAGTTGATCGTGTTATTCCCAAATATATTGATTGGATCACGCATTTCCCCGATTTCAAATCGGTATCCGAAGCCGGATTTGATGAAGTAATGTCGTATTGGCAGGGATTGGGATATAATAGACGTGCATTGAACTTACATAAAGCGGCAACTATTATTGATCATGATTACCAGGGGATTCTTCCGAAAGATCCCGATATTTTGGCCACATTGCCCGGAATAGGGAACGCGACTGCGGCATCGATGTCGGTTTTTGCATATAATACACCATTAGTTTTTCTTGAGACGAATATACGCACTGTGTTCATCGTATTGTTTTTTTCAGAGAATGAAATTGTCGATGATTCGGCGATTATCAATCTTTTAAAACGCTCCTGTGATGAGGTCCGTCCGGCGCGGTGGTATAATGCACTTATGGATATCGGTACATACTTCAAAAAAACACGTGGAAATCCGGGGCGAAACAGCAAAAAATATCGCATGCAAGAACCGTTTCACGGATCAAAACGTAAGATACGAGGTCAAGTGTTATCATTGTTGATTAAGAACGGGCAACTATGTGTTGAGAGTTTATATGACCAAATCGGTGATGATCGTATCCATGAAGTACTTCTCGATCTGACACATGAAGGTCTGATCGCCGAAAAAAACGGGCATTACGGTATATCAAAGAAACGTTATTAACTGAAAATTAACACAAGGTTAACGCATATGCGGGAAATGGATGCTATAGTCAATGAAAAAAAGGAAGGCGTATGAAACCTGAATTAATAGCAATCGTAGATGACGAACCGGATATAGTGGAGCTCGTATCGATTCATTTGAAGAAAAATAATTTTGACGTCAAATCTTTTTTTAACGGGCAAGATTTTATAGAATATTTAAAACTTCATCGTCCGAGTTTGGTGATATTGGATTTGATGCTTCCTGATATTGACGGTTTGCAGATTTGTACATCTATGAAAAGTAACGGCGAAAGTAAGCATATTCCCATAATTATGCTTACGGCAAAAGGTGACGAAACCGATAAAATTGTCGGGCTTGAACTGGGTGCTGATGATTATGTGACCAAACCTTTCTCGCCAAAAGAGCTTGTCGCACGCGTGAAAGCGATCTTACGACGAGGGCAGCCGGAAGAGGTCAAAAAAGACAGTATTGAAATCGCCGGGCGATTAGTGATCGACGGCAGACGTTTTGAGGTATATGTTGACGGGAAGCAAGTGGTATTGACCACGACAGAATTTCGTATTTTAACAATGCTTGCAGAACGACAGGGCTGGGTTTTCAGTCGGGAGCAACTTTTAACGTACTTATGGGGAAATGAAAAAGCTGTGCTCGATCGAACCATTGATGTGCATATCAAACATTTACGTGAAAAACTTGGTGATGCCGGCGATCTGGTTAAAAACATCCGAGGGATCGGATATAAATTGGATATTGAATGAAGACGATATTTTCAAAACTTATATTTGTATTTTTAGTAATTATTATTTCGTTATCGCTGATCGATATCGCGATATCGCTTGCGGTCATTAAGCGATATTATACCGCGACATTCGAGGATCAACTTGAAAGCATGTCGGCATTTTTGGAATCTGAAGTATTGGAATATCACCTGTCGGGTAAACAAGAAGAACTTACACAAAAAATTACCGTTGAGGGAAGACGGGCTAAAATACGAATCACCGTTATCGGAATAGATGGAGTGGTTATTGCAGACTCGGAAAAAGACGCGAAAACTATGGAAAACCATTTGCAACGTGAAGAGATCCAACGCGCTTTGTTCGGTGATAAAGGTAAATCTATTCGATACAGCTCAACGGTGAAGAATATGATGTTATATGTTGCAGTGCCTATCAAAAAAGACGGAATGACACTGTCGGTTTTACGGCTCAGTGTCTACATGCATCATGTCGAAATGTTGTATAAAAAAATTCGTATTCGTATTTTTCAAGCCGGTGCGATTGCGTTCATACTTGCGACTCTTGTGGCCTTATTTTTTTCACGAAGTATCACATTACCGATTCAACATGTTCGAAACGGTTTTAAAGCAGTCGCAGAAGGGAATCTTGAGACGCGAGTTTTATTGAAAAATCGTGATGAAATTCGAGATCTTGCGGATCACTTTAATATAATGGTAGGTCGTTTGCATGACCTTTTTTTTCAGGTATACACTCAGGAAGAACAGATACAGACAATCATCAAATCTTTGCATGAGGGGTTTGCCGTTATAGATGATTCGGGGAAGGTCGTATTGGCGAATGACAGTTTGAAAGCGATTGCCGATAATGAGACAATAATTGGGCTTGTGTATTGGGATGTATTCAGAATCCCTGAATTTATTGAATTGGTAAAAGAAGTGATCGCGACAAAAAACAATGGTACCGCGGAGATCGATTTTAACGGATCGATCCTTTTTGTGAGTGCGAGTTTTCTTGTCGCGAAAAGTGAAACGGTTCTGATCGTACACGATATCACTAAAATTCGTCAATTTGAACGCATCAAAAAAGATTTTGTTACCAATGTGTCGCATGAATTACGCACTCCGCTTACTGCGATCAAGGGATATTTGGAAACCCTTGAGGAAGAGTCGGGGAATTCGAAGCAAGCGGTTCACTATATTGATATTATCAAACGTCACACGGAGCGATTGATCCATATAGTCAAGGATTTACTTATGTTGTCGGAGCTTGAAAATACACAATTACGCCTCAACCGTACAGAAGTTGACATAAACGCAGTGATAACTCAAACGATGATGTTGTTTGAGCGTCGTGCAGAAGAAAAGAATATTATATTAGATATGAGCCTTTGTCATGACGGTGTTATTCACGCCGATGCATTTATGCTTGAGCAATTGATAATTAACCTGATTGATAATGCAATAAAGTACACCGAAAAAGGGCATGTGCGAGTGTGTACGGCTCGTAACGGTGATTTTACCATACAAGTATCAGATACCGGTATTGGAATTCCTGAGCATGATCATACGAGAATATTTGAACGGTTTTTTGTCGTTGATAAATCACGATCACGCCGAACAGGTGGAACAGGTCTGGGACTTTCGATCGTGAAACATATTGTACAACTTCATAATGGTAATGTTTATGTCTCAAGTGAAGTGGGTAAAGGCACGGAATTTACGGTTTCATTGCCGATACATCACGTGTAAGGTCACCGGTAAGAGTTTCGATACTCACGTGAATGATAAAAACTTTTATGTATTTTCAATTTTGATAAATTCTGTCCCGTCTTTCTATATGACAAGACGATTCAGCGGTTTTAGAATTTCGAGGACATTGCAACATTCAAATTATCCGATTCATTATTACGCTCAAAAAGGTGTGTGGTGACAAAGTTCCCACCATACAACAAGTTACACTTTTCGCGATTTTCACAGGAGTGGTTTGGGGCGGGCACGAATTGAAAAAATGGTAGTTTTGCAAATGTCTTGATTTGTGAAACGATCACTGCGGGTTTCTGTTTTCTTGCTCACCTATGTGACTATTCGGGTGAGCGACAAAATAAAGCGGCACCAAATCCCATCACCGCAAGTGAGGAAGCCGCAAAGAATACCGATTGATATCCGTAATGATGCCAAAGGATTCCGCCTGCAATAGGGATCGTCATTGAAACGATATGATCAAGAGTGATACCCATAGATAATGTCGCGGGAATATCCCTTTTATCGGATGTAATCTTGCTCAAATATGTTGTTCGTGCAATTCGTGTCGCAAACATCAAATTATCAACGATGAATAATGCATAGAGAAGATATATATTGCGTGAAAAAATAAAACCTGCACATACTCCCAACAATATAATTGAGTCTGCAATGAAAACCCTCTTTTCGCCGAATGTATCGACCACATACCCGAATACTTGACGAAAAATAACGCCCGCGAGAGAGGCAATCATAATAAGTACGGCAATTGTTGCCGGTGGAGTTTTAAATACGGTAATGAGCACCCACGGGCCGAATGTCAGAAAGAGTTGTTTTCTTGCACCGAATAAAATGTTAAGAACATAGTAGAGAGAGTATTTCTTCTTGAAGACAAAACGTTTTTTATCAGGTATTTTATCGGTATTTTCATGAATGGCTGAAAATGAATATGCCGCGATGAGTGCGATAATTCCTGCAGTTGAATAAAGGATTTTATACATAGTAGCGCCTTGGTAAAAATGTGCAATGATCCATACCAACCCTGCGCCTGCGATGGCGGCAAGATTGCGGGCACCACTGATCTGTCCCAAGCGAGCACCTTGTTTTCCGTCATGTGCCAAATGTAACCCCATCGCACTTTCTACCGGCATGAAAAGGTGATCTCCCAAGCTCCATAGTATCATCCACACGGTCATCAGCCCGATCGTCGGCGAAAGAAAGCCTAATCCAATGACGCCGATTGCCGAAATAATACCGACAAGGATCGCCCAAGTTCGCATAAGCCATACAGAGAGAATACCGGTAATGATGATGAGCGCAGCTCCGGGTAATTCCCGCGGAAACTCTAAAAAACCTCGGTCACGAGCAGCGAGATGAAAAATGTCATTCAAGTAATTGTTAAAAGAGGTCGTAAGTATACCGCTGTTTATACCGAGCAAGAGCACTCCTATTAAAAAAATACGCAAATTCGGATCTGATTGCCGCCAACGATTTTTTAGTGTAGATGAGTTTATCATATTTTTTAGTCTTTCCGAATAAAAGTGCCGGTTAAATGAATGGCGACTTCCGGTGATGCCGATATGAGTCGCGCTTCATACATCAAATGCGTGGTCGTTCCGACAGCGCAACGCAGGATCCCGGAATTCCAAAATAATTCTTTTTCAAGAATGTCTTCATATCTGTTTTTTATTATTTTATGAGATTCGAGTGATTTGAATGTGAGTAAATAATATCGCACAGCGATTTTTTCTCCGCCAAATGAGAATGTTTCATATGTATCAGGTGTTATGGTTACTTCCCAACGAGTATTACATGATATTGCCGAAATGATTTCTATGGAATTCGGTTGGTTTATACACAAAATTCGAAAAAGCGAAAAAAGAGTATGTGACGGTTTTTGCGTCGGATAAAAAAAACCGAATTCATCATAGAATCCGATCGGATCAAGTGAAAAGATATTTGAATACAGTATCCCGTTGATCATCTTTTTTTGAGCCCTCGGAATTCCGGTGTGACGATCAATTATGGTCGTATAAGTATTATCAACATTATAAACCAAACGGGCGAGTGTTTTTGAACGAACCGCAATGTTCAGTGTTACCGTGTCATTATGAATGCTTTCATAGAGCGTGGTGTTCGCAAAACCTATTCCGAATGCAGTTACCGAGTATTGATATCCGGTAGTCTGTGCATTTGTTGTTGAAAAACCGAAACATGCACATATGATTATATACGTCATGAAGTGTTTGCAACGAATATTCAGAGGACATCTCCTTGTGTTAAGTGTTTCGAATGCCGAAGAAGTTATATCATGATTCTAAAAGTTTTTCAATGGTATTTATTGTGAAGAGTATTTCTGCGGTAGAGAAAGGCGTATCGGATGTGACGGCAGTGATAAAAGGAGGATCTTGCGGTGAGACGTGCTTTTTAAGTTCGGAAATATTCGTTTTTGAGGTTGTCACGTTTTGTTTCGGAAGTGTGAAAGAATATGCATTGTCATGACAATGAAGGGAAATAGGAATGTATTTTTTGGGAGGACTATGCATCAATACAGCATATCGTTCAGTCATATCCTGGGCTCGTAACGTGACAGCGTCTCGAATAATCCTATATATTTTTGACGGAGCGTGTGTCGTGTTTTTTACAATCATACTATAACGATAAAGGATATCCAGTTCTTGTTCTTTTTTAAAATAACGAGTGAAAAGAGTTCTGTTTTCATCGACAATGAAGAGAACGCCTGCAGGAGGATTATCAGCCAGAAAAAGGCACACTTCACCAAGCGGAGTGTGCGTATAGAGTGCTGAGATCAGTAACAGATCAGTTGAGACGGGGCTGATCTCGATGCTTTTTTTATTTTTTATATCAAATGAACCAAGTAATGAAAATACGGTGCTCAATGATGTCGTCGAGCCGCATTTAATCACAGAGTGTTGCCGCGAAAGTATCAAAAAGTTTTTGCCGGTCTCGCCGATGTAAAGGGCCGATTGTGTTGTCGCTGAATAGAGGCGTTTGAGCGACGCAAAAAAATATTGTATGCGCTGTTCAAGCTCAGTGCGATGGTGATACATATCAATGAAGTCGACCAGTATATTCGTTTGGGGTCGTACATGGGGTAAAATGTGTTCAAAGATATATTTTTCCGAATCATTAAAAGAAGTGAATTCCAGAAGCTCTCCCCAGCTGGTATATATGAGCATTTGAGTGTCATGCAAAAGATCGCCTTCGGTATTAAAAAAATTAACGAAAACAAAAATCGATACATAATACGGTTCACTCAAAAAATCAGACGTACGCGGCTGATGCAATGATTTGAGGAACCGCTCGGTTTTTTGCATGATAAATTCAAACGTTTTTTTGTTGATCTTTCCTGATGGTGAATTGATGCGCAATTGTATTGTCTCAAATGAAAAGTTGTTTGTTAACATCCAAGCAGCCACTGCTATGGGTGATTCCGAGATAAAGAGCATGTTGTTGTCGTGGACATTATTTTTAAAAAGAGCATATCCTTTTTTCATCTCATTGATGATAAATATTTTTTCATTCGGTTGTATCGGCAATATTGAATAATTCATAATTTTATTCTTTTTTCGTAACAAATGAGAGGCGAGTTTTCTGCTGATGACCGTGAGATCCTTATCGGATATGATTTTTTTGTCTGTCTTGAGCGAACTGCGTATCGATTGATAAATTGAAAAGATGAACTCGGTCGTGTGATTGTTCAGAAGAAGATACTCATTGATGGCCCAATTGTCATAATTATCCAGTTTTTTTAAAAAATCATGTGTAAACGGGATCGAAGGAAATATTTCATCCAAAATCAATTTTTTTCTGAAAAGCGGATGCACCGAAAGATATATTGCGATCGCAGTTATATAATAGCGGCGTATCGCGGCATATTCAGGAATCGCTTTGCCCATATCGAGATCACCAAGATTGCTTAACGGTGGGATTTTACCTGTAGTTTGACCATAATAAAATACTAAAATTGAATGATAAAAAAATATATGCGGATCTTTGAACCCCGATGATGTCTCAAGAAGCGTCTTGTAATCCTTCGCAGGCCATACAAGGTTCTGCAGACGATGGAGAAGCATATAGATCAAGGATAACTTTACGATTGATTTCATCGGTGATTTCGTGCCTTTTAATAATTGCCATATTGCTGCCCCGTACAGTTCTTCCGTTGTAAAATCAGTTATTTCTCCCAGGTCTATTGTTCTTTCTGCTTCGGAGGTAACTTCATCACCATCAAGATACCACTGCGGGAATTTACCTGCAAAATATGTTGATGTGCGATAAAATTCTTCTTTCAACAATGCCGCGAGAGATGAACCGGCAGATTCATCATCCACGGTTCCGAAGTTGTTTTGTACGACATCAACGCATTTCATGACAAAAAAATGAATTTCCAAATCAAAACGTTGTTTGTACACGAGCTCAAGCGAGGTGCATTTTTCTGTAAGTGCGAGAATATCGGTATCGTCTCGTACAACTACCCAATAATCTATATCGGATGTCTCCTTAAAAGCAACAGTCCCGAAGCTGCCGATGGCTATGAGTGATTCAATGGTTATAATTTCAGGAAGGTGTGTTTTCATCGATACATGCGTCCCCCAGAAACGATTAAAATTCTCGAGATCGTCAGTGCTGATCTCGTAGTCAAAAATGCCGCATGGAGTTGTCGCATGAGCGGCAATAAATGGGGCTTTAATCGGGAAGTGTAAAAAAATCGGGATGCTTTTAATGGCTTCTCTTTTGGTCGGAGATAATAGCGAGAGCGCTTTTTGAATTTTTTCATCATTAAAAGCGCGGTAATGCGTTATTCTCATAGCAGTCAGTATACGTTATATGCGTTTTTTTTACAAGAAAAAATATTTCTCATCATGCCAAGGATTCCTGTGTCGGGGAAGTGAAATTCGGCTTTTTCACTTGACTAATTTTTCATGTCTCTTATAATTGCGGTACGGCATTTTTAGGAGGGACTATGTTTAAACGAAAACGTGACGAATATGATTGGGATATGCTTATTCATAACCGACTTGAGTATCTCGGCAGGGATCTTTCAATATTGATGACCGATATTGATACGGTCAAAAAACGTATTGAAATGTTTTTTAAAGAAGTAAGAAAAACACAAAGCGAATTTGATATCGCGTTGCAACCTGAACGCAACGCATCTGTTGCCGCACTTGAGTATGAATCGGATCTTTTGGTACACAGCAGATTGGAGTATTTAGCACGTGCGATTACTATCATGCTGGTTGATTTTGAGAAAACACGTGAGCGCGTACGTCTGTTTTATGAAGAAGTATTACAGATCCAAAACAGATTTGAACCTGCGCTGCAACCTGAAAACAAATTAAAGAGTTTGAAAAATGCCGAGTAGGGATACCCATATCGGGAAAATCATACTTATCGTGTTGGTAGGTCTTTTGCTCGGGACGGCATTAGGATCATTGATCGGTCAGTTGCTGGAACCCGGATGGGTAAAAAATATTTTTTTGGCATCTGTTGATGCCGGTAAGTATGTTCAGCCGTTTCTCAATAAAGTCATTGATGTGTTTTCAAAGTTTTTTTTACGTTTCAATATCATGAGTATTATCGGGATACTTGTTGCATATTGGTTTAATAAGAAATAAGGAGGCTTGCCATGGCTACCGCTAAAAAAGGTTGTTTGATCGCAGCATCAATAACTGTCGGAATTGTGATTATTATTTTTGTTATGATTGGTGTTTTTGCTTCAAAGATGGGTAAAGATACGATCAAATTATCTAATGAGACATATTTGGTGTTGAATATTAATCAGCCGTTACCGTATGAAAAGCATGAATCTTTATTCGATTCACCCTCAGCCACGTTCACCGATGTTCTGGCGGCATTCGATAAAGCTGCGAATGATTCTCATGTAAAAGGAATCATTGTTAAGCAATGTGCCGCGAGTGTTGCACAACAAGAAGAAATTCTGGAAAAGATCATCGCGTTTAAGAAAAGCGGAAAGAAAGTGTATGCATATCTGCCAAGTATCGGTACGGGAAGTTACTTAATGGCATCAGTTGCCGATCAAATAGTGATTCCTCCGTCATTGTCCGCCGATGTATCGCTTGCCGGATATTATCTTCCGCAAAGTTTTTATAAGCGTCTATTTGATAAGATCGGTGTGGAAGTTACCGTCGTACATATGGGGAATTATAAAGGTGCGGGGGAATCTTTTTCGCGTACGAGTATGACTCCGTATTTGCGGGAAAACATGGAGTCGCTTATTGATGACATGTTCGGGTGGCGTTTAGAACGCATGGCGACCAATCGGTCTCTTGATGTAGAGACATTCAAAGCAGATGTGTTCAACGGACGCTTTTTTATGCTGACTCCGCCACAGTCAATGAATTACAAACTGGTCGATGAGACATTGTATGAATCAGACTTATATGATAAACTTTCTCTCGACAAAAAGAATATCGTATCGTTTACAAAGTATGCGCAATCAATGAAACATGCTCAGTATGGTGACAAAATTGCTGTCATCATTGCCGAAGGACAGATTATTGTCGGAAAGAGCACATCCGATTGGAGCCCGTTATCAGGCGGAATTTCAAAAATGCTTGGTTCGGATACCTTCTGTTCGCATGTTGAAGATGCGGTAAAGGATGACTCAATCAAAGGAATTGTCATTCGCGTCGACAGTCCGGGAGGATCCGCACTTGCAAGTGATATTATGTGGAGATCACTGAAAAAAGCAGCTGAGAAAAAACCGATCTATATATCTATGGGACAGGTAGCGGCATCAGGCGGTTACTATATTTCAGCTCCGGGCAAAGTAATCTTTGCCGATAATACCACAATCACCGGTTCGATCGGTGTAGTTTCAATGCTGATGAATACACAACGTCTCATGGAGAATAAATTATATATAGATACCGACACCATTCAGCGCGGTAAATATTCAGACTTCGGCTCACCGTTAAAACCAATGACGAACGATGAGATCATGATTTTAAAGAAAATGTCGGAAAATGTGTATTTGGAATTTAAAACTCGTGTTTCGGAAGGTCGTTCGATGACCATGGATGAGGTTGAAAAACTTGCGCAGGGTAAGGTCTATACAGGTCGTCAGGCTTTGAAAATCGGGCTTGTAGATCAAATCGGCGGACTTGAAGCAACGGTTTTTGCTCTTAAAAAAGAACTCAATCTTGAACATGCTTCAATCGTATATTATCCGAAAACTAAAAATTTCTTCGAGTCTATCAAGGAAGGCGGCCTTTTCGGGATGTCTGTCTTCAATAAAATATCGAAACCGGAATCATCGGTGACTATTGATCCTCGCCCGCAAGTATTGATGCCTAATTATGATATCTTATTAGCGGAATAATTATGCCTACTAAATTGCCGGCGGTTCGCCGCCGGCATTGGAAAGAGTGTCATGCTGAGAGAACTTAAAGAAGCGATCGAACACGGAGAAGCAGTGATCCTGGACATTTCGGAACATTCGCTACTCGTGGATGTATCAGCACTGTCTCCGAGCGAGTATGTACGCTATGTTGAAACCGATACAACTGTGTTGCAAACAATAGAGCATTCTCTTTCTGCGGCCCATATGCTTTCATTACATCAAAAATTTAATAAAGCATTGATCGTGGCCCATTTTAAAAAATATCAAAAAGCACTGGATATGCTTTTGGAAATTGAAGAGGATGTCATTGATACCAATCAGTATCTTTTAATTTTGCATCTGTATGAGATGATCGCGAAATTGAATGAAAAACTTGGTGATTATTCTAATTCGTATACATATTACCTCAACTATTTCACGTTAGATAAATTATTCCCCGATACGGACATCTCTACCAATTATAAAATGTTGCTACAATCCATCAATTTTTTTGCAAAGGGAAAATCTGTCCTTGAAGAATTGGAACAGAATCGCAAATTTGACTATCCGCGATTTGATC
The DNA here is from genome assembly GCA_964423645.1 of uncultured bacterium. Lineage (GTDB taxonomy): Bacteria > Macinerneyibacteriota > Macinerneyibacteria > Macinerneyibacteriales > CAYRFE01 > CAYRFE01. The sequence continues at coordinate 29,161 of CAYRFE010000019.1, read as the reverse complement.
AAGCGTTGATGAAAGCTGCCCTGTTTGAAAAAATGGGAAAATATAAAGAGGTCAGCAAGACACTTTCAACGGCTACACGTTATTTGCAATTCAATTCAGATATAAAAAAAGCCTTATATTACCATGTGCTTATTGTGACGATAGATGTCGTGCTAGGAATAAATGCAGGTACGGCGAAATCATCAGAAGAGCTGGCGAATGCCGATCTAACAGAGTTACCGCTCATGTATCGTATCAAGATTTTACAAACATTAGCAGTGTATTATTTGTACATTCAAGAATATCGTAAGTTTTTTCACGTTCTTAACCGAATGAAATTCCAAAGTACAAAAAACACCGTGAGGATTGAATGGCTTCGGCTTTACTCGGGGTATCTCATCTCGCATTTTAAAATGGAAAAAGCGCTTTCTATACTTGAAATAATACTCAATATTGTTCAAGAAACAAAAAATGAACTTCAATATCTCAATACGAAAATATTGATGATGAATATTCAGATTCAAATCGGTAATTATTCCTTTTTATCAGAATTGGATACGGTCTTCAATTTTGAAGTATTTCTTAAATACAACAATCGCGTGAAATATGTTGAAATCGTGAATAATTACGCACAAGTGCTCGGAATGTTCGGGAAATTTGAAAAAGCAATTGAGTATACCGATAAAATTGTGACAATCGCGAGGATACATAATCTTTCGGTACCGTATGCAATTGCAAAATACAATTTACATCAGTTACGGTTTATTGCAACGGGTGATTCGGAAGAATTATTGCATATGAAAGAAGTCTATCTGGAATTACATTCTATTCTCACACCGTATTATCAGGAAATGATGCTTTTTTCATATGTGTGGTATGCAGTGGCATTACAAAAAACTGATTTGTTCCTTGAGTTATCTCAAAAAATCGAAAAAATTTCAATGACGCTGTCTAATCCGTCGTATCAATTGTTTTATACGATGATCATTGATTGTTGTATAAAAAAGAAACAGTTTTCTGCGGATAAGTATTATCAAAAAGTTCCACCTAAGCCTGAAATGTTTTTATTTGCCGCGTTATTTTTATTCTCCGAAGATGCGGAATGGATAAAAAAGGGTCGTGAGGAAATGCAACGTCATTTAAAAACAATACCGGAAGAGTATCGTGAAGGATGGCTACGCGGCAATTTTGATGCAAATTTAATTGAAAAATTACATGAAACTCATTTTGCCGATAAATAGGCAACTATTATCCTATTAACAGTCAATATTTGTGAATAATCAATTATAACTACGTTTAAAAACCTATCCTATTCTATCTGTGAGTCTCAAAGAATGCATCAGTAAACGTATTCATTACACGCCGGATTGTACTTAATCTCAATGGGTCAAATTCCCCGAAGCTTGTTTTGGCGTTATTATTATAGTTTAAGGGGTGTGGGGACGGTGTAGAGGCACGGCATGCCGTGTCTGTAACCGAAAATTAAAAACCCCGCCCAAAAGAAAAGGGCGGGGTTTGGGGTGGGCACACAAATAGAGTGTTTTTTGGGGAGATACCCCGTAGCGTGCTACGGGGTAGTTCATTCTGAATGAAAAGGCAACACACAAAGAAAATCTTTCGGGCGCCTTCGATTTTCACTTGACGTTCTTTCGGTATCCGTATAGTATCGAACTCGATGTGGAAGTATTTAATCAAACATTTCCTGCTACCGTTCTGGCATCGGTTTTTCTTAGGATTTCTTCTTTTAACATTGAATTCTTTTTTAATTGTCGAAGCCCCCTTATACGTAAAGAATGCTATTGACTTAGGGATCACCAAAAATAATCTTGAAGGTTTAAAGCATGCGGCTGGTTGGTATATGGCAATTTATTGTATTGTCATTGTATCGCAATATCTTATGATCACCGTGTTGGAAACGTTGGGTCAAGATATTCTCATAAAAATGAAACTTATGTCATTTGAAAAAGTGTTACATTGGAATTATGCGATGTTTACTGACATGTCGGCAGGGCGATTGGTATCGCGTGTTGAAAGTGATGCGGAAAAAGTTCGTTTTTTCTTTGTATCGACTACTGTTGTGCTATTAGGAAGTCTTATCGTATTTACACGCATGTTGTACGTCATGTTTCACGTGAATGCACGCCTTGCGATGGTCGTTGTCGCTGCAGTACCAATCGTGGTGATAGGAAGTATGCTTATGCAAAAGTATGTCTTCCCCATGTTTCAGCGGTCAAGACGATATGTCGGTATGATCAATGCAAAAATTACCGAGTATCTGACCGGCTTGGATATTATAAAATCCTATAATCGTGAAGATGTGTTTTTCAAAGAATTTAATACTGATAATAAGAAAAAATTTGTCATCGACCGTAATGCAGAATTTATTTCGATAACATTTTTTAATATGATCGTAATGTTACAGGATGTGATCGTCGGTGTGATCATGAGTTCAAGTGCAGCGTTGATCATAAGCGGTGCGGTGACGTTCGGTGTGCTTCAGTTGTTTTTAGAGTATGTTCGCCGATTCTTTGATCCTCTTACCACTATTTCCGAACAAATATCCCAAATACAGCGTTCATTTGCGGCATTTTCGAGGGTCTATGATCTTCATATGACGCCTGTCCCTATGCGCAACGGCGAACAGCCTTTTGAGGGGTTGGAAAAAGGAATAACCTTTGAGAATGTACATTTTTCTTATAAAGAAGATGAGCCTGTTTTAGACGGTATATCAATTGTGTTGCCGCGAGGCGGTCGTTGGGCGATCGTGGGAGAAACAGGCGGCGGAAAAAGTACGATAATCAAGTTATTGTTGCGTTTTTATGACACGGTACAAGGTACGGTGTTTATAGACAATACTGATATTCGAGCGCTTGATATTTATTCTTTACGGCGTCGTATCGCACTTATTGAGCAGGATGTGTATTTATTTCCGGCTACGGTTTTGGATAATTTACGTCTGTTTGATGATTCGATCCCCGAAGAGTATATTCGATCTATTTGTAAAAAAGTTGAAGTTGATGATTTTATAATGAGTTTGCCTGAGGGTTATTCGACCGTACTACATGAGGATGGGGCAAATATTTCCGCGGGTGAACGCCAATTGCTTTCAATTGCGCGAGCAATGATGCGAAAAGCCGATATTATTCTTCTCGATGAGGCAACATCATCCATTGATCCTTTTACTGAAAAAAAGATAGAACGCGCGTTGTCGCTTCTATGCGAAGGGAAAACATCAATACTCATTGCACATCGCTTGAGTACGGTTCGACATGCCGATAAAATTCTTGTGTTGAGTAAAGGTGAGATTAAAGAATCGGGCACCCATCAAGAGTTATTTGAAAAAGGAGAATTATATTATACATTGTGCAAGAGTCAACTCACCGCAGAACAAAAAGAGGAGATCCATGGAGCTGAAGACGAGACTTATTCGCGAGTGGACAACGCATAGGTCAAGATTTTTTTTCCTTATATTCATTACGCTTCTGTCGGCACTTCTTCGGACGAGTATCCCTTATTTTTATAAACTCATTATTGATCAATTATCTGATACTCATGCAATTGCCGATATCGGTCCATATGTAACGATGGTTATCATTATAGGAGTTTCACGTTTTATCGTGTATGCCTATTTTCAGAGCAACCGGGCAATGATGAATATGCGTTTTGAGTGGGAGATGCGTGCACGTGCATTCGGGAATCTTATGAAAGCAGGGAAACTGCAATTCCGCTCTTTTTCAACCGGTGAAATATTGACACGATTGACAGATGATGCAGAAAAACTCAGCTGGTTCTTAAGCTCGGGCGTATTTCGAGGGCTTGATGCGATTTTAATATTCAGTGTATCGATGTATTTTCTTGTCATATTAAATCCGATCCTTACATTGTATACCTTGCTTCCCGTAACCGCCATTATTGCATTTATGATTTTTTCCAAACGTATGTTTCGCCGTGCATATACTCTATTGCAAACAAAGATCTCAGATATGAATGATTATATTTATTCCAGTTTTAGCGGCATCAGTATTCTTAAGTCATACAACCGAGAGTGGCATGCGACATCATTTTTCAAGAAAATGCTGTATGATCGAAAAAAATGCGAGATGCGAGCAGTCTCGTTACGGGCGACCAATGATGTATTCAATATGGGAGTGAACGGATTGAGCATGTTTCTTGTTCTTTCAGTGGGCGGCGCGATGGTTATACGCGGAACCATGACATTGGGTACATTCGTTGCATTTATTGCATACATGGCAAATCTTATTCATCCGATTCGTGATATCGGTGTTCTCTTTGTGCGTGGTCGCGAAGCGCTGGTTTCAAGCAGACGTCTCGGCGAATTGGAAACAATCCGCACTGATGAATCGGAAGGTACACAACACGCACAATTCAAAGATACTATCGTGTGTAAAAATGTGGGATATGCTATTGATGGCGAAGAGATATTGCAAGATATCAACTTAAAAATAATGCGCGGTGAAAAGATCGCCATAATGGGTAAGATCGGAAGCGGTAAAACATTTTTGACGAAGTTGCTTGCCGGGATAATCGCACCCACCAACGGTGAGATAACGGTTGATTCGCTATCGTTACACGAATGTGAAATAGCGTCCTATAGAGCGTTGACGGGATATGCATCACAACATGCCATTATTTTTTCCGATACGATTGAAAATAATATTTTATTGAACGGTGTAAAAGATGAAACGCGTTTTACACAAGCACTGATAGTTTCACAATTTCTCGAAGAAATGGATAAATTCGGCTTAGGTATGGATACTATCGTCGGCCCGAAAGGTAAGACGCTTTCAGGAGGACAAAAGCAACGGCTTGCTTTAGCCAGAGCATTATATCACAGGCCTGATATTTTGATATTAGATGATGTCACATCAGCCCTGGATGCGGAGACAGAAATGCATTTATGGCACGATCTTTTCGCTGAAACTCCTGATCAGACGCTGATTGTGGTTACTCATCGCCCGAAAATAGCTGAGATTGTTGACACGGTATATATTCTTGATGGCGGGAGAATTGTGGAATTTGGCTCGCATGATGTTTTAAAGGCAAATAACGCACTCTATGCTGAAATATATCATGAAAAATAGATATATAGCTACTATTCTCATTACGATATCACTCGTTTCGAGTTTTTTATATGCGGATACCAATATCTTAATTTTTGGGGACATTTACCCCGGCGGAAGGGTGCAAACCAATTTTTTATTGAAAAAAGAACGAATGGATCCCAGATTGCTTTCATTGATACTACGTGCCGATGTCGTAATAGGAAATTTTGAATGCACCGCAACCTACGAGCAAACAGGTGCCGATAAAATGTATCTGCTTCGACTTTTCCCTGATTTTTCCTCACATACTGAAATGTTTTCGTTGGATGCCGTAACATTAGCGAATAATCATATCCTCGATTACGGAGAGAAAGGTATGTTGGATACGATAGAGTATTTAAAGAAATTGAATATTAAAATCACAGGGGCTGGGAAAGATATCAATGACGCAATGAAACCCGCAGTATTGACCGCAAAAAACGGAAGCACGGTACGTCTTTTCGGATTTTCTGATATCACGCCGTCTTTTTTTGCCGATATGACCACCGCCGGTACGTGCCCTGCAGACCCTCATACGATCCGTATCGCGCTTGAGCCATATAAAAATGCTGAGGGTATTACCATTGTATATTTCCATTTTGGTCAAGAATATGACATGCAAGTAACCGAACGGCAAAAAAAACTCAGTCGTCTTGCACTTGAATACGGGGCTGATATTGTTGTAGGTGCACATACGCATGTTGTGCAAGTGTGGGAAATGATTGGCGGGAAACCGGTATTCTACGGCTTAGGAAATACACTTTTTGATATTGATCATCGATTATCAACCAAAACCGGGTTGGTACCGATGATTACCGTCAAGGATAACGGTGAAATTTCGGCGGACATTTTTACCATTCGTTCTGAACCTGACAGTTATATGCCGTATGTGTTCAAATAATAGGGACTCACTTCATTCGATGACCGACGAAGTGTAGGTTAAGTTGTTATGTAGTGGTAAGTTTGCACCAGCCTTGTCGGGTAAAAATTATTCGTAATCTTTTGAATTTCGCAAAGTGCTTCTCTGCTTTGAAACAAGAATATATAATGAAGGCTTGCATATTCCAAAAAGATTCGGTATATTAACGTGATAGCGGAGGGTTTCTACGCTAGTCATTGGAACTGAATGAAGGTTTGTAGTGTTGTACGAATGAACATGATGTATTAAACGCGAATTTCATACGGTCTATTTGCGTTTTTTGCTTGCATCGTTCTAAAAGTATGCTATCATCTCGGCACATCAAGGAGGGGTAGCATGAGTAAAATATGCCACTATTGTGGGAAGATGACGATCTGGGGGAACCGTGTAAGCCATGCGGAGAATAAGACCCGCAGACGTTTTGAGCCAAACCTGCAAAAAGTAACACTTGACGTGTTCGGTGAAGCAAAAAAGGTATATGTGTGCACAAAATGCATCAAAGCGGGGAAAACATTAGGTCTGTAATCCGTGTCGCGATTGTATTCGTTCTGTGTACTCTATGTTCTTATATCTATGCTCAATCGTTAATCGTCGATAAAATTACCGTCGAAGGAAATTCGATTCTTCCCACACGCGAGATACTCAGTGTTCTCAAAATGCGGGAAGAATCCTTATTCTATTCATACATCTATTATAGTGATATTGACAGTGTAACTCGTTTATATCGTGAAAATGGATTTCCCGATGCCTTTGTCGAGGGTGCATACGAGATTTTATCCAATAATAAGGTCATACTTACAATTAACATAAAAGAGGGTAGTCCTCAAATAATTACATCATTATCATCCTCATATACTGAATTTGATTTACAAAAGAAATTTAAAAATCTTATCGGCGAACGGTGGAGCATATCGGCAGAAGACACTATACGGATTGATACGACGTCTCTGCTTCAGGAGAACGGTTATTTTAAACCGTCTGTGAGTGTCCGTAGGACTGTACAGGATATCTACTCAGTTTCACTCAACATTGAAGTGACTCCCGGGATTTTATATCATTTCGGGAATGTACTGGTAAGCGGCAACTCGATAATCCCCCACGAACATATTTCACGTGAAGCTGATTACGGTCCCGGAGACTTATTTGTTCGCTCAGAAGTGCTTTTATTTCAAGAACGATTATATCGACTTTCAGTTTTTTCAGATGTGGTCATAAAATTGTCCGAACATGACGGGATTGTTGATACTCTTGTAGAGGTTCGCGAGGATAAGTTCAAATGGGTCGGTTTTGATGTGGGATTTACATCGCCGGCGACCGGTCGAATCGGAATTGAATGGGGTAATAATAATTATTTCAATAAATTAATCAAAATTGCGCTTGTTAATAAAGATGAAGTTGATTTTCATGATGATAATTATAAGATCTCGTTAGGTATCACAGGGCAAAAGCAGTGGTTTTTTAACCGGCGCCTTATTATTAACGGGGCATTATTCGCTGAAACTGAGAAAAAAGAGCTCTATGACCTTTTCTCAGTTAAGCTCACGGCTTCTTTCAAAAAGGAACTTACGCACTACCTTTTTACTATTGCGGGATTTGAGAAAAAAGTCACTTCATATTCGCGAATAGAAGAAAGCGGTATTGAGACCGATTCATGGCTTACGATGAATGCGCTTTTCATTAATCCGTACTATGACAGTGTCGAGAATAAAATGCATCCGGTGACAGACAGCATGTATATAAGTCTGTATGAAAAAATGGTCGGAGGCTTCTTGGGAGGAGATTGGCAGTATTTACACACAAGTGCGGAAGTATCGTTGTATAAAAATCTGTATGACAATCGCTTTATTTCCGTTTTACATATGCAATATAAAAGCATGTCGGATTTAGCCGGGATAAGAAGTGTGCCGCTTGAAGAGTTGTTTTCTTTGGGCGGGGCATACGATATCCGCGGATATGATTACGGCGGGATCGGAAAAGAATTTCACTCGATCATGTATATAAATAAAGAAGAACGCGTGAAATTATATGGCAACTGGTGGGGTGAGCTGTTTTTTGATGTGGGGATGGGTCTGGAAAAAAATGAAGATATTTCATTTGATATGCTTAAATACGGGGCAGGTGCGGGTATTCGGTATGTTTTGCCGTTTATAATTGTTCGTGCAGATTATGCATTCCGTCTGGTTAACGATCAATATCAATTCCATTTTGCCATTGGTCAGGTATTTTAATGCGTAAACTTCTTCAAACGTTATTGTTTGATCTTGTGATGGCGGTAATCATACTGTTTTTTGTATATCAATTTGCGTTGATTACACGCTTGGATCAATTTGTCGTACGAAAAGTGATTGAGCAACTCAGTCGTGAAACGACGCTTGAAACCTCATCAATCGCTTTTACGTATAAATTCCCTTTTACGGTTAAAGCTCAGCATATATCTCTGGGTACGAGAAGTATGATCGGGTCATTATCAGTGAGTATAAACCCGATGGATGCTCTTTTTGGAGACACAATCAGAATTTCCGAACTCAAACTTGAAGATACATTGGTGTTCTATGAAGACTATCCCGCGTTTCAAACACTGCTCGCAACAAAAAATACAAAAGAACATACCGGCACTCACTTGAGAATTATTGCGGAAAAGATCGTCTTAAAAAGAGTGTATGGCGCGGATGAAAGAGGACGATATGTTCGTGTCGATGATGCCGTATTAAATTTTTCTTCGGATGATACCGCGCTTTATGCAGCGTGTAATTCGCTCAAAGGAGAAGTATTTACTGGAATTCAACCTTTACCGATAACAATATCGAATGCTCTTGTGACGATCAACGGTGACGATCGAAGTCTTGGCGTAGAGATGGGGATAGGTAATACAGAATTAACTGCCCATGTAAAGAGATCAGGCGGTGTTTATTCCGGTGAAATGGATATCACCGATGCGAATTTATCGCTTATTGATCAAAATGTACGAGGTGTCGTATCTGTTCATGCACAACTTACCGGGACAGACGGGATACCGCAGATCAACGGTTTTGTCACCGTCAATAATGCAGGATATCGTAAAACAACACTGGTGAACGGTAAATATACTTTTTTATATACCAATGATACGCTCACTTTTCGCGATATAGCGTTTTCAGCAGGAGATATGCATTTTAGAGGATATGTAACATCTACACTTCGCGGCGAGGCGGTCGTTAATGGTGCGTTTACCGTGGAGCATATTAAGATTTCTGATTTTATTACCACTTATTATAGTACAGATATCTCTGCAAATGTCGTATTTAACGGTAAGGGCAGAAACTGGGATGATTTTAACGGTTTCATGAATATCACTGATATCAAGGGGCGTATACAGCAGAGCACCATAACAGACGGTGCATTTGATATAAAAAAAGATGGAAAATTGCTTACGCTTTCTGCCTTCGAACTTACAACGGAAAACGGATCCGTGAGTGGTGAAGGTAATATTTACAAAGATAATTTTTCTTTCGCATTAACGGTACAATCGTTGCCGTTGTCACTTTTTTTGCCGACCAACCAGGTTGCCGGTGACATCGATTTCCGAGGTGTTGTCACAAATGATATAAAAGGTCTTGCAGGATCCGGTGTCTTTACCGCCCATAATGTTGCCTATAAAAATAAAAAGATTGGGCAGATATTTGCATCTATTGCACATTCACATGCGACAACGGAGTTTTCAATCTACATCAATGATGTAGATTACAGTCCCTTTCCGCATATCACCATCGGGAAAATGGAAGGCGCTCTTACATCGACAACAGCGTCATTGCGTAAGTGTGATGTGTATTTCAGTGACACACAATGGCTCAGTATTTCATTAACGGCATTGCAAGAAAAAAATGTATGGATGAGCACTGATTTTCATGCAGAAACAGTTCTTGGCGAAAAGATAATATCAGCCCGGTCTCCTCTTCTCATTTGGGGAAAAAATGAATGGGCAGTGAAAGATCTTCACATTTCCGATACAGTCAGTTCAATAAAAATTGATGCGACAGCAAATAAAGATGACCGAAAAATGAATGTGAATCTCAGCGGTTTGATCGATATCGGGAGAGTCAACTCATATAAAGAAATTTTTCCGGATGTTGAGGGGCAGTTATCCTTGAATGTATCATATTTGCGTGACGGGGATTCTATTCAATCTCATATAATCTGTGATCTACCTGTTTTTGTGATGGTATATGAGAATTTTTCTCAGACTCGAATTGATTCGATCTTTTTCGAAGCGAAGTATGATCAAGACCATTATACTATCGAAAAATTTACTTTCTCAGTGAATGATACTCTCAATACTCTGACAGGGCGTATTGATTGTGATATTAACAACACTCTTGCGTTTCGTTCATTTGAGTTGAGCGGGGATATCAAAAAAATGTATTCTTCCTTTCTGGTTAATTTCGCAACCACAGACGTCAGCGTCACTGACGGATATTTCAGCGGTTTTCTCAGTGTTGCGTATGACGGGAAATTGAAAGTGAATGCCGATGTTAAACTTGCGGATACGCAACTGATTGTATTTGATATCGGTAATGCAGTGATTGAACGTCTCAACGGACATGCAACAGTACAGAATAATCATCTTATAATACATTCCATTGAGGGAACAGCGAATGAACGTGGAAGCGTGAAAATGATCGGGGATATCAAAGATATCATTTATGATCGGTATCTTGATTTTACGATACAATTTGATGGTATGTATGTGCCGAATGTATGGTATTTCAGCGGGTTTGCAGGAGGCTCTATTCGCATTTTAGGAAAAGGTAACGATGAAATAATGACAGGGGATATTACTGTCGACAGTGGCGTATGGGGTGCACCTTTTACCGTATTGTCGGGAACAGGTCGAAAAGAGTTATCCGGAATTAATATGAATATTCGTATGCATGGCTCAAATAATATCTGGTGGAGAAATGATTCGGTTAATATTGAATTTGATGTCGATTTTATCGTCAAAAAAGTATATGTTGAAGGGAAAACGGTATTGTCCGGGACTATGGATGCGAAAAAGGGGACGTTTTACTTTTTAGATGTTCCGTTTAATGTTGTGAAAGCACAACTCATGTTTGCGAATCCCGAGGATATATCACCGGATATCAACCTTCAGGGACAGACTGATATTTTTTATCGCGGGCGTAAACGAATTAACTTATATGTAACCGGTTCCCTTGCCGAACCAAAAATCACGCTTATGAGTGATGATCCGAGTTTGTCGCAAAATGACCTTTTATCGTTACTTGCTTTTAATCGGCCCATGAATGAACTGGAAAACACAGGCTTTATGAATGAAAAAGCCGGTGAATGGGCGACCTTTTATCTACAACAAAGATTACTCAAACCGCTTAAGCGAAGTGCAATGCTTGACACTTTGAATGTTCGAGGGAATTTATTGAGTGATAATGATCGTTATCTTGATGTTGAAGTGGGGAAATACTTGGGCAATTCTTTCTATGTCGTATATCGTAACGAAATGGTCAAAGGACAGAACCAACGTTTTAATGTTATTTATTACATCAACAATAATCTTTCGCTTGAGACAGGTGCAGAAGAGGAAAAGGGCGATATGAAATATAATATTGATATGAAATTTAAATTTAAATACTGAGCACACAATTATACGATACTGTTCATTGTCGTGCTTGTGCAATGATTAAAATGCAACGGCAAAAAAATCGATTATCAAAAATACTTATAAGTGCATAATCAACAAATAATAGAAAATACATATGCGAAATAGAGATATGTTGAACCGATTATTTTTCAAAAGTGGTGTTACTCAATGTCTGCATTATCGCGGAACTGCTCGTCGGTTTTCCTATTGAGAGTCACGTGCAAGACCACCGTTTTCAGAATATTTGCCTATCCTCCTTCGAAGAGGGTATATACTTCACTATCAGGGTGGGCGTCGCAAAGAGGTTTTTAAGAGATACTTCGTAGCACGCTACTATACGGCTTTTTTAAGGAGTGCAGGAAACACAATTTCACAAAATATGTAATTTTGCAAAGTGTACAAGTTTATTTTATTTCACAATAGTCTCATTGAAACGGGAAAGTACGGTTTGCGGGGATCTCATTTTACAACAGGTAATGAGTATTACGAATGCCAAAACAGTTTGTACGAGCAAAAAATAATTGTTTACACAAACGGCTCTTTTTGCTACACTCCACGCGCGCGGGATAGCCCGTACAGTCTGAATAGAATAGACCTTCCGGGTATTTCCGGAGAAAGGATTCAATCATGAATATTTCAAACAACAAAATGGTTACTATTGATTACACGCTTACCGATAACGAAGGTACCGTAATTGACACCTCGAAGGGCAGTGATCCATTTTCGTATATTCAGGGTACTGGAAGCGTTATTCCCGGCCTTGAAGAGGCGTTAGAAGGAAAGAAATCCGGCGATGCGTTTAAAGTGACCATCGCACCTGAGAAAGCGTACGGTGATCGTAATGATGACATGGTCATCACTATTCCGAAAGAACGCTTTCAAGATGCGGATACATTACAACCGGGTATGGAATTTCAAATTTCAACACACGGCGGGACGCATATACTTCGTGTGGTTAAAATTGAAGGTGACAATGTTGTCGCAGACGGTAATCATCCGCTTGCAGGCATTGAACTCACATTCGATGTGGAGATACGCGATGTGCGTGAAGCGACAAAAGATGAAATCGAATCACTTCATGAACACTCATGCGGGTGTGGCGATGATGCCTGTGATTGTGATGACGGATGCGGATGTTCTGATGATGATTGTGAAAGCGGTAGCTGTAGCTGCGGGCACTAATTTATTAATTTTAAGAAAATAAAAAACCCCTCGAAAGAGGGGTTTTTTTTAGGTATCGTCCAATAATTAATACCCCATCGATCCGGACATTGGTTCCGTAGAGGCAGTGAACGTTTTAAATGTGAAGTTTTTAATCATAGAAGAAACTGCCTGAATGTGTTCGATGCTTAACGTAAGACCGGTCGGTGTGCCGGGAACATCGACCATATTAATCAATCTGTGGTTGTCCATATATACTTTCAACGTAGCTTTGTCATAAGAGACAGATATTTTACGCCAGCCTTGAGTTAGTTCATTGGCTTTGGGTACGGATGCGTTGGTGTTGCCGTAATTTACACGATTGATGTGAACGATTATTTCTTTTAAGTCTTTTTCTTCCGGCGTCCTTTTTTTACTCTCGTCACGCAATGATATGTTGTATCTGCTATGTTTACCTTTTACAAAATACACTTCAAACTCCACTGTAAAGCGGTTAGGCATAACAAATTCAGCCGGCAAGCGAGGGGTCATATCTGCATGCTGACTTACCATAGTGATAACACGTGTACCTTCGAAATCTTGTGCTTCGACGGTGCCTTTTAACACTTTCCAAAGAGACGGGACATCGCCGACCTTATAATTGACGTTGTCTGTGAAAATTGTTTTATTTCCGGGAACAAAATCAAACGATTGTGCAACAAGTAACTGTACGCCTATGACCACGAACGCACAAAGAATAGCTACCTCTTTTTTCATTGTTTTTTCCTCCTTATTTTCTTCTCGTAAGAAGTATAGCAGGTAGTTGCTGATTTTCAAGGTCGAAAAATCCGATCAAAAATGTGTGGTCATACTTATACTTGATAATTATCAGAATCATGCTACACTTAGAGTGTTGCGAAATACGAAAGGAGTACGTATGAAAATGAATGGGGTATTGTTAATTTGTGTTTTGTTCAGTATGTGTTCGAGTCTCATCGCTCAGAGCGGAAGTAGCGTATTCGGCGAAAAGGAAACTATCCCTGCTGCGTTTAAAGGGGATATTTACTATTTACCGGAGAATACTGCCAAACTTCCCGATTTTTCCACTTTACAACCTGTAGGTGCGATTTATACAAAATCATTGAATATTTCACCGCGTAGTTTTAATAGCGGTTTTCCCGGTGTTACTGATAGAACGGAATGGTTTGCAATCCAATACAACGGAGCGTTTCTTGTTTTGACCGAAGGCGAGTATTCATTCCGAATTCATTCTGATGACGGTTCAAAATTATACGTCGACAATAAGCTGGTAATAGATAATGACGGTATTCATCCGCCTCGCAGTAAAATGGGAACAATCGTTCTGCAACGCGGTATTCACTCCATTCGTGTCGAATACTTTCAAGGGCCGCGCTACAATATCGCATTACAATTGTATATAAATATCCCGGGTAAGGGTGAAACGCTTTTCGTTACCGATGCTGAAGCGACGACCACCGCGACAAGCGGATCAGCGTTTGGAACAACACAACGAATTGAGAAAGCGTTTAAAGGAGATATATATTATGTGCCGATCAATACGGCAAAACTGCCTGATTTTTCTGCGCTGAAACCTGTGGGATCGATCTATACAAAAACATTGGATATAGAACCGCGTCAATTCGAAAAAGGGTTCCCGGGAGTCACCGAGCGTAATGAATGGTTTGCGATTCAATACAATGGGGCATTCAACGTCGCTGTTGCAGGTGAATATACCTTCCGAATTCATTCCGATGACGGTTCAAAGCTCTATATTGACAATACATTGGTTATTGACAATGATGGCGTGCACGCACCTTCCAGTGCGATGGGTTCTATGTTGCTTTCACAAGGTGTTCATGCGATTCGGGTGGAGTATTTTCAAGGACCGCGTTATGATATCGCGTTACAACTTTTTATAGCACCTCCCGGTAAAGCAGAAGAAATATTCAGTACAAATGCAGATTTTACAGAAAAAAAAGAGACACTCACGACCCCTACCACTCCCACTAAAAAAACTCCTGAAAGCTCCATCTTTGGCGTCCTTCAGGCTGTTAAAGGTGCGTTCAAAGGAGATATTTACTATATTCCCGTAAATACGACGAAGTTACCTGATTTTTCGACATTGCAGCCTGTCGGCAGTGTTTACACAAAGAAACTTGATATTTCTCCCCGTAAATTTGAAGAAGGATTTCCGGGTATGGCAAATCGTAATGAATGGTTTGCAATCCAATATCACAGCAATATCGTGATTCTTTTGCCCGGAGAATATCAGTTTCGTCTTCTCTCTGATGACGGCTCAAAGTTGTATATTGACGATAAACTTGTAATTGATAATGACGGGTTACATTCTCCTCAAGAAAAAACAGGCGTGATCCGTTTGGCACCGGGACGTCATAAAATTCGTGTAGAATATTTCCAGGGACCCCGTTATGACATTGCACTTCAGTTATTTATTACTCCGCCAAAAGGGAAAGAAATGATTTTTGAATCTCGCTGATTCGCGCTCTGTGGGGACTTATGTCCCCACTTTTTTATATACATCGTGCAACACTATTTGAATCAGAACGTATGATATTAGGAGCATCATACTGAAGAGTCGTATGAGAAAAGGAGAATAATCATGCATAAGGTAGCACAAATTCGTGAAATAATGAATGCAGATGCAAAAAAAGCGTTAAGCGTTTCTTTGCCGATGATTCACGCCATTGCCCAAAAAGGTGCGCACGGTGAAGGGTCATGGAATGAATTTCTCTCAGGATTGGCACAGTGGATTGTGCGATTGAACGAAATTACAAATGAGCTTTCGGGTGATTATAAGAAAATACCCGTTGAGCGATTACAACAGATAAACGATTATTTTTATGAAGATCAGCGTCAATACGAAGCTTCTTATGCCAACCCGACATTCGCTGTGAAAAAACTCGGCGAAGGGTACGGACAGATCGCGGCATTTTGCAGATCCCAATTCCGCGGCTATATCCATTATGCATTAGAGCGGAAATGGTACAAGATGGCTGAGTTTAATCAGTTGTATCTTGATATTCATGCACTTTTTGAACATGCTGTCCCGTCGAAAGAAATGCTTCAGATCTTGGTTTGTCGTCCGTTCATTGCTCAGTCTGTTGAAAAAACTGCGGTAGGTTTATATGAATGGTATGCACAAGAATATGACTCATTTAAAAAACATATTGAAATATGTGATATTTCAACCGATCATTACCTTTTTACATACGGTGAATATATAAGTGACTACGAACGCCAAATTGCAGCGTTTATGCGAAAATATCCTGAGGAAAAACTCGATAAACTCGCACAAACTATAGCCAACGCATATATTCGCGGATTTGAATTATCCCGAAAGGATTTCCGAAAGAAGAAAACGGTGTATCTGAATTCTTTTGCAGGATTTGAAAAATTGACACGAAAGATCATTGCTATTTTAAGAATAAAAGGTCTCGAATCGATTGTCACTGAAGTTGAAACATCCGCGTGTAATCGACAATACGCATATGATCACCGATTTGATGAAGCCCTCTACTTAAATGATGAATATGTCACAAAACGTGTCGAAATATTCCAACAAGCGATGGATATGTGTTCCGATATAATGAATGAGTATTCCGGTGGGATTTATATCGAAACTTTTGGGGAAGAACCTTTCTCTCCGGAGTCAAAAACCGAAAATATTGTCCTTACAAAGGAACAGCAAGAATTGCGCCAAAAACTCAACGGAAAAATAAGTGAGATACGTGAACGTTACATGCCGAGGACGGAATGCAGTTTTAATATTACTGCGTTCCCATCGCCTGAGATCGGGCCGCAATTCGAAGCTATTTTTGCCGATACATGCGAGATTAATATGCTCGACACGTTGAAGTATGAATCGATACAACAGTGTATTGTTGATGAACTCGATAAGGCAGTGTCAGTGGAGATACAAGGCGTTGCCGGAAATAGAACAAACCTGAGTGTGGCAATGCAACCGCTCATCGATCCGTCTAAACACACCAATTTTGTGAATTGCGGTGCTGATGTGAACGTGCCTGTCGGAGAAGTATTCACCTCGCCGCAATTAAAAGGCACAAACGGCGTCTTGCATGTGCCGGAGACGTTCCTTGACGGATTGAAGTATACCGACCTTGAAATTACGTTTACTGACGGTTTTGTAAGCGCATATTCATGTAAAAACTTCAGTGATGATGAGGAAAATAAAAAATACATCGAAGAAAACCTTCTATTCCCGCATAAAACTCTTCCATTGGGTGAATTTGCTATAGGGACAAATACTCTTGCGTATGCAGTGGCTCAAAAATATACAATTCTTGAGAAAATGCCGATTCTTATCGTTGAAAAAATGGGACCGCATTTTGCATTGGGAGATACATGTTTTTCTCATGAAGAGGATTTTGCTGTTTATAATCCCATCGACGGAAAAGAAATAACTGCACGGGACAATGATAAGTCGTTGTTAAGAAAGACCGATATGGATCAAGCGTATACGTTCAATCATACCGACATTACCTTGCCGTACGAGGGGATTGGCAATATTACCTCAATTCATGCCGACGGCACGCGCGTTGATGTTATTAAAGACGGCCATTTCGTGCTTAATGGAACTGAAGAGCTGAATAAATCATTGAAAATCTAAATTTAACAATACTCCTTCGCGGGAAAGCCGGGAGGAGTATTGCATTATATTTAAAATCAGTATAATGTGAGATGTTTATATATAATCTTTGTTGACAAAAAAAAGGAAAGTGGTATGCTCGTTTTGGTCTGACCAATGTTATTTGAAGGGAGAAGCTTATGCGAAAACTATGGTTGTTGGCATTTATCCAAATATTGTGGATAGTATTTTTATATGGAGAAACGTTTTTCCAAAATGTGACAATTGATCGGAATAATGAAATATACAAGAATTATGATGCCCCGATAATTAATAGTATGCAAAAATTTCTATTAACGCCAAACGGTGAATTATTTGAGACATATCATCAATTAATATATATCAATTATGCTGAAGGTCTGTCCGAGGCTCAAGTAATTTTCCCGATCGGTGATTCTTTTTTAACGAATGAATACAATGTACGTATAATAAAAAAAGATGGTACGATTAAATATATGGGTAAAAAAAATATTCATCACATGGTTAAGAATAACGTTTATGGATTTGATAATAGTAAAAAAATTATTATTGATATGAGTCGTGAAGCAGATGTAGGAGACTTAATCGAGTGGTATGTTGTATACCAATGCCCACATCCCCAACTAGGATCACAATTAAATATTAGCACAGACAATTATATTGAAAATTATGAAGCAGAGATTTCAATACCAGACGATACGAATTTGAAATATTTTTTCAAAAATGAACCTACCACTGATTTCATTGTTACGCAAAAAAGCGGGAAAAAAATATATACCTATACGGAAAAAAACATTGAACCGTTCGTTTCTCTCTCCCAAACAATTCTGGTGCAGTATCCGTTTTATTTTTTAAAAAAAAATAAAATAGTGATGAACAATTGGGTAGATTTTGGATTTTGGATCTCATCAATTACACGGGATAAAACCACAATAACGCCAGATATACAAAAAATTGCCGATAAAATAGTTAAAGATACCAATACTAAACATGAAAAAATTCAAAAAATATATGATTACGTTCGAACTAATGTTCGTTATGTCCAAGCGTATTTAAAAGATGAAGGCTTTATTCCTCACACGGCTGATTCCATTTTAAAAAATAAATACGGTGATTGTAAAGACTATGCAGTACTGATAATTACCTTGCTTAAGGCAGTGGGGATCGATTCTTATTATACATTGGTTTTATTAGATGAGCAGGGGTGGAATACCGATAAAATCGTGTATAGTAAATTTAACCATGCAATTGTGTATATCCCGGATGAGTCAGGACCGATATGGTTAGATGGAACGAATATTGCATTGAAAATGGGAGAAGCTCCAAGTGCAATAATTAATAAATATGCCTTAATCATAGGAAAATATGAAGAAGTTAAATTACTTAAACCAAAAACGAATGAAGAAATAAAGAATGGCGAGCAAGAACTATATTATGGTCTTGTTGTTGTTAAAAAACAAGAAACTGATTTGTCGGATACGAGTCAATCGAAAAACAATTTCGAATCAAAGGACTCTAAAATTTTACTTGTAGAATCAAATAGGAATAATAGTTTTACGTTGCATTTTTTCGTTGATTCGATTGTCAACAATAATGCAAGTGGTTATTGTGAATTACGATTTACAAATCAATATACACAACCTTTTGAGTTATATAGAAAGTCATTAAATAAAGAAAATTTTCACAAATATGTGAAAAGGGAAATCGAAAAATATTTTAATCCTACCATAATTTTCGATACGCTTGAATATGATTACGCCGAGAGTACCTCCATTATTAGAGTTAAAATCACTGCCCTTAATCTGCTCGATACTATTGGAGATACCGTATATTTAAATATGACAAAATTAACATCGATTTTTGTGGTTGATTTTATTAATGATTATGAAACTGCAGCGTATACCTTTTTCCAAAAAGTACCCGTGAAAGGGAATGTGACTTTGCACGTTAATAGTGAAAAACATAAAGTATCACACGCAAATAATTATAATCATACTCACCCGTTTGGTACAATAGAGATTAAAAATATTAATAATGCAGTTGTTTATGAGTTAAATTTTGATTTTGGTAAGGCAGAAAGCATTTTTTCGAACATCGACAGCTTTAATACAAATTACAGTACATTTCTAAAATCATTTAATTCCGTGCGTGCATTTTATAAAATTAAGGAGTAATATATGAAGGTTTTAATACTACTCATTTTAATATTCTGCTGTAATATGTATTTGTTTTCAGATGATTTGCCACCAATATCTATTGATTATTTAAAATTTATGACTGAAATTGATCAAGACAAATATCCTGAGAGTGATGCAATAATTATTTATAAAGAATCGTATATGAATAAAAAATATTCATCGTATAAAATAAATATTGAAGGGCATGATATTTTACTTGATTCGCGTATGGCTGAAGTTCAGCGAGATTCTATTGTTGTGAAAGTATTGACGGATGTTGGCGTAATGAACTATTCATCCATTAAAATAATGGATTATAATTCTGAAGGGGTTAAATACAAGATCAGAGTGAAAGTAATTAAGCCTGACATGAGTGTTTTTACTTATGGAGATGAAATAATTCATATTAGTGATTCTCATGGTAGAAGGAAAGAGCGATACACAATTCAAACGGGGCTGATACCTAATATTGCTGTCAATGATATCATTCATATTGAAAAAATATCTTTGTTTTCGGGAAGTTCCTTGGGTAAAATGCATCAGCTTACGGATTATGATAGAGTATTGCTATCGAAGATAATAGTTATTACTAGTGACAAGTACAATATGAAAGTGTTAACTTTTCCTGGTAAAATAGCACAACAATCCAAAAGGCAATTACCTTCAGGAGATTTCGAATATATCGTTGAGGCACGAGATTTACCTGCTGTTGTGTACGAGCCATTATCACAACCTGTTGATGATCTTCACTATCTTGCATGTATTTCTTATTTGAGTCTGGG
This sequence comes from uncultured bacterium, assembly GCA_964423645.1. Taxonomy (GTDB): domain Bacteria; phylum Macinerneyibacteriota; class Macinerneyibacteria; order Macinerneyibacteriales; family CAYRFE01; genus CAYRFE01. The sequence continues at coordinate 8,764 of CAYRFE010000019.1, read as the reverse complement.
ATATTTTACTGTTCCGACTACATGGGATGCGCTAATAGATCATTACCATAAATTTTCTTTAACGCATCGGTATATTGTTGTTGATGAACTAAGTGAAGAGGCAATAAAAAATAATAAATCAATGATTGAAGATTTGATGGAAAAGTGGGCAAAAGAAGATAAATTAATTGAGCAATATATTAAAGAGAAATTCCACGATACAAAAACTATAACTCCAAATGAAATCTATCAAAAACTTCGAAAAGAATTCTATGTTATTGAGAATAGTAACTTAGGACGGTTGTATCCAAAGACAGACGATTTGTTAAAAAGTTCTATCGCTACTAATGCTGATCTAGTGTTTTTATTTATTAAAGTGTGCGAATATTACAAAATTAAAGCTTCTTTTGCTTTAATGAGAGATAAACGTAATGGCATATGGGAGGAAAAATATGTTTCACTTGATTGGTTTAATAGAGTTTTGGCAGTAGCGTATATTGATGAGAAACCACAATATTTTGATTTTGCAAATGATGCGGATATTGATGGAATGCAACTGCCATGGCATTCACAAGGAGTGAGAGTTGTATTATTTCAGAGCCCTCATTCGTCAATCGTGACCACTCCATATCAAGGCAACAATAACTTTTCTCAAAAGTATAAATATTCTATCTCTGATTTGAATACGATTATTGCCTCTGAAACTTATTCCGGGTATTTCTACGACAATAAACGAATAATGATTAGGAATTCTACTAAAAAATATTGGAAAGAGTATTTTCGTAGAGAGATAGGGCGAAAACAGGTTAGTTTGATAGAGGATTTTGAAATAAATAAATCAGATAATACAAGTGCAGAGATATCCTACAAAATAAAGACAGATATAATGAGTGAATCACAAGGGAAAATATTTTTATGTTTCAAATCACCTGTTATTGATGAAATTATGAGTGATTTTTCTCCACCGAAACGATATTACGACATTGATTTCAAAATGCCGAAAACCTATAGCATTACTTTTGAAATAGCTTTTAATAATAGCTACCAACCTATGCAGATACCCCAAAATTTTAATTATTTAGACGTGGCTGGTTTTTCCATTTCTGTTTCCACAATTCTTAAAGATAACAAGCTTTTGACGACATATGTGATTTCATGCGCGAAAGAGTTGTTTTCATATAGAGATTACGACAAAATTCGTAATGCGCTTCACGAAGCCTATTCGGTGTTGACTCGCGATGTTGTATTTAAAAAACTTTAATTTAAAAAGCCCCGATCTTCGGGGCTTTTCCTTTTTTATAATCTAAAAGGGTTAAATCCCTCAAAGCTTGCTTCGGCTTTACTATTATAGTTTTGTTTTATAAGGGGTGTGGGGACGGTGTAGAGACACGGCATGCCGTGTCTGTAACCGAAAATTAAAGTCCATCCCAAAAAGAAAAGGGAGGGGTTTGGGGTGGGAAAAAAAATATAATATTTTTTTGAGATACTCTGTAGCTTGCTGCGGGTAGTTCATTTTACAATTCCTAACACTTGACTTTCCGTACTCATCGTTTATAATCAATGAACATAACGAAGGAGTGCTGTATGATTTTACTTGCATTAGCGCTTGCGATTGCGCCGGGGTTGTTTTGGTTATGGTTTTATTACAAACGTGATAAATTCGATCCCGAACCCAAAAGTTTGATTGTGAAAACATTTTTTATGGGTATCGTGATATGCTTCCCTGTTATTATTCTTGAATTGCCTTTCCCCGGAGCATTTTTAGGCGCAGTGATCGCTGCACCGCTTTTTGAGGAATTATTTAAATATTTTGCGGTTCGATGGGTTGCATTTAAACACCCTGCGTTTAATGAACCTTTTGACGGGATCATTTATTCAGCGGCCGCGGCTTTGGGTTTTGCGACCATTGAAAATGTCTTCTATGTTGTCGGCACATATGCTCGTGAAGGCGCAGCCGCTATGACGACTGTCGTAATCATGCGTGCATTGCTTTCGGTACCGGGACACACGTTGTTTTCAGGATTCTGGGGGTATGCACTCGGGAAAGCAAAATTTATGCCTGCGCAGGATGGGAAAGGGCTTATTGTACGTGGTTTGTTACTTGCAATGGCATCACATGCGGCATTCAATTTTATGCTCGTCGTGAGTCCGTATCTTGCGATTATCGTTGTCGGTTTAGTGATTTTATTATGGGTCATTATGATGCGCAGAATAAAAGAAATGCTGAAAGCGTCGCCGTTCAATCCTGAAAATATTGTTCAATCGGCTGACGGCTTGGAAAAACAATGCACACGTTGCGGTACGGTCAATATCCCTAATGCAAAATTTTGCGAACATTGCGGGGCTGCATTTGTTACTATTTCTCAGGAATCCGGGAGCATGCAACCTGCACAACGTTCCTTCGGTGTGATTCGCACACCGTTGTATATATATTCGTTTGTGGGATGTCTTACCGCAGGCTTATTATTCTTTATCATCGGGTTTTCAATGGTGAAGACGTCGGAATCGGTAACCACACCGACAGAACAGACCTCAACTGCACCTGATACTATCCCTGATACGTCCGAGTTAGGCGATTCTTTATCGAATCTGTTTACACAAGCGCGCAAAGGTTTAGCTGAAAAACCTACTGCTTCGGAGACATCTGAAAGCGAAGCAAAAGTAATAAAAGTCGATGAACTCGCGCAGGATGAAATGAATAATGAGTCAGAGAATACCGAGTCCACGACATCAAATGTGACTGAAGACACCGGAGAGGCAAAACCTATTCACGGTATTGAGAAAAATCCCGACCATGTGAGCGGTAGCAGAGGCGGAGAGTTTTTATTATTGGGTTTTTTGATGCTTGCAGCGGCAATGGGAATTCACTATACGTTTACCTATAAAGTGTGGACGAATGTGAGCAGTTTTTGTACACGTGCGAATCCTTTTACATCAATTGCGTTTCAATGGATACCTTTATACAATTTGTATTGGTTTTTCCAAATATATCACGGAATGGCGGAGGATTTCAATCATTATACTGCACAAAATCAAAAAAACATACCTGCTATCAATACGGGACTTGCGATGAGCGTGAGTGTGTTGATGTGCGCAATGGCTATACCGATAGTTAACTTTTTTGCAGCGATACCATTTGTGATCGTCTATGCTTTGTATATGAATAATATCGGAAACGCGGTGAACGCGCTGAACGACGCGAATGCTTAGTGCTTTTGACGACTGTTGAGCGTCACGATGTATTGCGCGATTCCCGTTACTGCGATGAAGAAAAGTATACCTATCAGTATTCTCATGAGTGCGCTCCTTTCTTTTCTTATTTGAGTATGCGGTAGAACTGTGAATATACGGTTAAGAAACGGGGTAGATTGTATGAAATCGTCAATTTTCTTACTTTGTGTCGTGTGTTTTCTGCAGACAATCAGTGCCAAAGAGTATAAAAATACGATAATCATCAATCCGAAGAAAGCCTCGCCCGAATGGATAATCCGCGAAACCATAAAAGCGGGGATCGATAAACGATTCAATTATTTCTACGATGAATTGAAGCATGAAGACTTTTCGATGCGTAGAGATGAACGTGATTTTTTGTGGCAAAGTTTGGTGAAATGGGCTCCAAGCTATATCATTAATGTAAAAAAACACAGTTATAAGATCGTGCGCACCGATCCCGCAAAAATTACCAAAAAAGACACCTATGTAAAGTATTTCCTGCACTCTTCACAGCGCGACAATCCCGTTCCGATCATACTGAAGATGGATCGTTTTGGGCGGTGGCGCGTGGCGAATATGTCGCTGTGATGTTATACGAAAATACTGATTAATTTGATAATTAGATATACAACGACTATTGCGTTCATTTTAATGAAATAATTTATAAATGATGATATTGGTTTTGTAATATTAAGGGGAGAAAAACTTCTTCTAATTGAAAAAAAAGCACCAAAAAAAACTGAAAAATACAATATTTCTTTTGGTGGAATGTCAGAGTTGGCGAACCCAAAAAAAGCTCCTAACCCTGCTGATATATATATGGCTATTAATGCTCCCATAGATTCAATATCAATCAATTTTGGATTGTAATGTGTCATATATAACTGAAATAACGGCATGAAAATCGAATAGATTGCAATTTTAGGATCGAAATGATAAATTGTAATAAAAAGAACAAGGAAATATAATGCCGAGAATGTAAAAATCCAAAATTTTGTCTTAAGAAGATTGTATATAATGAAATTTAGTATCGTTTCATATGTAATACTAAATCCACATGGGAGGGGCTCAAGAAATTTTATTTGATTCCCGTTTATATAGTAGTAAATTGAAATATTAAATCTATTCTGTCCTATCAAGGCGGTCGTGTATTTATTAATATCTAAGGTAATTGTAATTTCTTGTCTTTTTTTCGGTGGAATTATTGTGGACGTAGTGCTTATAGATACACCACTTGGTAAATTATTGAAATATATTTCTATCCAATCATGCAATAATGCATTCTGGATCCATATAGTTCGTGTTGCAATCGTGTCTTGCTCTGTTAAAATACTGAAGTCAATCGAGGAGGATTCAACAAATGGCTTTTCTCCGATTATCACATTCGGATGTTTTGCTCTGAAAATAGAAAGCGCATACATCGCGTCGTCATCTGAAATATTACGCAGTCGTATCTTTTCTTGGAATTCTTTATACTCTTTTGTGTCGATAATGATATCTTTTGCGTAATGCTCCAAAAGCTCAATGATATACCAAAAAATACTTTGAAGCGGCTGTGCTTGTGTGGTGTATTTGTCCTTTTTTACAATGGTAGTAGGAAAATAATCCTCCTTCATCGCGCACCACGGGCATTCCTTCAGATGGTCGGGGAAGTAGTGGAGTGAATTACGAGAGCACATGAATTGTTTCGTATTGTGTGCATCATACATCGTTCTGAAGTGATGGCGCAACACGGTGATCCAGTCATGTGCGGTGGGGCGCTCGCGTGGTGTATAATGCCCGTCTACAAATGCTTTACGGAACAAAAGCCGGATATCCGGTGGAATAATGTCGTAATCAAGTGCATACGGCGGCGGTGTGGCATCTTTGCCTTCGTGCGGTTCATACGGATATAATCCCTCAAGGATTTTGTCACCCGGGGTATGCAGATGATCTACACTTTCTCCTCGTGCCGCAAACGGGTGCGTATTCAGCATAAGAAGCTTGAATATCAATATCGCAAGCGCGAAGTTATCCGATTGTTGTCTATTCTCAATTGACTGCTGACGTATAACTTCGGGTGCCGAGTATTCGGGCATGAAGACGGCACAAGGAAAGACGGTGGAGTCTTTGTCATGTATCTCGAAACTGTCACAATCGACGATAGTGATCTTGCTGTCACGGGTGGAGACGAGGATATTTTTGTCATTCAAGTCACCGACCGCATGACCTGCACTATGAATACTCGCCACACAACTTGCAAGATTCATTGCGACCACATACATATGTAAATACGTAAATCCCGTGCCGAAATGTTCAAGCCGATAGCATGTCGTGGTCGTGGCACTCGGTTTATCACACAGGAGATGATATTCTTTAAAGGTTTTGGTGTCGATGCGCGGCATTGCAAAGCCGAGGAATTTCGAACAAGCCTCATCTTCATACACAAGATGTGTCGGCCAGCAAATAGAGTGGTGTCCGGATGCAACAGTAGGATCATTCGGCGGTGACGCAAGCATCGCCTTTAATTTCGCTTCCTGTGCTGCCGTGCGGTGTTTTTCATGGTAGATCTTGATGCACAGCGATGGATCGTTCTGCACCATGTAGACAGTGCCTTCACCCCCGGCACCGAGTTTGCGAGAGGTTTCCACTGACTCGACATGGGAGTTATGTGTGAGGTATACTTTCATAGGTAAAAAAGATGATACGCGATGTTTTTGTATTTGTCAAATAACCTTCAAAATGATTAGCTTCTAAGATGCATTTTTCGAAATAGAAATGTGCTAACTACATTTTGCTAATAAAAAAATTATTAAAGAAATTATTAGAACTACAAGATCTGTTTTTGATATTTGTTTTTTATTTTTTTCATTCTCTTCTTCAATTGCACGAGGAGTAAAGTTTAAATTTATGTATTGAAAAATAGTAAATGAGGTTTTTTTTATGGTTAGCAAATATTGTATTCGATCATTTTTGGTGTAGTTATTAAGATAAAAGGGCTGAACTTTTAACTTTATAATACTTCTTGATGAAGGAGGAATGGATAGTTCACTTGTTTCGGGAACAATATATTTGGGGTGGAAAACAATTTTAAGACTAAGCGAATCAAATAAAAGGGTGTTTTCGATAGTTACAAACTGTGTTAAAAATTTACTATATGACAGATTGTCTTGCCACACCAAAAGTCTGTTTGGTTTTATTTGCGGATAATCGCCGATGATTATTTTACTGTCATTATTAAATTGAGTTAGAAGACGTATTATTTCATTTGAGGGTATGCCTTCTTTCATTAAGTTTTGTATTTCGTTTGAGTCGATGTGATAATCAATAGCCATCCCTCGAATCAATTCTTCAATATATGAAAAAGCCTTAGTTTGCGTAACTTGTTTCTTGAAATGTTTTGTAGGAAAATAATCTTCCTTCATCGCGCACCACGGGCATTCCTTCAGATGGTCGGGGAAGTAGTGGAGTGAATTACGAGAGCACATGAATTGTTTCGTATTGTGTGCATCATACATCGTTCTGAAGTGATGGCGCAACACGGTGATCCAGTCATGTGCGGTGGGGCGCTCGCGTGGTGTATAATGCCCGTCTACAAATGCTTTACGGAACAAAAGCCGGATATCCGGTGGAATAATGTCGTAATCAAGTGCATACGGCGGCGGTGTGGCATCTTTGCCTTCGTGCGGTTCATACGGATATAATCCCTCAAGGATTTTGTCACCCGGGGTATGCAGATGATCTACACTTTCTCCTCGTGCCGCAAACGGGTGCGTATTCAGCATAAGAAGCTTGAATATCAATATCGCAAGCGCGAAGTTATCCGATTGTTGTCTATTCTCAATTGACTGCTGACGTATAACTTCGGGTGCCGAGTATTCGGGCATGAAGACGGCACAAGGAAAGACGGTGGAGTCTTTGTCATGTATCTCGAAACTGTCACAATCGACGATAGTGATCTTGCTGTCACGGGTGGAGACGAGGATATTTTTGTCATTCAAGTCACCGACCGCATGACCTGCACTATGAATACTCGCCACACAACTTGCAAGATTCATTGCGACCACATACATATGTAAATACGTAAATCCCGTGCCGAAATGTTCAAGCCGATAGCATGTCGTGGTCGTGGCACTCGGTTTATCACACAGGAGATGATATTCTTTAAAGGTTTTGGTGTCGATGCGCGGCATTGCAAAGCCGAGGAATTTCGAACAAGCCTCATCTTCATACACAAGATGTGTCGGCCAGCAAATAGAGTGGTGTCCGGATGCAACAGTAGGATCATTCGGCGGTGACGCAAGCATCGCCTTTAATTTCGCTTCCTGTGCTGCCGTGCGGTGTTTTTCATGGTAGATCTTGATGCACAGCGATGGATCGTTCTGCACCATGTAGACAGTGCCTTCTCCCCCGGCACCGAGTTTGCGAGAGGTATCCACTGACTCGACGTGGGAATTATGTGTGAGATATACTTTCATAGGTAGAGAAATAATATACGATATTTTTATATGGTCAAATTATTTCTTAATTCTTGGATCTAAGAAATATCCAACAATTAGAATTATCGGCATAAGTAACATAAATCCAATGTGAAAGAAAAAATACTTTATAGGAGTAATTGTTTTACGATAGCGGTTGTATAATATAAACGCCGCTATTGATAGAAGTAAACTTCTTACAGCAAACGCAACAATTTCAGGAATTCTAAAAAGAAGAATGGCAGTGGAAAATAAAACCAATATAAAACTTGCGAAGATATTACTCCCTATAATACCTTTGTCATATTTTTCGCTTTTTAATGGCATAAAAATTCCAATTCCGCCTATGCTTACACAATACTTAAAATCAACATCATTTTCGATGAATGATTTAATGCATATAATAAATAAAAAATATAGTATTGCGGGAGTAAGGATTGTAAACAAAGAACTGGCGAAAAATTTATTAATGATACTTCTTTTGTAGAAAAATTCAATTTTTACAGGAGGTATGTAGGCTTCACGAGTGCTATTTATGAGACAGAAAAAATCAACAAGAAAGTTGTTATTGCCATTTTTTAGATTGAGTATTTTTTTTACTTCAATGTGAATTGTTAAATCGACTGATGCCCTAGGTGGAATGACTACTTGAGTTGGATTTATAGATATGCCATCAATTAGTGTTACAGACTTGAGGATAACACTATCAAATAGTAATGGATTATGAACGGTGATGTAATGGTTAATAAAGGTGTCTTTGTTTGATAATGTGCCAAGAGATATCAGATTTGAATCACAATATGGAGCATCTCCAAATAACACGCTCTCATTTTTCTTTCTAAAGAATTTAATAGTAGAGGTAAGTTCATTATCAGATATATTACGATGCTTTAGTTTGTCTTGAAATTCTTCAAACTCCTTTGAATCAATTATATTGTCCGTTGCGTAATGCTCAAGTAATTCAATGATATACCAAAAGTTACTTTGAATGGATTCTTGATTCTTTGTTGTTTTTGCTGTTTTTACAATCTTTTCCGGGAAATAATCTTCCTTCATCGCACACCACGGGCATTCCTTCAGATGGTCGGGGAAGTAGTGGAGTGAATTACGAGAGC
>CAYRFE010000018.1:0-73479 GCA_964423645.1 uncultured bacterium | reverse complement strand
GACTTTTTTAGGCGTGAGAAGCTTGTAAGCGAACTCCCCCTAGCCCCCTCTTAAGCTAAGAGGGGGAAGTGTAAGCACGGGGGAGTTGTGTAAAACGTTACTTGTGCGAAGAAGTGACGTTTTTAGGCGTGAGAAGCTTGTAAGCGAACTCCCCCTAACCCCATCTTTGCTAAAGAGGGGGAAGCGTTACGGATTGCAAATGTGAACGGAGACGATAAATGATTACCGTTGAACATGTGTCAAAGATCATACAAGGAAAGACCATCCTTGACGATATAACCTGTACGATTGAAAAGGGTAGTTTTACCATCATCGTAGGGCCAAACGGTGCCGGCAAAAGCACCCTCATGAAGATCCTTCTGCATATTATTCCCGCGACTTCGGGAACGGTGTTGATAGACGGGCTGGACACCGCACATGCGTCACGGCGAATGATCGCCACCAAAGCAAGTTATTGTCCGCAGATGAAAGAGACGATGCCGCCGATGTGTGTGGAGGATTTCCTTATGCTGTCGCGTTTTCCGTATGCAGGGCATTTTTCGGCGTTCAGTGACGATGATCGTCGTCATTGCCGTGAAGCCGCAGAAGCGGTGGGGATCACCCATCTTACCGACAGGACAGTATCAACGCTCAGCGGTGGAGAGATGCAAAGCGTGATGATCGCGTCAGCACTTGCGCAGGACACACCGGTGATGTGCCTTGATGAACCGACGGTGTTTTTGGATATGAATCATCGCGAGGAAGTGTTCCGTTTGCTTGCCGATATTCACGCACGTCACGGTAAGACGATCGTATTGGTGACGCATTATTTCGATTACGCGGTGAATTTTGCCGACCGTATCATTGCGCTCAAAGAGGGGAAACTGTTTTTCGACGGTTCACCGAGTGAAGCAATAAAGAGTGATCTTGCCACAGGTTTGTTTGACATACCCGTGGAGTATATTACTCACAACAATAAAACAGTGACGGTGATACGATGACGACGCGCATGCGCCCGTGGTTGCTTGCAGGATTATCCGTAGTCGTGATTGCGATGTTGCCGTTCATCGGGCAGACCATTTACGGCATAGAAGCACTTCGTGATGCTGCTTCCGATGCCGCGGTGATATTTTGGACCATGCGTGTGCCGCGTGTGTTATTTGCAGTGGTGATAGGTGCGGTGTTGTCTGCAGGCGGGCTGGTATTTCAGGCGGTGTTTCGTAACGATCTTGCGACGCCGTATACCTTGGGGATTGCATCCGGCGCGTCATTCGGGACACTTGTCGCCATACAGGCGGGTGTGAGCGGCGTGCTCTTTGTATTGCCGTATACTGCATGTGCGGCGTTTGGCGGGGCGATGCTCTCGGTCGTGCTTATCAATAGTCTCTTGAAGGTCAAAAAAGAGATGAATCTACAGACCGTGTTGCTTGCAGGGGTGTCGGCGAATTTCTTTTTCAGCGCGATGATACTGTTTGTGCAATATATGATGAATCATGCCGATCTTATGACCGCCGTACGGTGGATGATGGGCGGTATTGATGTGTACGGGTATACGCCGATACTGGTGATGCTCCCGTTTATGCTTATTACCGCGGGGATCATTCTGTATTATCGCAGGCATCTTGATCTGTTGTCGCTCGGTGATGAGATCGCACTCGGTAGAGGGGTGGATATTCAGCGGACACGGCGTATTCTCTTTTTTGCGCTCTCGATGGCGATCGCGGCGGCAGTGTCGTTTGCGGGGCCGATAGGGTTTGTGGGGTTGATCGTGCCGCATGTGGTGAAGATGAGTATCGGGCGTATCCATGCGCGTCTTGTGCCGTATGTGATGCTTACGGGCGGGGCGTTTTTGGCGGTAGCGGATACGATAGCGCGCACTGTGATCGCACCGGCAGAAATTCCGGTAGGAGTCATTACGTCGTTACTCGGAGTGCCGTTCTTTGTGTATCTTTTGATCAAAAAAGCGTAAAACTTCATAAATGATCACAAAATAGCTACAGGATAATTGTTGCCATAATGTTATATAAACATTGCAATAAGAAAATAACAAAGACACTATTGCTACTAGCAACTAATATCTTATACTATACATAAAAAATAATTGTAAAACATAACGAAAAATCTCTTGACAAGTGCGAAAGTTATATTAAAGTGGCGGGACTGCACGGAAATAAATACGCCAAATAAAAGGTTCATCGGTCACTAACCTTTTATACGCATGCGCAACGGTTGCGTTACGCTAGTATGCGAAATAGGGCGTGAGGGTTGGAAAAGTGCGGGGGTGGGGGTATATTTGAGGGCGTGGAAAATAATGCCGAGAGGCGTTGATATATAAAAAAGAAGGAGCGTATATGAAAAAGAGTAAGGCGATTGTAATACTACTCATTATTATGTTATCAATGTTATTGAATGTCTATGCAAAAGGTGGTGAAATGGATGCTGATTTATCTGTAATCTCGAATTTCATAATTTATAACGAAGACGGTTCAGTATTTTTTAATTCGCACAAAGATGAAGAAATAATACTTGAAGAAGGAAAGAATTATACAGGGAAAATAAAATTGAAAAATACTTCTTCGAAAAACTATTCTGGGTTTTTAAAAGCATATATTCAACCAGATGGTCTGGATGGTGATAATCAAACGACGATATTAGATCAAAAATCTGTGAAAATGAAAAAAAACGAGGTATATACGTTTGAATTTTCAATAAACTATGAAAACGTAAAGCATATAAATGAGTTTGTGCATTATGTAGATCCATACACAAAAGAAAATAGAATTGCAACCATTCGAATGCATATTAGTTATTATAGTGAAATTCAAAAACATTGGTATAACAAGGGATGGGATCAACCTGAAGGTACAGATTCAGTTAATACTAATGGTCAGAAATTTTTTAATAAGTCGTCATTTAATTTTTTTATAAATAAAATGCATTATCAGGATTTAGAAAACTGGAGAGAAATGAAGAGAAATAATATGAAGAAAATGAATAAAGGAGATAGTTCTCCTTTAAGACAATATGATACAAATACAGGCTTTTTTGTTAATCCTTCTGATATGCCTACTGATGTCAATAATTATAAGTCATTTTTTCCGCATTTTCATCAAACAGCGGTTATCAGCGGTGCAAAACCGCATTTTCCACTTCCATGGGATTCTGGTAAAGATGAGGATAAATTGGTAGGTTCACACACGCTGTGGTATTCCGGATGTTATGTAACTTCTGTTGCCATGATAATCCAAGCTACTGGAAGAGGTGTAAATCCTCGGTATCTTAATTATTACCAACAAAAACACGAAGGGTATACTTCGACTGCAGCAGTAAATGGTGATCAGCCAGCACTTTTAAGGTATATTAATAAAATGAATAATCAAGTGATAAAGTGTGAAGAACAGAACAGAGAAGAAAAAATTATAGCATTTGTTAACACTTTAATAGAAACACAACATACAGGACAAACTGATTTTGCAGTTGCAATGGTTGGTGTAGATAATATGGGGCATAGAGTCGTATGTTACGGATATGATAAATCGATTTATATAAAGCCCGAAGGATCAAATATTGTTTTGTCTTTTAGTAAATTCTACATAAACAATAGTTCTTGGGTTAAGTATATTTTGAGTGATTATTTGAAAAATGATACAGATACTATTACCTATCGTCTGATGTATCCCGTAAACGGGTATCGTTGGATTACCAAGGAATATGATTTTTATGATTACAAACCCGTATCCGCTGATATCACTACAACAATCAACCCTCGCAGAACACCCGAAAACGTCTATCTTCCGAAATATGCAGATGCGACAGCTACCGAACCTATAGAAGAATTTAAGGACAACCGCAGCTTCGAATATATGGGCGGTGCGGATTTATTCACCACGCATGAAAATTACCTCACCGCCACTTCCATATCTTCAACCGGCACACCCGAAACTAACCAGAGCTATTGCTACGCACGGTGGTTTTTTGAGATCAATGCTGATATCGATTATGAGATCAGCGCAACCATCCTTGACGTAACCAATAATTGTGGTGAGTTCCGGTACACGTTGTATAAAAGAACAAACCAAGCGAACTTTTTTGGTATAGAATCAGCTACAAATGATACCATATCGCTTACAAACATTGTTAAAGGAAATAATGTTTTAAAATTCGGTGATAAAACGAAAATCCGTCTTACAAAAGGACGTTATATACTTGAGCTGAGCAACGCGCAGTCGCAAGCCGGAAAAAATGTTGTGTTCGGCGGCATCACAATTACGCCGAAGAGAGAAGATAATTATACTTCATCTGTTTTATCGAATGCGCTCTACAGAAGTATTGACGTAGGGGATATCAACAAGGATGGTTTACCTGATATATTGGTCAGTAGTAGTTCCGGTGCACAGGTTTTTTATCAATTACAGGAGGATGGTAAATATTCAGACCCCGAAACAATTCATGCTCCTTCTGTAAATAGTGGAGAGTCCAAACTTGTTGATGTAAATAATGACGGATGGCTTGATATTGTTATACTATGTGAAGGTTTTTTTGTTTACATCAATAATAAAGAGGGGGCGTTTAAAGCGCCGGTAGAAATCGCCAAATCTGAATTGGGAATAATAAAAAACTGCGCTTTTACAGCCGGAGATTATGATAATGACGGTGATGCCGATATTATTCTCTTAGGCTCCTTAGGCACAAAATCATGCTTTACGGTATGGGAAAATAAATCCACATTACAAGAGGTAATATTTTATAAAGCTCCCTCAGCCACTCAAGAGAGTTTATTTGATGGATACAATTCAACACAATTATGTCGTTCGGGAAAAGTTATAATGAGCGATTATAATAATGACGGAGTGTTGGATATCTTAGTAGCAGGGCTCACAGAAAAAACAGGTTCAATATATCTTGGTGATGGAAGTGTTTACTTTGTTGTTGACATGATTACACGGGTATATAGTGGGCAGCGGAATAATGGTAGTACAATATATTTCAAAGAAGAAGGTTTTTCAGTTCCCGTTGCCGGTACAAGTACAATTCTTGAGTGGAGAGATTTCGATAATGATGGATTATTGGATATACTTACTGTAGGAGCAACCGAAAAAGTTGATGAAGATTCAAGATGGTTGGAATACGTTGCAAATGTATATAAGTTAACAAAAAAGGATGCCGGATATCGATATATAAATTCAGATTCATTTTATTTAAAAGTTGGTAATGATAAATATACCTTTGATGTGGGCGTTATCGGCGGCTTCATCGACTATGACGGCGATGGCGATCTTGATTTATATTTTTCCAGTAAAAAGGGGAAATTACTAAAGGGTTCGCGAGAGGTAGCACCTGTTTATTCAACTTTATGGAAATATGACTCAACAAAGAATATTTTTGTACAGCAAGAAAATGAAATTGTTGAAAGATTATTTCCTACTTCATTACGATTGGGGACTGCTTATTTTGCGGATATGAATAATAATTCGAAAGTGGATATCATAGTTTCGGGGCAAGATTCTCTTGGTTCCACCAAAACAATACTATATAACAATCTTTCGGACCAAGTCAGAAGAGAGTCACCAAATCCGATCAAAAACGTTAAAATGACCTATGGACGTAGTGATACTACAAACACAGAGAATTTATTATTAAAATCTGAATGGGAGGCTTTACCCGGGTTTACGTATCAATTTAATATTCGTAATTTAGCAACCGGTAAAGAGTATTCTTGTGGCGTTGGCGCTAATTCATCTGTTAGCGGAAGCAATTACCCTTCGATTATGGGTAATATTCGTGCATCACTTCATACGTTCCTTGATGATAAAACGCATAAGGTTTATATTAATGATATCCCGTGTGGAAAATATATATACTCAATTTATGCAATTGATAGTACGGGATTTTCTGATCCTGCAAAGAGTCAATATAAGGACAAAGAAATTACTATTCTTAATTACGATGCATCAATTTATGATTTAGAAATAAAGTATCTTTCAGCTGAAAATAGTTATTATCTATACTGGAAAGATAAAGAATCAAGTGAATATGAAGTTCAAATATCGCCATTTGAAACTTTTACTGCTGATGTGGTTTCTATTAAAGGAATAAAAAACAAAGAATGCAAAATATCAAATATTGAAAATAAAACATTATATATAAGGGTTATATCCAAAGATTTTAGATCGTCAACCCCAAAGAAATATTATGCACCTCCTGCTACGACACAAACAATGTCTGTACCGGATTTTAAAACACTGGAATTATATCTAAAAGTAAGCCATACCAGAACAGATGCTTCTCCTAAAAATTTCATTCTTATAAGTGGAACACGAGATAATGGAGAGAAAGAAACGTCAATATGGGAGCGATCAGATCAATCTTATTCTAGAATATATAAATTTCCCGAATACTTAGAGGCTATAACCAATCCAGTATTTAAACAATGTTATGGGAATGCATCGCCATTATACTTTATATACTCATTGCAAGCAAAAGACTCAAAGATAATATCAGGCATATTGGAATATAACAACTCAGGTGTGTTGTCAAATGTAACATTTACAAAATTTCCTTCAAACAAAATATTGAATATTTATAATGCCAATGCTCCTAATACTAAAGATCAAATATTAGCAATATCTTCGGATACAATAGAACATTATTCAATAAGTTATGGACAAAAATCACTTTCACTCATCAGTTCAGTAAACAAAAACGGTGGTACTGTATCTTGGTCACATTATGATAGCGATAACAGTAAAAATATACCTGATGTTGTTGTGGGTAATGACGCTACAGGCTCATCTTATTATTATCAAAACACCGAACTCAACACAGCGCCTATATTTATAGAATCAACCGCAACTAACGGTGCCGTTGCGATAACTCCGAATAATCAATTTGCATATGTTTCCGTTGAAAATGAAATTGATAATTATCATATAGTTATTACCTATGAAAAAGAAGGTGGTATCCTTAAAAAAATCATAAATATATTTTCATCGAAAACAAAAAAAATTACCAAGATTATAAATGCGTATTTTCATGATATAAATTCTGATGGTAAATATGATTGTTTACTTGAAGCTGAATATAAAATTATGGATGAGCCTTTGTCTATCCAGCAAAAGTCCTTGAAAAAAAATCAAAAAGCTACGGAGGTAACATATAATACTTTTCATATATTACTTAATGATGGGATGGATAATTTTACTGATAGTGGTTTAGAATTGCCTATCGTGAAATCAGGAAACTTTAGTATACAAGATTATGATGAGGACGGAAAAGACGATATAATATTTTTAGGAACTACCCTTTATGATGAACCTCTTGCTACAGTTCTAATAAATAAATCTGAGTATTTTATTAATCCTCCAATGATAATAGCTCCACAATTGAATCAAACTGTTTCACAAACCCGGGTCAATCTTGAATGGTCTGAGGTACCAAATGCATTAGGTTATTCCATAGAAGTTTCAGATGAACCATCATTTATTCAGGTGATGGCTCATGCAGATAATATCAGTGACACGCACTTTCAATTACATGTTGCACACACTAATAAACTCTACTATTGGCGTGTGAAAGCACACTTTCAGGATACTACTACCCGCTGGTCGATGCCTTCATCATTTACGGTGGAGCTTCTCAAGGAAATGCCGCTGTCTTTTATCACCACCGCAGGTGCTTCACCTGTGTGGCTTGATTGGGACGGCAACGGTACCACCGACATGCTCACCACCGTATCGGTACAGGGTGTGCCGACACTCACGTTATTTCTGAATAACGGACACGGTAAATTCACCAAGTCGGCGCTCAACCTCGGTATCACCGGTTATACCGCCATTGCGTCGGGCGATTTCAACCGCGATGGTGCTACGGATATCCTTGCAGTAGGATTGAACGGGCAGGACGGACGCTTTGGGCGAATATACCTGCGTAACGGTGAAGGTTTTACTGCGAGCACGATCATCAGCGGATTGAGTGCGGAACCTGTCGCCGTGTGCGATATGGATAATGACGGCATTCCCGATATAGTCACCTCCAATGGCGCAGAGACACTTGATATTTGGTATTACAACGGGACGTCGTTTACGCGCAGTCCGGTCATCACATTCGGGACGGAGAAAATAGACTTCGACATCGCCGATTTCGACGGCGACGGCGATACCGATATACTGGTGAAAGGCACACACGCAAAAGCGGGTATGTATGTGAATCACGGTTCACGTATGTTTGCACGGGCAGCATGCGGGCTTGATTCGCTGTATGTGCTTGCATGGCGTGATGATGACGGCGACGGGGATTACGACGTCCTCGTGCGTGACGGCACCGATGCCGTGCTGTATCGGTACACAAACGGTACATACGAACGTACGACGACCGTGCTCGCAGGTATCGAGAGCGGTCTTACGCTGTGGGATGACCTCACAGGCGACGGCAATGCCGATATTTTTATGTCGGGGTATGGAGCCGGTGCGTATGTGCAGTATCTCTATATTAAAAACGGGGATTCGTATTCACGGTATGATGCAAACCTTCCACAGTTCCGTTCGGCGGTGCATTCGGTCGCAGATGTCAATAATGACGGCAGAAACGATCTACTCATCACGGGTTTTTCAGGTAGAAGTTCGCTCGCGTCGTCGCTCTATCTCACCGCCTGTAACGACCTGACGGTGCAACCTGTACCGGAGGTGCCGACCTCACTCAATGCCAATGTAGAACTCAACAATATTCATCTTTCCTGGGGTACTCCTGAAAATTCACACGGTTTGACCTATGATGTCTATGTGCGTACGGCTTCAGGCGAGCGCGATGTCGTATCGCCGAATGCGGCAATCCCTTCGGGTACTCGGTACCGTGTGACACGCGGTAATGCCGATGTATCACCGTTGTTACAGTTGAACGAGCTGAAAAAAGGCACGTATTTCTGGAGCGTGCAGGCACTCGACAGCACGGGGCGCGGATCTGCATTTGCCGAAGAACGGCCATTCACCGTGCTCACGACCGTGGCATCACCGAAGATGCAGGAACCTGCCGACGGTGCTGAAGGGTTGTTTGTCAAAGGTGATCTTGAACTCAAATGGAGCCCCGTGAAAAAGGGTATCAAATATGACGTGCGTATCGCGCGTGATCCCGACTTTACGCAGATCGCCGAAGATCGTTCCGACCTCACGGTGACCTATTACCGTCCGACGGCACTTGAGCGCGATACCGTGTATTATTGGCAGGTACGTGCATATTCAAGCGACGATGTGAGCTTGTGGCAGACGCCGCGTACATTCCGTACATCACGCTACAACCGTCTGACCCTTGAGTCGCTTCCTGCATACGAAAATATGCAGCTTGTGTGGGCGGATCACGACCGTGACGGGTATATGGATTGTGCTGTGTATACACCGACCACAGTAGAACTCTACAAAGGCGGTGCACAGAATTCATTTACAAAGATCACGCTTTCTTCGTTACCGACCAGTATATACAACGTGCAATGGACGGATCACGACCGCGACGGCGATCTCGACCTGAGTATCAACGGGTGGATATACCGCAACGATAACGGCTCATTTACGCGTGTCCAACCGTTTGGCGCCACGCAGTATACTTCGTTCTTTTGGGCTGATATCGACGCCGACGGTGATAGTGATTTTGTCGGATCAAAGCTTAATGCCACGTCGGGTTCGCAGGCAATATTTGTATACCTGCGTCACGGCAATGACTATATACCCGCATCGATTGCAGACATACCGTTTGGCTATATCTATAATGCGCGTTGTCTTGCAGGCGATGCCGACGGCGATGGTGCGACTGATATTCTCGTGTCTGGTAACGACTCCACAGGCTATCCGATACTGCGTATCTATCGCAACAACGGTGCAGGCGTATTCACACTCGCGACGGCGGATATTCCGATGTTGTCGGATTGTACGCTGGCATGGGGTATGAATGATGCGCATCGTACGACGCTTGTTATGAACGGCATCGGCGGAGACGGTATACGCGTGACACGTGCATATGAATTGATACCCGACGGCAATGTCTTAGTACATACACTTCGCGGCGAGGCCGAAGGTGTCTTGAAGCCCCGTATATCGTTGGGAGATATCGACGGCAACGGTACTCGAGATATTATGATAACAGGTAAAGAAGCGAACGGCAACGCCTCAACACGCATCTACACGACAGACCTTGCGTTGCAGTCCACACTTAATCCCGGCACGGCGACTGCCGATACTACACTGCTGACAAAAACTGCCGACGACGGTATGCTCGATATAGTACTTACCGGTATTGATAAAAACAGCGACCCGATACGCCCGGTGCTCTATGATGCATCGGCACCAAAATCGATAGTACCGGTACCGACGAATTGCCGCACGACCATTCAGGGTGTCTCGGCAACTTGTGCGTGGGATGCAGTACCGGGAATGGTATATGCACTTACGATGGGGACATCGCCGGGTGCGACGGATGTGATCGGCACGGATGCGGATATGCTTTCGGGCTGGCGCACACGTGTAGA
Organism: uncultured bacterium; assembly: GCA_964423645.1. Taxonomy (GTDB): domain Bacteria; phylum Macinerneyibacteriota; class Macinerneyibacteria; order Macinerneyibacteriales; family CAYRFE01; genus CAYRFE01. The sequence continues at coordinate 62,990 of CAYRFE010000018.1, read as the reverse complement.
CGGACAATTGTTGTACAATCCGACCTACACCGTACAGCGCTTAAAACCCGGTACGTATTATTGGCGGGTGCAAGCGGTCAATTCCGTTCACACCGCGTCGGTATTCAGTGACGAACAACATTTTACGATATCCTACACGTTATCAGCGCCGGTCGCACAATTCCCTGTTGCACACACCGTGACCGTCAACCCCGAATTGCGTTGGGAGATTGTTGCGGGCGCATCGCAGTATCGTGTGGAAATAGCACGCAATGCGGACTTTTCAACGATCGTCACGACGGACGTCACTGATTCCAATCGAATGATCATTACCGGACTTACCCATGATACCGCGTATTTTTGGCGTGTGCAGGCATTGCACGATGCCGAAGAAAGCGAGTGGTGTGCGCCTGTTGCGTGTACTACAGGGCGTTTTACGGCAACGCAGTATTCTGTCGCAGGGTCGAATCTGACGCCGATAGCACCTGTTCCGTACGGACATACCTCATTGTTTGCAGTAAGCGGACTTGACGGAGCGGGTACTCCCGGTACCTCATTGTATCGCCTCAATAACGGTGTAAGTACACAATTGCCGTATATGCTTGACGGTGCGCCATTCGGGCGCAGTGTTGTGATTGACTTCAATTGTGACAACAAAGAAGATATGATCGTTGCCGGCACAAGCCGAGTGACACTGTATAACGATATACGAGATCAATGTAACGAATACACCGTGGTCGCCACGCTTCCCGACGCACACGTGGCGGTTGCTGATGTCAATAATGACGGATACCCTGATAGTATCCTTGCGGGCAGTTTCGGTATACGTGTCTATGAGAACAGATACTCAAAGACAGAGAATAGTCATACCTTTACAGAGACGACCGCATTGGCGCTGCAGGGTGTTGTTACTGCCATGAGTGCATATGATGTCAACCGCGACGGACATGCGGATTTAATTGTGGCACAGCCGGACGGCACACATATTTTTATCAATAACGGTAACGGCGGGTTTGACGTGCATGCGACAGTTCTCGATGGTATCGCGCAGGGCGGTATTGTCGTTGCCGATTACGACCGCGACGGACAGGACAATATCATTATCTACGGTACTACGACATCGAATGCACCGTGTGTGTTCGATCATTCGGTAACGGTGACCGGGGCGAACGCCTCATTTTCGATAATTCCGCATACACTTGTAGTGCCGCAACAGCCGATAGTGGCAGTGCATGGGCTTGCTGCAGACGGCACGACGACTGTTTCGATCAGTGGCAGAATGGAAAACGGCACTGCGATCACGACGGTATACACACCGACATGGACAGTTCGTGAGGTGCTTAATCTACCACAAGGTCAATATGCTGCTGTTGCAGATGTCAATTACGACGACGTGCAAGATCTTCTGTATTTCACCCCGTCGGCATCAGGTACCGATTCGCTGACCGTACTTACACGACATGATGTACCGTCAAATACACCTCCTGCGGCGACGGATCTTTTGGTGACCATAACCGGCAGAGGCGACGAGGCGCTTTTTTCGTGGACACGCCTGCCCGGATTTGAGTATCGCTTACAGTTCGGCAACGGCTCACGTGTGACGACCATCAATCCCGTCTCATACGGACAGAACGGTGTGGCAATTAAAAATCTTACGGTAGGCAACTATTCGTGGCATGTCGAGGCTATCGCTCCGTCGGGTAGAACAAGCTCAGCAGAAGGAAATGATTTTACCATAGAACCGATGCGGATTCCCGCAGAAGAACGCAATGCGCTTATCGCGCTGTATCAATCTTTAGCGATCACCGATGACAATTTCCCGTATGATTTATACGGAAAAGAAAATTGGAAAATTAACGGCGAATTTCTCCCTTATGGGACCGAACATACCTGGTATGGCGTTACTATAGAGGATGGGCATGTCGTATCGCTTGATCTCTCGAGATTCCGTACGCTATACGGTCAAATCCCAACAGAAATTGGCGACTTGACCGAGTTACGCGAATTGGTATTTGACTACAATTATAACAATTATGTTGAAAATAAAGTGTACGGAGCTTTACCAAACTTATTCTTTATCCTTGCAAAACTCGAAAAATTTGTTATGCCCGAATGGGAGTATACAGGCGAGTTCCCGCAGGAGTTGTTTGAGCTTCGTGCTTTGAAATATCTTGATCTGCAGAAACACACGATGACAGGAAGTCTATCGTCTGCCATAGGACAATGGACACACATGGAGCATCTGGATCTTTCGTGTACTGAAGAGGAAGATAACGGCGGGGGCGTGTCTAGCGTTGCTGCTAAGGGTACTAATAAAACAAAAGGACCGCAGAATGACGATCCATCCAATGTAGGACTAACCGGTGTTTTGCCGATCGAGATCGGGCAGCTTGTTCAACTGAAAACATTCAAACTGCGCGGTAACAACTTCAGTGGCAGTATTCCTACGGAGTTAGGATTATGCACGACATTGGAAATACTGGATCTTAATGCGAATTATTTCTCAGGAGCAATACCCGATCTGTCGGCATGCAGTTCGTTGCGTGAAATAAAACTCGGCGGAAAAGGTGCCCAAGACAGCGGTAACGATGATCCGATCCTCTTAGTGTTGAAAAATACGAAGGGGCCGATGAACGGACCTGAAGATGAAGCGGGATTAACGGGAAGTATTCCTTCGTGGGTGACGACCCTAACAAGTCTTGAAAAATTTGATGTGTCGTTCAATAAACTTACAGGAGTAATTCCGCGATTCAGTAATTACTCATGGCTTACCCTGCGGTGTAATAATAATGCTTTCACCGCAATAGATACATCATCACAATCACCGACGTCACTGAGTGTCTACGACTCGATCGGAACCTATGCGGCAAATGCGATCGCAGGATATTTCCCTTCAGAGTTGCTTAAGCAATGGGATGAATATGATATTGCACAAGGAATGCAGTATAACGCGTTGATGCTCACCGATGAACAGCGCGAGTATTTGCTAGCCAATAATTACGATGTCGACATGTATGAGCTGACGCAGACGATACCGCCGAAAAATGTTCGTACAGAACTTGTCAACACCACTACTGTAAAAGTATTGTGGGATGAAGTGTTATTCACTGAGCAGGCGGGCGGGTATGTGCTGTGGTACGGTACCGATCCGCAGGCTATGGAATCAGTTGTCATTACTGATAAATATGTCACCGAGTATACTATTGAGAACTGTACGGAAAATGCTGAGTATATGTTTACCGTTCAATCATATACTGATCCGCATGATGATAACCCGAACGCGCTCACCAGTATTCATTCGATACCGGTGAAATGCAAAATGACGCTTGCACCGTATATTCTTATGGAACGACCTATAACAGGTACGCAAATAAAACAATACAATGACCTTACTATCACGTGGAAAAGCAACACGAATGATCCGGTGAAAATTGAGCTTATACACGCAGGCAACGCAGTGCAAACAATCGCAGAAACGGCCGAAAACAACGGTATATATCAGTGGACAGTGCCTGCGTCATTACCGGCAGGCGAGTACAGCGTTCGCGTGAGTGCCGTCAATGATTCAGCGATTTCGGCGCAGTCGGCACTTTTCGGGGTTGCTGCATATGATTATTACACAGTGTCCGTCGATGACGATAATAAAACGGTGCTGGTGCATCAAAACGGAACCAGCGATATCAATTTTTACGCCGCTTCGTCTAATCCGTTGATCAACGGAAGTGTGACGGTCGAATTATTGAAAGGTGAAACCGTTGTTCGATCTGAGGAAGCGGATTTATGGCAGGATGACAACGGGGTGTATTCGTATCGAATACAAGTATCTTCTGTGGATACCGCAGGGAATGATTATCGTATTCGCATACGGAATCAAAATTACACACATATTGTCGGAACATCCGATACGTTTACTATCATAGGGTTTCACACCACGGCTCCAATTGCTACTGCAACATTTGAACGTGGCACACCTCTTGCCGTGCAATGGGAGAGCAACGCAACGATCCCGATCAAGCTTGTGCTTATGGATTGCCGTTCGACACCGCTTGAGGTTGCAGTGCTTGCAGAGGATATTGATGCAAGTGAGGGAGAGACGCAATGGGCTATACCGTATTCATTAACGCTACATTCAAACTATCGTGTTGATATATATTACCACCAGGAAGGTGGAGACACCTTACTTGCGCAGACGCCGTTGTTCTCAATTACACAGGAAAAAATTCCTCTTTCCGAACGTGAAGCGCTTATTGTTTTCTATACTGCGATGCAGGGTGACCAATGGAATACGAAAAACTGGAAAGAGAACGGCGAATTTCGTCCGCACGGCACAGAACATTTGTGGAACGGCGTGACCATCACACAGGGACGTGTCACCGCACTGCAGCTCGGAGGTAATAAACTTAACGGCTTAGTACCGAGTGCAATATCTGCACTCACACAATTACAAACTATTGATCTGCATGATAATACGATTATTGCATTGCCTGATTCAATCGGTAATTTATTGTTATTACAGACACTTACGCTTTCTCATAATCAAATAACTGCGTTGCCTGAAACGATCGGCACATTACAAAGTCTGCAAACTCTTAATTGTGAGTATACATCACTTACTTCATTACCGACAACGATCGGGAATATCCAATCGCTTAAATATTTATACTGTAATAATAACCAACTTACCGCATTACCCGAGTCGATGAAGAACTTGCCTGCTTTGACACGACTCGAAATCAATTCAAATCAATTGACAACATTACCGCAGTGGTTGGGAGAACTCCCCGCATTGACACAATTATTTGTAAATAAAAACCGTCTTGAAGGCAATATCCCCGATTCGATCCTATATTCAACGACAGTGCAATATCTTGAACTTGAGGGGAATATGCTCAGCGGGACTATCTCAGGGATGAGCCCGCGATTGAAATCAAACGGTAATGCAAAATTGAATTATAACATGCTTACGTGTCATGATGTGACAATAACAGCAGTGAATAAAACATATCAGACACTGCCACCGTTGTCTCTTACATCAAAAGTGACGGCAGAGAATACTGTGATGATCTCTTGGGAATCGCAAGGATTCATGAGTGCAAGTTCGTACTTCCGCGTGATATATGGGACATCACCCGATGCCCTTACAAATACTGTTGTGACGGCAAATAAAGATCAAAGATCACTTATTCTTGAAAATTGTAACCCTTCTTCCACCCATTATTGGGCGGTTGAAACGGTGAATCCACCCGATTCCAATAATGCAAATACCTGTGTGCAGCGTTCGACCACCGCATCATTTACTTTCTCTATGCCGCATATGTATATTACGTCTGCGCCTGCAGGTGAAAGATTCCGACGCGGAAGTAGTATCCCTGTGTCGTGGAGTCATAATTTCACTTCGCCGGTGCGTATCGACCTTATGCAGGATTCGCAACGCGTGGCCGTGCTCGGTGAAGCGGAGCGTACAAACACATTCTCATGGACAGTGCCGGAATCATTTGTGTCTGAAATAATGCACAATTTTCCGAACCCGGAGTTTTCGCTTCATGATGGGCTTATCCGTTATTATCCGTTTAACGGTAGTACGGTTGATGAGGCGTTCCAAGTATCTGCATCCTTGAGCGGTAATCCTGCGGCTGTCAACGGTAAACTTTTTCAAGCATATGAATTTATCGGTGCAAGCGGTCTTAATACCGGTACTGCGGCATCGAATGCCGTACGTGATTACGGACAATTCTCGCTGTCATTTTGGGTGTACGGTGCGAACGGCAGTTATCCGTTTGCGGCGTTCAACGGTTCCACCGAGCAATTGAGCATATCGCAGTCACAGGTAAAGATCGGTTCAATAACTCACACCATACCGTCGATCTCATCCAATCAATGGACACATATCACATTCACCTACGACGGTGTTGCGCTGACGGTGTTTGTGAACGGTGCAAATACATTACAGGTTCAGACACCGCTTAATCTTACCAACACGAATCTTTGGTTCGGAAGAGGTTTTTCCTCTACAGGATTTGAAGGTCGTATCGATGAAGCGGCCGTATGGAATCGTGCATTGAAACCTGAAGAAGCCTACGATATCTATCGTATGCAGCAACCGCTCATCGGTAATTATACCATGCGTGTTGCAAGTACCGAATATTCGAACATTGTTGCGGAATCTTCAGTGCCGTTTTATATAGTACCTGATGTAATACCCGACACCGAACGTGCAGCACTTATCGCGTTCTATACCGCAACGGGTGGTGACAGCTGGACAAACAAATCCGGTTGGAAGCAGGATGGGGCTTTCAGTCCTGTCGGTACGGAAACATCGTGGTACGGTGTAACAATAGAGGACGGGCATGTAACAAAACTGGTATTCAACAACAATGATCTTACCGGAACATTACCGGGGTTGAGTGATTTACCGTTCTTAAAAGAATTGAATGTTGCCGACAATGCGCTGACCGGGGTGATACCTGTTGATATCGGCGGTTGCCCGCAACTTTCAGTATTCAGAGCGAATAACAATACCTTGACCGGTGCATTGCCCTCAACGATGAAATTTTTGCGTCAATTGACCGTATTAGATGTCTCGCATAACAGCATTGCAGGTGTGATACCCGATATCTCGGCGTTAACGTCGATGGTGTATTTCGATGTGTCGCACAATGCATTGAGCGGAGCACTACCGAGTGGATTCACGGCAATGACGAATTGTGAAGTGCTGTGTCTTTCTCACAACTCGCTCAGCGGTACTATTCCTGCAATCGGTTCTCTTCCCAAATTACAGCAGCTTGATCTGTCGTATAACCAACTGATCGGCACAATCCCGACCGGTAATTATCCGTCGCTCACCATATTGCATTTGTCGTACAACCGATTGACAGGTGCTTTGCCTGCCACATTGGGTAACACAGGAAAACTTACGTCTGTTGCGTTGCAGTGTAATGCGTTACAAGGGATCATTCCGACATCGATCGCGATGAACCAGAATGCGACGATCGATATATCCTACAATATGCTCATGACACACGATACTGCGCTGATCGACCGTTTGAACGGTATCGATCCTACGCTTCTTGCGTCCCAAACCATTGCTCCGAGCGCGATAACGGCAACACCTGCAGATACAGGCATCACTGTGTCGTGGCAACCGATCGCGTATACGGGTGACGGCGGGTATTACCGCGTCAGCTACGGGCTTGATCCGAATGACACCGATCTTTCGATGTATGCAGTGACGGACAGCAAGTCGACTGCAACGTTGCCGCTTACGTATGCGGCTCTCAACCGTGTATGGCATATCAGAGTAGCGACGTATACACCTGCACATGATGAACAGGTCAATGAACTTATCAGCACTGAATCGGCTTCGCTTACGTTTGTGCATGGACTTGTGCTCACCTCACCCAACGGTACGGAACGTTGGCAATGCGGCACTACCTATCCGATAACATGGATGCGCGGTGTTGACGGTCCCGTAAAAATTGAGCTTGTGAAAGGTGCGGAGGTTGTGCAAACAATTGCCGATTCGGTCGAGGGGGAGTCCTATGAATGGATCATTTCCGACAATACAGCGGCAGGTAACGACTACCGTATTCGTATTACTCATATCGGTGATTCGCGGTTTATGTCACAAAGCGAGCGTCCGTTTGCGATAAAAGAAGCAAGTTTCCTACAGATAACACAGCCGCAAGGTTCCGAACAATGGATGATAGGTACGACCAAGGCGATCACATGGCAGGATAATCTTGACGGTGCAGTACGTATCGAATTAGTACGCAATGATGGGGTATCTGAAGTCGTTGCCGACTCTGCACCGAGTAGCGGGGTATATTCATGGCAGATACGTGAAGATATGCCGCTTGCCGCCGACTATCGTATTCGCATAACGTCGGTTGAGAAACCGTCACTTATTGCAGTGAGCGCAGCGACATTTACCGTCATCGACAATCCGTTCCCCAAATCGGAACGTGATGCGCTTCTTGCGTTGTTTGCCGCGACGAAAGGGACTTCATGGAAAAATAAAAACGGCTGGATCCAACCGAACGGAAAATTCGGTGACCGCGGTACCGAAGGTACATGGACGGGTATTCGTGTCGAGAATGATCATGTGGTTGAAATATGTCTATTTGACAACAATCTTAACGGTACCTTGCCGCCTGAAATCGGTAATTTCCCGATGCTACGGGTGTTACAGTTGGGGAATAATACTCTCGCGAGTGTTCTTTTGCAAGAACTTGCACAACTGACCAATCTCGAAAGCTTGCGTCTTGAAGGCACAGGATTAAGCGGTGAAATACCGTCATTTATCGGATCACTTACAAAACTTAAGGACTTGTATCTGAACAACAATGCGTTGACAGGGAGTATTCCCGAATCGCTCGGCAACCTCGAAAATGTACAGACACTCAAACTGGAACGTAATGCACTGTCGGGCACGTTACCGGGTTCTTTAGGCGGGTTGCATGCGCTCAAATTTTTGTATGTGCATAACAATCTTCTTGAAGGTCAATTGCCTGATTCGTTATGTGATATGGAAAACCTTGAAGAAGCGGATCTTTCAAATAATACGTTTAGCGGGGTTCTTCCGGGAAGGATCGGTTATCTGTATAAATTGAAGCGATTCAATTTGAGAAATAATGCCTTCAGCGGAGAGATTCCTTCTAGCATTATGAATTGCACGGCATTGAATACAAACACAATAGATATTCGCGATAATGCGCTTTTCACCACGAATGTGTCGGTGAAAGCCTTTATGGATGCAAAGCAACCAGATTGGGATGTGTTGCAGACGGTGACGCCTGCGCACGTAAGCACCGCTATGGTTTTGAAAGACAAGGCGAGTATTTCGTGGCTTCCAATCAAAAATCGGTATAACGGCGGGTATTATATCGTGCGTTACGGTACCGATCCTGCAAATCTTACAGGCGAAGTGCATACTGCCGATAAAAATGCAATATCATATATGATAGAAGGCTTAAGCGGCGAGACGATGTATTATTACGCAGTTGCGTCATTTACTCCCGCACATGACGAGCAGAAAAATGCGATTACGAGCAATTTTTCATCGGTCGCATCGTTTCGAACAAAAGGCGACAATTATATTGAAATTACTTATCCGAATCTTCCAGCAGTACTGAAAAAAGGAGACCGTCTCACTATTACCTGGCATGATACGATCGATGCGAATGTGAAAATAGAATTATATAATCACAACTATTTCAGCAGAATCATCGAACCGATGACGGCAAGTGACGGGGAGTATGAGTGGACAATACCCGAAAACTTCCCCGAAAGTACCGGGTATAAAATACGTATAGTAAGTGCGGACGATAATACACTCTACGATCTGAGTGATCATACGTTTACCATTGAAGGCAAAAACATTTCTGTCATTCCTGTTACGGTACAATGGATGCAGGGGCGTTCAGCGGAGATAAAATGGACAAGCACGCTTACGTCGCCTGTAAAACTTGAGCTCATGCGGGATTCGACCGTCGCCCATGTTGTTGCTGAAAGTACACCAAACAACGGCAACTATATATGGCGACTCCCTGAGGATATTCAACCGTCCGTTGAATATCTTGTGCGTGTTACATCTGTGGATGAACCGAGTGTGTCTGCAATAAGCGGACATATTACTGTCGTCGAGAATCCGTATCCGTTGGATGAGTATCTGGCACTGTGTGAGCTTTTCACTCTGTCGCAGGGAAGCAGTTGGAGAAATAAACAAAACTGGCGTAAACCAGACGGGACACCGAATGAACGCGGTACTCACGGCACGTGGTATGGTGTGACACTAAACGGCACCAATGTCACCGCTATAGAATTACCGGGTAATAAGGTGAGCGGTGCGATACTGCATCTGTTGGAAAAATTTCCTTATATTAAAAAAATAGATTTGCGCGATAACGGTATTACGGGAAGAATACCTGCGTCAATAGGGTTGCTCTCACAACTTGAGGAATTGCGGTTGTCATACAACTATGGGGTGGGAAATACAATCCCTTCAGAAATCGGGAATTTGCCCTTGTTGCGCCATCTTGATCTCAGTGCGATGAATTTAATCGGGATTATTCCGCCTACCTTAGGGAATTGCACGAAACTTAATGTGTTGCTCTTGAATAATAATCAATTGACGTCCACAATACCTGCACATATAGGAAATTGCACACAACTTGAATATGTAGATATGAGCGATAATCAGCTGAGCGGGGTTATTCCTGCTGCATTGAGCAACTGTACGCAAATGAAACGTCTTCTGTTGGCAAATAACGAGTTCAGTGGAGACATTCCTTCAGATATTGCCTACTGCGCTCAGCTTACAGAGCTTGTGCTTTCGGGGAACAGACTCACGGGAGCAATTCCAGAATCACTTGGCTCATGTACCAATCTTGAATCACTCATACTGCAATCAAACAAATTGAGCGGGACATTACCGCAAAGTATGTCAAATTTGACAAAGTTGAATAAAAATCGATCGAGCATTCATTATAATCAATTGACTGTTGAAGGAGATACACTTCGTGCGTTTGTGAATCAAAAATTTGAAAATTGGGAATATACACAAACTTTACCGGTAAAGGGGTTAATCGCCACGCCTGCCGGAACAGGTAAAATTTTACTGACATTACAGACAAAACTTCCGAATGAACCGTACGTATCATATACAGTGCACTATGGCACTTCACAGGGGTATTATCCGTTTGAGGCCATAATACCGTCAACGGGCAAATTGACGATCACAAATTGTGATACGAATGCTGCGGCCTATTACTTCAAAGTATCAACCCGTACGGCTATTCACGGTGATCAGAAAAATGAGTTGCTGTCTGCGGAGAGTGAGGAATTCATCTACGATATGACCACTCCGTATTGTATCATTACTTCATCGGGACAATCTGAACTGGCACGTGTCAATACCGAGTATACGGTACGATGGGAGAGTAATATCGGCGGTACTGTCGCGATTGAACTGGTGCACGATAACGATATCGTACGAGTACTAGCCGATAATGCTCCGAATAACGGTAGTTTCGTGTGGACAATACCTGCCGATATACCTAATGATTCGGGATATGGTTTCCGAATTACCCCGCAAAGCAATCTTGATTGTGTGACGGACAGAACGGGATTTTTGCGTATTGCCGACAAAGTGATCGCGTTGCTGGAACCGCAGAGCACTACGGTATGGGAAGCTTCAAAGACCTATACGATACGATGGGAATCAATTATCGACGGGAATGTGAAGGTCGAACTCTTTTTAGACGGCAGTTTTGTCACTACCATAGCCGCCAATGCACCCAAAAGCGGCGATCTTCAGTGGTTAGTGCCTTCGTGGATCACCTTCGGAGACGGATACCGTGTACGAGTAACGAGTCTTGAGTCACCCACACTTTTCGATGATGGTACGGGTGATTTCAATATTCAATTCCCGCGCATTCCGATCGAAGAGCGCGAAGCATTGCTGCGACTCTATACACAATGTAACGGTGACACGTGGATACATAACGATAACTGGAAGAAGTCAGATGGTTCATTCAATGAACACGGGACCGAACATCTATGGTACGGTGTAACGGTTCAAAATCATCATGTTACGGCTATTCGCCTGCAGGGTATGCGGTTACAGGGTGAATTGCCTGATCTGACAGGGTTAAGGTTGCTTACCGCCCTTGATCTAAGCGATAATGAAATCAATGGCGATATCGGTGATATGGACGATGAATTCAGTGAATGGGATGACATGGAATCGTTCAAGATCAGCGATAATGGTATCACAGGATGTATACCGGCGAGTGTCGGTAATTTGAGAAAAGCAAAGGAATTTGATATACGTGATAATGATATTTACGGTACATACCCGCCGGAATTTGCCGATATCGGGGCTGACCTGGGTGACGGATCCGGTACAGGCGGCGGAGAAGGAGACATTCCCGATATACGAACAAAAGGCAACCGTTTAGTATGCGATGACTCTCTTGTCAGAGAATTTTTAGACGGCGATGACGGTTCGGAAGGTGCCGATCAGGATTGGCGTAACCAACGCACAGCACCTCAGAATGTGTGTGCTGAAGCAATTTCCGAATCGGAGATCCTTGTGTCATGGGATCAGGTACCGGAATTACCGGAGGGAAGTAAGTATGTGGTCTATTATGGGCTTCATCCAAGTTCGTTCACTTCATATGTGATTACAAATTCCTTGACCGACACACGTGTATTGGTACGAAATCTCAGACCATCGACCGACTATTATTTTGTAGTATCCTATGCAATAAAAATGTCGGCGATACCCGATGATTGGGAATATGGTCCCAAAAGTGATACTGTTACTGCTACTACGAAATTCGCGCCGTTTATTACGATTCAGTCACCGATCAACGGACAGCGTATGGAAAAAGGAAAAATATATACTATCGCATGGGATGACAATTGTGAAATACCGGTGGTCATTGAGTTGCTTCGCAACAATTTGGTTCAGAATGTCATTACAACAGCAGCCGTTGATGTACAGTCGTATCAATGGACGGTACCTTTTGAGCTTGAGACTGCCGCAGACTATTCTATTCGTGTACGCCGTGAGGATTCGTATACGGTGAGCGCGGTGAGCAACGGATTGTTTGCTATAGAAGATCCGCGTTATTTCACTCTTCTTGCGCCCAATAATGGCGAAGTGCTGATTCGCGGAGCTGCATATGATATACGGTGGGAGAGTATTGTCGGTAATAATATGGTGCTAGAATTGTATAAAAATGATGCATTTGATTCACTAATCACCGCGACAGCTGCGAATACCGGTTCATTTGTGTGGACTGTGCCGAGTATACTTGATGAAACCGGTGTGTACCGAATACGTATTTCAAGCCCTGCCATGCCGGGACATTCTGATATGAGCGATGCGCCGTTTACGGTGCGTGACAAGTTTATTACCGTAACAGCACCAAACTCGTCTCTTATTGCAAAGCAAAATACAGAATTGCTCGTTACCTGGGAAACAAATCTATTGGGGCAAGTGCGAATCGACCTTATGAAAAATAATACGGTGATTCGGACTCTTGCAACGGTGGCTGCATCATCAAAATCATGGAAATGGTTTATCCCTATCGACATAGCAGCGGCACAGGATTATCGTATCGCGCTTACTGTCGTTGAAGAAAATGTCGCCGATGTGAGCGATACCGATTTTATTATAGCACTACGCGATTACGTGGCATGCACAGTGCCGGTCCAGAATGCTCAATGGCGAATCGGGCGCACGCATAGTATTTCGTGGACAAACGATGTCGATACCGATGTCGCGCTTGAATTGTGGAATGCGACAGAAAGAGTTGTCGTCATCCATGAATCGACACCGAACGACGGTACGTTTGATTGGACAATTCCCGACTCGGTGATACCGGGAAGTTCATATCGTATAAAGGTTATTTCAAACTACAACTCGGCGCAGTATTCTTTCAGTAAGATATTTACAATTATTCGCGATACAATTACTGTCAGTGCGCCGAATACGGTTGTGACGATACCGCAAGATACCGATTACGTAATTCGTTGGTCGAGTACGACCACTGATCCGTTAAAGATCGAGCTGTATAAAGGCAATAACCTCTTTACGATCATTACCTCAAGTACAGCCGATACAAAGTCATTTACGTGGCATCCGGGATTTGATATTCCGACAGGTGATGATTATCGTATACGCATTACCAATACGGTCTACGAGCATGTCTATGATATAAGTGACACGGTGTTCAGTATCGGTATGGGCAGTTACTTTACCGTGACAGCGCCGAAAACAGGGGATAAGCTTATTGCGAATACGCCGCTTGAAATTATATGGACTGATAAACTTCGTGAACCGGTGCGTATCGACTTGTATGCGAACAGTGCGTATGAACAGACAATTGTCGCCTCCACCGAGGGGGACGGTTCGTATGTGTGGAATATCCCTGCCGGTATTCCTGCAAGTACCGCATATCAAATTCGAATCAGTGCAGTGTCTGATGCGCAGAAATTTACAATGAGCGGGTTATGCGAAATTCGCCCGAAATATATTGCGATGAACGCGCCGAAAAGCGGGAATGAATGGTATTTGAATACTGCTTATACCGTGTCATGGGCTTCAAACAGCAATGAACCTGTGTCGCTTCATCTCTATAAAGGTGGCACGCAGTATGCACAAATTGCCGAAACAGTCGTCGGCTCATCGTTTACATGGACAATTCCTTACTCATGTGAACCCGGTAATGATTATACGGTAGTCGCCGTCAACAAAAACGATACATCGGTGAAAGGTGTTTCCGAATCGTTTACTATTGCGGTCAAACCGTATATTACCGTGACTGCTCCTGTCACCAATGCCGATTGGCGAGTGGGGAATTCGTATACTGTTACGTGGACAAATGAAGTTGATGCGTTTGTGCGGCTTGAATTATGGAAAGACAGTGTCCGAGTTCAGATTATTCAGGATAATGTCGTGAATAACGGCGAATATACATGGAAAGTGCCCGAAAGTGTGACATCGGGTGCCGGTTATCGCATACGCGTGGTCAGTAAAGTGAACGGCACGCAATTCGCACAAAGCGGTGCTTTTACTATACAACGCAATGATCTTACGATTACACAGCCGACTGCCATAGCATGGAAGCAGGACACACTGCAGCGTATTTCGTGGACGAAGAACGTAAGCGGTCCGGTAAAGATCGAGTTGTTACGCGACGGGCTGCTTGTTGCGGTTCTGCATAACGGGACAAGCGCGTTATATTACGACTATCATATGCCGCTCAATCAACCGCTTGGCGACACGTACTCGTTGCGCATTACGGCACTCGATCATCCGACGGTTTTGGGAACGAGTGAGCATTTCAGCGTTGTGTTCGGCGACTACGTACACATCGCATCTCCTGCAACAGGAACGAAAGCGGTTCACGGATTCCCGATGACCATTGCTTGGACCGATAAGTACTCTGAACCGTCAAAAATCACTCTTTACAAGGGTAATGAACTGCTGAGAGACATAGCAGCCTCTGTAAACGGTAATGAATATACATGGATTGTCCCGAGTGATTGTGTGCCTGCACAGGATTACTCGATTCGCGTAGAAAGCACTGAGGATGTGCTGAAACATGCGGTTTCGGGTGTATTCACCATTGAAGCTCCGGTATTGAGCATCACGTCGCCTGCAGTGGTTCAACAGTGGAAACAAGACACCGTGCATGCACTTACATGGACAAGTAATGTGCCGGGTGCATATCGTGTTGAGCTCTTGCGTGACAATGAAGCGGTGTCTGTAATTGCTGATAATCTCACATCAAAGACCATGCAATGGCATATACCCCTGGCACAACAGCTTGGTATTTACCGTGTTCGTGTGACGTCGGCAGTTAATCCATCAGTTGAGGCAGAAAGTGCGGATTTCAATGTCATTCTCGGAGATTATATCGCGATCTCTTCGCCGAAAGCAAATGATCGTTGGGTAATGGGGCAGACGTATTCCGTTGCTTGGACCGATAAATGTGAAGAGCCTGTTGAGGTCTCATTACTGAAAAACGGCATGCATATTCAGACACTTTCCGCATCTACCGCCGAGCAGAGCATTTCTTGGACAGTGCCGACCGACAGTGTCGTAGGCAACGATTATCGTATTCGTGTTGAGAGCACGCTTGATCCGTTGAAATACGCAGAAAGCCCGTTATTTGCGATAGACGCTCCGTTTATCACTCTTGCATCTCCTACGAGCGGTGCACAGTGGCAGCAGGACACTACACACACTATTACGTGGACGACGAACAGTAACAAAACGATGCGTGTAGAGCTTATTGCTGAAGACGAGACGGTCACTTCACTCTCAGACGCTGTTTCTGCAAAGCAGTATACATGGGCGATCCCGTTACAACAGCCGACCGGCACATACCGTATTCGTGTTTCTGCAGTTGACGACAGCGGCATTGCTGCCATAAGCGAGCCGTTTGCGATCACCTTCGGTACATATATTACCGTAACGGCGCCTACGCAAGGATCAACGATCGTACATCGTGCTCCGTATGAGATCCGATGGACAGATAAAATAAGTGAAAATGTGATGATTACGGTATACAATGGGGATACTTTAGTAAGAGAAATTACCGCATCAGCGCCGAGTAACGGTACGTATGTATGGACGCCGGATGAAACACTGATTCCCGTCGACTCCTATCGTATCAAGATCACTTCGGTTGAAGATGCTTTTAAAACGGGATTCAGCCCGACCTTTAGAATCGCAGCCCCCGCACTTGCAGTGAGTGAACCTTCGAACGGGTGGGTATGGAAACAGGGTGAGAATCGCACGATTCGTTGGACGGGTATTGTCAGCGGCGCAGTTCGTATTGAACTGCTTCAGGACGGAGCCGTGACCGTTCTCGGTACGGTGCAGAGCGGTTCAAGTTTTGCGTGGACGATACCGTACTCGATCACACCGCATACGCAGTCATATATTCGTGCCGTGAGTGTCGCCGATCCCGCAGTAATCGGCGTCAGTGAACCGTTTACGATCGCATACGGACAATATTATACGTTTACCACACCCAACACAGCTCTCACAGTGAGAGAAGCGACCACGTATACAGTGCAATGGTCACGACTTAATAATGATCCGGTTACCGTATGCTTGGAGCGTGACGGTGAGATCATACACACCATTGCAGAAGCCACGATCGCATCGTCGGCGATATGGTCGGTACCGACAGGTCTTTCACACACGACGGGATATACACTCAGTATTACAAGTGACAATAATTCTCTTGTACGCACGATCAGTAATATGGTCACCATAGAGAAACGCTTTATCACCTGCACTTCGCCTGCTGAAGGCGCTGTGTTGCGTCAGGGAAATGTGCATACCGTCACATGGGCGACCAACTGCAGCGGTTTGACACGCATTGTGTTGTTGCAGTACGGCATGGAAGTCAGAACGATCGCCGAAGTCAATGCACAGAACAAATCATTTGCATGGACAGTGCCGACGGCAATTGCTGCAGGAAGCGGTTACACGCTCGGGCTGAGTATGGCGGACGGCACCGCATCGCAAGAAAGTGGGAGCTTTACGATCATTCCCGGAAATTATCTCACGATTACCGAGCCGACTTCTGCGGTCAGCAGACTTACAGGGCAGACGCAGGTAATTCGCTGGACTAATACCGTTGATTCGTTTGTACGTATCGAATTGCGCAACTCGCAGGGGTTGATACGTGTTTTGGAAGAATCTACGGCAAACAGCGGTGAATATAGTTGGGCGATCCCCGAAGATACTGTCGACGGACACTATTCTATCCGTGTGGTGAGCATGTCGGATATGACACAATATACACAAACACCGACCATAACCGTCACACATCCGTTCATTACGCTCATTACACCTGTCAGCAATGATGCGTGGATGAAGGGGAACCGTCACAGTATTACATGGAATGATTCATTGCCCGGGAACGTGCGTATAGAACTTGTACATACTGATACGGTTACGATGATCGCCGATACTACACCGAGTGACGGACATCATGAATGGACGGTGCCGACGGATATACCGGCGGGTAATTCATACCGTATTCGTATCACAAGTATCGATATGCCTGAGGTGATCTCTGAAAGCGAACAGTTTACTATAGAAGAATACGCACACATTACTATGATCACACCGCATGCGGGGAGTAATTGGCGAGCAGGTACTGCATACACTATTACATGGAATGATGCTATAGATGAGAATGTGCGTATTGAGTTGCTCCGCGGAAATGACCCGGCGGTAGAACTTGCAGCATCCGTGCCGAGTAGCGGACAATGGCAATGGACCATTGATCCTGCATTATCGGCATCCGATACGTATCGCATACGTATAACAAGTGTTGTCGATAGCGAAAAAACAGTGATTTCTGCTCCGTTTACCGTAATGCATGATGCGATTACGCTTACCGCACCAAACGGGATGGAGTCGTGGTCGCTTGATGAAAAACCAGTTATACGGTGGCAGAATTCAACGGGAAGTGCAGTGCGTCTTGAATTGCTGCAAGGAAATGAGATTATTGCCGTCATTGCGGAAAATATCGTGAATGCCAACTCTTACACGTGGAGCATTCCGGCAACGGTTCCTGCAGGCAGTTATACCGTGAAAGTCGTATCTGTTGATAACTCCGCACTCCATGACAGTAGCGATGCGTCGTTTACGTTAACACCGTCGGTAGTGGCAATGCCTGAATCGCTCTCCGCAGTATATACTGCTGTTGACGGTATGGTGCGTGTACAATGGACAGATAAGGCTCAGAATGAAACTGAATATATTGTTGAAGAACGTATGAATGACGGGCAATGGATATCGGTCGCTACTCTTCCTGCAAACAGCTCTTCGTGGAGTGCGGTTCGAAACGCGGCAGGTGTCTATCACTATCGCGTCGCGGCACGCAATGTATATACCGTGTCTGAATACGCCGAGAGCAGTGCGGTTGCGATAGCGTTTATTTCCATCCTGAAGCCGACGGAACAAGAAAAAGTATATACGGGAAAGACCTATGAGATCATATGGAAGGATAGCATAGCGGAGCAGGTACATATTGAATTGGTGCAGAACGGCAGTGTTGTTTCGTTCATCGCAACAGCCGACAGCAACGGCTCGTATTATTGGCCGGTGCCTGCAGTGCTTGCCGCAGGGCAGTATTCGATTCGTATCACCTCAGTTGACGACACCGCTAAAACAGCTGAATCTGCCTCTTTTATGATTGCAAAAGAATACATAACCGTCTTGACACCTGTCGTGTCACAGCTTTGGGTTGCAGGAATGACTCATGCGATCACATGGAGTGATTCGATTGATGAAAACGTACGGATAGAGCTTATGAAAAACGGATCGGTTGACGCGGTGATTGCGGCATCAACTGAAAGTAACGGCTCGTGTACATGGACGGTGCCGATGAGTGTTGTCGGCGGCACAGGATATAGCGTGCGCATCACAAGCGTTATTGACGGCGAAAAAACAGCAGAGTCTCACATATTTACTATACGAAAAGACACGCTCACTGTGAGTGCACCAAATGGCGGAGAACAATGGAAACAGGGTACACAACATTCAATAACGTGGTCACAGAGTATCGCAGGAAGCGTCATTATTACCTGTGTTGCTGCAGACGGGGCGGTTTATCCGATCACCCAAACTGTTTCAGCTACTACAACATACGCATGGACCATCGCAGATACACTACCGCCCGGGCAATATCGTGTAAAAATTATAAGTGTTGATAATCCTAATCTCTTCGATGAGTCGAATGAAGTATTTACGATCACCGAAAAAGATTATATTTCGATCACATCGCCGTCGCAAGGCACACAATGGGTGGGAGATACACGTCAGATGATTCGATGGATCGATGCCGTTGACAGTCATGTCTCTGTTCGCGTATATGCTCAAGGTGTTTTGGTAGCGACCATCGCAGAAAACATTGAAAACAACGGGCAATTTGAATGGGATATCCCATCAGATTTGGCAGGCACTTTTACACTACGGGTAACAAGTGCTTCTAATCCTTCTCAATCTGCAGAAAGCCCGCAATTTACCGTCGCGAAAAAATACATTACGCTTGCATCACCTCAGAACGGACAGGTATGGCGTAAGGGTTCAACCTATATGATCACATGGACGGACAATACAGACAGCAATGTTCGTATAGAATTACGCCAAGGCGACACGGTTATACGGGAAATTGTCGAATCAACTGAAAGCGACGGAAGTTTTGAGTGGGCTGTGCCGTTTGATATTGAAAACGCAATGTATACAATTCGTATTACCGATACTGTTTCGACGCATATATTCGGAGAAAGTGCGTCACCGTTCAGTATACAGCCAGAGCTGTTGTATGCGCCTTCGGAACTTCGTGCAGAACCGGCGCTGAACAGCAACGCCGTGGTATTGCATTGGAAAGACAATGCACACAACGAGACAGGTTTTTCGATATTCCGCAGCAAAGGACAGGCACCATCAGTAAAGATCGCCGATGTGCCTGCCGATACGGTCGCCTATACGGATGCGAGTGTTGATTTCGGTGAGTATACGTATACCGTAGCCGCTTTTACCGATCATTCATTGTCAGAAAAAAGTAATACGGCAACGATGACCGTCTACGGGCTGCAACTGACATCACCGCTCGTTGCACAGAGCTGGCGTCAACGTCACGAGTACACCGTTTCGTGGGATGGAAATATCGACGGACTCGTGCGTTTAGAATTACTCCATGATGATCAATCGCCGATCACCATAGCGGAGATCGGTCGTGTAAGCGGTTCGTATACATGGCGTGTGCCCGACAGCGTCACACCGCAGGGCGGGTATCGTATTCGCATAACCTCCGCCGCAATTGAAACATTACAGGATACATCTGAAGGTACCATAGAAATACTACCGGCGTTTATTACTGCTCCCGATACGGTAACGGCAGAATTTTCATCAATCGAATCAGCAGTGACGGTGCGTTGGAATGATTTGTCAGATAATGAATCGTCATTTATTATAGAACGATCTTATAACGGTGATGTTTTTAGCGCAATCGGCACTGTTTCTGCGAATACAACGCAGTTTACAGATACGGATGTTATAGCCGGTGTATACCGTTATCGCGTACGTGCGGTCAACAACTACACCGCATCGCCGTTTAGCAACATTGTTGAAATTGCGACATCATATCTTACCGTGCACGCGATTGCTTCATCGATTACGCATGACAGTGACATCGTGATTGAGTGGTCAAGTAATATAACAGGGCTGTTTACAATCGCACTCGTAAAGAACGGTAATCTTCATCGCGTGATCACAGAAACCGCTCAAAACGGACGGTATACCTGGCTTGTATCTGACACAATTGAGCCGGGCACTTATACCGTGCGGATCACGGCGGTCAATGATGCGCAGATTTCAGCGGAAAGCAACGAACTGCAGGTTGTACCTGCCTCAGTAGAAGCGCCGTCATCATTGGCGGCATCGTATATACCGGGAGGCGCACCGACAATAACACTCACGTGGGTCGACGAGTCGCGAAATGAAACAGGGTTCAATATGTACCGCAGCAGGAACAATACACCGTTTGTGTTCATTGCAGAAGTTTCGGCTAATACGACCGAATGGACGGATACGGCGATCTCAGGCGGGTATTATCGTTACCGAGTTACTGCAAAAACTGCATATTCGGAATCAATACCGAGTGCGATCATTACGGTAAAAGGTTATCATGTTGAGATGAAAAAGCCATTGCCGGGAGAGAAGTTGACACGCGATTCAATGTATACTGTCATGTGGGACGGTAATTATCCTGACGATGTGACACTGACGCTCTACCGTGATTCAGTATTTGTTCGTACGATCGCCGAAAGAGTGCAGGGTAGGACGTTTGCATGGCGTGTCGATAACGACCTCCAGCCCGGAGACTATACGTTGCGAGTGAGTGCATCGGATGACGAGGAAATCTTTGTTTCAAGTGCCGAGTTTAGTATCATCCCGCGTTCGGTGACTGCCCCGAGCGGTCTTAATGCAGCATTTGATGCACAAACAAAAACCGTTCGACTCGAATGGGTAGATAATGCTGATAACGAGACGGCATATGAGGTTGAGCGTGCTGAGGGCAGTAACAGCCAATTTGAAAGAATTGCACAGCTTGAAGCATCATCGCTGTCATTTGTCGACAACAACATTACTGCATCATCATATCGCTACCGTGTACGTGCGGTAAATAGTGATACGGTATCTGATTACTCTGACGTTATTTCAATTGTTACAACCTATATAGATGTGATCAGCCCTGATGCGAACACTATGGTGCGACAAAACGCTGTGTTGCCGATAACGTGGCAGTCCAATTCAGGAGAAAGCGTCGCAGTAGACTTAATGAAAGGTAATGATGTTGTTACGATCATTACCGGTTCTACAGACAACGACGGTATGTTTGAGTGGTTGATCCCCGATACTATTATCCCCGGGAAATACGCTGTTTCAGTACATTCTGACGACCTCGCTTGTAAGGGTGTAAGTGCAGAGTTTAGTATTCTGCCTGCAGAAATAAGTGCGCCGACACATGTTCGTGCCGAGTATTCATATCAAGACGCGACCATTGATGTGCGTTGGGTTGATACGGCAACGAACGAAACTGCGTATCATATTTACGTGGCGAAAAACGGAGCGGTAGCGCAGAAATTAGGCGAAGTTGATGCGGTTACAACGCGGTGGATTATGAATAACATTGAACCGGGTATATATGAGATATCGGTGTGTGCGGTCAATCAATTTACACAATCTCCGATGAGTGAATCAGTACGTGTAAAAGCGTATCATCTCACATTGAAAGATCCAAATGGCGGTGAAAAGATTCGCATTGGCGATATGCTCACGATTCAGTGGATCGGTACGGTTCCGGGCGACACTGTTGTAGAGTTGATGCGTAATTCGACGGTTATACGCGAGATCGGAATTGTTTCGGGAAGTAGCACGACATGGCAAATACCCGCTGATGTTGCAGTGGGCACAGGGTATAGCGTACGAATTACATCATACGGGGATCCGTCATTTGCAGATGTTTCCGACAATACGTTCGAGATCATACCGCAGTTTGATATGATCACCGCTCCGTCCGAATTGAAAGGTACTTATATGGCTTCTTCAGATACACTCACCTTACTATGGAAGGATAATTCGAATGATGAAATGCAGTTTGAAGTTTTCAGACGTGGGAATTATCACGGAAGTACCGAACAATTTGTGAAGATAGGCAGTGTCGGTGCCAATACAACATCCTGGAAGGACACACAGCTTGAAATTCATAAAGGCTACTATGCATATATTAAAACATGTTTCGGAACAATCCTTGTCATGATAAAGGAGACTTCATATCAATATCGTGTACGAGCAATTAATAGCGTCATTGTTTCAGAATTCAGTAATTTGTATGATTTTGCCGTAAAAAGGTTGTATGTGAATTTCTGGCTTCCTGGATGTAAACCGTGCTTCACCGCCAACACCAGAACAAGTCTTGACGGTATGGAAGAGATTTCCGAAGATGTGATGAAGAAGATGCTTATAAATCTCAGCGGTCATGAGTATGCGATAACATCAAAGGAAGTATTCGATTCTCTCTTACGTAATGCAGAATATGGATCACAGACGTTTTCTTTAGCATTAGAAAACCAACAGTCAAATAATATAACGCTTCATAAGCAATCATTACGACAAGGAAATACGCTTTCAGTTGTTTCGCAGAGTATTCGTGTGAGGTATACAGAGATCGATTCGGTGCTTTTTGTGCCGATCGCCGCAACGTATATGGCAGATCCAAAGGTTTCACCGTACGGGACGCCATTCTATGTAGGAATGCAAAATGACGGTAAAGCGATTCTCGAAGTGAGAAATCGGTTTGGCAGACAAGGGGTTTTATTGCAATATAGTAATGATGAATGGACATTGGTCGATTACGGACGGGAAGTGCTGCTCATAAAACAATCCGGTATCTATATGATTGGAGATGACAAGGATAATCTTCTTATCCCGTCATTACGTGAGACGGCATTAAAGCAGAATTACCCGAACCCGTTCAATCCGACAACAACGATTGATTATGATTTGGCTGAGTCGGGGACCGTGCAGGTTACTATATTTGATACGAAAGGACGAACGGTTATTGTTCTGATTGACCGTTACATGGAACAAGGACCGCATACTATTATGTGGGATGGGCGTGATAAGAGCGGTAAGGTTATGCCAAGCGGTGTGTATTATGCGGTGCTTGAGATCAACGGTAAGCGGTATACACGTAAGATGGTAATGCTCAAATAGTCTCTCATTACGGGGGCGGTTATCGCCGCCCCTGATAAAACAGGGAATAGTTCCATTAATCTGTGGTATCATAATAGTTTGGGTGTTTCCTTTTTCCCTCGTAAGAGAATTTATTGAAATTCAAAATATCCCAATTATTTTGCTGTATTCCGAACAGGGGTGTGGGGTGGGCACAAATTCAAAAAATGGTAGTTTCGCAAAGGGCTTGAAGCACTATAGAACTAAATAATCGGTCTACAATCCTGTCTTACTTTTTGTCTTGCCATAAAAAGTCGCATTATGTGCCATTCCCGTGACAACGGGAATCCAGGAGTATTTTTTAAATAATCTGGATTATCGGGACTGTAGCGATAGGCAATTTGCCTGTCGTAAACGATAATGACACATTGCTTTTTTTGATGCTGATATTTTAATGCCGTTTATTTTCCCCCCTCATTTTTGCAAAGAGGGGGAAACGCGTAATCGCGAGGGGGAGCTAAATTTCGTATATTGTCATTTCGACAAAACCTACCGGTGAGGAGATATCTTGTTATTTGAATAGCAAGATCTCTCACGCAGTAGGTTCGAGATGACAGCCTATTAATGCTAATCATGCCTTACTTTTTGTCGTGACACAGATTATTGTTGTATTCCGGTAGAGACATCGCATGCTACGTCTCAACAAAGGATATTTATCCCGCGGATCCTTAAGGTCGCTTATTTGAAATGCCTTCCATCCACAAGCAAGGATGTGTAATGCCGAGTGTGATATCGTGTCATTATGTGAAGGAAGCGTGTGGAAAAAAATGATACATCATTCGTGCAATCTAAGACGCTTTATGGTATACTTTATTTCATGAAATGCTCGATTTTGATATACAAGACGAAAAGCTACGGTCACAAAAATGGTTGGAAAAGTGCGGGGGCGGGGGTATATTTGAGGGCGTGGAAAATAATGCCGAGAGGCGTTGATATATTAAAAAGAAAGGATGGATTATATGACTGAATCAATGAAGTCTTTACACACAGAAAGGAGGGCAGGAAGTATCATGAAGTATATTGCGATAGTCATACTCATGCTAACAAGTATTCAACTTGTATATTCAGAACGCACTAGCTGGTGGGAAGCGGATGAGAATGATTTTAGTAATAGTATTTTAAAAATTACAAGTCATGGAATAATTCGAGATGAAAAAGGAAAAATCGTATATCCAACAAATTGGGATACTAAAAGTTATACTTCAACGGCACCCCCATTGTTAGAACATGGGAAGAAGTATACATTTACAATTAGTTTTCAAAATATGACTTCAGAGACTTTTCAAGGGGATATTTATCTTACAATTAAGGGAGGTATGCTTAACGAAGAAGGAAATGGGTTTCAGGAAAATGTTAGAAAAGATATTATTATACTAAATAATATTGTTATTTCACCAAAAGAGAATAAAGAATATACTATTATATTTGATGCGGTATTAACACAGATTCCTGAAGGCATCTATAAAATATTTTATAAGTTGAGAGAGGGGCAGTTTAAAAAACAAATACCAACACCAGATTTACTGAACGATTATGACAAAAATGTTCTCCAAGACTTAGTTATAGGTAGAAATACGTATAATAAACATTTAAAAATTTTAAAAAAAGCACAAAAAGCACAAGACGAAGAGGCGTCGGAGTTAAGAAATAAGCATAACGAAAATGATACTGTACCATAAAAGCAGACACTCGGTAAGGTGGTTTACGTGAGAATGTGTGATCTATCCACACCCGCAATCGCTTATATGAAGTCTTTGAAGTGCCATTACGACATCGTTTTATTTTTCCCGGTGGTTTTTGCTTTATAGAGCAATTCATCTGCCCGCTTGATAACACCGGTTTCGGTTTCACCCGGTTGATATTGTGCAACGCCGATACTAATTGTAGTATGATCCATTTCGCCGATCTCCGGAAGATGTGTTGACTGTATTGCCGTGCGTATTTTTTCCGCGATAAGGCAGGCGTTCTCAAGGTTGCAGGATTTTAAAATAACCACAAATTCATCACCGCCCCAGCGAAAAGCGGTATCATTATCGCGGATCACCGACTTAATGACCCGTGACAGTTGTTGTAAGACCGAATCGCCGACCAGATGTCCGTAACCGTCATTAATTTGTTTGAACGCGTCGATATCGAAAAGAATTATGGAAAACGGTGTCTGCGTTCGCTTAAAGTCTTTAATGGCATTATCGATCATGAGGGAGAATGCTTTTCTGTTGAATGTCTGTGTCAGATCATCGTTGAGTGCCATATCTTCCAAGCGCTTTTGATAACGGGATAATACGAAGTACATGATTCCTATTACAATAACTGTAATAATAAGGCAAATGAGAATGTTTATGAACAATGTTCGCAGCAATACTGATTTTTCGTGTTCGTCAGACTGCTTCACCAGTAAAAACCAATCGAACTCAGGTATGTATCTACTGTTGAGCAAGTATGATTTGCCGTTGTGGTTGTATGCTATTTCTTCAACTTTTTTAGAGAAAATATTGTCGATGACAGGTTGCATTTCCTGAAAATCTTTGATGTTTTTAATCGAAGAGTCAAATGACGAACTGCTGAGTTTGATATCGCCCGCCGAGTTGACAAAAAGAATCGTGCTGTCATAGCGTTCCTGATATCGCTCAATGAGTTTTTTCACGGAATCGACCTTAAGACCTACTCCCGCCGCACCGATAAAATTATGGTTAAAATCATATACCTTATAATTAATGAAAATTGCAAGATTATCATTATTCGCCATGTCGATATCGACGTTGATCTCATAATCGTTTTTCATTTCTTTTACGCGAAAATACCACACGTCGCGAGGTTCATCTTTACTAATTGTTTTGAGTATTCCGTCGTAATAGTAATAGCGTAATGTTTTATCAGACACGAAAAAGCTTGTAAAAACTTCATATTTGATTTTTATTTGCTGCAGATATTTTACAACTTGAGAATGGTTGTTTTCTCCGTGAAGTACCCAATCGCGTAAAAACGTATCATTTGCCATGAGTGAGGAGATAAAGATCGGTTTGAGTATATCATTTTGAACTTCGGAATAGATGTTATCGCTCGTGATCGGCAGTTGTTTTTGGGAAATTTGCGTACGTATGGATTTCAGCGAAACAAAATAACTGATAAGACTCGTGGTAAAAAAGCTTATAATAAGAAAAAAGCTTATTAATATCAGGAATTTTCTGTTTTGACGCATTATGTAACCTCCGTTATAAATGAAGTTCTTAAACGCACTCTTCACAGTATAGCAGAAAGTAAGGAAAAAGGACAGTACTATTAACATTAATAAATTATTGACAAAGTCGGATAAACAGGTTAAGATTTTGCTCATGAAAGCAAATAGCGTGTATACTAGCAATTCTCACGAAATGTTTTCTCTTTCCATCAAACTCGGCTCCGGTGGTGAAGGCACGGTCTACGCTGTTGAAGGCAATCCCGACATCTGCGTAAAAATATACCACGAACAAAAACGCACACCCGAGCTTGAAGCCAAGCTGAAAGCGATGATCGACGCGCCGCCGAAAGACCCGACGCTTGTGGCAGGGCATTACTCCATCTGCTGGCCGACGAATGTCGTGTATGAGGATGAAGCCTGCACGAAGTTCCTTGGTTTCACGATGCCCCGCATCGACAAAAACACCTTCAAAGAATATCACCTTCTCTGCGATAAACCCGGCGTGACGACATCCACCTGTTATCGCCTTGAACATTTCGGCACGGGTTTTACGTATCTGCACATGTATGTCGTGGCGTTGAATTTGGCAAGCTGTGTGGCGAGTATTCACAACGCAGGACACGCCATAGGCGATTTGAATGATAAGAATATTCTTGTGTCCACCAAGGATAGTAAAATAACCATCGTGGATTGCGACAGTTTTGAGATCCATGCAAAAGACAACAACGTGTTTCCGTGTTCTGTGTATATGCCCGAGTATTCAGCCCCTGAGGTCATTCTGCATAAAGATATTAAAAACAGACAGGAATCCGACCGCTTTGCGTTATCAATTCTGATTTTCAAGCTTTTGATGTTAAATACACACCCTTATGCCTCTCGTGGTTCGAGCGTTGAGCATTTGAATACACCCGGCGAAAAAATTGCAGAAGGCTATTATCCGTATGAAGACTACGCCGATCTTGACGTGAATCCACCTGCCTATGCGTTACCGTATGAGATAATACCGCCGAATATCAAAGCGTTGTTCCGCCGTTGTTTTGTGGAAGGTCAGCACGACCCTGAGAAACGACCGAGTGCGGTGGAGTGGTTTCGCACGATAAAAGAAAATTATGTTCAAATAGTAGAGGTTCTTAAGAAAAAGAAACAACAATGTGCGGTCAATTACTTACATTTATTCCCATTGCATCTTGAAACATGCCCATGGTGTCGAATGAAAGATGATTATTTCCCTGAACGAATAGTTGTGAATAAAAAACAACGTGTACGTGCGGTTAGTGACGGTAGGTTTGACTACCTCGATTCGATTATAAAAATATATGCACAAGATGATAAAATCACTGATACAGAGTATTATTCTCTGCTAAAAACGGTGCTATCAGATAAAATCACATTTCATGATATGGTAAAGAGGATTAAGTATCATAAACAAACTAATCCCGCGTTGATTATCGGTGATGAACCTCATTTTTCAGAGAATAATCTTCACTTCGAAATGGATTCCAATGAATATTTTAATTATAAGAAAAAGATCACAATAACAAATAACTACAGCGATGAGAGTCTTTATTTGGATTTTGTATCAAATAAACCTTTTGTTCGTGTTAATCCGCATAGTATGACGCTTAAACCGCGAGAAAAACAGGATGTATCTATTGCAATTATCTCTCGAGAACTATCAAAGATAATATTAGACGGGCGACTAATTGCAGTAGTTGAAGCGAGTTATAATCAGAATAGAATTATTAAAAAAAAGGCAATTAACATTATTTTGGATATAGGTGTATATGAAAAACAAAAGATTGCTCTATTATTTATTATAATCATGGTGATATTTGGTATATTACTTCTGTTAATAACTAGTTAAGCAGTAATTCATTTGAAAGAAGATAGAGATAAAAAAGAAAAGTATTTCAATTGACGTTTCCCCCTAATCGCGCTATTCTTATGTATACAATCGGAGGTTTTCTATGACCGATATTATCGTTATCGCAGTAGTGGTTGTGTGTGCGTTCGCCGCGAGCGTGATCGTGCCTACAGCGATTCACGGGCTAGGTAAAAAGCCGACCGTTCCTGAAGAAAAGAAAATAACCGACGGTACTCGTTTGAGTAGGGATGATATACAAAAAAAACTTATCAAATTGTCCAAAAGCCTGAAGCCTCTTGTGCTTGCTCCCGGAGCGATGTGTTATGAGGTCGCCGCAGTGCCGGAACGCGCCGAGTATGTGTGCCCAAAGGACGGCACGAAAACGCTTTTTACGAATCGTATGCGATCATATATTGTATGGGAATTGCCGTATTTACGGGAATCGGTTGCAAAACTTAAGGATTTCGGCATAGAGGCGGTACTTGATGAAAGTGAATTTTGCAAAAAATGCACCCCGAAACAACCCGAAGACCCGCAAGTAACACTTATTATCGTCTATCCCGACGGAAAAGTGCACTCAACGCGCGGAGTGCATGGTGTTGATATAAAGCTTATACAAGAGTTTTTAAACGGCTCGAAGAAGCATACGATGTCAAACGGCGAAGAAGAACCTCTTAAAAAGCATATCCCGCGGCTTGAACAATTATTGGGAGTGAAGGTGAAATGATATGGAATGGATCATTGCGATCGTGATTGCGGTTTTTGGTGTAAGTGTGGTCACAGGATTGCATGCGGCGCAAAAGAAGCCGGAAGTTGTCAAAACGCCACAGGAGAAACCTATGAAACGCATGAACTCGGAAGAAATTCTTTCCCAATTGAAAATGCTTGCCATGAAAAAACCGCCGAAAGATCTGGCGACGATCGGAGCGATGTGTTATAAAGTCGCGATGCCGCCTGAACGTGTTGATTACATCTGCCCGAAAGACGGATCGAAAACGCTGTATAAACAGCAATACGTGCATTTTATACAATATGACCTTCCTCGTATACGTGCGCTAGCGGAAAACATGCCGTCAGTTACCGTGACCATTGATGAATCCGAGTTTTGTAAAAAATGTTCTCCAAAGGTCACGAACCCTCAGATCATCATGACAGTGCATTATACCGATCGTACGCACACCGTAAAAGGCATAACAGATCGCGATTTACAACTTATGCATGATTTTCTTTCGGGAAAAGATCGTTTTACCAACGAATATGATGCCGAGACTCCGCTGAAAGACTACATACCGCGTCTTGAAGAATTACTCGGAGTGAAACTGCAATAATGAGAGCTTTGCAAAATCGGTTTTCGTGTGAATTGTGCCCACCCCATACCCCTCCCGTGAAAATCGGGAGGGGCTTACATTATTATATAATGGGGACTTCGT
The DNA here is from genome assembly GCA_964423645.1 of uncultured bacterium. GTDB lineage: Bacteria > Macinerneyibacteriota > Macinerneyibacteria > Macinerneyibacteriales > CAYRFE01 > CAYRFE01. The sequence goes on along the minus strand of CAYRFE010000018.1, from coordinate 32,700 downwards.
CCCCATACCCCAGTATTAAATGTAGAAAAACACGGGAAATTATGATTTTTACAAAGGTCGTATAGTATGCACTGGTATATCATTATTCTTGTCATCATCGGCGCGGTTTCATTTGTCGGCACCGTTCATGCAGTACAGAAACACGCAGATACACAGAAAAAGGTACAGGTGAAACCCATGAAACGATTATCGTCTGAAGAAATTCGCTCAAAACTGAAAATACTTTCGATGAAATCGGTTCCGAATGATATCGAGATCCGCGGGGCAATGTGTTACGATATGGCGATGCCGCCGGAGCGCGTCGAGTATGTGTGCTCGAAAGACGGTTCGAAAACGATCTATACTACTGAAATGGTGGAGTTCATCGAATATCAATTACCTGCGATCCGATCATTGGCGGAGTCAATGCCGTCAATTTCAGTGGTCATCGATGAAACCGAATTTTGCAAAAAATGTTCACCGACCGTAAAGGATCCTCAGCTGATCATGACGGTTCTCTATTCCGATCGTTCGCATCGTGTCAAGGGGATAACCGTCAGAGATATTACAATTATGCATGACTTTTTATCTGGGAAAGACCGTTATAAAGATGAATTCGATGCAGAGACCGCACTAAAAGATTGTATACCGCGACTTGAGCAACTTCTCGGAATCACCATCACGAAATGAGAATAACGCTATGAATGACGATTTTTCGCGGCTTGCGCCGTCGTTTTTGCCGGCCACTGCGGCATTGGAATTGACCTACGAATGCAATCACTCCTGTCTTTTTTGTTCATGTCCGTGGGAAGCGCCTGTGCCGAAGATCCGGCGCGGTAAAGAATTGACTTCCGATGAATGGAAATCAACCATCACCACGCTTACCGACATGGGTGTGTGTAATATCGCATTTACCGGCGGTGAACCGCTTTTAAAAGACGGATGGGAATCGATTATCGCGCATACGGCACAGTGCAAAGCCGAGTTGATCGAGACCGTGGACGATAAACTTGTGTCCACACGTACTGCGCCGAAAATATATCTTATATCAAATGGGACACTCATTGACGATCATGTGTTGGATGTGTGCAAAAAGTATCACGTGCATCTTAGTATGAGCTTGCCGGGATTAACAACCTATGCGGCACATACTCAATGCGGTTCTCCCGATCATGTGCTGGAAAATTTTCGTAAGGCGTCAAAACTCGGTATTACGACCACGGTGAATGTGACGGTGACGCAGAAAAACTTTTTTGAACTCTATGAGACAATTGCGGAAGCACTTATTGCAGGAGCCGATACATTGCTCATGAACAGGTTTTTACCGGGCGGACGGGGATTACGTCATAAGGATGAGTTGTTGCTTTCCTCCGAACAGATTCGCGATGCATTGCTGATTGCCGACCGCGTGCTGGTCGAAGCAAATCGTCAGGGGCATCTCGGTACGGAAGTGCCGTTGTGTCTTGTTCATGATCTTGAAATAAAAAATCTTAAAGTCGGCGTGACATGTTCTGCCGCAAAAGATTTCTTTGTTGTAGGTCCGTCGGGCTTTATACGCACCTGCAATCATTCAGAGGTTGAATTGGTGTCGGTGAACGATATCGAAGCGTGTAAGGATCATCCGTATTGGAAACGTTTTGTCATGAAAGAATATCGTCCTGTGTTTTGCAAAGAATGCGGTGCGCGCTTTTCATGTGATGCGGGCTGTAGAGAAGCGGCGCATATCACGGAAGGCGATTTGCGCGGGAATGATTATACACTTACCAGCTGTAAGCCGCTTTGATCTTAACAGGTCAAATTCCCTGAAACTTACTTCGGCTTTACATTTAGAGTTTTCTTAAAGGGGTGTGGGGACGAAGTTCCCATTATATAACAATGGTTTGGTGTGGGCACAAAGTTAAAAAATGGTAGTTTCGCAAAGCTCTCATAGTATAATTTTTCAAAGGTCTCCGATCGCAGATAATTTTCATTGAGCACATAGACGGAGCGGATCAGTTTTTTGCTATGATTCGTCTATATGCATCGTATGCAACAATAGAGACCGCATTTGAGAGATTTATGGATCGTGTTTTGCCGCGCATGGGGATACATACAGCCGTATCCTTATGTTGCGCAAGCAGTTCTTCAGGAAGACCTTTTGTTTCCTTGCCAAACACAAGAAAATCACCGTATCGAATATCAACGTCATAATAGGGTGTATCGGTTTTTTTCGTAAGATACCAAAAACGTGCATCAGGGAAACGCTCATGCAACACGTCGAGACTGTCGATGTGTTCCCATGTGAGATACTCCCAGTAGTCCAGCCCTGCACGACGCAGTGTTTTGTCATTGATCTCAAAACCCAATGTGCCGACCAAGTAAAGCGGTATATCAAGTGCGACACACAGTCTTCCTATTGTACCGGTGTTTGGCGGAATCTCAGGTTCGACTAAAACGATAGAAACAAAAGGATCCATGAATTACACCTTTCGCGACATTCCGTCGTCAATTATCGCCAATATCAGATCACGATACGATTTTCCTTTTGCTTGAAAGGACATCGGCACAAGACTTAATTGTGTCATACCCGGTAAGGTATTGGCTTCCAAAAAGAAATAATCTTCATCATCGGTCATACGAACATCAAATCGTACCACACCGGTGAGGTTCATAAGTCGATACAGGTCAAGGGTATCCATCGTGATCGATCGTGCGATAAATTCATCAAGTTCCGCAGGGCAGCTATATTCACTTTTCCCTTTCGTGTATTTATGCTCATAATCGTAAAATCCGCTTTTCGGGCATACTTCAACGATTGGGTATGCGATACTGTTCATGACGGTCACGGTAAATTCTCTGCCTGGAATATATTCTTCGATGAGTGCGATCGTATCGTATGTATGCGCGGTATCTACCGCATCCTGCAGTTTTTCGGGAGAGTCTACTTTCGTAAGGCCAACAGTTGATCCTTCACGTGAAGGCTTGACAATTAATGGATACGTAAAATTGCCGATTTCGGCGAGGGTTTCTCCCTTCGTCACAAAAGCCCAATGAGGTGTCGGTATACCGTGGTAGTCCATGATATATTTGGTCAGTACTTTATCCATTCCGACAACAGACGAGCGCATGTCGGTACCGGAATAGGCAATCCCTGATATTTCGCATAATGCCTGTATATGACCATCTTCGCCGTCTCCTCCATGTAGCATAATCAGGGCAAAATTGATGTTATGACGTGAAAAAAGAGATAAAAGGTCTTGAGTTCCTTGAAGAGAACGCGGCACTACAGGAAGTGTTTTTTGAGCCGAGAAATCACTGAATACTTCAAAACGTGCAGTATCAATACAAAAAAGAGTATGATCATTTTTAATTGCTTCAAAGACGCTTTCAGCGCTTTTGAGAGAAATTTCTCGTTCTGCAGAATACCCGCCGCATAACAGAGCTATATTCATAATTACACCGTCCTTTTGAAAAGAGTATAGCAGGGTGAGTAAAAAAAGAAAAGAAGATAGTGTGAAAAAAGGAAAATATGCGGTTGATTTTGTCGTATCGTGCACCATGTGTGATGAGACAGAGGAAGGGGCACAACAAGCAGAAAAGAAAGATATACGATCAAATAATGACAGTGTTTTAAAAAACTCCCCCGACCGGATTCGAACCAGTAACCAACCGGTTAACAGCCGGTTGCTCTACCGTTGAGCTACGGAGGAGTATCATACGTGACACACGGTTATACCCAATAATGATGATTTTGTCAAGAAAAAAAAACAAAAAAAATTATCCTCGATCGGCCGAATGGATCAAATCGATTTTTTCTTGTCAACAAGCGTTGATTGATGTATGATGAGCCCATGAAAAAAGAAATCATCATCACTATTGACGGGCCGGCAGGTTCCGGAAAAAGCACGATCGCACGAATGGCGGCAGAAGCACGAGAACTCGTCTATCTCGATACGGGGGCTATGTATCGTGCAGTCGCATACAAAGGTCTAAAAATGAATATATCGGCTGAAAAAGCCGCAGCTGACCTTGATTTTCATATCATTAAAGATACGCATTCATACCGATTCACACTTGACGGAGAAGACATCACATCCGTTATCCGTACACCGGAGATCGATAAGGAAGTGAGTCGTATTGCCCAGATCATGGACGTACGAAAACTGTTGGTCGTCAAACAGCAGGAATACGGTAACGGCAAGCGTCTCATTGTAGACGGACGTGATACCGGCACAGTCGTTTTCCCCTATGCCGATATCAAATTATATTTTGACGCATCCGTAGAAATACGCGCACAGCGGCGTTACGATGAGTTGATCGCGAAAAACATACCTGTTGATTATACGGTGATAAAGCAGGAGATTGAAATGAGGGACCATAAGGACATGCATCGTGCATGGGGTGCGTTGTGCATTCCTCCCGGAGCGATTGTTATCGACACGTCTGAAATGGATCGTGCTCATGTGCTCGATGAACTTCTTCGTATTATTGATGACTATGATCGCTGATATAGCTCTTTTTATATTTACATTATTCTGCAAATCACTGCTTGTCGTATTTTTTCGGTGCCGTTTTCGCACACGGGTTACCTTTTTACAAAAAGTCCCGTTCAAAGGGCCGTATATTATTACCCCCAACCATGAGTCATCGTTTGATCCGCCTTTGGCAGGTGCTTTTCTTCTTACTCCCTTGCGATTCATGGCGAAAAAGGAACTTTTTAAGAATATTGCATTCGGTTTGTTATTAAGAGCGGTTGGCTCAATGCCGCTCGAACGTCGTGGATTCGATGCAATAACCATACGAAAGGTCATGTCTCATTTGAAGCGCGGTGCAAGTATGGTCATTTTCCCGGAAGGCACACGGTCAAAAAACGATGAGATGCTCAGAGCGAAACCGGGTATCGGCCTTATTCTCCACGAAGCAGGATATCCTCCGGTCATACCTCTGCGTTTTCGGGGCACGCGAATCGCCGAAAAAGAATTATTTTCATTTGCTCGACCTCGGATCGATCTTGTCTATGGATATCCGTATTGTATCAATCCGAATTACTCGTGGGGTACAACAACAAAAGAATCATCACAAGCAATGGCTGATTATATTATGCGACAGGTGCAAGCGTTATGAAAGTGATCGTGTCGCGTTATTCGGGTGTGTGTTTTGGTGTTGAACGTGCATTAAAACTTGCCGAGGAAGCGCTTGCCAATCATACCGGAAGAAAAATATTTACATGGGGACCGCTTATTCACAATCCCCAGGTTGTTGAGGATCTGGCATTAAAAGGTATCGTGAGCACTGAGCATGTTCATGATATTGAATCGGGTGACGTGATTATCGTTCGTTCTCACGGAATCGCAAAAGAGCTTGAATCGGAATTGCGCCAACGTGGTGCTGCAGTGATCGATGCGACATGCCCGTTTGTTAAAAATGCTCAAAAAAAGGCGCAATATTTATATGAACAAGGGTATGAGGTGTTCATTTTCGGTGAACATGATCATCCTGAAGTTCAAGCGATACTCAGTTATACCGATTATAAAGGAACGGTCGTCGCTCATGCCGACGATGCGGTGTTCCAGACAAAAAAGGTTGGGATTGTATCGCAAACAACGCGTAATAAAGAGCCGTTTACCGAGCTGTGTGCACGTGCTGCAGCGCAAGTAACCGAGGTATTATTGTTCAATACCATATGTGATGCAACACATTTACGACAGAATGATGCGCTTGCTCTGGCCGAGACAGTGGAGTTTATGATCGTGGTCGGCGGGAAAAATAGTGCCAATACTCGGAAATTATTTGAATTAGTATCAAAAAAAGTTCCATCAGCGCACATTGAATCAGAAAAAGAGCTTGATTCTTTAGAACTGATGCGATATAATGCGGTGGGTATAACCGCAGGAGCGTCCACACCTGATTTCATCATTCAGAATGTGACAGCGTTCCTAAAAAAAATTCATATGGGGGGTAATACGGTATGAACGATGAATTGAACCGGGACATTGATGGCGAAACCGAAAAAACTTTTGAGGAGTTGTATAATGAATCATTTAAAACTCTTCACAATGGGACGATTGTTGACGGAACAATCGTAAAGATTCTTCCGAACGAAGTGCTGATTGATATCGGATACAAAGCGGAAGGAGCGGTAAGCCTTGACGAGTTTGATGATCCGGCAACGCTGAAGCTCGGAGATAGCGTCCGCGTGGTGCTTGAATCCACTGAAGACCATGAAGGGGTAATTCAGCTGTCAAAGATTAAAGCTGATTTTATTGAAGCATGGGAAAAACTGGAAAAATGTTTGAGCGATAACGTGATTATCAAAGGTACTGTGAAGAAACGCGTAAAAGGCGGATATATCGTGAATATCGGTGTACCGGCGTTTTTACCGGCCTCTCAAATTGATACCAAAATGGTAAAAGATCTCGATGCCTTTGTCGGGCAGAAGATCGATATCAAGATCTTGAAAATGAACAAAAAACGCCGCAATATTGTGGTGTCACGTCGTGTTGTTCTTGAAGAACGCGTTAAAAAAGCTCGTGAAGATATTGATAATAAAATTCACGTCGGTGCAATTTTACGCGGTAAGGTTAAGAACATAACCGATTTCGGTGCGTTTATCGATCTCGGCGGTATCGACGGGTTACTTCATGTGAATGATATTACATGGGGTAAAGTTTCTCATCCTTCGGAAAAATTGCAGGTCGGAGAAGACGTAACGGTTAAAGTGCTCGATTTTGATGAAAAGAATAATAAAATTTCATTGAGCCTGAAAGCACTTGAAGCAAATCCGTGGGATTCAGTGACCGAAAAATACAAAGAGGGCGATATTATTGACGGTCGCATTGTGTCACTTGTTGAATACGGTGCATTCGTTGAGGTCGTTCCCGGTGTTGAGGGTCTTGTTCACATTTCTGAAATGTCATGGAACAAAAGCATCAAAAATCCTTCGCAGATTGTGAAGGAAGGCGATGTGATTAAAGTTAAGATATTGAAGATGGAGACAAACAACCGTAAAATATCGCTTGGTATGAAGCAGGTTGAGGAAGATCCGTGGACACTTGTTCTTGAAAAATACAAAGAAGGCGATGTTATCACCGGTGAAGTTAAAAATGTGACCGATTTCGGTGCATTCATTGAAATTGAGACCGGTATAGAAGGACTTCTTCATGTATCGGATATTGCGTGGGAGCGTATTGAAAAACCGCAGGATATTGTGAAAAACGGTCAGAAGATTGAAGTGAAGATTTTAAAATTCAATCCTTCCGAACGAAAAATTTCTCTCGGTATGAAACAATTGCTTCCTGATCCGTGGGATGCTATGGAGACGAAACACAACATCGGTGATACCGTAATGGTTAAGGTCATCCGTATTACAAAAAGCAATGCAATTTGTAAAATGGAAAACGGTGTTGAAGGATTTCTTGCCATATCACAGCTCGATGAAGATCGTGTTGAAAAAATTGAAGACATCGTCAATATTGGTGACGAAATATCAGTTAAGATCATAAAAATTCTTAAAAAAGAACGTAAAGTTGATTTTAGTCTGAAAGCAGCAAAAGAAGACGAGACCAATGTCGCGGTCGAAGCTGTCAATCAAGTTGCCGAAGGTGCTAAGAAAAAAACACCGCGTGCAAAAAAAGACGCGCCGGCTACTGACAACGAATAATGTATACGGGGGCGAAAGCCCCCTTTTTTATCATGCCGCACATTCATGCGATTATTAACGAATTAAAAAAACATTTTCCGGATCCTCGTTCGGATTTACACTATTCTTCGCCTTGGCAATTGTTTGTGGCAGTGGTCTTGTCTGCGCAATGTACGGATAAACGAGTCAATGAAGTTTCTCGTATATTATTCGATAGATATCCCGATGTACAGTCATTTTCACGCCTTTCAACGTCAGAACTTGAAGGTTTCATTCAATCTACCGGTTTTTTTAGAAACAAGGCGCGTCATATCACAGATGCCGCACATATGATCATAGAGAAATGGGGAGGAAAAGTTCCGTTAACGATGGAAGAATTGCTCACATTACCGGGAATCGGAAGAAAAAGCGCCAATGTGTTGATGACAGTGTATGCAGAACCGCAAGGTATTGTTGTTGATACACACGTGATCCGTATTTCAGGGCGCTTGTCTTTGTCGCAATCGAAAGCCCCTCAGGTGATCGAAAAGGATTTGACCGCAGTGTTTCCGCATTCCGAGTGGGCGTTTGTCAATCAGGCAATGGTGCTTTTTGGTCGTTATATATGTAAAGCTCGCAATCCTGAATGTGGGCGATGTGACTTGCATGCGTATTGCATTTTGCATAACGGTAAACTATCGTGAATATGCTACGAACACGTACAAGGAAGGAACAACGGATGATGCAGAATGCATTAAGAACATTTCTCGATCAGACAAAACTATCAAAAATGATCCGGATAAGTATAATCGTTGTTTTCACTGTCTTAAGCAGCGCGGCAACTCAGTCGGTACCCGATGAGGGTGTGGTGACAAAAGTCTATGATGGTGATACTATACAGCTTGATTCGGGGCATCGTGTGCGCTACACCGGTATTGATACCGCAGAGGTCGGCGAAGAATATCATGATAATGCAACACGCCTGAATTCACAGCTTGTTTTAGGGAAAAAAGTTCGATTGGAGTATGATAAAGAGCATTCAGATCGCTATGATCGATTACTTGCATATGTATTTGTCATTGAAAACGGAAAAGAAGTGTTGGCGAATAAACGAATCGTTGAAGAAGGTTTTGCAGGGATGTATTATGCACGTCCGCAGATGCGTTATTTTAAGGAGCTTTTAGAAGCACAACGTATAGCGATCAAAAAGAAATTGGGGTTATGGCGTTATCGTTTACTGGAGACAGAAAATGAATATGTCGGTTCCAAGAAATCATATACTTTTCATCGAAAATATTGTAAAAGTATTTCGAAATTAAAACCGTCAAATAAAGTAAAATTTGTGTCGAAGGCTGATGCATACATGCAAGGATATTCTGCATGCAGATCATGCAAACCGTAAAGGGAGTAGGTATGACATATACACTGATAACCGGAGGGTCTAAAGGGCTCGGGAAGGCAATGGCATATGAATGTGCGGCTCTCGGGCAGAATCTTATACTCACTGCACGATCTCAAGAATTATTAGAAATAACACGTGCTGAAATTATTGCGCGTTATCATGTTGATGTGCGCGTGCGTGTTTTGGATTTGACCCAAAAAATGGCCGCACGTGAGTTACACGAATGGTGTGTTTCGCATTCATTAACGGTCTCAATTCTGATTAATAATGCAGGATTCGGTAATACCGGTGCATTTTCCGATACCGATATTGTACGAGACAGTGATATGGTGACCGTGAATTGTACCGTATTGACTGAGATTACAAAATATTTTCTTCACGATATGGTCGTTCGTAAAGAAGGAAAAATAATGAATGTCGCATCAACAGCGGCATTTCAACCGGGACCGTACGGCTCTGTATATTACGCATCGAAAGCATATGTATATAGTTTTTCATGTGCACTACATGAGGAATTACGAAAAAGCGGCGTAACGGTCACTGTTCTTTGTCCTGGGCCTACCGACACTGACTTCTTCAAAGAAGCACATATGGAAGCTCTCAAATTGCGTCGTGTGCATATGATGAGTGCCCAAGATGTTGCAAAGGCCGGCGTGCGAGCGATGATGAAAGGAAAACGGGAGATCATACCGGGTTTTATGAACAAAATAATGCGAAAAACAGGCGCAATGTTACCTCAATTCATTACCCTCAAAGCAGTGAAATGGATGATGAAAGAATGATCTCGTGTGCGGAAATGTGTGGATATATCAATCACACAAACAATAAACATCCGTCATCATATAAATTCGAACCTTTGTAAATCTGATTTTTGTGCCACTACAGCGGATATATCGAAATGTGTATTTTAGACGGTATTCATGACCGTTGATCCTTATACGAAATAATTACACATACAATATCTGTGTCCGATAACCAAAATAAGGACTTCACCACGCCGTTGTTTTTCGCCACCAATCTTTGAAACGTCGGGAGTTGAGATTGTCATCTCGAACGTAGGTGAGATATCTCAATTGCATTACAAAAAGAGGGTGAGGGATTTGTGAGTAACCGACCATGTTATTTCTCTTCATGAGAACATTCATCGAAATGACACGAATGTACGTGTACGTAGTGGTAATCCGTGTAGTGCCTTTACGATCCTTCCATTTTTTTAGTTGGGACACGGCATGTCGTGTCAGTCGTTTTCATTACTGTATTTTTTCCTTCTTTTATTGCATTATGAGGTCGTATAATTGCAAAATTCGCTCGGTAAAAGACTCCGTCGAAGGATGGGGGCGCACTTACTTTCCAATAACAGTAGTTTTACAAAGCTCTCGGATTTTTTGAGTCAAACCGGATAATGATACCATTGTACGGAAATGTAACAAAAATGAATAACTTCGCGCTGATTTTTAAAATCGCTTATTTGAATTGCTTTCCATTCGCTGTCTCGAACGAACGAGCACGCATGTGTAACCGCGAGTGTGATTTCATGTTATTATGTGAAGTAGACGAGAGAATAAAAATGACACATGATTCGTGCAATCTAAGACGCTTTATGGTATACTTTTTCATGTAATGCTTGTTTATGATATAAGAGAAGAAAAGCTATGAACACGAAGAAGATTGGAAAAGTGCGGGGCGGGGGTATAGTTAAATAATTTCGAGAAGCGTTTATATATAACAAAGAAGGAGCGTAATATGTTAAAGAAGTTCATTATTGCATTGTGGATTATCTTTGTGGGTATCATACGAGTATTTGCGTATGTTCAACCATCACCATACTGGGGGGAAAGCTTGTATCCTATTGTTATATGGTCAGATATATTATTTTATGATGAATTTGGTAAAAAAATTGATATTAATGATGATAACTCAATGACAATCCCTATTAATAGCAAATCTTACATTAAATTTTCAATAAAAAATTATGATAAAGTTAACACATGGGATGGTACCATCGCGATTCAATTTAGTCAGATACAAAAAGTTGGTCATTTCCTATTTTCTATTGAAGGAGAACAAATTAAAATGAAACCTGGTCAAGTTAAAGAGATAAACATTGAAATACCGGTTGATGTAACAAAAAATACTAATTATGCTTTTGATATGGCATGTGAATTATCAATAATTGGAATAAAATCAAATAACTCAAATGGTCAAATTGGTGTGTTGCCACATGACGAAGCAATAAAAAAACATTTAAATAATAATTATTATATTCCACGACGTTTATACTTTGGAAAAGAAAATTTATTAAAAACAAAAGAAAGAATTGAAATATCGCCCAATAAAATGAAAATCAATATCAATAAACAAAGTCCAAATCTACAAAAATTTACATAATATCATCAAATTGATATTATTGATTATTCGAATAGTTAATATCATACAAAAAAAGGTAGTTTGATTCTTTGTCTCTAAAAACGCACTGTCAATAAAAAATACTTGACACCTCTACATTTCTCGTATATATTTCGCACGTGAAAGACCTTGAGCGTGATGAACGCATCGCATTGTTTGACGTATACGGCGAATTACTTTCTGCAAAACAGCAGGAGTATTTTCGTATGTATTACTTCGAGGATTTGAGTTTCGGGGAGATCGCCGAGAACAATGCCGTTTCCCGTCAGGCGGTGCAGATTGCACTTGAGCAGGCGGTGGAGAAGATGCAACGCTTTGAGCACACGCTTTGTGTGATCGCAGGTCGTCACAAACGTGAACAGATTGTGCGGCAAATAACCGATTATATCGGTGACGCACGGCTTGACGAAGCACAGGCATTATTGCAGACGATAAAGGAGTAGCAGATGTTTGACGGGTTGTCGCAAAAATTAGACGCAGTATTCAAAAAACTTGGCAAACGTGGTGTTTTGCGTGCCGATGATGTGCGTGAAGGCTTGCGTGAGATCCGTATCGCATTGTTGGAAGCTGACGTCAACTACAAAGTCGTAAAACAATTTATTCAAAATGTGGAAACGAAAGCTGTCGGTGATGAAATATTGCGAAGTTTGAGCCCTGCACAACATATCGTTAAAATAGTACGCGATGAACTTATTGCCACCATGGGGGATTCGGAACCGATTGATACATCAGCGTCTCCGACGATACTGATGCTTGTTGGCCTGCAAGGATCAGGAAAAACAACTACCTCGGCAAAAATTGCCAAAAAATTCTTAAAAGACGGCAAAAAGCCGTATCTTATCGCCGCCGATTTGCAGCGTCCTGCGGCTATTGACCAATTAGCGCAACTTGGAAAAGAAATAGGCGTGGGCGTGTATACCGATACAACCACAAAGAATGTCACGGATGTCGTGAAAAAGGGTGTGGAAGAAGCAAAACGTCAATTCGCAAAGATTATAATTATAGACACTGCAGGGCGTTTACATATTGATGAAACGCTCATGGATGAACTTGTTCGTGTCGAGAAGGCGGTATCTCCGCATGATATTTTACTGGTAGCTGATTCCATGACCGGTCAAGATGCCGTGAATGTTGCGCAAGGGTTTAAAGAGAAATTACCGCTCTCAGGCGTTGTGTTGACGAAGATGGACGGTGATGCGCGCGGTGGTGCGGCATTGTCATTGCGAATGGTTACGGGTACGCCGATTCGCTTTGCGGGTATCGGTGAAAAACTTGACGATCTTGACGTATTCTATCCGGATCGTATCGTGTCGCGTATGCTCGGTATGGGTGATATGTTGTCGTTGATCGAAAAAGCCGAGGATATGATCAGTGAAGAAGACGCTAAGGCCATGGAACAGAAAATGCTCAAAGCGGAATTTACTTTTGAGGACTTCCTCAGCCAAATAAAAATGGTTAAAAAAATGGGACCGTTATCGGGTATGCTTAAAATGCTTCCGGGAATGCCGAAAGATGCGAATGTTGATGAAAAAGCGCTTGTTCATGTAGAAGCGTTGATTCTATCGATGACACCGCGTGAACGGCAAAAACCACAGATCATTACCGCAAGCAGAAAAAAGCGCATTGCTCGCGGAGCCGGTCTTCATGTTTCTGATGTGAACCGTTTATTGAATCAGTATGAAATGAGCAAGAAGATGATGAAGAAATTGGGTACAATGGGAAAAAAGGGATTCGGGCTACCGAAATTCCCCGGTATGTTCTAATACACAAATTCAGGAGGTGTGTATGGCAGTAAAAATACGCTTAAAACGCATGGGTGGCAAAGGCGAGCCGTTTTATCGCATCGTGATTGCTGACTCACGTGTAAAGCGCGACGGTCGTGTCATTGAAGAAGTGGGATTCTATGATCCCAAAACCACGCCGGCTACTATCTCGGTGAAAGAAGAACGCATTATCGATTGGTTAAAAAAGGGTGCTCAACCGACAATCGTTACGAAAAGTCTTCTCAAAACCGCCGGGTTGTGGAAGAAGTTCGCAACACAGTAATCGACTATGAAAGAAAGAATGATACGGGTTCTTGAGTTTTTTGTAAAAGAACTCGTTGAAGACAAAAAAGCCGTTAAAATTGACTGTGAAGAAAGCGAAGATTCGATCGTGATGCATATCAGTCTTGCCGAGGAAGATCGAGGCGCAGTGATAGGTATCAATGGAAAACGAATAAAAGCGCTGAAAGAAATTGTGCATATGGAAGGTTTCAAGACCGGTAAAAGGGTTCGGTTGGAAGTAATATGAATTATTATCGTATAGGGACCATCACCAAACCGCACGGTCTTAAAGGGTATGTTAAGGTGCACTCAGAGACCGATTTTCCTGAGCGTTTCCTGGACGATAAGACCGTTATCATTGAAAAAGACGGTGTGTATGCAACATTTGATGTGCAGGATGCCCGTATTCACGGTGGCGGAGGATTTGTCATGAAATTCAAAGGTATTGATACTCCTGAAGCAGCTGAATCATATCGTAATTCGACGTTGGTTGTGGATGAAGAGCATTTGCATCCGATCGACGATGATGAGTATTATATTCATGATATCATCGGGTGTAAGGTATATACCGACAACGAAGATTGCATAGGTACCGTTACGGAAATTTTCTCAACGGGGAGCAACGATATTTATGTTGTCGCCAACGGTGAAGAGAAGGAACTTTTGATACCTGCGATCAAAGATGTAATTCGTACGATAGACACCAAGAACAAACGAATCGACATAACCGTAATCGAGGGATTATTTTCATGAAGATCGATGTTCTGACGCTTTTTCCTGATATGTTTGTCTCTCCGATGAGTGAAAGTATTTTAAAAATTGCTCAAGAGAATGACCTTTTAAAGGTAGATGTACATAATATCCGAGATTTTGCGGAAGGACGTCATCAGGTGACTGATTTTGCACCGTACGGCGGAGGTGCCGGTCTTGTCATGAAGCCGGAACCAATTGTTAAAGCTGTCGAGACTTTTCATGACGGACATCATTGTATTCTCATGACTCCTCGAGGAACACCTCTTACACAAAAGCGAGTGTGTGAATTGGCTGCCATGCCGTCTCTCATGATCATTTGCGGACGGTATGAAGGGGTTGACGAGCGCGTGATCGAGTTAGTGGTCGATGAAGAGATTTCCGTAGGAGATTTTGTGTTATCGGGGGGAGAAATACCCGCAATGGCACTGATTGATGCGGTAACTCGTCATATTCCCGGTGTATTGGGGAATGAAGACTCGATCGAAGATGAAAGTTTTTCCGATACGCTTCTTGAGTATCCTCATTACACGCGACCTGCGGAGTTCAGAGGGCTTTCGGTGCCCGATATCTTATTATCGGGAAATCACGAAGCGGTCGACGCATGGCGTAAAAAGAAAGCTCTGGAAAAAACAAGCAAGGTTCGACCGGAACTTGTGGGGGATTATCAGATTTGTACCGGATTGGTACATTACCCGGTATTAGATAAAAATAATACGGTAGTTGCAACCTCTATCACACCGATAGATCTCCACGATTTGTCACGCTCATCGCGCACATACGGTGTAAAGGGTTTTTATGTTATTTCACCGACCCCGCTACAAAACAAAATTGCACGTGAAATGCTCGAGTTTTGGCAAGATGGGTTTGGAGCGGAATACAATAAAACTCGTACCGATGCGCTTTCTGTGATGCATATTGTGGAAGATATAGAAGCGGCAGCTTCTGCGATCGAACACGATACGGGTATTACGCCGGAAATTTGGGTTACCAGTGCAAAAAAACAAACCGGCAGTATCAGTTATGGAGAAGCACGGGAAAGGCTCAGGTTAAATCCGCAGCAACCTGTTCTTCTTTTATTTGGTACCGGCTGGGGATTAATTGATGCAGTAATAGAGCGGGCTGATGTGTGCCTTGAAGGCATTTCATGTCCGTTAAGTGAGTATAATCATTTGTCTGTTCGCAGCGCTGCTGCAATAATAATGGACAGACTCTTAGGAAACGGGAGGTGTGTATGAATCCGATCATTCGTCAAATCGAGAACGAGAACTTACGCAACGACTTACCTTTAGTCAAGGTCGGCGATACTGTTCGTGTGAACATGAAGATCAAAGAAGGTAACAAAGAACGTGTTCAGGCATTTGAAGGTCTGGTAATCAAGAAAAAAGGGAGCGGAATTCGTTCAAACTTTACTGTACGTCACGTAATCGGACGTATCGGTGTTGAGAGAACATTTCTTATGAATTCTCCTTTTGTGGCCAGTATTGAAGTGAAACGCAGCTCACGCGTTCGTCGTGCAAAACTGTATTATATGCGTGAACGTTTCGGTAAATCAGCTCGATTAAAAGAAATCCGTGATATGTAACAATGAAAGCCCCGCTTTGGCGGGGCTTCACGGTGTACATGCACTCGTTGCATTTGATCGATGGTCTGCATTATCGCTCTCGGCTCGATATTGTGTCGGACTTGATGAAGCCGGACGCGGACCTCTTGCCGGACCATTGGCGGTGGCATTATATGTTTTTGATACCGAGTGTGATATTCCGGCGATGGATGTGAATGATTCCAAAAAGATGTCACATGCACGTCGTGAAAAAACGCATGCTGTTTTAACGCACAATCCGTTTTATTTGCGGTGTGCATTTGTTTCACCTGCGGATATCGACTCGGTCAATATCTATCGTGCAACACAGCGAGCAATGGAATCTTTGGTGTCGGGCTTACCGCAAGAGATTTTTGATAATTGTGTGTGTATCACTGATGCAATGCCGCTTGGTATTGCAGATACACGAATACGACCACTTATAAAAGCTGATACGAAATCATATGCGGTCGCGGCAGCGTCAATAATCGCAAAAGTCGAACGGGATCGTATCATGAATCGCCTTGCGAATGAATACCCGGATTTCGGGTTTGAACGACATAAAGGATACCCGACAGTAGAACATATTGAAAAGTTGCGAAAATACGGGCCGACACCGGTGCATCGTATGTCATATGCTCCGGTAAAAAATGCATGTAATCGTATGGATCAGGAGTTATTTACTCGTGATTAAAAAAGGCGGTGCAGTATGAAGTTAATCGTTGCAGTATGCGTTTTGTTGTGTGTAATTGCCGGATGTTCAAAAAAAGAAACCAAATTTACGACATTCGGAAAAGAATACGATGTGGTTCTTTTTGCCGATAAGGATTTTCAAATGAAACACGCAACTATTTTATCTGAT
Source organism: uncultured bacterium (assembly GCA_964423645.1). Classification (GTDB taxonomy): domain Bacteria; phylum Macinerneyibacteriota; class Macinerneyibacteria; order Macinerneyibacteriales; family CAYRFE01; genus CAYRFE01. The sequence goes on along the minus strand of CAYRFE010000018.1, from coordinate 16,077 downwards.
AATTTAGGAAAACCGGTTTTTTTTACCCATACTGAGGATGTTTACACTATTCTTGACCGTGATATTGAGGAATTTAATCGGTATTATCGTTATAAAAATATTATTTTCATTGATAATATCACTACGGATGATCCCGTAACGACATTTATTACCGATCTTCTTGGAAAAGAGCAAGTGTTTAGCGTCACAAAAGCATCGATCATTCATAAAGAGCACGTATGGTTTAAGAATCAAAATGTTATATTCCTGCTTTTCAGGGGTGATGCGGTCACACCGTCATCATTGAAATCATCGATTCATTCGACGCATGAAATTCTTGATAAATATGTCGGCAATCGCCTTGCCGAGCAAATGGAAGAAGAGAAAACAGGAAAAACAACAACAGCCGCCGTATTAAAGAAATTCGGGTTCCCGATATTCATTCCTCGACAGTTTGAAAAATACAAAGAAGATGACAATTTTTACGGATTGGTGACTCGTTCTCCGGATAGACATTATTCAATATCCAGACAGCCGTTTAGCGGCGATATTACCATTACCTCCCTCATCGCCGCGCGAAATGTGATCGGAAAAAAATACTATGACGGTGATGTTGTTTCAACTGATATTTTCGATTGGAAAAAAAATGATGATAAAGTCGAATATCAATGCGGTTTTGATCGTTTGAGTGTGCAAGGCGAGACCATCTTTAAATTATACGGTTTATGGGAAAATACGACATACGGAGGCACTTTCATTACGTATGCATGGCGTGATAAAGATCAGATATATCTTCTCGATGCCTTTTTATTTTATCCGAAAGGCAGAAAATGGGCATATATGAATAAACTCGACCTTATGCTGAAAGAGAGTTTATCGATGATTTTCCCCGCAAAAAAATAGAGGTAACTATGCATATTCGTTTGTCACTTATTGCATTAATTTTCGTATGTGCGAGTCAATATATCAATGCGTCGGAGAAAGATTATCTTATTATGGAGAGTAGATTTCCGTATTTTCATGATAGTGTGCGTGATATGCCTTATGAATCAATTTTGAATGAAATAAAGAGACAAAAAGATGATCTTTTTGAGTGGGAAAAGCCGTTTTATGATTTATTCTACACCTCTACAGATTATCAAGGGGCGACTTTTAAGGGTTTTGTTTGGTTATATGATGTCGATGTGTTCTTTGGAAGAGGTGTGTTTCCTGAGGCACGAATGAACCCGTTGTTAGAAGGGAATAATTACAATCGAACCTTCAATAATGAAATGTTACGCTCGGATGATTTTATTCTTCGTGAGGGAGTTGTTCGGGGACGAATGGATATTGATGTAGTGCGTACCACGGAGCGAGGTATTTTACGCGCATCTGCATATATTACATCAGGAGAAAATTTTGCTCCGGAAAACAGTTCTTTATATTTTCGACATATTTCGTATGACTATTCGGATACATGGCATTTTAAAATCGGAGAAGTAAATCCTTATTTTGATGATTTTACACTTAACAAACGACAAACTCCGCTACCCGGGTTTGAAATGAGTACGAAAGTGATGGGGGCTGATTTTTATTTTGTTGCGGCACGACCTGATTTTCCGCTTGATTTTGCACATCCATCAGCGGAAGAAATAGTGTTATACGCTCAAAATTGGGATAACGAGGATGTGATTCATCACTTTGACAAACCGTATAATGTGTTTGAGATCGTCATTCCACCCGTACGGGTGTATCGTTACACTATAGTTGGTGGTATTCTGCAGATCGAGGATATTACCGAATTATGTACAATTAATCACGCTGAAGTGATAATACCGAAATCCGTGCTCAATCCTGAAACGCAAAAGATAGTAATCAATGCAGATTCTCAGTCTCGATCTTCGCGCCAAACAATGTATCTGAATGCATTTCAGCTGTATAAAAAATGGGAGTATACACACGGCTCACTCTCGGCTGCCTGTTCGTATGTTGATTTGCATAACGACACTCATTCGGTTGAAAATATTCAAGGGCTTGTCGGCCCGATGGATTCCAATATTTGGAGTATGCGTATTGAAGGTATTCATAAATCAGTAAGATTGGCCGGGCAATTTGCGACATCTAAATTCACTCCTGATGATAATAAATTCAATGTTCGCGAGGTAGATTCCCTCTATGTAGTGCGGGCGTCATATGCAACATTTGATGCACCGTTGTATGTATCAACAGGGTATACATATTTCGGAGCTGATTATCTTCCCAATGTTTTGACGTTACGTGATGCATGGAAAATTCAACAAGATTCCGATGCCGATTTTCGTTGGGATTATGAAAACGATTCGATGCCGGGTTCTGAGACATATGATATGAAAATGAAATTGAGAGCGGGGTTCACCCATGAAGTAACTGTTCGTTATTCACGCAATCTTGAGAGTACATATCGTCAAAATCCTGCTTCCGCACCATATGATACCATGTATTCACCTTATTTCGGAACGGAAGGGAATGGCATATACCATTACGGCGAAGGCATTGATGATGAACGCACGACGATTACAATAGGTCTTATCGAACGGTTTAAAAACCTTCACCTTGAAGGGCAGTATACACATGATACCGATCCGACATTGATTCTCACCACGCGATCTCGCGATACGGTGACACGACTGATTCGCGGGGCATTTTACACAAGACCGATCGATGTGTCCGTCACCTATACTCAGACCGATAATGCGATCCTATTTGATCCTGTACAAAAAATATTTGATGAAGTAGCGAACGACACGACGGTAGTAATTTCCGCAGACTATCATTATTCGTATACACTTTCCGATTTATGGGCATTTCGTTTTTTGGGAACAATAGAGTATACACTTGATGCGGACACGCTTTATGAGAATCGCACAATGCCGTTTCAACGTTTTATCGCGGATGCAGATGTGCGAGATTCTGATGTATTTCGACATAACGGCGGTTTGTATGCGTATTATATCGTCAATTCTTCCAGTCATTTTTGTATATTTTATGTACTTGATGTGTATCGCGCGCAAAACTCGAACAATGGAACCGCACTTGATTATTTTCGATATAACCGCGGGATAAAATTCTCGACGACCTTTGGGATTCCGGATGCATACCTGAATGCATTTTATGACGAAGATGTGACTGCGTTCGACGAAATGACTCACTATGACCAGTCATACAAACGAATTGGTGCAATGTTGTCGATGACCTTTTAGAAAAAATTATTTCCCCGCGTGATTTTATTACGGTGTTCCGATGTCAGTGATCGCAGTGAAATTGTTTTCATGAAGATGAAATCAGTAATGATTGCTTGCCTTCACCAACTATTTTGCTATACTCAATTGCAATGATAGTCTGTATAAATCCATGGTTGGATGATTTCACCGCGTATGACCTTTGGGCAAAACCCGTAGGATTACTTGAAATATATTCTTTTTTACAAAAACAATCTTTACCGGTAACATATATAGATTTTTTGTATACTCGTTACCCTGATATTCCGTTTTCATTGGTCTCAGCACTTCGTGCTCGTCCTGACGGCAGGTCGGAATTTATCAAGACAGAAATCGAAAAACCGTCTCCCTATCAGGTCGCCGGTATTCCGCGGCACTATTATCGCTACGGTCTGCCCGAAGAAACAGCTCGAGCAATGTTGCAATCAATTGAGTGTCCGACACTGTTTTTTATTACCTCTATCATGACATATTGGTATTCGGGATTGCACGCAACGATTCGACTTATTCGTGAAGTCCACCCGAATGTTCCGATCGTGGTCGGAGGTATATACGCGACGCTATGCACCGCGCATGCACAACAAACATGCGGTGCAGACCATGTACTCCCGGGTAATGATTATGGCATTATCACGCAATTAATAGAAAAATACACGGTATATTCAATTTCGCCTGCAACCATGGATACTGCATATGACCTTGACTGGAATATTTATCCTGATATGAAGTATATACCCTTGCGATTTTCACAAAGTTGCCCATATCATTGCCCGTATTGCGCCGGTCCGTTTCTGTCGGGAAAATATCGGGTATTATCGTGGGAAAAAGTCTATAAAGAATTTTGTGTCTGGTATGATTCGGGTATTCGGCATTTTGCATTGTATGATGACGCTGTTTTGGTTGATGCAGATACAGGTATAAAACCATTTTTACGACGGTTGCTGCATGATGGACGGAATGCCTTTTTTCATACTCCAAATGCAATGCATGTAAATTTATTCGATTCGGAAATGGCTGAACTCGCCTCGGAAGCGCGATTTTCAACTTTACGTTTCGGATTTGAGACAGTTCGACGCGAAGCATTACAATCGGAAGATAAAACCGATCGAAACAACATGCAACAACTTGCACAACGATTGGCAAAAGAGGGGTTTCATCGTGATTCAATACGAATATATCTGATCGCAGGAATGCCCGGGCAACATCGTGATGAAGTCCGTGAGAGCATTCATTTTATTCGATCACTGGGTTTACAACCGATCGTGAATGAATACTCGCCCGTACCTCATTCGAAAATGTTTATGCAGGCATGTATGAGTTCACCATATGCGCTTCAGGAAGAACCGTTGTACCATAACAATTCAATTGTTGCGTGCAGGTGGGAAGGGTTGACCTATGATGATATGCAAACGCTCAAACGCGAAGCGCGCGAATAAAATCTTGTGATGATTTTGTGCGGCAATATGTATTGAAAAATGAGGATATTGTGCTATGATCACTAATGATTTGCGGTCGTAACCATGTATTTCAAGGAGGTTACTATGAAACGGTATGTTTTTATTTTTTTTTTGTGTGCAGTTTCGTTGAATGTATTTGCACAAAACCCTTCGCTGTCTCTCGATGCGACACGATATACACCCGGGGCCACCATTACGGTCCAATTTACTGCACCGTCTTCCTATTCTTCTGATGCATGGGTGGGAATTATACCGTCAAATGTAGCGCACGGCAGTGAGAATAAAAATGACCAACATGATATTGCATACCTCTATCTTGAAAAGAAAACACGTGGTACATTAACTTTTACGGCGCCATCGAATGCAGGGAAATATGATATTCGCATGCATGATACTGATAATAACGGTAAAGAGGTGGCATCGGTCACGTTTACGGTGAGTTCTTTTTCATCAGAAATCGACCGTATCAGTATTCCTAAAAAGATTTATAAACCCGGTGAAAAAGTTATAGTTACATTCTCCGCACCCGATAATCTTCCTTCCGATGCATGGATTGGGATCATTCCTTCAAAAATTCCTCACGGCAGTGAAGCAGAAAATGATAAACACGATATCGAGTATCAATATTTGAACAAAAAAACAACAGGTGTGCTGACATTTACCGTGCCTGATTCTCCGGGATCGTATGACTTTCGTATGCATGATACCGATAATGACGGGAATGAAATCGGATACGTAACGTTCATCGTTCAATAATAAGCCGCCGTATTGCCGGATATTGATTGTAATCGACCGTGGGATAAAACATAATTCATTGTTTCCCTGTGAAATAGTCGATAATGACATGAGCAATCATGTCATTATCGGTTTCCAGACACCAATTTTCGTAATCGTTATGCGATACTGACAGGAGATGTTCACGATATTCCCGCTATTTTCATTCTCGTTATTGTAACATCAGGGGCGTGACATAGCAGATATTTACAACAGATGGGAGATGCTATATGTTTCTCCACATGCGTGAACAGTCTTTCAAAAAAACAGTAGATTAACCAATCTATTGATAAAGAACACCTGAGAAATTATTGCAAATACGATCAGCAATAGAGTAAGACGAAGAAATTTTTATAATAAAAAAACAATTTTGAGATATTGCATTTTTTTCAATAAAATGGTATAATGACGATAGCAGTGTTATACATAGTGTTATATTAGAGGGGAAATGATGCATGCGCGTACGTAGTGATATTGAAAAAATGAAAGAGTTTGGCGTATATTCAGGCGTATGTCATGCAAAACTTGATCAAAATGAATCCCCGTATCCTTTACCGGACAAGATTCAGCGACAATTATCGGAATTGGGAGGATCATTACCGTATAATCGTTATGTGACCATGGCTGATGTCACTCAGTTAAAGCATGAAATCTCGGCCTATCTTGATGTGTCTGAAGACATGATCGCGATCGGAGCCGGCGCGGATAGTTTTATTCACACACTCATTGAAATGTGGGCAATAGGACGAGGTAAGGTTCTCGTGTTATCTCCGTCATATCCTGCATACTCAATATTTTCTACAGTGAATGGCGTTGAAGTCATTTCATCCGAGTTATCACCCGAGAACTTTTCTATTCAAAAAGATGATTTTTTGCATAAACTTAGTGCTGTTTCTCTTGCGTTCATCACGTACCCCAATAATCCGACAGGCAATCTTTTTGATAAAGAATTACTCCTGTCTGCTATCGACAATAATCCCGATGTCATGTTTGTCATTGATGAAGCATATGGTGAGTATGCGAATGACTCATTCATTCCGTATATTGAAAAGTATACGAATATCACCGTTATACGCACATTTTCGAAATATTTCAGCGTTCCCGGTATACGTCTCGGATATTGTGTCGCTCGACCGGAGCATCGTATTTTAATAGAACGTTGCCAGTTTGTGCCGTACAATGTGTCATTGTTCTCGTTAAAAGTCGGTAGTGTTTTGTTGACAGAGAAGTCGGAATTTGCACAGCAAAAAGCGTGTATCGAATCGGAACGATTTCGAGTCAGTACAAAATTGTCGAGCATTTCTTCAATACGTGTAGTACCGTCATTGACCAATTTTTTGTTTATTCATCATCATGATATCACACTCTCCGAGAAATTGGCAACACACGGTATCTTTGTGCGAAATTTCGGATCTATGCCGGGTTTATCCGGATATTTTCGTGTCACAATAGGTTCAAAAGAAGAAAATTCCGCCTTTTTAATGGCATTGGAGGATTCATGCAGATACGACTAAGTGAGGACAAAGTAAAGTTGTATTTGACTGTTGAAGATACCGATACACGCGAAGCGATAATGGGTGAACTTACCAAGCGCGGTATCAAAGCATTGATACAAAATGACGCTCTCGAAAAAGCGGTCGACTCAAAAACCGAACAGTGTATTGCTCAAGGCATTCCACCGGAAAAAGGAACAGACGGTGAATTGCGTTTTATGGTAGATATTTCAAAAAGCATGAAACCCAAAGTTGACATAAATGTCGGTAAGGTTGACTATCATGATCTTGGTATATATGAATTTGTAAAGAAAGGACAACGTCTTGTCGAGATAGTTGCCAGTACACCGGGAAAAGACGGAATTGATGTGTTCGGACAACCTGTTCGTGCAGAGAATGGCGCTCCTGTCGTACTGACGATTGGTAAAAACGTGGTGCGTGAAGGGAGTTTTGTCCTTTCAACGGTCGATGGTGTTGTTGATATGCTTGCGGGTACTTTAGTGGTGAAGGAAATTCTTGAGATTTATCATGACATTGATTACTCCATAGGAAATATCGATTTTAACGGAAATGTGGTCATTCGGGGGAATGTATTTCCGAATTTTAAGGTAATTTCAGGAGGAGATATTTTCATTGACGGAATTGTCGACAAAGCCGAGATTCAAGCGCTTGGATCTGTCGTGATCACCGGGGGTATTATCGGTCATGAGAAAACGGTTGTGAAAGCTCATTCGATCACTGCGCGGTTTGTCAACCAGGCAAAATTATATGCGGAAGACACGATCTCGATACAAGGAGAGATTTTGCATTCGTATTGTGAGTCAAAGAATAAAATAAAGGCCAGTAGTATCATCGGCGGTGTGACACGTGCAAAAAATGAAATATATACTGAAGTTGCAGGGTCGCAATCGGCGGTGAAAACTGAATTTGTTGTGGGTCGTGATGATTATATTGCGGTAGAAATGCAAAAGATCGAGACTGAAGAGCATGCGTTGAATGAGACAAAACGAAAAGTCGCACTCCAGATAAGTGACTTGAAAATGCGCGAGGTTCGAAAACAACTTGACGAAAACGGGAAAAGACAACTTCAACAAATGCTTGATATGATGGCAAAAATAAATGCAACGTTGGACGACAGAATTGCACGCAAGAATGAATTGACAAAACAGGCGGAGGACACCGGGAGGGGGATCGTCTACATCAATGATATCGTGTTCAATAACGTGCACGTTGCAATCGGAAGCGCGACGCTTTCTAATACATTACTTGTAAAACACGTAAAATACTTAAAGGTCAGTAAATTGGTCAAAATGTTCGATATGGACGATGCGGTTGGCGATAAAGCGAAAATATTGGGAGCTTTTTATATTGGACAGAAAGAATTTCAAGTTGATATCAAAAAAATTGATTTTAACGGTGAAAAAATAACGGTTGGCTCAAGTGTTACGTTGGAAACATCAATTCAGGGGAAACTTATTTTCAGTCATCCTGTTTTTAACGATTATTATGAGATGGAAGCTATTGTGGCGGGGCATGAGGGATCGGAGTATACCATGAATATGCTGTCGTTACCGCAACGCAGGATATCAAAGAAAAAAAATAGTTATTATGAAGATATTCCTTCAGTTATGACACAATTGATGATTGAACCGCCGGTTGTTCAAAAAGTAATTGTTGACGAACTGCATGATAATACGTTATATATGAAGAGCGAAGTTATACTTTCACGAGATGCGCTCTATGAGGTTGTTTTGGATGCACCCGGAGGAAAGATCAAAATTGTTGTGAAGCCGTTCGGTAATTCGATGAAAACGAGAAGTACGTTTGAAACGAAATGTTATTTCGAACGTATTGATTCTGATGATATGGTTAAATTGAAAAAGTTACTTACTGAAAGGGGATAACATCTTGTGAATTTGACATGCGGAATTATAGGAAAACAATTATCGGGTAAGAGTACTGTTTTTGCGTTATTGACAGGCGAAAAGGGTTCAGATGCATTCGGCCCCGTGAACGGTATCGCATATGTTCGTGACCCGCGGATCACGGCATTGTCTGAAATATTTAAACCGAAAAAAACAAGCTTTGCAACGGTTCATTATACCGACATCCCCGGCTTACAAGATCGACACGGAAATCGTTCGGAAAGCAAGATATTGGAACATGTAAAAAATACTGACAGTCTTCTTGCGGTGATCAATGCTTTTGAAAATGAAACACCGGCATTGATGACACAGGAAATCGCTGATATATGCAGCGATCTGCTTATAAACGATCTGATAGTGGTGGAGAATAGGCTTGCGAAATTGAAGCATTTACGTACTCCCGAAGAAAAAGTCGAATTTGCTCTTTTTGAACGATTAAAAGCCGTTTTGGATACAGATAAACCTTTACGGTTGTGTGAACTGAAAGAAGAAGAAAAGAAGTCAATTCGCGGTTTTCAATTCTATACACTCAAACCGATTATTTTTGTTTTGAATCTTAGTGATGAATTGTATAAAAAATCTACCGAGATAACCGAAATTTGTAAAAAAAGTATTGCATTAGACGAAGGAACGGCTATTATATCTTTGTCAGCCAAAACTGAATCAGAGATAATGGAATTACCCGAAGCTGATAGAGCGGTTTTTATGGAAGATGCGGGACTTACCGATTCTGCACTTCACACGGTAGTGAAAGCGACCTATGATCTGTTAAGCCTTGCGTCTTTTTTTACTGTGGGTGAAGATGAAGTAAAAGCGTGGACCATTCGGCGTGATACTCCTGCGAAAAGAGCTGCAGGCGAGATTCATTCCGATATTGAACGAGGTTTCATCAAAGCTGAGGTTGCGTCGTATGAGGATTTCATGAAGCACAAAGATCTGAAGATATTACGTGACAAAGGGTCGTTGCGGTTGGAAGGGAAAGAGTATATCGTGCGTGACGGGGACATAATAAACTTTAAATTTAATGTATGAATTATCATCAACTGAAGTTAAAAATTCACACGATTGACACGGTTTTCCCCTCAGTCGTTCTTATTAAACGTATTCTTGATAAAATGAACGATCCTGAATTATCGGCGACCGAGCTTGCCGGTTATATTAAGAATGACCAGGCATTGGTCGCAAAAATATTAAAACTTTCGAATTCTGCCTTTTATGGTTTTTCAAGACGAATAAATACTATTCGTGACGCTATTTCTCTTTTGGGTTATAATACGATCAAAAGCATTGTACTGAGCTTGTCATTCAGACAAATGCTTGAAATGTTTGATGTGAAAAAAGAGTTTCTTGACGGATTCAGCAAGCACTCTATGATGGCAGGTTTCCTGGCGGAAGATATTGTTAAAAAAGAAGCAAAAGTCCTTGATCCTGATATCGCGTATCTTGCCGGTCTCTTGCATGATATCGGTAAATTAGTGTTGCTTCAATTTGAAGGCAAGGAATACGAACAATTGTTGACATTGAGCAAGAATAATAAAGAATCTCTGTATGCGATAGAAAGAAAGTATCGGGATAATACCCATGAAGATGTCGGTGGTTTCTTGCTGGATAAATGGGGTTTGCCTGTCGTATATGTCAATGTCGTACAAAAACATCACAGTGTGAAAGTATCAACCGCAAAACCGGTTTTATACGAAGAAGTTATCAACACTGCAAATCGGATATGTCATTTCTTACAGTTCGGTGAATCAGGTAATTATGAAGAAATCATACTCAACGAGTATGAGATTGAGTTAGTTGAGCGGATGAAAACGGATATTGACCGCATGAGTGCATTTGTGAGTGAGATTTGGGAGGCATGATGAAGGATTACATCGATTACGAACATATTCGCGAGTCACTGAATAAAATACGTGAGTTTGAGCCGGTAAAAGCTGATAAGCAAGCATCGGAATGGATCAATCATCTTGATGACGCGTTTAAACAATCTGATTATATGCGCAATCTGTTTATAATGTTATCCAAAGAGTATGAACAAAATCTCGATTATCTTTCATTGATGAGGGAAATAACCGATTTGATCACACAAAAAATGGAATTTCAAAAATTTCTTGAATTAGTATTTCGTATATTGGTATTGAAAATGGGAGCAACGAGTGTCTCGCTCATGCTGTATGATTCAGGGCGTGAGCGTCTTGAAATGGTAGGTTATTATAATTTGCATGACGGGTATAAATATTTCAGTAAAACCGAACATCGGCGTTCATTTAAATTGGGTGAAGGAATTGCCGGTAAGGCCGCTGACGAGCGTCGAACTATTTTAGTAGAAAATGCATCAGAGGAAAAAGATTTTGTTGAAATTGAAGGTATCATGATCGGCTCGTTGGTGTCTATGCCTCTTATTTACGGAGAAACTTTGATCGGGGTTTTGAATTTATCTCATCCTGAAATTGAAATATTTAATCAGCAGCATAAAAATGTTCTTAATATTATAGCATCAGTTATATGTATTCATTATTTATTAAATAAATTGCTTAGACGATCAATACCGTAATAAGCATTATTTTCGACACTCCCATGCTGAGGGACACTTTTTCAAAATGGTAACAATTTTCTCTGATAGCGAGTAAATACACCTCATCGAGAGTTTTCAAAATATGGAGACCTTTGCAAAACTACCATTTTTTGAGTTTGTGCCCACCCCAAACCCCTCCCGTGAACATCGGGAGGGGCTTAACTTGTTATATAGTGGTGACTTCGTCCCCACACCCCAGTTCTCAAGCTGTAAATGAACTACCCCGCAGCAAGCTACGGGGTATCTCCCCAAAAAATACTATATTTGTTCGCCCACCCCCAACCCCTCCCTTTTCTTTTTGGGAGGGGCTTAATTTCTAATATTGTGGGGACTTCGTCCCCACACCCCTAATAATAACAAAATTATAATAGTGAAGCCGAAGCAAGCTTTGGGGAATTTGACCCATTTAGATTAAACGAGAGAATTTGAATTTTGTAAAGGTCTCCTCCAAGAGAAATCAGAAGAGGTCTTTTGTTATCTAAAAGCGTATTCATTCTCAAGCACCATTTTTTAAAAAATGACGAAAATTAAGATAATTTGAAGATCACAAAGGTCAAATAACAAAGATACTCATTGACATGAATTATTTTATCTGATATATCAGATATCAGGAGGGCAATGATATGAATAGTATCGCACCTATCACCGTTCAGATCCTGAGAGAATTGATCTATGATCATCTTCGAAGGTCAATTACTGAAGGAATCTTAAAACCGGGTGAATTCATTGATGTTACCATGTTATCCGACGCATTAAAGGTAAGTAAAACACCTTTACGTGATGCACTGCTTACATTGTCCTCAGAGGGTTTTATCGATGTTTTCCCGCGGCGAGGTTTTGTTGTTCATGTATTAACGCGTGCTGATATTCAACATTTGTACCAATTGATAGGGGCTTTAGAGTCGGCGGCGTTTGAAGAAAGCATTCCGATGATCAACGATACCTATTACAAGAATCTTTCCGAATTGAATGATCGTATGCGCCAGGCAGTTATTGAAAATGAACTGCAACGGTACTATGATCTGAATTGTTCTTTCCACAATTATTATATCCATGCAAGTATGAATAAAGAGTTGATACGTCTTGTCGACATATACCGTCAAAGGTTATATGATTTCCCGTATCGACGGGAGTTTTTAAGTACATGGGAAAAACGATCGGTCGAAGAGCATGATCAATTTTTAGCATATATACAAAAAAGAGATTTTGTCGCCGCATCTACGTTTATTCGTGCTGTTCACTGGTCATTTGATATCCAGAAGGAATATATCTTAGATTATTACTCTGACAGCATCAAGGATTGACGAAAGAGTATGACCGGGCGTATTTTCAACATTCAGCGATATAGTATATCTGACGGTCCCGGTATTCGAACTACCGTATTTTTCAAGGGATGTCCTCTTCGTTGTTTGTGGTGTCATAATCCGGAAAGCTGGATCTCCGAAACCGTTATCATGGTAAATGAATCCCGTTGTATTCACTGCAAAAAATGCATTGAAGTCTGTCCTACTGCTACGAATTACTGTTCAGCCTGCGGAAAATGTGTGTCGATCTGTCCCGGCGGTGCCAGATCGCTTACAGGGGCGGATATCACATCGGAAGAACTGCTGGATAGGATTCTGCGTGACCGTGTGTTTTTTGAAGAGTCTGATGGTGGCGTAACATTTTCCGGAGGTGAGCCGTTTGCCCAACCGGGTTTTTTACACACTATGGTCGAGTTGTGTGCACGCGAAAAAATTCATATTGCGTTGGATACAAGCGGATATGTTGATGAAGATGTTTTTCGTGCAGTTGTACCTCAAATCAATCTGCTGTTATTTGATCTGAAAATCGCTGATCCATCGAAACATAAATCCTTTGCCGGCGTCGGTAATGAGATCATCGTGAAAAATCTCAAATATGCCGCATCAGCAAAGATACCGATGGAAATCAGAATTCCGGTAATACCCGAAGTGAATGATTCCCATGAAGATATTATTGCCCTGTTGGATATTATTGAGGATACTGGTGCGCTATCAGCTATACGCTTCCTGCCGTATCATACGACAGGTGTTCAAAAGCACATTCGTTTGTTCGGAAGCTATGAATTTGCATTATTATCAAGGATAACTGAAGAAAAGCTCCAACTTTTTCAACGATCTGCCGAAACCAGGGGATTCAAAACATTTATCGGAGGGTAATATGACAGAACGTACAATGCGTTTGAAAAAAGAGAGTCTCGATGCAAGGCCAAGTATATCAGCCGAGCGTGCCGTTTTACTCACACAGTTTTATAAAGAAAATGAGGGCAAATTTTCCATACCGGTATTACGTGCACGAGCGTTTTATTATGTATGTGAACATAAATCACTCTATATCGGTGATGATGAGTTGATCGTCGGGGAAAGGGGACCGGCTCCCAAAGCAGTTCCTACGTATCCTGAATTGACCTGCCACAGTCTTAACGATTTGATGATTCTCAATACGCGAGAAAAAACAAGGTATGATGTATCTGATGATACCATAGCCGTCTATGAAAAAGAAATAATCCCTTTTTGGAAAGGGCGTTCTTTACGGGATAAGATTTTTGCGGCATTACCTTCGGAATGGCATGATTCGTATGATGCGGGTATTTTTACCGAATTTATGGAGCAACGCGCACCGGGGCATACTGTTCTGGACGGGAAAATTTATAGCAAGGGAATGCGTGATTTTCAGAACGATATCCGTATGTCACAAAAAAAGTTGGATTATTTGCATGATCGCGATGCATTTGCAAAACATGAAGAGCTGGAAGCATGTTATATCGCCTGTGAAGCTGTCATTTTGTTGGCAGCTCGTCATGCACAATTGGCACGAGATATGGCCCTTCATGAAACTCGAGATGAACGGATTCGTGAATTGTTGCATATATCCGACATATGCGGACGTGTCCCTGCTGAAGCGCCTCAAAATTTTCATGAAGCTTTGCAAATGTATTGGTTCTGTCATCTCGGCGTGATCACCGAATTGAACGGATGGGATGCATTCAGCCCCGGTCATTTAGATAGACATTTGCTGCCATTTTATGATAAGGATCGTAAAGCAGGTACGTTAGATGATACATCAGCTCGTGAATTGTTGGAATGTTTTTTTATAAAATTCAATAACCATCCCGCACCACCAAAAGTTGGTGTCACCGCTGCTGAAAGCGGCACGTACACCGATTTTGCAAATATCAATATCGGCGGATTATTACGTGACGGCACGAGTGCAGTCAATCCTATTTCGCATATGCTTTTAGATATAATCGATGAGATGCATCTTTTACAACCAAGTTCGAATATTCAACTGTCACGAAAAAATTCGGATTCATTTCTTGAACATGCATTGAGAGTGATTCGTAAAGGTTATGGGTTTCCCTCGATATTTAATATTGATACCATCGTTGAGGAACAACTTCGACAGGGAAAAACAATAGAAGATGCACGCGAAGGCGGTTGCAGCGGATGCGTAGAAACAGGCGCTTTCGGAAAAGAAGCATATATTCTTACGGGCTATTTCAATTTGGTCAAGATACTTGAGCTCGCATTGCACCACGGATATGATATGCGCACCAAAAAACAACTTGGACCTACAACGGGAAAAAATGAATGTTTTGAGGATTATGACGCACTTTACCACGCATTTTCAGAACAGATTGACCACTTTCTCACAATCAAGATAGTCGGTAATAATATGATCGGTCGTATCTATGCGCAGAATATGCCGGCTCCGTTTTTATCAGTACTTACCGATGATTGCATCACGCAAGGAATTGATTATAATGCCGGTGGCGCACGGTATAATAATACATTTATTCAAATGGTGGGGATCGGTACGCTCACTGATAGTTTATCTGCATTAAAAAAGCTTGTTTATGATGAACACTCGCTCTCTCTTAAAGAATTTATCAATGTATTAGATGATGATTTCCAAGGAGCGCAACCATTTGAATTTCGTTTACGTGAACATATGCCAAAATATGGTAATGATGATGATTATGCGGATGATGTGATGCGGTGCGTTTTTAACACCTTGTTTCGTGCCGTTGACGGACGTCCTGACCCTCGAGGCGGACACTATCGTATTGAGATGCTCCCCACAACATGCCATGTCTATTTTGGTGCAGTGACGGGAGCCACTCCTGATGGCCGCAAGGCCGGTCGACCACTTTCAGAAGGCATCTCTCCTGTACAGGGGGCAGATCGTAACGGTCCGACCGCTGTTGTTTTATCGGCCTCAAAAATGGATCATGTGAAAACCGGAGGGACATTACTCAATATGAAATTTTCACCCGATATTGTCAAAACCGAAGAAGGGCTGAAAAAATGGGCATCTCTTGTCAGAAGCTATTTTCGTCTCGGAGGACACCATATGCAATTTAACATTGTCTCTGCCGACACATTGCGTCATGCACAAGCAGATCCTCATGCTCATCGTGATCTTATTGTACGTGTTGCAGGGTATAGTGATTATTTTTGCGATCTTTCTGTTGAATTGCAGGAGGAGATCATTACGCGTACCGAACATAATGCAGTGTAGATGACGACTGTGGTGTACAGAACATACCTCTCAGAAAAGCAAAAAAGCTGACGGGCGGATTTGAACCGCCAACCTACGGTTTACGAAACCGTTGCT
>CAYRFE010000017.1:0-74316 GCA_964423645.1 uncultured bacterium | reverse complement strand
AACAAATACTGTCTGAGCGCAGCGAGTTTATTTGTTTTAGAAAAAGTGCGCAGAAGTGTCGCTGATTTTTTACAGCCTTGACTTTTTTGTTACTTTTTGTGGCAAGACAAAAAATTAAGGCAGGTGTTTTGAATTGTGCCCACCCCAAACCCCTCCCAAAAAGAAAAGGGAGGGGTTTGGGGTTTCGTTTTCGGTTACAGACACGGCATGCCGTGTCTCTACACCGTACCCACACCCCTTTTTAGAAAGTGAAAATATTTTGGAGATTTTGAATTTCACGAAGGCCCCAAGGAGGTAGTATGAAGAAATTTCACATCTTTAGTGTTGCAGGTCAATTAGCCCTTGTCACAGGCATTGTAGTACACCGTTTTCCAAGCAATTCTTTCCTGCAATTTATTTGCGGATTATTATTCGGCTTATCGTTTGTCTTTAATGTATATACTCTCATCGCAATGAAAAATATTTATTCAAAACCGCAATGATATAATATCATATTCATGTGATTTTACCGAACGTTTTCAGTTGTTATATAATACGGTGATTTCATCGTTTGAAGATTTTTATTCTTTACATGACCGTAATCACTGCTATACTACAGCAAACGAGGAGGTTCCCATGAAGTTAGTTATCTATTGCATTATGTGTGTTGTACTCTTGATTTCGTGTAAAAAGACAACCGAATCAGATACACAACCATCGCTTGATATTCAGATTAATCACTCAAACACTTCATTGGCAGCGATTCCCGACGAGTATATCTCTGCTGCGCGTAATCAGTTGCATATCATGTACGGGCACACGTCTCACGGCAGTCAAATCACTGATGCCATGGTAGCGTTACAAACCTGGAAAACCGGATATGACACAAAATATGCGGTAAGCAGTTCCGAAGAATCCGGAGTATTACATCTTGTGCACGGGTCATTTCCTAACGGTGACAGTTGGGCGAGTGATCTGGGTAATCCTGACTTTACTTCCTGGGAATCGGCCACACGGCAATATCTTTTGAATCATCCGGAGATCAATGTGGTCATGTGGTCATGGTGCGGACAAGTCAGCGGAGCATCAGAAGGAACGATCACCACCTATCTGAACTTGATGAATGGACTTGAAGAGGATTATCCAAATGTGGTTTTTGTCTATATGACGGGACATCTCGACGGAACCGGAACTGCAGGCAACCTTCATCAACGTAACGAACAGATCCGTGCATACTGTCGCCTGAATAAAAAGGTCTTATTTGATTTTGCCGACATTGAAAGCTATGATCCTGACGGTAATGAGTATTTATCTCGATACGGAACCGACGGTTGCAATTATGATTTCAACAATAACGGGTCAACCTCGCAATCGGGCGATCCTGCCGAACCGACCGATGGTGACAAAAACTGGGCATCAGACTGGCAGACAGCGCATCCGAGTGATTGGTTTGCGACTTCATGCGCGCACTCAAAACCGTTAAACGGCAACAGAAAAGCGTATGCCGCATGGCATTTATTTGCACGCATCGCAGGATGGAACGGCATGTAGTCCCGGTTCAATCGTATGAAAATAGTAAGGCAGGATTCATCCTGCCTTTTTTAACATACCGAGAGCTTTGCAAAACTACCATTGTTTAACTTTGTGCCCACCCCAAACCCCTTCCTTGACGGGCAGTGAGTTTTTATGTTACTCAAATAAACGGCCTTAAAAAATCAGCGTGAAGCAATTCAAGAACTTTTTCGTTAAAAACAAATACTGTCTGAGCGAAGCGAGTTTATGCGGTGTAGAAAAAATGCGCAGGATTGTAGATAATTTTTTACAGCCTTGACTTTTTTGTTACTTTTTGTGTCAAGACAAAAAGTAAGGCAGAAATATTGAAGTAGTGCCCACCCCAAACCCCTCCCACAAAATTTGGGAGGGGCTTAAATTGTTATATAATGGGGACTTCGTCCCCACACCCCTATTTAAGAAAAACAAAGAAATAAGGGCTTTGCTAAATTACTATTTGTATGAATTATACCCACCCCAAACCCCTCCCACAAAATTTGGAGGGGATTAACTTGTTATATAGCGGGGACTTCGTCCCCACACCCCTTTTTTGAAAAAAAGAAAATATGGGGATTTTGAATTTCGCAAAGATTTTGAATTGTGCTTACCCCAAACACCTCCCGTGAAAATCGGGAGGCGGGCTGAAAGTGTCTGCTACAAAAATACTCAATGTAGCGGGTGCATACCATGTACCCGACTTCGTCCCCACATCCCTATTTAAGAACAATAAAAAAATGAGAGCTTTGCAAAAGTATCGTGTTAATATCTATTTGCTATTGTGCACTCATCAAGCACCTCTTATAAGAAATAAGACGCGTTTCGAGTGGCGCAGAAAGAGAGCAGTATTTTTTTAGAATACCCCGTACCATGCTGCGGGATAGTTCATTGATATGATCATCTTTTTTTCAGATCGGCAAAAAACACCGAGCGTACCCTTTTACCGCCTGAATCAACAATGACCAATTCATGTTCACCCCGAGTTAATTTTACCGGCAGTGAATGTTTTGACAGTGTTGTACCCCGCAATTCTCCGTCAATATACCAGTAAAGCGTCTCATGAACCGACGTATGTGCCGCACGCATTATGACATGCTGCAAAGTGCCGTCATAATCATAGGGCACCCACAATTTCGTATCATGCTGCGGATATATGATACTGAGATTTCCCCTTTGATACGAGCGACGGCATGCCGGATTATGCGGCGGTAAGGTCCCGACGAAATGACCGCTTTCACGTAAATATTGTGCTATATCAGAAGGATACGATAAAAACGACGCTCGTATATACTGCCCCTCAACCCAACATTCCGAACATACTTCATACCTTTTATCGCGAGAAGTGATGATTGACGTATGATATGGGCATATCTCCAATGAATGTGCACGTTTCGGTTTGAGAACAACGATTGTTTCGTCGCAAAATTGCCCTGCCGCATATCCGGTATCTTTGCATACTTCAACTGATTCGAGATCGGACGGACGAGAAAACCACACATCTTCTTTGACATGAGGAAGACGAGAAAATATATCAAATAAAAGAGGGCCGGCACACTGCGCTCCCGAAATATTCTTATTCCCTTCTCCGGTAAAATTACCCACCCATACGACGATAGTCCATTGTGGAGAGACGCCTGCAGCCCAAGCATCACGTTGACCGTAACTGGTCCCCGTTTTCCATGCGATCGGTTTTTGTCGGTGATACTGCTCCCAAAAGTATTCGGCATCCGGTCGTTTGACATCACGAAGGATCGACAACGTAAGATAGCACGCACCCGGACTCAGCAATTCCGGATAGTGCCCTTCATGCGGTTCATCGGGGATGATCGTAAGCGGCAAAAAACGACCGCCATTGCCCAACCCTCGGAACAGCACGGCAAGATCCCATGGACGAACCTCTGCCCCACCGATAATAAGCGTGAGGCCATAGTCATCCGAAGGTCGAAAAAGCGTCGTAATACCTGCTGATTTCAAAAACAGATAATAGTTGTAAATGCCGTAATCATATAACAAGTTTACCGCAGGCACATTAAGAGATCGTGTCAATGCCTCATCCGCGCGAACAAGCCCGTGAAACCGTTCATCCGCATTTTCGGGTGAATAACTCCCATATGCAACGGGAACATCTTTTAACAATGAGTCGGGTACGATCAATCCGTCATCCATTGCCAGTGCATATAAAAACGGTTTGAGCGTCGATCCGGCTGATCGTGCCGAAATAATACCGTCCACCTGCCCCTGATGTGCGACATCAAAATAATCCTGTGACCCCGCATAGGCGAGTATTTCGCCTGTTTTCGTGTCGGCAACAAGCACCGCACAGTTGTTGATCCCGCGAGAGTACATCGTCTGCATATGGCGCGTGATTGATTGTTCAACCTCTGACTGTATTGATGCATCAAGCGTGGTAGTAATCACATGCCGATCATATACACGTTTTAACTGTTCCGCAATATGAGGCGCGGAGATTGGTAACCGATATAAATCCTCGGGAACTTCTTCTCGTAATGCAAGCCGATAGGTCTCTTCATCAAACACCCCTTTTTTAAGCATTTTTTTTAACAAACGATCTCTTTTTGCGATCAATTCATCACGATCGGATACAGGCGATATCAATCCCGGGGCATTCGGCAATACGGCAAGCATTGCCGCCTCCGACCAACTTAATTCATCGGGAAGTTTCCCGAAATACCGCAACGATGCGGCTTTATACCCGATCACATTACCGCCGTACGGAGCATGGATCATATACATTGCAAGTAATTTTTTTTTGGAATAGTGCATTTCGAATTTACATGCTTGGAGTATCTCAATGATCTTATTGCCGTAGGTTCGTTTTTTCGGACGCATGATACGTGTCAACTGCATCGTGATCGTACTGCCTCCGCTTACGATACGTCCTTCTTTTTTGTTGATAAATGCCGCTCGAATAAGCGCTGCGGGATTGACACCGGGGTGATAATAAAACCATTCATCTTCAAATATCAACGTTGCTTTCGATAATTTTTCGGGTATTACATCTTGTTTCTCAGGCGGAAGTTTCCATTGTTCATCCGCTGATATAAAAGCGCGAAGAAGTGTACCTTTTCGATCGGTGACAACTGTACTGAAATGAGAAATACCTTTTTGCCCCGGCAACGGGATAAGCATATCAAAAATGATCATACCGATACACAGAATAAAAAGAAGTCGACTCCATTTCTTATTGGGTGATACCGAGTAGATACTATATCCGCGAACGATGGCATTTTTTATAGCACGCAGACCTCTGAATAGACTTACCCGGAGCAATGCGTAATAATAGGGAATGAGTCGTCGAATATTGCGCAAAGAAATGATGACATACGGTTTAATGATCGGGATGTGTTTTTTTGAGATCCGTTTGGCCACAACAATATTCCTTCTTTCACTCGATTAAAGAGGTGTACGGCACATCGGTGAGTGTAGCAGGAAGATCATAAAAATCAACAAAAGAAGTAGGTTTATAAACCGAGCCTTTGCAAAACTAAAATTTTTGCATAAATACTTTTTTAACTTTGTGCCCTCCCCAAACCCCTCCCGTGAAATTCGGGAGGGGTTTAACTTATTCTATAGCGGGGACTTCGTCCCCGCACCCCTATTTAAGAAAAACAAAGAAATGAGAGATTTGCATAACTATAACAATTTTTAATGAGTACTCTCCCCAAACCCCTCCCGTGAAAATCGGGAGGGGCTTACCTTTGTTCTATAGTGGGGACTTCGTCCCCACACCACTTTTTAGGTAAAAAATGAAAATTTAATGAAGTTGAATTTTGCACAGGTCTCGGTTTACAATGGTCATGATAGTGTTGAACCTCTTTTATACATATACTCGTTTCATGGACAATGTGTAAAAAAAAGAGGCGGTGTAACCCGCCTCTCAAAGAATTGAATCAGTGCACGCAACTTATTTCAGCATGATCATTTTCTTCACAAATGATTTGCCGTTTACTGTCAATTTGTAATAATACACACCGCTCGGGACTGCATTACCGCGTTTGTCGCGACCATCCCATGGAATTCGTGTAAGGCCTTGTTCATAACGCCCTTGTGCGAGCATTATCACTTCGCGTCCTTTGGTATCGAAGATCACGAGTTCTATAGTAGCAGACTCTACGAGTTTGACCGGTATCTCGGTTGACGGATTGAACGGATTCGGGTAGTTCTGTGCAAGTTCATTGCTTTTGATGACAGGAATGAACGAGCTGTTCAGATCATTCACAAGCACATAGGTACCTGCGGTACGTAGTGCAAGCTCATCAACACTGTAATCAGCCAATGTCCAGCGCCCGTCCTCATATCTCAAAAGAGCTCCGGTTTTTCCGTAAGGATTCCTGATCTCAAGACGTTTGGTCGACGCATTTTCAAACGTAACGGCAAACGGTTTGTTTGACGTAGCAACAGGGCATGTAGCCATATTAACGTCACTGTCAACTATCATCATACCGCCGTTACCTTCTTTAACATTCATCGTAAGCATATTGAAGCGCACTACCAAGCTGGGGTAGATCGTCGCAGCGGTCAATGAAAGCGTTTCAGCGGTCACACCATTATAACGCACGTAGATAGTGTGTGCGCCGTCTGAGAAACGATGTGTGTTAAATGTATTCACGCTACGGAAATTCAATCCTCCCGTACCGATCATATCGACACCGTATGTCGTCGAATCGGTATCGATCGTGAGTGTGATCCATGCTGTCGGAATTTCCAGTTCGGATACGACATATACCGATGCATATCCCCATATCGCGCCGTTGGCGACAACATGCCCGTCGATAGATGAATCGTCGATCCTGAAATTTGCATTACTTTGGTCGGTCACGCCTGCATTCGCAACACTGGTTATCACAATACTATAATCAGATGCTTGCGTTAACGCAGAAGGCACTGCCCATGTATAGGTTCCATCACTTTCAGTCGACGCAATAATAGTAGAGTCAAACGAACCATTCTTATACAATTCAATTTTTACGTTGTCCGATATATTATCACTCCAGGTAATTGCGCAGTTTGATCCGCGCAAAATACGCTCACTACCATTCGGTGTAGCAACAATAATATATGGATCGGCTGCGAGTATTGAAAAATCAGCATCACTTGAGTCATTTGTATTCGCATCGCCCGCTTGAACGATCTTTATTCTATAGTCAGAGCCTACCGTAAGCGATTCAGGCAGTGCCCATGAATATGATCCGTCACTTTCTGTAGACGCGATGATATCAGATTGTTTTGAGCCGCCCTTCCATAATTCGATGGCAACGTTTTCGGTGAAGTTATCAGTCCACGTGATGGCCTGAGTCGTATTCATCTTCCACGATTCACTGCCGTTCGGAGCGGTAATCGTGACTACATCAGCGGCAAGAATTGAAAAATACGCATTGTTATCATCAATGACCGTCACATCGTCAGCTTTGCTGATAATGATCCTATAATCACTTGCAATAGTGTAATTTGCGGGAATTGTCCACTCATACGAGCCGTCACTCGGTGTTGAGGCGACAATGGTCAGTCTATCATATGTCGGTGCATTTGATATACCGTTTTGCGACGCAGGTGACGATGTCACGATAGGATAGGTGCCTTTATATAATTCTATTTTCACATCTTCTGAAAAATTATCAGACCATGTAATAGTGTAGGTCTTATTTCTCTTCCATTGCTCAGCACCGCTTGGAGATGTAACAGATACATACGGAGTGATAATGAAATTCGCATCACTGCTGTCATTGACGTTTACATCACCGACCTGTACGATTTTGATCTTATAATCAGTCGCAGGAACGACGTTTGCGGGAATAGTCCATGAATACGAGCCGTCACTCTCGGTCGACGTTGTAATATCGGAGCTCTTGGTTCCGCCTTTCCACAACTCGATAGCGACATTTTCCGAAAAGTTATCCGTCCACGTAATTGTCTGAACTGAGGTCGTTCTCCACGATTCAGCACCGTTTGGAGCGGTAACAGCGAGAGTATCAGCCGCGAGAATACTAAAATCCGCATTGCTTTGATCGGTAGCCGTCCCATCGTCGACACTTGTAATTACAATTTTATAATCTGTCCCAAGTGTTTGACCGGTCGGCACCGTCCACGAATACGTGCCGTCACTTTCTGTAGATGTCGAAATGTCGGAATCTTTCGATCCGCCTTTATAGAGTTCAATTTTTACATTTTCGGTAAAATTATCCGTCCATGTAATATTGTAGGTCTTATTACGTTTCCATTGTTCAGAGCCATTCGGTGCGGTAACCGCAACCTCTTTTACGCTACCGGGGATATTCACATAAAACGTCGCGCTAAGCCCGTCAGTAGCCACATTGATATTGGAAATATCCAAACCGCCTGCCGCCATTGTCCATGTTGCAGGCACGCTGGGATTCACGTAATTCGCAAGCCAACCGCTTGGATTGGTCGAATCGTTGATAGCAGTTTTTGCCGGAAACATACCGCCGGTTCCCTGAGCGGTCTGGTGAAATGCCGCAAACCATACTGCATTATTACTGCCGACTGTACCGCTTGTAGTCGCAGTGCCATTCGGACGATAGACATATACTTCATCCTTGCTACTTGCGTTACCGTTGTATGCAGGGTTTATACGATAAATAAGTAATCCTGTCACAGGAAGGTAGCTATCAAATTCACCTGTTGCGCCTTTTTTTCGCAATTCAACGACATAATATTGCGAAGTGGAGTTTGCAGAGGCTATTTTAAATACATTGTTTGACGCATTTTTATTCACATTGATCGTATATGTTCCTGTCGTAGTAATTTCAGGTATCGAATCGATCCATTCTCCGTATTTATACTTCATGAACATGGTCATATGTTGCGGAGGATTTGCATCCCATTCCATGATATCCCACGGGCCTACAGGATCCATATCAACATACGGTGTCTGGTCAGAATAATGATACAAATCGGGGGCGCCGAGTGAGTGGAACATCTCATGGCACAAAACACCCACTCCTGATGAATTCAATGATGTTTCAAGTTGGAAGTTGAATGTATACACTCGTTTGTCGCCCGAGCCTGTATTAATATTCACTGTCTGACTATACAACGACCACATGTGTGGCCATAATAATGAATTCCATCCGTCCGGTGCTCCCTTTACGATAAAACACACATTATCCACTCTGCCATCACCATCACCGTCAAGATTCAATCCTGACGGAATTTGTGATTTTATGGCATTGATCGCATTTACCAAAAGCGTGTGTTCACGATCTCTACGAGCAGTATCCCCGGAATAGCCTATGGTATTTGTGGAAGAATACACCTGATAATACCCGCGAGTATTAGTATCCTGATACGATACTACCGTCGTTGAAGCAGTCGGGTAAAATGTTGTGTTAATTGAAAGTTGATTGTATGACACTTCATTGTAATAGTTCTTCATCGAATTATATCCTGAGGTGGCATTATTGAACATATTATCATATACCGAAATGTTCTGTGTAAACTCTGTCTCACCGGAGAATCGAATAAACACGACGAGATTGTTGATAGATCCTGTTGTCGGTGCAGGTTGAATCTCGGTCGGACTTCCGCTTCTGTAAGAATAAAACGCATTACGAATTTCATCCGTCTTCTCGGCGGACATACGTATATGTTTATCGACACCTAAAGATGCGGGATCGATTGCCCCTACACGCATACCCGAGGCAATCGGGTCATTACCTTGTTTCACACAATACTCATATACACCCGTATTCGGGTTTTTCATGATCGAGTAACCGTCTTTGTCATGCAAGTAGTTGTTAAATTCATCACCGCTTGCAAAGATATTGAGCACTTCACCGTCCGGTTGTGTGACCGTAAGAGGAAGAAATCGGTGCGGAGCCGCAAAAGTTGTCGCTATAGCAACAAAAATAAATAAAAGTGAAAATAGTATTTTTCTCATAATGAAACCCCTCTTAAATAGTCACGAAGTTCTACCGCTTTTGCGTCAGACGTGCTCATTTCAAGTGCTTTTTTGATTTGCCCCCACGCGGTGAGCGCATTCACTGCCGAACCCGATTCGGTACCCCAGTATGCAGAACCTCTGTTGATATATCCTTCTGCCAATAAATTATGTAACGTGATCGCAGTTATACGTATATCATACGGGTGAACCCACGTATTCGCGATATTAACATGCGCTGAAAGGTAATTGACAATTGCCGTGCCGATCGTTGCAGGGGTCGAATTATCAAGTAATGTCGCTGAAGCAAGACCGATACGAATCATATACAACGCATCGCCGGTCGGATTCAATCCGTTACCCGTCGTAAAGAATGTTTTTGCCTCAGTGATATTGTTATTGCGTAATGACGCCCATCCCGCACCTGCATATGCATCAGCATATGAAGGATACGATGCGATACACGCGTTAAATTTCTCGATCGCTAACGTATAATTATTTGATGTATACGCAGTCCAACCCTCTGCCGCCATCTGCTGTGCTGTCGGAACTACCGGTTTAACAGGGTCGCTTCCGCCACCGCAAGAGGACATTACAAGCATCATACCTACCAAAATACTCACTACCATCGTTTTCATGAAACCTCCCTTTTCGTTGGTTCAACTATTCCGTCTCTTTTTTATACCATAGTTTTTTCTCGAATGCGAATACTTTCATACTTTTTTTATCACATTCGTGATTTTTTTACTAGTATAAAAGGATATTCTTTCCGCGACATCGTGTACGCGGTTATATACGCAGAATCCTTTGCGTAATTCAAAGCATCTTCATCCTCGTTCTATTCAAAACAGAGACGCCTATATAATAACGGGGTGATGAAATTCTGCCTTACTTTTTGTCTTGCCACAAAAAGCCGGTATGTGTCATTCCCGTCCCCGTTTTCACGAGGATAAATTCCAACGGGAATCCAGGTGCAATTAAGATTACTACTGGATTATCGGGTCAAGCCCGATAATGATACCCTGATGTTTTTTTATGGGATATAGCTTGAATTGCTATACGCTGATTTTTTAATGCCGTTTTGGGAGGTCTTGTTGTATATGGCTTTTATTATTAAGGGGTTTGGGGAGGGCACGCTTTCCAAAAATAGAACCATAGCAACGCGAAACTCACTTCTTGTACTGCCACACCCTTCTTACAAATTCATATATCATTGCATCCTTCGCTTTTTTATTATACAATCATGCAGACAACAAGGAGGTTCTTGTATGCTTAATTTTGATTTTTCAATCCCCACCACCATCCATTTCGGCAAAGGTAAGATCGACAAACTCGCCGGTGCGATCAACACGCACGGAACTCGCGTACTTCTCACCTACGGCGGTAAAAGTATTAAAGATAACGGACTCTATGATACGGTCACTGATATTTTGAAAAAAAACAATATTTTCTTCACCGAATTGGGCGGTATCAAACCCAATCCTTCCATAGAAAGTGTGCGTGCCGGTGTCAAACTGTGTAAAGAACATGGTCTCGACTTCATTCTGGCCGTCGGAGGAGGAAGCGTGATCGACGCATCAAAAGCCATTGCGGCAGGCGCGATGTATGATGGCGATCCGTGGGATTTTTGCATGCGAAAAGCCATGGTGAGCAAAGCGCTCAAGATCGGCACGATACTTACCCTTGCCGCCACAGGCTCCGAGATGAACGGCGGCGCTGTGATAAGCAATGAGGCTACATTGGAAAAACGCGGTATGGGAAGCCCTTTATTACGTCCCGCATTCTCAATACTGGATCCCGAAAATACCTACTCCGTACCGAAAAATCAAACGGCTGCCGGTACGGCGGATATCATGAGCCATGTTTTTGAACAATATTTCAGTCCGACCGAGGATACGTTTGTTCAGGACAGATTAGCGGAAGCGCTTTTAAAGACCTGCATCCAGTATGGGCCGATAGCAGTGTATGACCCGAAAAATTATGACGCACGCGCCCAACTCATGTGGGCCGGCACATTAGCGCTCAACGGTCTGCTCAGCACAGGAAAAATGGGCGACTGGAGCACGCACATGATCGAACATGAAGTGAGCGCCATTTTTGACATAACCCATGGCACGGGGCTTGCGATAATCACTCCTCACTGGATGAAACATGTATTGTCGGAGACCACATTACCGAAATTTTCAGCATATGCACAACATGTATGGGGGATCACCGACACCAATGCGCTGAGCGCTGCTGAAAAATCAATTGACGCCACCCGACTGTTTTTTGAAAGCCTGGGGATCCCTTCACGCCTGCGTGACGTGGGTGTTGATAATACCCGTTTCGGCGAAATGGCGGATAAAGCGATGGCGTTTGGCTCGTTAGGCAATTTTAAAAAACTTACACGTGACGATATCATTACTATACTGGAAAAATCGTTCTAGGAACAGACCGCATGACCAATGAACTCCTCATACAAAAAGCCGCATCGGTCATCCGCGCGACACAAAAACCGTTAGGATCGGTCGGAGATGTGGGATGTGCATTGCTTGCCGAGAACAACACTGTATATTGCGGCATATGCGCTGACCTTGGATCAAATTCATTTTGTGCAGAAAAAAATGCTATCGCTTCGATGATCACCGACGGGATATTCGGTATACAAAAAATTGTCGCCGTATGGAAAAACGATATCGGTGAAATATTTGTCATATCGCCATGCGGTTCATGCAGACAACTCATCTATGATATTGACTCGAATAATCTGCATACAGAAGTAATACTCGATGCAGACAAAACAGTCGTGCTCAGCGACATGCTTCCCTACTCGAATTGGTGGCAAAAACAATAATGAAGCATGCGTCACCGACACCCATCCGCACCACACGATTAGTGCTTCACCCGATGACCGGTGAAATGGCAGATGCCGCGCTGGCAAGAGATGAACTCGCATTTGAAAAAATAGGATTTCATACTCACGGACTATGGCCGTTCGGAGACCTTTGTGATGCACTGCCTTTTTTCATTGAATTACTCCATGATCACGAACCCGATCTGTTCGGACCTTGGGTCATTGTGTTACAAGAAGAACATACGATCATCGGTGACATCGGATTCAAAGGTCCGCCTGATGAAAACGGAACGATCGAGATCGGTTTCTCCATAATCGCGTCTGAGCGGCAAAAAGGTTACTGTTATGAGGCCGCGGACGCACTTATCGAACAAGGCCGCAAACATACATCGGTACAGAAAATCATCGCTGAGTGCCTGATCCGCAATACTGCATCAGCACGAGTATTGCACAAACTGCATTTCGCAGAGGTCTCTCGCAACGATGAATATATCAAATGGGAACTTCGGCGACCAACCGAGGGTTAGTCCTGTATCCGTTCGTCATTGTCAATTATATGACTGTGCCGTCTCATCGCAAAAGATCAAGAAAAGGTCTATGCGAAATTCGAAACTTCTTCATTCTCAGTATATTCAAAATAGGGGCGCGGGGACGAAGTCCCCGTTATTAAAATCGTAAAGCCCCTTCCAATTTCAATGGAAGGGGTTTGGGGATGGCACAACTTCAAAAATCATGCCTTACTTTTTGTCTTGCCACAAAAGCCGGTATGTGTCATTCTCGTGAAAACGGGAATCCAGGTGCAATTAAGATTACTACTGGATTATCGGGTCAAGCCCGATAATGACATCCTGATGTTTTTTTATGGGACATAGCTTGAATTGCATCACGCTGATTTTTTAATGCCGTTTTATTTCCCCCTCTTTTTTGCAAAGAGGGGGAAACGCGTAACCGCGAGGGGGAGCTAAATTTTCTGCGTTTTCATTTCGACACGTTTTGTTTTTTCTTACCGGTTTATTAATGTCGTTTAAGGGGTGGGGGGACGGTGTAGAGACACGGCATGCCGTGTCTGTAACCGAAAATGCCCGCCTCCCGTTTTCACGGGAGGGGTTTGGGGATGGCACAAATCAAAAATATAGTTATTTTACCAAGGCATCAAGTATGCTTGAATCCACCCAATACGGTGTAAATCCTTGATCTCCGGATTTAACAGTATTAAAAAACAAATAGTTACCATCAGCAGTAATATGCGGCGCTCCGTCTTCCCATGAACTGTTAATTGTAACACCCAGATTGACGGGCGTACTCCATCCGGTATCACTTTTTCGCGAAAGATAGAGATCATGCATGCCGCTTCCACCCGTTCTGTTTGACACAAAAATCATATATGTTTCACTCGGGTCGACAAATCCCAACCATTCATTATACCCGGAAGTGTTGATCGCAGTCAAACTTTCAGGAGTTGAATATGTACCTGCATTATACCGTGAAATGAATATTTCACACTTCGTAGCGAGACTATCCGCGGAAAAATAAACGGATCCGTCGGACACGACACAAAAGTCATTACCGGCTGTATACCCGACCGGCAAAGGTATCGCAAGCGATGTTGGTGCTGACCATCCGTTCGCTGTACGAGTAACTTTGTGAATGAAGTAACCGTTCATGTTCGATTTGAAATATAATGTATCATTATCATTACCGACAAAAAAAGGATTATTCACAAATCCGCCTTGCGAAAATGAGGCTTTTTGCGGAACAATCCATTGTGTACCCTCGCGACGCGTGAACCAAATCTCGGTTTGGTCGGTGGCTGTAAAGTATTTCACAAAATACATTTCCGTGCCGTCAGGTGAGAATATCGGCGAGCCGTGATAGAACCACGTGGTGCCGGCGGTCAGTAAAGGATCCGGCGCAAAACGTAACGGAGTACTACCGGGCAGTGTTGCCCCCATATACTCCCCGAACACATTCATCATTGACGGTCCCGGATCTTCTTCCGGAGCGGTTGATGACTTTTTACACCCCGCGGTGACGACCAACAACATCATGACAACAAAAGTAACCAATTTCACTTTTTTCATTTCTCTTCCTTTCTGCCGAAGCGTTATCATAGCACATGGCTGCGCTCGGCCTGTGACGGTATTACAACAAAAAAAAGAGTCGGCAACAATACAACTTAAGTGTATTCGCTCATGAACTAAAGTTGTGTCCTGCAAGTACCGAAGATTTTGTATTGACAAGTATCGTAAGATATTTCATAGTCATCGTATGCATACGGCACGCCTGGCAATATTCGTAATATCTCTTTTTATGTGTGGAATCACAACCTACAAGGTTATCGTATTCAATCATAAACACCCTAATCCGCTCGGGGTCAGGATCATTACCGCGCTGGTGCTTCTTGTTTTAGGGTTACTCATCAATATGGTGATCGACTTCCATGAAATCATGCTTCGTTTAAATCGCTATTTCGAATATTATATTTATATAGTAACCTTTTTTAAGAAAGTGTTTCTTATAAACGCTACCATTTATCATTATACGATTGCGAGTATTCTTTTCATCGCAGCCACAGGCACTTTTTCAAAAAAAGTGCGGTTCCCATTACTATTTTCGTTCACTGCATTGCTTATCGCAGAGCTCTTGTTCCGTCACTATGCGATCGCTCATTACGGTTTTACCATGGGCAGCAATCTTATTATTCGCGTGATAGTTTACACCATCACGGGTGTATTTCTGATCAAGGCCATACGACACACCTACTCAAAACCCATACTGCAATTCACTGCGTTCATTTTCATTTTTGATACGATCTCATTGACTGTCTGGGATATTTTAAAAATTGCTCCGGGGTACAGTGCAGTCGAATATTTGCTCTTTTTTCCGATAATCTTTATGTATACCATTCCTTTTCTACGTTCACTGTATCCGGATATTCACAATAATGACTATGTCTATAAAAAACTCGCCGTTGATTCTCAATTGACAAACAGAGAAATTGAAATAGTAAAAATGATCTGTGTCGGAAAACTCAACAAAGAGATCGCCGATGCTCTTTGCCTTGCAGAAAATACAATAAAGTCACACATCTTTAATATTTATAAAAAAGTAAATGTGAAAAATCGCGTTGAACTGGTACAATATTTAGACGGCCTTCGATAAGTCGAAACCTTTGCAAAACTACCATTTTTTGAATTTGGGCCCACCCCAAACCCCTCCCGTGAAAATCGGGAGGCGGGCATTTTCGGTTACAGACACGGCATGCCGTGTCTCTACACCGTCCCCGCACCCCTTAAAGAATTTCACAATCGGCCTTAAAAAATTATCGTGAAGCAATTCAAGTGTTTTTTCGTGAAGCAGCGCATACTGTGTGAGCATAGCGAGTTTATGCGCTGTAGAAAAAATACGCAGAATTGTAGATGATTTTTTACAGCCTTGACCTTTTTGTTACTTTTTGTGTCAAGACAAAAAGTAAGGCAGGATTTTATAAGTTGCGCTATCCCCAAACCCCTCCCGTGAAAATCGGGAGGGGCTTAAATTTTTCTAATGTAGCGGGGACTTCGTCCCCACACCCCTTTTTAGAAAATAAAGATACTTTGGAAATTTTGAATTAAGCAAAAGTCTGATTTTTTTAATGTTTTTTGGGGAGACACCCCGTAGCGTGCTACGGGGTAGTTCATTTTCACAAAGTGTTCTACTCAGTTATCGTAAAAACAAATATCTCCAAGTCATCCCCCGATTTTGTACCGTATGATCTTTCGTACGATTCTTTATGAGTTGCGTATACTCCGCAAATGATCATATTCTTTCTGACACCAAGTATATAATATGACAATCCGAGTGTATGACGAAATACCTCATCGTACGCTACTCCTGCTACTTGTTTTTTTCTTGTATTAATAAGTTGAAATCCATTATCAACATCCTTCGGTAAATCCTTCGTTTCCGTTTGCACTGTTCTTGCAGGTAACGGCAGGAGTATGTAGTCTTTCCAAAATGCAACTGACGATGCGAGATCATCCCCTACGCTCGACATAAAAGTCATATCACCATATTGTTGCAATTGAAATCGATAGGGTTCGTATTTTTTATGTTGAGGAATCACCATACTATCTGTTTTTTCCAGAGCAAGATCAAATACATCAATACGCAAAGGTGTATTAGAATATGCTATATACAGAGATCTTTCCCTATCGTTCAAGTATAATGCACCGTTAAGAATCGGTGTTTCATCCGCATTACTTGATACTGTTGACGGTTCATACATTCGTTTTTTTACTACTGTCCCCGTCATATCAATTGCAGCAAGAAGGCATTTTTCCGAACAATGAATGTAAATCTTTTCCTTGTAATAAAATAAATCCGATATTGAGGATAAATCCGAATCATTAATTACAATATCATCAATAATTTTACCATCAAGAGAATAAATATTTATCCTCCGCAACCAATAATCATAGATAAATATTTTTTCATCAGCAAGCTTCGCGATACGTGGAAATTGAATTTCTCCCGGTCCTTTTCCCTTATTGAAAACTATTTCACGAAGTTTCTCGCCGGAAAAACTGTAAAAAGTCATTAGAAATTGATCTCCGCGCGTACCCCAGATATAAATTTCATCCTCACTGATACCCGACAACCCGGGTTGATTATTTGCCCGTAAACCGCTACTCCACCGCTGGGTGTTCTGAATCGTTACTTGCATACCGTCAGAATTTTTTACACATGCAGTACACCACAAAAAGATCAAACTCACCGTGATAATTTTCAACACGATCGAACCTCCTTTTCTTGTGCGTCCTCACCATCACTCGTCTCGTAACCGAGTTTCTTCTTCCTACAGACACCGTACAGCAATACTACCTACTTACCTGACATGGGCATCACCGTTGAAATCAATCAGCTGATATGCACCGTACGCACGGCTTTTGAAAACACGGGAGGCGATTTTCGCTTGCGTATCAGATCGTTTCACCGTGATATTCTACCCTCACCGCTTCGGTGACTGCGTGATGTGCGGATACATGATAAAACACACACGTGAAATGTGCAATTGAACTAAAGTTGGTTTTATATTTTTTATATACATTGCCAAACGGAGAATAATAAGCTTGTTGAGGCCTTTACGGAACTGTCATTTTGGGAATTTATATTCACGCTTGCGGATAAGCAAATAGTCGCTACAGGGACATTCGTTTTGTTGTGCGACGAGATCACTCGATGACCGTCGGAAGCAGCTTCATTTATTATGTAATGCGCACATCGTCCCCATACCCCTTTTTTAGGAAATAAAAATGTTTTGGAAATTTTGACCTTTGCAAAACTACCATTTTTTGAATTTGTGCCCACCCCAAACCCCTCCCGTGAAAATCGGGAGGCGGGCATTTTCGGTTACAGACACGGCATGCCGTGTCTCTACACCGTCCCCGCACCCCTTAAAGAATTTCACAATCGGCCTTAAAAAATTATCGTGAAGCAATTCAAGTGTTTTTTCGTGAAGCAGCGCATACTGTGTGAGCATAGCGAGTTTATGCGCTGTAGAAAAAATACGCAGAATTGTAGATGATTTTTTACAGCCTTGACCTTTTTGTTGCTTTTTGTGTCAAGACAAAAAGTAAGGCAGGATTTTATAAGTTGCGCCATCCACAAACCCCTCCCGTGAAAATCGGGAGGCGGGCAGAAAGATTTTCTGCCCCTACAAAAATTCTCAATGTCGCGGGTGCATACCATGCACCCGACTTCATCCCCATACCCCTGTTTTAACACTACAAATAAACAAGGAATTATGAATTTTGCACAGACCTCGTATCTGAAAAAAAGAACAAGTTGAAGAGAAACTTTTTCATTGTTCTTGTCATAAAATAAATAGTTACATGAGAAACTCTCACTACGACCGGATTTGTTCACATGCTCGTAGTTGTGAAACGTGACACACAACCGAGCAAAATCTGATTCTCATTCCGGGGAGGTTTCAACCGCCCTATCTTCAATACTACCATTTTTTTTGAAACAATCCTTCCGGTTACTTGTCTTATAAGAAAACAAGGGGGGATTTATGAGATCTTTATTTCTGGTTTTAATCACGATGGGGCTTCTTTTATCTGCATGCGGGAAAAACAAAACGATCACGGTCAATCTGCCGGTGGCTTACTCATGGGAAGCACAAAACATGGCTCAAAACAATGCATCGCTATGTTCCGGTATTTACAACAACAATGTCTATTTCGTTGAGGAGTCTACCGAGAAATTCACTGTGCGGTTTATGTCCTTTGATGGCAAAGAACGATCAAGCTTTGAAATTAGAAAAGGCAAAGGTCCGGGACAAGCTCTTCATTCACTTGGGTTACGTATCGTAAACGACACCATTTATTTTGCAGATCTCGCTTTGAGTCGAATTTCAATGTTTGATATGACAGGTAAGTTTATTGACAGCATTGAGTATGATAATACAACAGGGCCAATCGTCACTTTTGATATCGTAGGAACAATGCTTTACTTTCATAGCATTAATCTGACATATTTAGGTATCATGGATTTAACTACCGGTTCAATAATCAAAAAAATACCCTATTCCAAAGAAGATGAAGAAAATTTCAAAAAAGACATAACCGAAGCTAAAAACGGCATACTGAAATTCAATCACAACAACAACACATTGTATTTTGGTAATGTATCTTCTCCATACCGCTTGGATTCGTATGATACTGATCTTACCAAACAAAAAACATATACCTATGAACTCGAAAGCAACATCAAACCGATGATCTTTTCTACGGTAAATACAGGTCTTAGCGGTGATTTGGTGATCGGTTCGATCATGTATGATGCAACACATGTGTATACCACGAAAATTGGCGGTCGCTTTCATGCAAAATCCAACCAACTTGAATTTCCTGCTTTTGATGGAGAAATTCTTAGTTTTAATATTAAAACCGGTAATCCAGATTATGTTTACACAAGTGATATCTTAAAAAACATGAAAGGATTTTTGACCATTCTCGGTGTCACCGATGACTATATAGTTCTTCATATCGGTGCGGCAGAGGATTACGCAAAAATTTTGTCAAAGGACAATACGACCGGATTTGTTCAAATGATCGTTGTTTTGAAACGTGACACACAACCAAGCAAAACCTGATTCTCATTCCGGGGCGGTCTCAACCGCCCTATCTTCAATACTTCCAACTTTGCATGAAACAATCCTTCCTGTGCCATTGTCTAACCTGTAACAAGGAGGAATTATGAAAATTGCATCATGGTTACTCACAGCGACACTGTTTGTATTGGTAGTATGTTCATGTGCGAAAAAGGATATTACCTATAAGATCACGAAAAAAGACGGCGTGACCTACATAAAAACACTCTTCAACGGAAAGCCTGCCGGAAAAATGAATTTGATAAAAACGGTTCGTTTTACCGATGAATATGTGAATTGGTATTTGCACGCAAGTGATAAAAAAGACCATTTAGCGGCAGTTATCCAAAAAAACAATCTCTCTTTCCTCACGATATGGGATAAGGAACTCAACCGTATCGGCGAATATGAGATAAAGACCGGCAAAGGACCGGGCGAACTATCCGGCTGGATACCCGGAATGGGTATGAATGAGAATTCGATATTTTTCCTGGACAATCAAAAGACTTCTATCGAAGAATTCGATCACAACATGCGTTTTAAAGATTCATATATTTTTTATGATGTGCGATTCAGATTCAACTACGGAAATACGAAGGTGCATTTGCGAAACGGATTCTTTTATATTTCACCCGTGAAAAACTTTGTGGCGGTCAAAACCGATATGAACGGCATGATGATAAACGGTATCCCGCAAGAAGACCCCGATGGCGTAAATGGTTTTCTGAAAAATCTGAACGAACATGCGGCTGATGCCGACGGTAATATTTATTTGATCATGATCGGCTATGAAAACAGGTACGAAGTAAGAAAATACGATCAGGACCTGAAACTTGTGTGGGTCAACTCCGTAGATGACGGCTTACTGAATATATTATCATCAAAGATCGTGAATTTTCCAAACGGATCGTTTGAATTGGACGGAGGTAAGGTTGCCACCGGTATCGAGTGTGACGGAGAACATATTTACATAATCCGCGGCACAAACGGCATTGCAAAATGGAAATGGGAAAATGAAACGAAAGTTCTCATGCAATCACCTGTCCCCGGGCTTAAAAACGGATTCGTAGATGTGTTCAATGCACAGACTGGTATGTTGGAATATCGGATTGATGCACCGTTTTTAAAAACAACGCTCAGATATAAACTCAACATCATGGGTGATGATTTTTATTTCTCGGCACCGTATTCTCAGGATAATGGCAAAAATGTAATTCCCGACAGCAACGTGTTACTTCATGCAGTGCTTGAGCCTGTTAAAAACGGCGCGAAATAAAAACCGACGATGCACGATATCGCTTTACATTTCGTAGGGCACTGATTCATGTGCCCTATGGAGAAAAGGAATAATTCTTGCAAATCGTTTTGAATAATGATAGAGTGATTGTGTAAAAAGGAAGGGTTACATATTGTCATATGGGTTCATTTTCATATTTAACTTTTGCGGATTATCCAATTTTCGAATACAAAAATTGGTATTTTAGGGAAATAATAAATCTTATATTTCTTCAAAGTGACTTTATTCATGAAAAAAGAAAAAAATCAACAAAAAATAAATTGTGTTGGGGTAATGTTTATGAGAATGAAGAAGGATATTTTGACTTTATAGGTTTTAAACAGACAGTTAATGTTTGCAAACAGAGACTTGAGATATATGGAACTTCAATGAAAAAAGCGAAAAAAAACTTTACTTTAGCAAAAAAAATATCCCGCGATGAGGGTTACCTCGATTTTTCATTGAGTGGTTGTTCATATGATAATTATTTATCTGAAATAAATAATATTATAAATACAAAAGATAAAAATTATAATGATCTTTACACAAATTTTAGAGAAAGTTTAATTTCAGGAGATTTAGGAATATTTGGACAATCACTAGAGTGTCATCTTTTCTCAATATTAAGTGTGTTATCAGGTGATTCAATAATAGAATATGACTTAAGCGATGTTATTACGAATGGATGGGTCAAAGAGAAAGAAGTGGAAACTATTGACTTTGAAAAAATTATTATTCTAACTGAAGGTAAAACTGATGTTGAATTTATATCAAAAAGTATTGAAGCACTTTATCCTCACTTAAAAGACTATTACCATTTCATTGACTTTGAAGATTACAAAATTGAACATAGTGCATCCGCATTGGTTAAGATGGTATTAGCTTTGGCAGCATCTAATGTTAAACACCCTATAATAGCATTATTTGATAATGATACAGCAGGTATTAAGGAAATGACTAAATTGATAACAAGAAAATTACCATCTAATTTTCGAGTTTTAAAATATCCTAACATCGAATTTGCAAAAAAATATCCTACATTAGGTCCAACAGGTAAAAAAACTATGAATGTTAACTGTACTGCCTGTGGCATAGAAATGTATCTTGGCAAGGATAGTCTAACAAAAAACAACATGTTAATTCCTATCCAGTGGACAAGCTTTGAAAAAGGTGAGAATAAATATCAAGGAGAAGTATCAGAAAAAAATTATGTTCAAGACCTTTTTAGAGAAAATATTAAAAAGGGGGAATTAAGTCAATTACAAGAGATGGATATTTTACTTCATGAGATATTCTACGCTTTTTTGTAAGAGACTTAATTTATAATAAATGGAACAATCAATAATAAACCTATTTGATCCATTTTAAAATTTTGATAAATACACTAAGGCATTGGATTTCCAATAGCAGTAAAGTATGTGCAAAACATAGGAGTAAACAATGAGCCAGTATAAAAAAATTGAAATGTCTGCCAATTATAAGTATGCAAATGAAATTATTAGATTATTTGAATCAAATGATATTCATAAGCAGTTAAAGGCGTTATCTTTTGTAGAATACCATTCAGAAGAAGATTTTTTATCTGATTTGCTTTTTAGAAGCAAAGACTGCTTCTTGACCCAACAAAAACATTCGTTATTACACTTCTTTATTGGGATGTATATAAACAACTCCCTATCACATGAAAGATATTATTTACTTGACTCACTCTGCGATGATTTTGAGTTAGATTTAATCATTGATTTTTTTCAAACTTTATTTGATTATACCATTGATAGCAAGAAATTAAAATTTTCATATATTAATATTCTTAAGAAAATGGATGCTAAATATGTTAGGTCAGATTATACGATAAATGATGATTACAAGAATTGTGTAAATAAACTATTTGATAAATTTATTAATGAATTTAACAAAGTATATGACGATATTATTGAATCTACATTTTTCTTACTTTATCAGAATAAAAAATTCTTATTAAAATTTCATCTTTTTTTTTCAGAATTAGTTAAAGAAAAATTATTACCAGATAACTATTATAATTCTCAAGGTCATGTTATTAGAAAAGTTTATTTGCCAAAATGGTTGAAAAATGCGATTTTTTATAGGGATCGTGGTAGATGTCAGATTTGTTACAAAGATTTAACAAATCTCATAAACTTGATTGATGACAAAGGATTGCATTATGATCACATCGTTCCTCTTGAAAATGGGGGAACAAATGATTCCACAAATTACCAATTGCTTTGTAAAAAATGTAATGAGCTAAAAAGTGGCAATATCGTGATAACTGATTATCAATATCAAATGTTTTGGTAATTTGATGCCTTATTCTATACTAAATGGCCACAAAAGATATGTATTAACTTTTAAAATGCGTTAAACTTACAAAGGGAGAATATTATGAAACTCGCAATTCTCGGCACTGGCGGTGTAGGCGGATACTTCGGCGGGCGGCTTGCCCAAGCCGGTAACGACGTCACGTTCTTAGCTCGCGGCGAGCATCTGCGCGCTATCCGGCAGAACGGTCTTACAGTGAAAAGCATCAAAGGCGATATCACCATATCACCCGCCGTTGCTACCGATATCATCAAAGATATCGGCCCTGTCGATTGTGTGATCGTGGCAGTGAAGGCATGGCAGGTGAAAGATATCGCTAAAGACCTTCATCATATCGTCACCAAAGACACAATGGTCCTCCCGCTGGAAAACGGTGTGTTGGCTGCCGATGAACTCGCTGAACATATCAGCCACGACAGCATCGTCGGCGGATTATGCCGCATCATCAGTAAGATCGAATCACCCGGTGTGATCAGTCATTTCGGTATGGAGCCGACGATACTCTTCGGCGAATTCAATAATACATCCTCGGTACGTCTGCAGACATTACAAACACTTTTCAACAATGCAGGGATACACGCTCACATATCTCGCGACATCACTGCCGATCTGTGGAAAAAGCTCATTTCGATCTGCCTGAGCGGATTATTGGCGGTCACGCGTACTACCTACGGCGAACTGCGCGAGCTTAAAGAAACGCGCCAAATGATGTATGACGTGCTGCATGAGGTCTACGCGCTGTCGCAGAAGATCGGCGTGCATATCGAAGCGGATTATATCGACAAGGCCGTGGCACTTATCGACTCGTTCCCGTATGACTCTACTTCCTCGCTCACCCGTGATGTGTGGGAAGGCAAACCCTCGGAGATCGAATACCAAAACGGCACGGTGATCCGGCTTGCTGAAAAATACGGTATCAAAACGCCGGTCAATCGCTTTATTTATACATGTATCTTGCCTATGGAAATGAAAGCGCGAAAACTTCTTGTCAAAAAATAACCTATGAGCCACGATCGACAGCATTCCCCGATAAACCCATGACCTTTCGCAACACGACTTTTTGAGGCCTTTGTAAAACAAACCTCTCCCCAAACCCCTTCCGTGAAAATCGCGAGAGGCTTAATAGTGGGAATTTCTTCGCCACAACCCTTTTTAGAAAATATTGATAATTTTGAATTTTATAAAGGTCTAAAACACATCCTGTTTTTCTATTCAAAATGATCGACCATATTTTATAAAACTATTTTCCATCACTTCTCATCCAGATCGCACGTTCACGGTTGCCGACCCGATACCCATTTCAAACACGACAGCGCTCCGTCGTAAAAAGCAACGTGCTCCATCTCAAGAAATGCGTCCTACACCTTGGCAACAAGTTCCGCTGATACCGTCCTTTCGAAATAACTCATCATTATTACCGTCAGGTGAAAATTTTGTCTTTTTCCTACGATTCTCCACTCTCCCAATGAGCATAACACATATTTATTTTTGCTATGAATTAACTTTAGCCCATGCAATGTATATTATATATTGCTTTTTCAAATAATATGGATTATATTAACAGACGGGGAAATAATGTGTGGGCAGGGCTGTTGCCTGTATGGTAGGTATAACAAGGGGTTTCCCTGAAACGAAAGGATGCGATTGTATGAAATTGTTCATGCTCTTCTTACTGTTGCCAGCTACTTTTTTTACGAACTGTCTTTTTGCCCAAACTGATCCGGTATTTCAAAAAGAAAAGATCTCCGATAAATTGTACCGATTTTCTGCAAGTAAGATCGTATCACCGCCTTCCATAATGGCATTTGTCGGTGATGATGGCGTATTACTTATTGATACGGGGCGTAAAAATACGGCGGAAGCTCTCAAAAAAGAAATACTTGCATTAGGAAAAGGGGATCCCAAGATCATCATTATTACTCACGGAGGACACAACGAACACTTTGAGGGAAATATTGCCTTTGAAAAAGAACCGTTGATCATCGCACATTCTATAGCTAAAAAACAAATGGAGAGTGGCGTAAATCTTTTCCAGGAATATCCGTCATATATGCTTCCTGATCTGACCATTGATAAAAGTGAGATATCTCTTTTTTTCAACGGTGAAGAAATAAAGATCATCCCGTTGCCGGGCGGGCATGATGAATCGGATATTGTCGTATGGTTTACAAAATCAAAAATTGTATGCGTCGGCGGATTGAGCTCAGGCAATCTTTTCCCCTATGTATCACCTTCTTGCAGTGTGCTTGTCTTTATGGAACAACAAAAAAAATTGATCGCAATGCTACCTGATGACGTCACTATCCACAACGGTCACGGAGAAAAACTCAGCAAGAGCGAATACACGCACTACTATACAGAGATGCATGATTTTGATTCGATCATATTCGAAGACGTGAAAGCAGGAAAAACTAATGACGAGATCAAAGCGGATCCGCGTTTGCAGCGTTTTGCATCATACAGTAATCAATACACTCAGATGAACGATCATATTGATCGGATAATCGCAGAGCATAAAAACGCTTCTAGTAATAAACCGGTCGTTACTCAAAAAGACATATATCAGCCGTTATATCAGGCGTATAAAACCGAGGGCGTAAAATCGTTAGTACAACAATACAAGATGTTAAAAAAAGACACTTCGGTAACGTATGAAGAGCGCGAGGCCGGATTATTCAATATTGCGTATTTGTTCAGGCAATCAGGAAAAATAGCGGATAGTGCCGCAGTCGCGGAAACATTCATTGAAGAGTTTCCCAAAAGCCAATATCTTTTTTATGCATATTTCTGGATGGGTAAAAACGAGCAACAAAACGGCAATACAAAAAAAGCATTGAAGTTGATGAAAAAGGCTTTGGATTTATCTCCCAATCATCCGACCATTCTCGCAACTATCAAAGAACTGGAATCAAAATAATCATTTGCTGTCTTCTTAAATCGGCTACTCCGTCGCTTTCGGCGGGGTAGCCAATCCCAAACATCAGATGTATATGCCCAACTCATGCCTCTCCCGTTTCTATTGGGAGAATATTTTTTTGTACGGGCTGAATAATGGTTTGAGA
Organism: uncultured bacterium; assembly: GCA_964423645.1. Taxonomy (GTDB): domain Bacteria; phylum Macinerneyibacteriota; class Macinerneyibacteria; order Macinerneyibacteriales; family CAYRFE01; genus CAYRFE01. The sequence continues at coordinate 48,222 of CAYRFE010000017.1, read as the reverse complement.
ACTGTGCAAAAGCCAAAATTTCCAAATTTTCTTTATTCACTTATGAGGGTTGTGGGGACAAAGTCCTCACTATAGAACAAGTTAAACCCCCTCCAATTTCAAAGCAGTCTCAATTTGCAGGAGTTTGAACCCGTAGTGATCAAATAATATTCGAAACTGTAAATTACTTCTGTATGCGTCAAAACCCCAAACGTTTCCGCACGTCCTCAAGGTAACCTCTCCCCACCCGAAGTTCGGTAGCACTTTTATCATTCATCTTCACGACATAATCTCCGATGATATTTTTTTTACATGATCTCACTTTATTGAGCGCAATGATAAAACTCTTATGAATACGTAAAAACAGTTCGTTGTTCAGCTTATCTTCCAATTCTTTTAATGTCCCGTCGTAATAATACTCGGCATCATGTGTGCATAAAAAGACATATTTTTCTTCCGCCTTAAAATACGACACATCTTTCTCCGGTATAAAGAACACTTCATCATGCATCTTAACCGAAAAACGAACCTCGCGTTCCTTCGGTTCGATCAATTGTTGAATCACGGATTGAATATCAGGATGATGCGTGGTACCCGTACGACGAATACGTTGAATCGTCTTTTCAAGTCGTTCCAGTGTCACCGGTTTCAAGAGATAATCAATACTCTCCGCCTCAAAGGCCTGCACGGCATATTGATTGAATGCGGTCACAAATACAATTATCGGTCGGTATTCAAAAAGCCCCACCGCTTGCAATCCGTTCGTCTCGGGCATCTCGATGTCAAGAAAAACAATATCAGGATGTAATCTGTTTACGGTCTCTGCGCCCTTTTCCCCATCGGAAGCTTGTCCGATAATTTCTATATCATCATATGCCGTCAATAGGCGAAGTAACCTGTCACGTGCGGCTTGTTCATCATCAATGATGACCGCCTTATACATAGGGTATTTCCAATCGTACGGTGGTGCCTATTTCCGGTTCGGAAATAATTTCGAACTTTCCTTGATCCTTGTATTGAATAGCCATACGCTCTCTCACACTTTTCACACCAAATCCTTCACGTATATGAGCGACATCAAATCCTTTCCCCGTATCATTGACAATAACCTCGACGATCTTTCCTTTACGAGAGACAACAAGCGTGATCTTGCCGCCATCCCGCTTTTTCGCGATACCGTGAATAACGGCATTTTCAACGATAGGTTCAATCAGTAGAGGCGGGATACGCATAGCAAAACACACTTCATCACACACGACGCTATACTCCAAACGCGCTCCCAACCGCTCCTGCTCTGTTTTTACATACTTACTGATCAGATCAAGTTCTTGTGACAGCGGAATATCTCCCTCTTCGGGCAAGTTCAAAACATTGCGGTACATATCGGACAAATTCAGTACGATTCGTTCCACCTTATCAGGATCGGTATGTACCAACTCAACGATTGTATTCAAGGTGTTGAAAAGAAAATGCGGATTGATTTTTGCACGCATCGATATCAGTTTTGATTGCAGTTGTAATTGACGTAATTCTTCAATTTCAAGTGTACGTAATTCAAGCTTTTTCTTCACTAATTCGTAAAAATAGAAACCCAAAAATGCAACAACCCCGATAAGTGATGAAGCTGCTACTACATACAGATGGCCGCTTAACGATCTGAAATAGTTATATTTGAAAAAGATCGCCAAAAAAAGCATTGAAGCCTCGGTCGCGAGAAATGCGATCCCTAAAAACGTAATAATTGACAGAAATAGTTTCATCGCATTGGATAATTTCGACTGCATGATTTTTTTCACATACCCGCTGAAAATAAAGGCATGTGCATAAAAATTGAAATTAGAAAAAACCAATGACGGTATTAAAAACATGCGAAACCGTATTTTCGGATCTCCCATGAAAAGATAAAAAACGAGTGCGATCAGTAAGGCCACCAATTGTGCGAAAAAAATATTCTTAAAAATAATTTTCATCAATTTCATTGCGATTCACCTCGTTTTCACAGTATAGCATATTTCCTCATATCGTCAAAAGGTAATCCGAAGATCGGCTGTAATAAGAGAGCCAACCACTGATTCACGATATTCAGTACCGCGTTCCCCTCCCATTGTGATCATATTTGCAGAGATACTCATCCGGTCGCTTATCGGCACTGAAATTGCGGCGATACCGGTAACACTCACATCATGCATATTCATGATCACAATACCCGACACATCGATGGAATCGATCATACCGGCAACTCGTAAAAAACCATAATCACGAAATCGTTGTTTTTCCTGCTGTAGATCCCAGATCGTATAACATTCATCTATTGCATCCCAATTATTCATAATATTCTCACTATGGTACAAGAAATAATCCTTCTCTTTTTCCCATTCATCCCGTCCTATTCCTGCGTCACTGTGGTAAAACTCGGCGATCACATTGATCTGCCCCAGAGTGATGTTCGTACCCGCCACCCACATCCATGGTGCATCATATTCTTTCAGATACAGCGCTTCATCGCCGAATGTGACGGTAGCCGTGTCAGATGTATGCACACGATGTGCTCTGGTATGATACGAACGTTTTCTGACTGTCTCGGCATGAATTTCAATAAAATCATTCACCGTTACGGCACACGCGGCTCCGTATTCCAACTCTCCGTCGCCTTTATCGTGGACAAGCCAATACGTATCGATACCCCCGACACCGACAAAAAATAATCCTGCATATCCGTATCTATCATCTTTAAAATATGTTAACGCGCTCACAGCGACATGCTCTGAGAAATAATCCACTTTCAGATTATCGACACCCACATTGGATTTTCCTGCATCGGATATATCGGTCGCTGATTTTTCAGGTATAAAACTGCCGATCGGATTGAAAAAATATGCCGTTCCCCATTGCAACAACTTTCTCCCGACGGAAATACGAAGCGCGCCGTATTCAGCCGTTACAAACAACTCGCGCACTCGCCCCGTCAATGCTGCGCCGGGATTGAATGTACATTGCAGACCACCGGCACTCACCAATGCACCGTATTGAACACGATATTCGGGGACGGCGCTGAAAACCGTGCTACCGCCTCCGACATTCGCACCGAAAGGGGGTTTAAATAACGAATTACTGTTTTGAAATGTTTGCTGCATCGCTACTTTGACAAACAAGGAATCATCCCACGTCAATTCAGCGGCATGCGTTGCCACACTTGCCAACACCATAAGAAAACCGCTCACGACAAGACGTATGGTATACACACCCGTACATCGCCGAAACATCATATTTGTTTTCATCATCATCCGTTCCATTCGGGTAAATACGTTGCATTAAAAATTCTGTCCGCGATTTCTCTCGGTTGGGCAAAGCCATATGTCATTGTGGTCCACCTGCCGGTTTTCACCGTATCAATGATCTTCACCATCGCCAAACGGGGAAATTCACCACTATAATCGTATTCATATTCTGCCTTTTTAAAAAGCTTCCCGGACAATAGGAAAAAGTCCGCATGTTTCATGACATAGGTTTCGGCAGAAACGGTCAATGCAATGCGTTGGTAGGTTGCAGACGCTTTTTTTGCAATAAGCGTCAATACCAGATTATTACCCTGTGCAATGGATTCGGAAATGGTGTATTCACGAGAGAATGCAATTTTTGCAACATCACCATTCGATGCTTGCCCCATAAGTCGTTGCTGTGGAGTGATACGTATCGATCTGCGCGAACCGGGTAAACACGCCCACATGTCATTATCTTTCATCAATATTTTCATCTTTTTGTTTTTTCCGCTTCTGCATATCAACACGCTTTTTTCATATCCGCTAAAGTATGAATCATATTCCGCACGATCCACTTTTCCGCTTTCGGAATAGTCGGTGATCACAATTCTCATGAAGAAACTCTCGGAATTCGCGCGAACCGCATCAATTTTCTCAAGGATGGAATCGTTTGATGCATACACCACGGTCGAAAACATGCTCAATAAAATAACAATAGCGAAATTCATACATACCTCCGTAAGCCATCAGCGATATTTTGGCGTATCATCTTCATTGCCGGTGCCAAGGATGAGGTCAAGACGACAAGTACCGCCCCGATGCTCACAATAATATAGTTACTGCCGACATTACGAAATCCCAATTGATATCCACGATCCGAGCCCGGAGGCGCCGGCATCATGATCTTCATTGAATTTATCAATGATGAGAGGGTATATTCACTGATCACTGCAATAACGGCACATACAACCGCCAGCATGATACCTTCCATGAGTATCAAATGGAGGATCTTCCGTCTATCCGTCCCCAATGCCTGCATGGCCGCAAATTCACCCGTCCGTTCCAGAACTGACATAAGTTGTGTATTGGTACTTGAAAACCAAACGAGAAGAACCAGAACGATCGTTAGAAATCCTATGATCTGATAAAAAAAATTGACTACCTGTCTATACATCATTGCGAGTGATTCCCACCCTCGTATCGTCACATTTTCAGGCAGCTGAGAACGAATCTCAAGAATCGTTTTTCCGGTATCCGCGGTATCAAATAAACTGACCACCAACTTTTGAACTTTTGATGTATTGAGCAACGACTGCGCGGTGGTTATATGCATACACGCAAAACGTCTGCTCATTTCGCTGACAACACTCCCTGTCAGTGCCACCACGGGGATATCGATCGCATTCATGCCGCCTTGTTCGGTATTGGTCATCACCGTGACGGTATCACCGACTTTTACATTCAAGTATTCAGCCAACCGCTTTCCGAGAATGATCCCCTCGGTATTCGCGCTCAACGCTTCATACGGTTTCGAATTGATGAATACACTGCCTCGTGTAATAATATCTTCAGGAACAACTGCGCTCACCATCACACCCTGTGTTCGTTCTCCTGAAGAGATCAATCCCGTAAAATCGATTTGAGGCATTACCGAGGACACGTTTTTATGCACACTGATCATCTCGATCATTTCTTTTTGATTGTCCATCGCATTATCAAGCGGTTCATCATTGTTGCTTTTCCAAAATTCCGATGTTGCGATCTGAAAATGTCCTGTTTCAGCGCGTATGGTGCTTTCACCGAGTCCCCATTTTACATACTCAACATATCCTAATGCCAAAAGGAGCATGATCATTCCCGAGACGATCATTCCTGAAGTAAGAAACGTACGACGCTTATTACGCAAGAGATTTTTTAATGCGAGCAATGTCATTTTTCCTCCTTTATCAATCCGTCATGAAGCATTATTACACGATTGCCCATATGTATGACCGCAGGATCATGTGATGCGATCACGCATGCCGTAGCATGTTCGACCGATAATTTTTGTAATAACTCAATGACTTGAAGTCCATTATGTGAATCCAAATTCGCTGTCGGTTCATCTGCCAGTATGATCGTGGGTTTTTTCACTAACGCACGTGCGACAGAAATACGTTGTTGTTGTCCACCCGACAGTTGTGCCGGGCGATGGTGACGATACTCCCACATACCGACCGCATTCAAAATATACTCGAGCAATTCCTTTTTCTCTTTTTGCGATACACCCAGGAGCATCAGAGGATACTCGGCATTTTCATATGCAGTGAGAACAGGTATCAAATGAAACTGCTGGAAAACAAAACCGATATTTTTTCTTCTGAATGCGACACGCTGCAAATCCGAAAGTTCTTGCGCATCATTGCCGTTGATCTGAAGCGAACCCTCGGTCGGGTTATCGATAAGACCGATAATGTTCAGCAACGTGCTCTTGCCCGATCCCGAAGGACCGGCAAGAACTGTCAACTCAGACGCGCGAATATTCACACTTATACCCTGTAATGCGCTCACTTCCGTTTTCCCCATCGGATATTTCTTATGAATATCCTTGCATATAACAGGCATTGTCACACCAATCACTTCCCGTTTTCAACCGGTGCAGTGACTTCTTTCTGCGCCATTGTACCAAATCGACTCTCTTTATTGAGCACAATACACTTGGAAAATAATTGTAATGCTTTTTCCGCATCACCGTCACGTTGATAGATCTTGCCTGCATAATACAACACCATCTGGCGAATAGTCTGTGCGTATACCGCACTATTGCCTGTATTACCGTATAAAGCACTTTGAGGATGCGCAGTGAAATAATCATCCTTTTCTTTTTCAACGATCTGAAGCAATCGCTCAAAGTCGGCACGAGCGACAGAACCTTTGTTCAACATAGCCGGCATATAAAAATAAGTAAGACCTCTTTCCAAACGGATCATATAGTCATCCGGTTTCATTTGTACCGCTTTATCCATATATTGAAATCCTTTTCCCGTCCACTTCATTTTATCCCAGTCCTCTTTTGCGTCACGTGCCTGCAGTAAGTACGCTTCACCAAGTATCACGTGTGCAAATACATGGTCCGAATGATCGGTCGTGTATTTTTCAAGGGATATAATCAATTCCTTTTGTGCTTTTGTGTCACCGTTTCGTGACTTCTGGAGTAATTGATACGCCTCCGCCACCTCTGTTTGCGCAACTACGAATCCTACTAATGCCATCAGAATCATCAAAACACCTACTACCTTTTTCATACATATCCTCCTTTTGTTGTAAGGGTATCTATCCCTTTCCGTCAAAGTATAGTGACATCGCATGTGAAAATAAGACCGCTCCCGACGAACGGCGGTAATGCGTTGATGAACGGCGTCTGCTACACACTTTCTTTCGCATGTGCACGATGTTTAACAGATTCTTATGAAAGAAAAACCGTATTTATGTGTTTTTTTTGCAACAAATTCAAAAAAATGCGTATACTACTGCAGACAATACAAAGGAGGATATCGTATGGTTCTACACACTAAGAGATTGTTGGCAATTGCAATCGTACTTCTCATGACCGTGGGAGTGAGCAGTGCCGACACAAAAGTTTCTATTCCTGAGATCAAGTATCATCAATTCAAACTCGAAAACGGTCTTCGTATCGTTGTTCTTGAAGATCACCAGATCCCGATGGTTAATTTTGCCGTCTGGTACAATGTAGGGTCTATCGATGAACCCAACGGCATTACCGGAAGCTCCCATCTGCTTGAGCACACAATGTTCCATGGCACCCCGGGACTGGCAAAAGAAGATTCATGGACAATTATAAAAAAAGTCGGCGGAAGTAATAATGCGGGGACATTTTATGATTATACCGTATATTACGAAGAAGTGCCTTCCGCAAAACTTGAGCTTGCAGTCGCATTTGAAGCTGATCGTATGAGGAATCTTAAATTTGACGATGCGGAATTCATTCGTGAACGTGATGTCGTCATGCAAGAACGCAGACAATCGCTTGAAAGTAACTTTTTCCGTTCTGCGATGGAAGAATTACAGGCAGTTGTTTATACCGAGCACGGGCTTAATCACCAGATCGTAGGATGGATGAAAGATCTTCAGGTCATGAAAATGGAAGACCTGCAGAAATATTATACCCAATATTATGCTCCGAATAATGCAATCGTCGTGATTGCGGGCGATGTAAAAGCCGAAGAAGGTTTCGAACTGGTAAAAAAATATTTCAATGAATACAAACCGCAAGAGATCACACGTCTCGTTCGTACCGAACCGCCTCAAACCGAAGAACGTTTCAAACGAATTCAGAAGGTAACAAGTGTGCCTATCCTTATGATGCAATACCGTGGACTTCCCGGAAATCATAAAGATCAAGTTGCCCTTCAAACCTTACTCACCATACTTATTAACGACACTAATTCGCGTGTGAATCAAAAATTAAAAAATGAACAACAAACTATTATGCAAGCATTTGCATATTCACTCGGTTTACGTGATGACGGTATACTTCTTGTAGGCATGGTCGGTAATGCTGCAAAAGGCGGCGATAAAACAGAAGATCAGTCACTTACTGAAATCAAAAATGCATTCGACGCAGAACTCAAAAATCTGATCGAAAACGGCATTACGGATATTGAACTGCAAAAAGTAAAAAAGTCAGTCATTAAATCAATGATCTATGCAAAAAAGAATACCGAAGACAATGCTCGCATGATCGCAGAATCGTATCTTCGTTTCAATGAACCTGACCACTATAAAAAAGAACTGGAATGGTTCAATGAACTTACCAAAGAAGACATTATTGCTGCGGCGCAAAAATATCTTGTACCCCAACAGCGAACTGTCGGTTATTTAGTCAATAATCCGCCCGTTGTTGAACAGAAAAAAGAAGAAACTACTAAAAACACTCAGAAAAAAGGCAAATGAGGTAGATGATTATGAAAAGAACACTCTCATTTATTATTGCGCTCGTCATTTTTGTCGTCGGAGTATCATCAGTCGAAATTACCAAAGAGTTATATGAAAAACTTTCTCAGAGCAAGAACAAAATACCGTCAATACCGATACCGAAATTTGAAAAAATGGTTCTTAAGAACGATATGGTAATATACCTTGCGGAAGACCATGAACTACCGGTAATTGAACTTACAGGTTACATAAAGGGTGGAAGAATGCATGAAACGGCAACGACCGCCGGCATAACGGATTTTATGTTCTCGATGATGAATACGGGGAATAAAGTCATGGATGAAAAAGCATTCATCGACTATAAAGCTTTGAACGGAGTATCATTCGGTGTCAGTGCAAAAACTGATTACAATACATTCAGCGGCAATGCGTTGATGATCGATGCCGATGCCCTTCTCTCAGTTATGCGCGATACATTTATTTCTCCGGATTTTAATGCCGCATGGTTCAAGCGAATCAAACGTAATAATATTCGCGGACTCGAGCAAGCAAAAACTCAGGATGCATCTCTTATGAGTTGGTACTACGGAAAAACCTTGTATCCGAATCACCCCTACTCATTTGATGATGATATCACATTGCTTGCGAATTCATATGCAGAAATAACCCCTGAAAAGCTTCAACAGTATTACGATACAACATTCGCTCCTAATTTGATCGTCATGTCTATCGTTGGTGATTTTAAAATTAAAGAAATGAAAGCAAAGCTCAAGTCGTATTTTGAAACATGGCCCATGAATAAAATACAAATACCTGACATAAAAACTCCCGATATCTCTGCTCATTACGGAAAGATCATTTTGGTCAACAAACCTGATTCAACACAAGCAAAGATCAAAATGGGATATAATTTTTATGGTTGGGACTTTAAAGATCGCATTTCATTTATGATGGCGAACCGTGTATATTGCGGTGGCGGTTTTGATTCACGTTTGATGAAAAATCTCCGTGTTGAAAAAGGATATGTCTATTCCGTCTACGGCGATTTCAACAATATGATGAACGGCGGAGATTATTATGTGTTCACCGAAGTTAAACCGGAAAATGCATACGAAACCGTCCAAATCGTTAAAGACGAAATGACCGCTATTACATCAAAAACAAAAAATATTACCGACCAGGAATTATTTGAAATGGTCAACCTCTATAATGCTCAGTTCCCCGCGTATTATAAAGACGTGTCAACCGTTCTTGATAATGTGGTATTTAATATTGAAATCCGACCACGCGGAAAAAACTATCTGAATGACTACATAAAATCTTTCAATCAACTGAACGCACCTAAGGTTCAGGAAAGTTTTATCAAACATGTTCATCCCGATCGTTTTGTCACCGTCATAGTCGGAAACAAAGAAGCGATATTACCGCAATTCGAAGCAAAAGGTGTAAAAGTTGATGTCATTGAAATAGAATAGTACTACGCTCTACAGCTCTTTGCACAGCTCCCATTCCAGGTAGATGTGCCCCCACCCCTGTGGCGAGGAATCAAAGCCTCTTCACAGGGGGTAATTCGTGGTAATTGTGCATCGCAATCACTCAATGACCGACGTGTTATAGTTCCACTTTCAAGAATAAAAATAATACTACATAAGACCTTCGCAACATTCAATATTTCCAAACTATCTTTATTTTCTAAAAAAAATGGGGGGCGAAGTCGGGTGCATGGTATGCGCCCGCTACATTAGGATTTTTTGTAGGGGTAGAAAATCTTTCTGCCCGCCTCCCGATTTTCACGGGAGGGGTTTGTGGATGGCGCAACTTATAAAATCCTGCCTTACTTTTTGTCTTGACACAAAAAGCAACAAAAAGGTCAAGGCTGTAAAAAATCATCTACAATTCTGCGTATTTTTTCTACAGCGCATAAACTCGCTATGCTCACACAGTATGCGCTGCTTCACGAAAAAACACTTGAATTGCTTCACGATAATTTTTTAAGGCCGATTGTGAAATTCTTTAAGGGGTGCGGGGACGAAGTCCCCGCTACATTAGAAAAATTTAAGCCCCTCCCGATTTTCAAGGGAGGGGTTTGGGGTGGGCACACATTCAAAAAATGATAGTTTCGCACAGGTCGCACGCCTTACTCGAGCCCCTGCACAAATTCATAGACATCTCTACGTGGCGAGACGGCACGTGTACTCACGAAATATCCGACCGGTGTCACTGCTGCGAGGTAATGATTGATCGGAATACCCGTCAACGTCTTTACCTCATCACGATCCATACCACCGATCCAGCACGTCCCTAAACCAAAACCCCAGGCTGATAAAAGAAAATGATACGCAGCAATACTTCCGTCCTGCTCCGGTCGTTGTGTTTTTTGCGGATCAACGGCTACAATCACTGCACACATTGCATTCGCTATCGGCGCACTTGAATTCCCTCGGACGTGTGCAAGCCTTTGAAGAATATTCTGATCCCGCACGATACGATAGTAATATCCTTGAGAATTGCATGATGTGGGTGCGTAACGGCATACTTCAAATACACGCAATAATACTTCATTCGGTACGATCTCATTGGTGAATAACCGGATACTTCTTCGCTCTATAAGCGCATCGGTCAGTGCATGATAGGGATTCATATGATCGAAGAACATCTGACATTCAATCACTCGTCCTTCCGGATCTCGTGCATAAAATTGATAAATGTTATATATCTCATTTGTACGCGGAGTGTCAGCATGATGCGGAATAAGGCGCATGTGCATTGAATCAACATCGTCCTGAGAAGGATAGAAGAATGTTATACATCCCTGCGTTTCCGCATAGATTCCTTTACAAAATCCGAGTAAAATATTCCCGTGTCGGTAAATTGTACATTCTGCTTGCACCAACCATATTTCCATTCCCATAACATCCCGATAAAATGAATCTATTTCATCAGGTTTTTCGGTACGAAAAAAAAGTATCCCGCTCATTTATTGGACCTCCACGCTTTATATGAATCAAGCACATCTCCAACATCTGCGATAGTATACGGCTTTTTCAGTACATTATGGAATCCATACTCACTGTATGATGCAATAACCTTATCATCCGAATAACCGCTGGATACAATCGTATAGACTGTCGGAAATAAACGTCTGATACTTTGGATGATCTCTTTTCCCCCAAGCCCACCCGGTATCGTAATATCCAAAACAGTAATATCAATTTTTTGATCGGATATACTTAAAATATCGATTGCTTCTGTACCTTCTGATGCATAAAGAACCATATAGCCCAGATACTTAAAAAATTCACCTGCCGCTTCACGTACAAGCGGCTCGTCATCCATTACAAGCACAACCCCAAGATCGATCCCGACTGCAAGCGGTTGCTTTGGTATCGGTTCAGGAACGACCGCATCCGTTATTGCCGGTAAATAAAACACACATTCAGTTCCATCGCCCGGCAACGAGTTGATAGTAAAAAATCCGTCATGCTTTTTGATGATAGAAAAACTTGTTGTGAGTCCTAATCCCGAACCGTTCTCTTTGGTTGTAAAATAAGGATCGAAGATTTTTTCAAGATCTTCTTTCTTTATGCCGCAACCGTTATCTTTGATACTTACGCGAATATAGTGATCGAAAAGTGCATTTTCAGGTCGGTTTTCACCGCTGCAATTCGTCGCAGTCACCGTAAGTACACCATTGTTATGCATTGATTGCTTTGCATTTAAAACTAAATTGCCGATAACTTGTGCAAGTTGATTGTCATCGTAATCGGCGGCCCAAAGATCATCGCTCACATGAAATATCGTTTTAATATTTGACCCTCGCATAATAAACGTGACCGACTCGATCAGTGTTTTTCCGAAATTGCCTATCCGCTTAAAAGGAGCTCCGCCTTTCGCAAATGTAAGTAATTGGCCTGCAAGATTTTTAGCATGACCACTCGCCCGTTCAGCGGAATCGAGTAACTGCACTGCCTTCTCATTATCAGCGACATGAAGTTTGGCGAGGCTGATATTCCCGTAGATAGCCGTTAATATATTATTAAAATCGTGAGCTATCCCGCCTGCCAACACGCCGATTGATTCAAGTTTCTCCGCTTTCTGTGCTTCAGCTTCAAGTTTATTCCGTAATGTGACATCACGAATCACTACCACGACACCAACGATCTTTTTACTGTCATTAATAATTGGCGAAGCACTGTATTCTACAAATTTTCTGTTTCCGTGAATATCGGTTAATACAACCGGACGAACTGACGTCGGCCCCTGTCCGGAAAGAATTTCTTTTATCACATTCGGCGTTTCTTCTCCCGAAAGTGCATTACGAGCATGGAAATAATCACTGAAAACATGACCTTCCGGAGATTCCGTTAATGCAAAAAGATCTTTCGCCACATCATTACACAATACAATAGTACCTAAGATATCAGTCGCTACCACTCCGTCAGCAATAGCTCGTATTGTGACGCGAAGTCGCTCTCGTTCTTCTGCAAACGCAAGTTCATTCTCTTTTGCCTCAGTAATATCAATAAGAATACTGTACCAATTGATAATCGTACCATGCGGATCTTTGACGGCCCACGTTTGATCGATCACCCAGCGCGTAGCTCCATCCTTAGTTAAAATTCGGTATTCTTGAATATAATCGGTCCGCTCCACTATAGAAAAGTCTTTCGCTTCAGCAAACACGCGTTCCTCATCGCCGGGATGAATAATCGAGTAATCACCCTCGAATGTGGTATAAAAATCTTCCGGAGTATATCCGAAGCGCGAAATATTGTCTGAAATATAATCAACCTTTAATCGCCCGTTCAACTTCCATCGAATAATGATCGAAGCACTTCTATTGAACAACATTTCATATTCATGCATTCGTCGACGAGCAGTATATAATTTTTGTCGGGAACGATATTGATGCGTGATATCAACAATCAGTCCTTCACAAAATACTTTTCCCGCAAATTCGAAAAAAGCTCCCCGATCATATAACCATATATCCGATCCGTCACGGTGAGTACTTTTAAAAATGACTTGATACCGTTTTTTATGCTTTATGTAGGCGTTATGGATTACATTACAAACCCTTTCTCGATCATCTTCATGAATGAGTTGGGTAAACGATTTGCCGGGGCATAATATCTTATGTCCGTAACCGGTGATCCCCTTCACATTACCTGAGATAAAAGTGATGGTCAGGTCTTCATCATATTCCATTCGATATACAATTCCTTGCATTGATTTTAAGATATGACCGTATATCTCGTTTTGTTTTTCATTACATGCAGTTGTCCCTGCAGGTATAAAAAGAATGATTACTTGCCCCGGCTTACTGCCGACGACAGGTTGCGCAAACAACAAATACTCATCATTCCCATATTCTCCATCCAGGACGACTCGCTCTGCGATAACAGGTACATTTTTCTTGATCGCTTTTAAAAAAGGTTTTATCGCTCGATCAAACGCAGGCAGATCATGAATGAACACGGGTAATTCATTGTCAATAGAGAACAACTCCCCAAATCTGTTACTCCAATGAATCAGTTTTTTTGAACACACGGCGAATGATACCATCGGATATGCGACACCGACATCTTTCCAAAGTTGACTTATCTGTGCATCTGAATGCAATCGCTTTTTTATTATCTCGGTAATGTCAGACGCAATCCCGAGAATACATTTCTGCCCGTTTTGTGTGACAAAAAATGTCTTTGAAATACGTAAAATAATACGATTTCCGTACAATTCAATGATTTCGTCATGAGTGATCGCCGTTCTCTTTTTTATAACATCCATATCCCGTTCAAAAAATTTTCGTGCGTGATCAGGCGGAATAATATCGAATAAATTCTTTTGTATATATTCATTATCTGATAAACACAAAACCTCACGATATTTTTTATTGGCATATAACAAGTTATTGGCATCATCTTTTATAAAAACAAGTTCCGGCAATGAATCAAACGCATGAGCAAGAGCGTTTTTCTCCTCAGTCAGTCGATTGATTTCACTTTCCGCCGCAGCGAGTCGCTTTTCTAACTCTTCCACGGTCATGGGGCGTTTTTTTGTCATATCACATCACTTTACGGTAATAATAATACCTGAAGCACTACACAATCCTTGTGTTGAAGCACTCCCCCCGTTATAGGGTATCGAATCAATTCCTTCTTTTAAAAATAATTGTACGTAATAATATCCTTTCTTTTTTGCTACAAAATCATACGAAAATGTTTGTTGTTCTTTATCAAAAGAAATATCCCATGGCCATAACGTAGTATATTTCTCATCGGTATAATCGGGGTAACTGTGGCGAGATTTGATATCGTCGGGAGTCATCGCATGTGGGAAAGGATGATAATAAATTATGATCGCATATAAACCCCAATCATTCGGTAGTATTTTCCCCGAGATCGTCGCGGATTCACCGCGCGCTACCGTCTGTGTGAAGGGGTTAAAATCAATATACCTGTCTAGATACTCCTCACAATACACAATTCTGTAATTACTCTTCGTCTCTCCATATTCTGTGGCTACAGCAAAACCTATCCCGACATAGTTATGAAATTCATTGACCAATGTATCATGATGCCCACCTCCGGGGCCTTCCGCAATAAATTCGTCAACACCTTCACGCATGATCGCATTTATTTTTCCTTTGTATTGCGCTTCGATTGTTTGAATTATTTTATTTCTCGGATATCCCTTTGTATACGTTAGTCCTCCGAATTTTGTAAATACATTTTCCGACACATGATCTTTGCCCCCGTTAAGCCCATATCGTAAAAACGGCGTATTACCGTCTAAATCCCAATGTCCGTAATAATCATTATCAACACTTCGTTTCGCATGCATATTTGCGATCCTACTCGCCAACACATCAAATTTAACCGGTTGAACACGGTATTTTGTGCGAAAAGAATTAATATAATCAATATGCTCACATTTAAGTCGTATCATTTCTTCATCATCTTTATACTCTTCAAGAAGAGTTACGGTTTCATTTTCACGGAGAATGCGACGAATATCTGCGTCATCGTATGCAAAAACAACAGCGGCGTATAAAAACAATAAAGACAAATACACAAATTTCATATGTACCTCCCGTATATACTTATGGGTAGTATAGCATATTTGTCATAAAACGTCCATAGGGTAAACCTGAGATAACTAGCGATTAATGAACTAGCCCGCAACAAGCTACGAGGTATCACTTTGTGCGCCCACCCCAAACCCCTCCCGTGAAAATTGTGAGGGGCTTAAATTGTTATATAGTGGGACTTCGTATCCATGTCCCTTTCATATCTCAAGTCGCAGCAAGCTTCCCAGAATTTGATCTAATGAGATTAACTTAATTCAGCGAGCGGACATATGACGTTATCACTATTCAGACGGCACATCCGTATAAGGTGAGTCCTTTGCGAAATTCGAATTTTTTTCTTTTTTTATTTTTTCCCTAAATGCGGTGTGGGGTGGGTACAATTCATAAAAATAGTAATTTTGCAAAGCGCTCAAAGTGTTGAAATTGACCGGTATGCAACATTACATGCGCTCTCGATCACATTTTTTCAACGCGAGATGATCTTTACGAAGTTTTGCATACACCGTTTCATCTACAAATCCTTTCCCTTCGACATATACATGTTCACGCAAAGTGCCCTCAAACGTGAAACCGAATTTTTGAGCTATTACAATCGATCCCATATTACGAGGATCGCACCGCAACTCCAGACGATTGACATTCAGTTTTTCAAAAGCGAAATCGATAACTTCTTTTGTGACTTCACTACTGATTCCTTTTCCCCAATACAACTTGTTGATATCAGCACCCAACTCTACCCTCCGATTTTGGATCGACCAGTAGTGCAAGGCGACCGTTCCGATCAATTTTTCGGGGTTATTTTTCAACATGATCGCCCAACGTATTGATTTTTGACACTGAAAATCATCATTCCATGCAGCGATCAATGTTTCACATTCTAAAACCGTTTGCGCCGGCGGACGTTGCATAAACTGCATGGTATCATTATCCCCGTAAATTTCGAACAATTGTGCAGCGAACTCACTGCGCGGTTGAATAAGCAGACATCGTTCGGTTTCGCCACATGGAAACTGCTCGAAAATGGATACGATCATCCTATCATCTCCAAAAAAGTGTCGATATCTTCTTCGCTATTATAAAAATTCGGGCTTACTCGTATCCTGCCGTCACGCAATGCAACGATGACGCGATTTTTCGAAAGTGTTTCAATCAATTGTTCATTGGTGTTACTGTCACCAACACTGAATGAAATAATTGCCGACCGTTCGCTTTCCTGCGCTACGGGTGAAAAAACAGTCAGTTTTTTTGCAACCAATCCGTCAATAATTCGATCGGTGAGTATCATAATACGAGAATGAATGGTTTCAATGCCGATTTCCGTAAGAAGGTCCAAGCCGGCCGTCCAAGCATGAAAAAGCGGATATGCGATGGTTCCCGTCTCATATTTTCGCGCATCGGGAAAATACCGAAGTTCTCGAAAATCACTTTCTGCCGCAAACATTCCCGGCAAAACAGGAGATATTATCTGCCGTGCGGTTTTGTTTATGTATACAAAACCGCTCCCCGGTAATCCCAAAAGCCATTTGAAGGCCGCGGCAGACATAATATCAATACCCAAAGTGTCAATATCGATCGGAATCACTCCCGCGGCTTGAATAGCATCGACAAGAAACAATGCTTTGTGCGCATGAGCGAGTTCACTGATCCGCTTTAAATCCGCGCGAAAGCCTGTAGTGAACCGCACCGCTGCACACGCAACGATCTTTGTGTGATTATCAACATGACATGCGACAGACTCAGGTGTTACACGCTCATCAACTCCCGGCTCAACGAAGCGAACCTCAACGCCTTTTTCACGTAACGCTATCCACGGAAAAGTGTTATTCCAATGCTCGTCTGCGGGGACTACGACATTGTCACCATGTTGCCAGGGAAAACCTTGAGCTACCATGCCAATACCCACACCGGTACTCGTAACCAACGCGTAATCAGATGCGGTACCGCCGAAAATACGAGCTAACCGTTCGCGTATAGCATTTCGCGGAGATTCTTTGTTGAAAGGTTCATGAAGCGCTAATCGTATATAATCATCCAATGCTGATTTCGTGCGTATATTCAGTGGAGATTCTGCCGCATTATTCAAAAATATGGCGTGTTGAGTTACCGGAAATAATTGACGAAAATATTCGACATTCATTTACACTCCTCTCAAAAACTATGAGGAAACCGGGGCATATGTTACTTGTCGGTCCCGTTTTTTTTATCTTTTTGTGCGGGAAGTTCTTCCTTTTCTTTTCGAACTGATTGTGACCAATTCTTTGACTCACGACCTCTGATCGATTTATCCTTACGAGATATATCATGACGTCGTGCCTGCTCGTATAGATTGCTATGTTGCGTATGCGAATATTGTTCGTTAGTCCATTGTGTCACACCGTACAAAAACCCTATAAAACACAAAATTGCAGCGACTCGTAATAATATATACACCGGCACAACCCTCATCTTCAGCACCATTCTGTCCATCATTCGTAAAACTATTATCGATACCCGCCTGATATACGACTTTTTTCTTACCACAAACATCGGTTGTCGGAAAAACGTAAAATAGGTAATGTCTTTCAAAAAATACACGAGAAGCAACACGGCACAAAGTAATGCGCTGAATGATCCGATAAAATAACCGAATCCGTAGTAATCGATACCTTTCGGGATAAATACAAGTGTCCATACAATGTTACCCGAAAACAGTACGAATGCAATGATGAGCGCATGCATTCGTGCCTCAAAATAAAGCAACACTAACATAATTATCAAAGCGAATGCATTGCATAATGCCGCGGCTGCGGTTATTTTAAAGATTTCAGTAAATAACAACGGCATTTGCAACACGGTAAATACTTCGCGTGCGACAATAATACTGATAGCGGTAATGATAATCTGTATTTCCATGACATAGATTATCTGCCGAAACACCGTCGTTATCATATTTTTTTTCGCCGCTTCGATATGATCAAGCGGTCCGTTCGAAGAAATAAGACCGAAATAATTACGGTACGAATCGTAAAATTCCGTTTCTATAGAAACCATAAAAAGTGTCATTGTCGGAATGATCGTAAGAAATGCGAAAAAAACGGCGTTATCATATATAGGTGCGAATCGATATGTTTCAAACACTTCTACGCCAAGGACGCTGAACCACATAAGGATATCGTCTGCCCACAATCCCACGGTATAAAAAAGTCCGATAAAAAACAAAGATGGTACTTTTTTAAAATACGTCAAAAACTCAAACTCTTTTCGATTGGAATAAATGAATGTACGTAAAAACGCCACCAAAAGAATTATATAGGTAAGAGCCATTCCTGCAGTATATGCACAAAGAAGATTCGTTGCCTCTTGGAATAAAGGGAACCGTATCGGGAAGTTCAATGTTATGATCACCGCAAGAATCGCCAAAACACTTCCGTATATGAACGCTTTAGCGATAACCGCATAGTTTTTAATAGCGCTCAGATACACCATGATGATCCATGTCATACTGACCAAAATGAAAAGTGCGGATGCAAATACAATGTAATAAATCGGTAATTTGGTATGCATATAATACCCGACAGAAATTGCTCCCGTGAGAGCGACAAGTATTTTATTCAAACCGATGAACGACGGTTTAATCGCATCATACATTTCACCGTACAATTTATCCGACAAAAAACGCACGATCAGCATTTGGATCGGAGCGGTTATAATTTGGGAAAATACAAAACTATATACAACAGTACCCATAAAAAGATCTTTTTGCGTAATATCTTTCAAAATTGCTGCCGATAATAAGGTAAATACATTTAATACTATTACCGTTGCTATCCAAGGCCCGACCGATACAAGGGTTGAATAGGCATATGCCCGTATTCGTTTTGTGAAAACATCATCACCGAATAATTTTTTTAGTTCGAATCCTATTCCTGCCATCTTAATCATACCTTTCGTAGATTTCTCTATATGCATCCACAAAGGCGGTTTTTTTGTAATGAATCTCTGCGCGTAAACGTCCGCATTTACCCATTTCTTGTCTGAGTTTTTTACTTTTTAATAAAGTACGCAACGCTTGTGCAGTTTCTGCGGGAGAAACCGGCTTGACGATTATTCCGGCCTTGCCTATTTCGTCACCGTCTCGTCCTTCAAGAAGTTCACGACAAGAACCGACATCAGTTGAAACGTATGGTATCCCGGATGCCATTCCTTCTAAAATAACCAGCGGTTGCCCTTCCGATATTGACGTTAACACCATGATATCAAATTTCGGTAAATATTCAAGCGGTTTGACTCTACCGGTGAAAACAACACTTTCTCCGAGTTCAAGATATCCGACAAGCTTCACGCATTCATTGTAATAATCTTTATCCTCATCATATGGTCCCAATATATACAATTGCGTATGAGGAAATTCGCGAAGTACCAAAGAAAATGCCCGAATGAGCGTTTTTACATCTTTTATCGGAACAAGTCGTAATAAAGCACCGATGATACAATGAGCATGTTCTTCTTTTGTGAATGTATACGCACTGGAATCAATACCGTTTGCAATGACACATGTTTTATCCGGATGCGAACCCAACTCAACTTGAAATTGGCGATTACGCTCAAACAATGAAACAACACTGTCCGCAGAAAGATACGCTCCTTTTGATATAAAATAAAAAAAGTCGATCCACATTTTTTTATACACACCTTTTACCCACTGAGCCTTAATAATATCCTCTTCTCGTTCACGAGCATAGATACCGTGTTCGGTAAGTATAAATGGTTTTTTGTGACTGTGAGATGCCATGACACCCAACAGTCCCGGATAACCTGTTGACACGGCATGATATATATCCGCTTCGGGTAATTTACTTTGCATGATAGTGATAAAAAAAACAAACATCGACCGTAATGTCCAAAAAAATTCATTAAAACCCTCAATTGCATAACGTTCTTCATAAAACTCAACTAATAAATTCCAAAATAATTTACTATGCAAAAACTCTATAGGATTTCCCAACTTTTCAACATTTCCAAGAGTTCGAGCGGCTATTTCCCAATCGATATTCATATCAAAGCGCAAAAAATCACGAATACTTTTAATTTCTTCAGACGATAGTTCAGGATTAAAATACCGCGGAGTCGGATCTAATATTTTAAAATCTTGCAAATAAATGGTCGTCATTTCAATAAGATTGGGAGGAAGAATATATTTACACTCCATCATATCGTGTCGAGAGGGCATTATTGACAATACCTTGAACTCACGTTCGGGCATCGATGTGATCAAATCTTGAATCCATGATGATACTCCGCCAAAAACATACGGATATGAGCCTTCGGCGAGCAGACAAACAGTTTTTTTGGTCATGCGACTCCAAGCCAGAAGGCAACAATACTTTCTTTTTCAGCAGGCAAAATCAGTTGTTTTTCACGGATATACCGTGCGATTTTTGCCACAGCTTCGATATCGCCCGTATTGTATTTTATTTTCATGCTTAAAAAATACGATTCATATGCTTCTTCATTCATGGCACGCAACAAGAACACATCGGTTTCTGCATCAGCAAATCGTTCTAAAGAGATCAAGTTTTCAACAGAAATGATGAGGGCTTCTCGATGCGGTGTGCCGCTTTGCTTCAAAAAATCGATCGTTGATTGCATTTCTTGCCGATAATGTCGCAATGCCTCTCCTTCGGCCAATCCGGTAAGAATAAATTCATTATAGCATTCGATCAATTCTAAAAGTTGATGTGCTGAGACACCGGCTATATATTTACTACGCAACGCATCCAAACGTCGTTCATACTCTTGTTCCATGAGTGTGAGAGTTGCAGCGGCATAATGAACGATCTCGTGGTCATCATTCATCAGGGCTTTTTTTAATATTGTGACTTTCACCGCAGGATTCTCTGAGGTAAGATTGACAACCGCACTTTTTGCATCATTACGATCTCCGTAATAAAGTGCATCAACCGTTGACATCACATTGGTCTCCGCATGAAAATTGAGCGGTTTGAGCATTATCAAATTGCTTATATAATGCACATAGCGATCATAATCCTCAATAATTTCTGTGGTTTTCGTATATCGTGAGAATAGTTCACTTATTACCACCATCAAAAACCCCAACCCCGGCATACATAAGATTAGATATCCCAAATGATCAGCTTTCCCTTTATAGTGATGCGAAATCGCCGCATACATTACACATAAAAAAACATGAAGCAATACCCCGTGTAGCGGTGAATAAATAAAATCAATCATTGTGTACAACAATACAATGCAATCGGCAACACATAACATGAAAACAAATAACGGAAAAAAATATTTCGCATTAAATATAAATAATATCGATTTAATCATACGATTCAAATTTCAGGGTTACCGATGCACTGTTTGCGATTATTAGATACAGCCTGTAGGTATCGGTATCATTGATGTAGTGGAAAACACCGCCATTGATTGACACGATCCGTTTTTTTATATTGAGTCGAAAGTAATGAAATACCGGTAATGCCGCATCAGTGTAGTTAATCGCCACCGTATCTTTTTCGCGATGAACGAAAACACGGAGTTTTTCATAAAAACGATATTCCTCTGCCGCATGAGTAACCGTTCTTGGACGTAAATGCGGAAAATGAGCATGTATCTCTCCGAATATCTTATCTATATCCGAGTATAGGTCTTTCCATGTTTTATCACCTGAACGATTACTATCCAATACATCATCAGGATGAATAAAATGATTCACTAAACCAAAATGTGCAATTCCGTTAAAAATAGTCCACATATCTTCACTTGAATAGGTATATCCGGCACTTAAACGCGGGTAATCATATACACCTTCAAGATCAGGATCAGGCCCGAATTCTTGATATAATATCCCCTTTTCATCGCTTCCCGTATATAATCCGCCGATTACTCTCAAACCGGGAAACACCGATAAAACAGCTTGCTTCCCTTCAACGCTTATAATGTTCGAAGGCGGTACATATGAGGTAATTTTCAATTGACTGAAAACGCTACGAACTGAATTATTTGTAATATTCAAGGCGTTTTCCATTGCTTCTTTTGATGGCCACGGGTAATAACCGTATTCATCAAATAACATTTGATCTTTCATTACTAACGAGTTGTGGTTATACCCATGAAATCCGATCTCACCTTTGAGTTCTAATAATTTATACCCGAAATAGCGAAGATCATCGATTTCTTCAAGGGTCATTTGATCGAACGGAGGGGACACCGTGAGGTTATATGTACCAATAAGCATACCCGTGTACACGAGATTATATTTTTTTGCAAGCGAATACATTGAAGACCACCAAATATGCCTGAAAAATGATAAATTATCCATGAGATAATAGTTATGAATAATATTATCACGCCCGCGTTTTATCGGTGCCGGAAAATCATCAATGGTCAAAACTTTAGTATTGACAACGGTTTGAAGGAAATAATCGGAACCAAGCGCGATAACCTGAAGTAAAAAGCCTCTGTTTCCTTTATAATTCGCCAGTGTTGAGTTTAAATACACCACGTTTCCATTGCCATACTTACGAGTCCATAAAAGCGGGACACCTGTTGAAGACTCGGCATACATCAACACATCACGAGCGCAACGCACGTCGACCGACGAATGAACTATAGCTCCTGAATCCTGCAGTTTAAGAGAATCCATTCCCGGAAAAAATGGTTGTTTAAATAATAAGCCCTTGATTGCCGGAAGATACCCTCTGCTGGACTCGATTCCGACGAGTTGATGAAATACCGACGCGGTGTTTCGAGTTAAAAATACCAAATGCCCGCCGTTTTGAACATATGAGTACAGTGCGCCTGCAGGTAAACTTTCAACCATTTCCGTAGCGATAACAACACTATCATCAGCCCCCGCTCGATCGAGTATTTGAGCAGTGAACTGCAAAACGGGAGTAAATTCGGCGTTTATTTTTCCCATCGAACATACATAACGAATATTTTCATACGTTTCCGATGAATTACTGTCTGCCGTCGAATAGATGACGTGAAGCTTTTGAAAATTTTGCGGAATATCGGTCGCTGATACTAAGCCTGACGGCACAGGTATCATAGGATTTGATTCAAAACTACTTTTATTTTTCGAATAAAAACGATACGATACGACCGCAACAGTCGAAAGAAAGATAACACTCAGTAATATCAACAATTTACTCAGCGGATTCATATAATTCTGTCCAATTTGAAATTAAATTTTTTCTGTATACGTTCTTCAATAAGCGGAATCGCTTCATAAGGGGTTGCCGGAAGAAGTAAATGAATTGTATCGGTTTCGGAATTATAAGCAAGTACATCAACATCACGGATAACCGAACGCATTTTATTCTCCACGTCAGTAAGAGTAAAAGAGCTTCGTGTATATACCAATACTGTATGTTTCATACCGTATTTATCATACCGTTTTTTTTCAATCTCGACACGTTCTAAAAAGGGTTCAATTTTCAATAAACCTGTTTTTTTATACCATTGATTACCGTATCCCTCTAATGTCAGTGCACGAACGATCGCTTTATTGGACCAATCCATAATAATTTTAAAAAGATTAAATGTATAATCGGTGATATTATCAAACTCCATATCTTCAATATTAACAACCCCGATAACCGAACCGTTATGTATGATCGGAGCGCTCATAAGCGGTGTCTCATTATCATGAGCATCTGTTTTCTTATGCGCATCTTGATTCATTATCATCAGATCATAATAGATGATTTTTTTTGTGTCAATCGAGAGAGGCAAATTACTTTCTCCACCAAAACGAACCTTCAAACGAAGCATGGCATTACGAGGACTTAAAGAATAAACAGACACCGTTTTTGCCTTAAGAAATCGCACCATGATCCCCATCAGCTCTGAATATATTTCTTCAGAACTCACTGCTTCGAGGGATGATGCGATCTCGTACAACGACAGAATACTTTCTTCGGCACCGATTATCTGTTTCTTCAATTCGTCTTTTATAAATTTTGTTTTTTCATAAATCGCTTTTAATTTCCCATAGTCCTCATTTAATTGCTTTTGTTCGGTTTTCAATGCATCAAGTCGATTCTCATAATTGTCGCGAAAACGTCCGAAGACCACCGCAGCAAGAAAAAACATAAGATAAAACTTATAATACTGGAAGTCAGTGACTAAAAAATATAGATTTTTACCCGCGGCAAAATAGGCGACAGTAAAAAACAACGACATGACCCCCGCACTGAGCAATCCCAAAAAATTCCCGTACCATAAACTCAAAACAACCGTCACCATTAGTAACGGATGCACATTCATGGTAAAAAAAGGATCTTTGAATGGTAGGCGAGCAAAATAAATGTAATAAATAAGACCCGCTGCCAATAAAGATTCCACGAGGCAATAGAATGTTCTGGATTTGTAACGAGGCATTGAAAGCATTATAAATCTCCCCGCTCGAAACGCATAAATACATCAATAGTGTCTAAATAGACACCATCAAATCCGGCTGCGACAATTTTATCAATATATGACGATACATTTTTATAGAGTATTGCATGCCATTTTTTATCCCAAAATCGTACCGAATAATTACCTTTCCATTTTTTATTTTCAGCAACAATCCACGCCGGTCTCTTGGTATTCCATTCAGAACGCCAATAATAACGGTAATCCTCCGCTTCTCCGATACTCATATAGGCGAGCACCAGACGTCTGTTCCCGTTCTGCTTTTTTTTCAACAGCTGTACCGTTTCTTTTGTGATCGGTCGCGACATAAAATATGCATCGATCACCACTGCATCGAAATTTGTACGTTGTATCGCTGCTTCAAAAGCTTGAAGCGTTTTAAAACGATGGGGATTAATAAGATACAAAAAATTGCGTACCATCGATATCGATTCAATGTTTTTCGAAGACCATGTAAACAGTTTTTCGGAATCGGAAGGAATTGAGTCCAAACTGCGTTTTTCGGCAACAAAGGTCACGAATTGATTGGATTTATTATCGTTTACCAATTTTTTTGCATCACGATAGTTCGCGGCATATTCGATAGTCCATACAGGAAATCCGTCAGATACAACTTTTTGCAATTCACGCACATCATGTGATATTTCTTGCGGGAAGTTTTTTGAAAAAAGAGGCTCATGACCGATACCTGAAATATGAGATGCAAACGGTTCGTGTAACACACCGTCCCTGGTATACATAAGGATCACGGAATTTTGAGGTATAACAATAAAGTCTGAATTGGTCAAACGGGCTTTTTCAGAAATACCGATTATTAACCTCCGCATTTCCTCTCTGTAATCACGCGGGTGAAGAGAAAATACCATACTACACACCACGATGCATACTCCCACGATTTTCTTAAAAATCATATTCCCACGATAATGCGGCGATCAGACTCGGATCTTCAGGAAAAATCTGCCATGCATCCCAAACGGTAGTAAAATGTGTCGTGCCGATCGTGCACGAAAATATCCCGATCTCTGTAGCATACGCTGCGGTAAGTGATCCAACGACTCCTTCATAATACAGATCTTCCGAATAGACGTCACGATAACAAATCATACCGATCAAAGACAATCGGCCGAACACTTCTGTGTCAGCGGCAGCTAAAAATAGATCATTATCATCATTTTTATAGTTCATGCTTCCATACAGGTCACGCCGATAATCCTGAGTAAGAAAAACAGACGTGACTTTATTGAGATCATTCACTTCCGCATACACAGAATATTCATGCCCGCCCATCGGCACCGTAATACGAACTGCCGAATAATAATACCGATTCATATAATCATAAAAAGCGGTATTCAATTGAACTTTTCCATATAACAGTCCGAACACCAGTGTGTCTTTATATTTATCATTCAATGTCGTACCATCACCGTCAAGATCTCTATCAATATTTTTAAAACAATAATCCAATACCGGCCCCTTAAGAAACATCACGCCTCCGGAAAGTAACTCACTACCGTAACTGAGCTCAAGCGTAAAATCACGAAACCACTGGAGGTCATGAATTGCATCATTCGGATAGATATTTTCAGGTTCTGCAAACATCGTTCTTCCGCGAAAGCGAACATTGTGTACATCTGCATTAAAATATGCAGTGGAAATTGACACGAATTCTTTTACGCCTTCAGAATTTTTTGTCACCGTAAATCTATCGCGATAGGCAAAATCATCTAAAAAAAACAATTCCGGTAATTCCTTGAGCGGAGGGTATCCGAATTTTCCAAAACCACCGGTTTCCTCACCTGCATGGAGAGTTGTTTTCAATCCAAACATACATTCCGTCACTCCCGCCTCAGCGTAGAAAGACGCAACCGCATATGCTGAATTATCCGAAAATCCCCCTATTACTTTGGTTTTAAATTCAAAACCATCTGTTGTATGAAAAAGAATTGTCCGCCCCCATCCGTCATACCATCCGGATTCTGATACCGATGCAAATCCGCCTATGTGAAGCGTATTATGAATCTCAAAAGCAACGATATTCGTCGTTACCATGCAAAACAAAAAAATTATCATAAGAATCCGCATATAATCATCCTTTCGAACCTATTATTTCTTCTCCTTTGACAATATCACAGATATATGAATATTCAATGAAAAAAAATTCGATAATTTGAATTTTGCACAACTCTTCAGATGAAAGCAAAAGTTCTTCACCTATCACAGATCATCCCGGCAAAAAACTACCCCGAAGCGTCTACGGAGTGGTTCGTTTTCTTTTTTTCACAATTCCATATGTTTGCAAAATTCAAAATTTCTCAATTATCTTTATTTTCTAAAGAAGTGTGGGGGCGAAGTCGCTATTATATAACAATTTAACCCCCTCCCGATTTTCACGGGAGGGGATTGGGCACACATTCAAAAAATGGTAGTTTTGCAAAGGTATTCATTCAATTTATCGTATTCCATCTCGTCAAGCCGGCACACTGCTTGCGGAAACGTTGAGTCGTCAAATCAAAATGGATGCTGGAAGCCGAATTTTATTTTTATCTCACGCTCCGGGTCTGGTATACCTTCTCCCGGAACCATCTCCAAAGGCTCAGGCTCACCCCATGCACTGTAAAGCGGGACAACAATACCAGCCGAAAACACAAAACCATTTATTGAATAATCTATTTGCGGACAAATATCTAACACAGTAATTCCCGTCCCGTTTGCTTCAAGTGACGTAGTTGTATCTGTTGCGAGAACAGTATTGCTAACAGCAACCGCTTTATTGGACACAAACAACATCGTCAATTGACCATAGAAATTATCGGAAACATTTGCCCCGATACCGGCTACTGCAGTGAACATGTTACCAAAATCAAATTCCTGTTTGACAAATTCGGTTGTATTTTCATATGTACCGTTTAATCGATATCCAAGTTTACCTTTTACGGCAATACTATCGAAATATTTTACAAATCCTGCTGAAAGTGCAAAATCCCATGTTCCGGTGCCTAAGGGAATATATGTATACTCATTTTCCTTCGACTCATTATCAACTTTTCCGGTTGGAGTTTTAATCATGAGTTGCAAAAATATCGGCATCTCCCCAATTTTCGAATTCATGTCAACGCCGATGGTTATATCACCCAACCCTGCACCGCTGAACTCTTGGCTGGTATCGAACTTAAATGCAAATTTCCTCATTACATACGGCACCATTATCCTAAAGGCATACATTGTTTTATTGTCAGTCACCAGATAGTAGGATAATGGCAATGTAATTATTTTACTGTGTGAGCTATAAACAATGTCAGCGCCGATAACAAATGGTTTTTCCTCGTTAACTTTTTCAAAGCTTGGAAGTTGCGTAAAAAACTCAATCGCCGGTTCACTGCTATTGATATCTTCTCCGCCTTCATACGAAGATCCTGCCTCGATAAACGGATGCTGCGCCCATAAAGCACAATGCAACAACGCCCCCAGAAAAAAAACAACCGCCATTTTTTTCATGACAACCATCTCCTTTCTTTGTTATCACGAATGAATCATTGTTCACGTCTATTTTTTATTGCGGTCACAAGTTCTTTCAAGATACAATTTATTTTTTCAGTATCGCTTTCTTTTAAAAAACATACGCTTCGCTTATCTCGTTTTTCGAAATACTGTTTCACTCCCACGGTAAGAGATAGTGTTATCGAATCATTCAAATACTCGAATCCTACCGCTTTCAGAGCATTGCCTAAAGGAGTTATTACATTTTTTGCATACAACTCATCATAATTGTCGGTCATTCCTCCGTGCGCGATCACAGCAGAAAAAGCATTTTTCAAAGGATATGCATCTTTTTGTCTTGAACACTGTTTGAGATACGAAATTTCTTGTAATTTCTCAAGAAACATCATTAATTTTGATGGAATTCCGGCATAATGAGGGCACACAATAACAATATTCCTATGCTGTAAGATCTTTTTTGCTATTTTATTAAAATCATCACCCCGGACACATTTACCGGTTTTCACACATTTCTCACACATGATACATGGGGTAAGGGTATATTTTCGTAAATCAAGAATTTCGGTTTTTTTCTTGCCGTCATCAAGCAGGTTTTTTAATGTGCGCGCAATGACTAATGATTGTGAATCCTTCTTCGTCTTTTTTACATTCGAGGCGCTGATTATAAGCATGGATAAATCCTTTCTATTGATACAATCGCATGTGTGTCAATTAAGGGGTAAACATTTCACACACTGCATGTGAAATTCGTTCAAGCGTGTACGGCTTTTGAATAAATCCCGCGACTCCAAGTTTTAATATTTCATCAACGCGTTCATCATGACGAAAACCAGATGCAAGCAACACTTTCACTGACGGATTAATTTCTCTCATCGCAAGATAGGCATCTCTCCCCGACATTTTTGGCATAACCATATCGAGGATAACCAGGTTAATATCTTGATAATGTGTTTTATACCACTCAACACCTGCAACTCCGTCGGCTTCAGTGTGTAACGAGTACCCGCACTCTTCCAACATCGCTTTCGCAGACTCGCGAATAATCAATTCATCATCCACTAAAAGAATTGTCCCTTCACCATGACAAATATCGATAGGTTTCACTACCGCTGTTACCGTTTTTGCAGGATCAACCATTACCGGTAAGAACACGTTGAATGTACTCCCTTTTTCCTCCTCGGAATACACATCGATAAAACCATTGTGCTGTTGAACTATATTATACACCATGGCAAGGCCAAGGCCCGTCCCTTTTTCTTTTGATTTCGTCGTAAAGAACGGATCGAATATTTTGGCAACCGTTTTAGGCGCCATACCAATACCGTCATCACGAACTGACATAATC
Source organism: uncultured bacterium (assembly GCA_964423645.1). Lineage (GTDB taxonomy): Bacteria > Macinerneyibacteriota > Macinerneyibacteria > Macinerneyibacteriales > CAYRFE01 > CAYRFE01. The sequence goes on along the minus strand of CAYRFE010000017.1, from coordinate 18,689 downwards.
CAGTAAGATTGATTTAACTCCGCCTCCGGGTGAGAGACCAAAAAATGATAATCTGCAGTTATCTGTTCCAATGCAATGCTCAAACTTCCGCCTTGCGTTTGATTTTCCGTTCGCATTATCGTCATCGCATGATAACCGTTCACACACAAATTCAACAGCACTTGCTCCATCTGCACGGGATCTGCACTCACGTATGCCTGCATTGATTCGGTATATACAGAAACATCAACACATTTATCAAATGTATTTTGACAAATCTTCACAACATGCTTAATGGTCAATGCAAGATCAACGGTAGTAAAAGCGGTCTCATGTTTTCGCGATAACACTAACAATTGTTGGACTATATCTGCCGCGCGTTTCGCTGAGGAATCAATGACATTGATCGATGAAAGCAAATCGTCATGGGAAACTTCAACATTTTTTGCCGCTTTATATTGTAACAGTGAGGTAGTGCCGATTATACCGCCGAGCACATTATTAAAATCATGTGCCAACCCTCCCGCAAGCGTGCCAACGGTCTCCATTTTCTGAGCCTGTCGGAGTTGCTCTTCCTTATGCTCGATTTCGGTAATATCATCAAAGCGGAAAACCACACCTTGCTCATCATGCTCAATCAAGGGAAATACGGAAATATTAAAAAAACGAACTTCTCCGTTCCTGAAAGACTCACGCGGCATGATTCGCGATCGTTTTGTCGCAAGTGCGTCATAGAACATCAATTTATATTTTTCAAACTCCGGTTTTATCTCCCAGAATAGAGCACCTACGGCAACGCGTGCTGAGATACCGGTAAAATCCGCAGCAGCATTATTCCATTGACGAACAACACCATTCATATCCAATGAGATCAAGAGTGACGGCATGGAATTGATAATACTTGAAAGATAATGCTGAAGTTTGAGATTTTCCAGTTCTCTTTGCAAGATCGTGACAGCCATCGTACCAATATTATGCGCGATATGTGAAATTTCATCATTTCCTTCCTGATTCACAGGCGCATGATAATTACCGTTTTCAATTTCAATGATACTCCCGTTCAATGAAACAATTCTTTTTATAACAAAACGATTCATCAACTGTATAAGAATAAACAAAATTATACCGATGAATATAGTAAGTTGCACTACCAATTGTGTCATTGAGCGTTTGAGAGAATTGATGATATTTCTATCGGTTATGTAGACGGTAACGGTACCGATCTCGATCGGCTCACCCGTAATATTTTTACTGTCAACATACAAGATCGATCTTTTTTTCGACTCAAATGCTCCGTTTATGATATGCTGAACAGTCTCACCGGATGGTACAATTTCATCATTTTTAAGTTTGACACGACCGATGTACTGTCTTCCGCTCGTTTCATTCACAACAATCGCAATAATATCGTCATTTCGAAGCTCCGAGAGCACAATCTTCTCAATACCGTTATAATCAAAATTCCAATACGGGACGGCAAGACTTGCCGAAAGCCGATCCCCCGCCTTATCGGCTTGAAGCAGTGCCTCTTTAAATAAGCGGGATCGTTCTGTAGAATACGAGATAATACCCCAAATAGTGAATACTGCAATGATACTAACCAATAATATTATTGAAACCTTACGAGACACAGAGTTCTGTGTTCCCTTTGTCACTAATGTTAAAACATTTTTTTCAAAACCCATAATCAGATACAGTATACATGAAATAGTTTACGGTGGCAATCTTTTTTTGTATGATACCGCGAAGACTTTTTTTGTATGATACCGCGAAGACATATGGATCACACGCTGCCCGATCATATCTTTCAAAACAACCGATTCACAATACGATAATGATCTCACCGGCAACATGCATAGGGAATTTTGCCCCTAAAGATTAAAATACGTGGAATATTTATTGACTAATACGCTATTTTCTCCTACTATACGGCAGGCGATATGAAAAAATATATTATTATACACATCCTTCTTGCGATCGGCTGTATTTCGGTAAATGCAGATGCCGATTGGTCGGAGAATTATTTTCCCTACGACACTGCGGCACTTGCATCAGGCGGTACATTCACGTCCTCCCCACTCTCGCAACGTTTATCGCCTGCGCTTGCAATATCTACCGAATTTGGGGCGACAACCGCATTTGTGCAGGATGTGCATGTATATTATATTGCGGCATCTGTCCGTTCATTTTCATTTGACGCATACTACTATCGCTGGGGAAGCGAAGAGTGGCGCGATTCAGACGGCACACTTTTAGGAGAATATTACGCGGGCGACTATTCATTCGCCGCAGGATATAATCACCGTATCGGAGCATTTAATCCTGCGCTGCAAATCCGTGTGCACTATAAGGAAATAGGAGCGGTGTCGGCGACAGCATTTCGCATAGCACCATCGGTGACCTATGCCCATCGCACGTTCTTGGGCGGTATATCATGGATTGACCCGACAGACGGGATATGGGCAGTTTTCGGTGCTTACGACCTTGGTTACGCACGCCTTTCTTTACGTACCGATTATGATAATGATTTCATACCGTTTTTCGGGTCAACCTTTTTTTTAACATCACAACGAAATGCGACGCTTGCATTGGGTTTATATGATGGCCATTTTTCGACAGGATTCTCCTTAACAAAAAACACGATCACGTTTCATTATGCACTACTCCTTCATAACGCAGGTTTAACGACACATAGTTTTGGCATCACTTTCTCACCAACGAGGTAATACTACATGAAAATTGAAAAAACACGTAATTTTTCCATTATTGCACACATTGATCATGGTAAGTCGACTCTGGCTGACAGAATTTTAGAAATTACCAATACCGTTTCAAAACGTGACATGAAGGATCAATTACTTGACAGCATGGATATTGAACGTGAACGCGGTATAACGATCAAAGCACAAGCGGTGCGTATCAATTATAAAGGCTATAAACTTCACCTTATCGACACACCCGGGCACGTTGATTTTTCGTATGAGGTCTCGCGCGCATTGGCCGCATGTGAAGGAGCACTCATTCTTGTAGATGCCTCACAAGGCATTCAGGCACAAACATTGGCCAATGCATATATGGCCGTTGATAATGATGTTACACTTATACCGGTCTTGAATAAGATCGATATGCCCAGCGCTGATATTGACGGTACAATTGAAGAGCTCATCGGACAATTCGGTTTCGATCCCGATGACGTGATCCGCGCCAGTGCAAAAGAAGGTATAGGCATCACTGAGATCCTTGACGCGGTCATTGCTCGAATTCCTCCTCCTGAGGGCGATCCGAATGTTCCGTTGCAAGCATTGATCTTTGACTCTCATTATGATGCGTACCAAGGGGTGATCCTTTATGTTCGTTTAAAAAACGGAACATTAAAAAGAGGGAGTAAGATCCGAATGATGAGTACGGGGGCCGTCCATGATGTACTTGAAATCGGTATTTTCCAACCGAAAAGAAAAGCAATGGATGTGCTTGAAGCAGGAGATGTAGGATACATTATCGCAGGTATTAAAGATATTCGTGATGCAAAGGTCGGCGATACTATCGGAGCCGCCAATTCACCTGATGTGGAAGCACTTCCCGGGTATCGCGAGATACTTCCGATGGTGTATTGCGGACTGTATCCGTCTGAAAATGACGAATACCCGGATCTGCGTGATGCTCTTGAAAAACTGCAACTGAATGATGCCGCACTCGCTTTTGAACCGGAAACCTCCCAAGCACTCGGATTCGGATTTCGTGTCGGATTTTTGGGATTACTGCACATGGAAGTAACCCAGGAACGACTGGAACGTGAATTTGATGTTGATCTTGTCATTACAACCCCGAACGTTGTTTATAAAGCATATTATAAAAACGGCACTGATTCGGAAATACATAACCCGTCTCAAATAGATGAAAACAAACTCGACTATATTGAAGAACCGTTTGTCATGGTCGAGCTCATGTTACCATCCGAATACATTGGCCCGATCATGAAATTATGTATCGACAAGCGAGGCACACACAAAAGCATGGACTATATGACAGAAAAACGCGTCATGATGAAATACGAAATGCCTTTATCCGAAATAATATTTGAATTTTATGATAAACTGAAATCATTAAGCTCCGGTTATGCATCACTTGATTATCATTACATCGGACATCGTCGCGCCGAACTTGACAAATTGACAATTATTATAAACGGCTCCCCTGTTGATGCGCTTACACTTGTTGCACATAAAGAACAAGCATACTATCGCGGAGTAGCAATGGTACGAAAGCTCAAAGAGAACATTCCTCGTCAAATGTTTGAGGTTGTAATTCAGGCAGCGGTCGGCTCGCGAATACTTACCCGCTCTACAGTAAAGCCACTCATGAAAGATGTTACGGCAAAATGTTACGGCGGTGATATTTCTCGTAAACGCAAACTGCTCGACAAACAAAAAGAGGGGAAAAAACGTATGAAACGTGTCGGTAAGGTCGATATACCGCAAGAAGCGTTTCTCTCTGTGTTGCAATTAGGTGATGATGAGACATCGGGATCATAACAATCTTATCAGCTTTCGAGGTACCATGATACATTCAGACAGCAAGACATTCATACATATGCCGATGCTCTCTTTGAGGGCGATCGGGGAAATGATTTTTTTATGATAATATTCATATCTCCGCTAAGTGTCAATCCATCCCGGCCGGTCAGTAATAACACAGGGAGTTGTATATGTTGAAATTAAAATTTATACCGTCTATCCTCTCCACGTTGTTCGTAGTAATACTATTTACTTCATGCACCAAAAAAACCGAGATTTGGAAATTTGATGCCGGCGAAACTGCGAAATTTCAAACCAATCCGACCTATAGCTCGTCTCTCAATGCCGTGATTTTTTGGTCTTCATATTCTGAAACCGGAATCGGTGATCAAGAAACATATGTGATCCCAAAAGTGAAAAACCCGGGGTCGGGTATTCATCTCGAGCTCGATAAAAAAGTTTTTCGTGCAGTTTTACGCGCTGTCGATTGTGTCACCGGCAAAGAAATATGGACATCTTCGGTTTTAGGTGAATCAGATCAAAACATTTCGTCCCCGATAATTTTCGATGGTCTTGTATACGTGGGATCCGATAATGGGAAATTGTATGCTCTTGACGAAAAAACCGGCGCGGTGATATGGTCTTATGATACAAAAAGCTGGGTATATTCAACACCATTCGCGGATGATATGTACATCACATGCGCAAATGAAAATGGTTTTCTGTATGTATTCGATAGAAATAATCGCACGCTTCTGTGGAAAAAATCAGTTGGTGAGACCGATAAATCATGGATTGTCGCGAACGGTATCGTATACGGAATTGTTCTCAATTCAATCATGGCATTTGATGTGAAAAAAGGTACCTTTATAAAAAAAATAGAAATCGCTGATAAATATTATGATTTCAACGGACTTGAACAAAAAAACGCACCTATTGTCTCAGAACTTGTTATAGCGAATGGATATGCATACTGTACTGCCCTTTCTCATTACTTATATAAAATCAATATTGAGAAAGAATCGCTCGTTTGGCAAACGCATCTCGGCAAAGCGGGATACTCAACTCCTGTGGTCACTGATGAATATATCTATATCGGAACAGCCGTCCGAGATGTGCTGCAAGTAAAAAACAACACCGGAGCCGTCGTGCGGCGGTTTTCAACGGATAATAAGTGGTTGGACTATTCACTGAAACTTCACCGCGGAGGGCCGATCAACGGAACCGTCGCTATCGATAAGTCCACGCTTTATTTTGGCTCATATGATTATGGTTTTTATGCATATGATATCCCTTCGGGAAAAAGATTATGGAAATATGCCATCAAACATCATATTGACCGAACAACTCCTATTATCACGGATACACATGTCATTTTCGGGGCTGACAGCCACCATCTGTACGCGCTTGAACGCTGAAGGATATCCCGGTCTGTACATCCACGTTCCCTTTTGTGAACGAAAATGCCCTTATTGTGCATTTTATTCTTGCGAGAACATATCTCAAGATGTAATACGAGCCTATTGTGATCGCGTCATTGAAGAAATTCTCTTACTTCCCGTAAATTCGTTTGACACACTCTACATAGGCGGGGGAACTCCTTCAGTCATCCCCTTATCGATTATGCAATTTTTTTCAGAAAGATTGTTTTCCACGATACAGACCGCTCAATTACATGAATGCACGATTGAAATAAATCCCTGCCACACATCAGTTTCATATATACACGCGCTTTTAGAGATGGGTTTTAATCGATTTTCGTTTGGCATTCAATCTTTTAACGCGGAAAAACTGAAAATATTGGGGCGGAAACATTCGATGGCAGATATTACTCGAGTAATCGACTCAACCAAATACATGTCAAACTATTCATTTGACCTTATCTTCGGCTTTGCCTGTGATACGCGTATACTATCAGAAGAGCTCAATACCCTTCTTGAACTGAAACCACCGCACATTTCTTTGTATAATCTCAAAATTGAACAGGGAACCGCATACGAGAAAGCAGTACGCGATGCGACGATCTCTCTGTCGGACGACGATGCGCAAGCGGCACAATACTATCACATACAAAACACTCTTTGCGACGCAGGATATCAACATTATGAGATTTCCAATTTCTGCTTGCCCGGATATGAATCACGACACAATATGAAATATTGGCAAATGACACCATGGTACGGTATTGGACCTGCGGCGGCAAGTTTTGTTGACAACACATTGATAACATATGAACACTCTCTACATGACTTCCTTAATATGACGCTTACACGCAAAAAGGAAGCACTGCGACCGAGTGATCTGCGCAGATATCAAATTATGATGGGACTCAGAACAAGCATTGGAGTAATTCTTTCACCGGAAGAAGCGATCCGTATCAAGCAAAACGATCGTATGCACGATATGCTGTTATTTTCAGATAACAACCTATCGATTAAAAAAGAGTTTTGGTTCATATCAAACTCTATCATATCAGAAGTATTATCTGTATTATCCCTATAACAATTGTCATACACGCGATAGGTAATCTTCTCCATTTCAGCGGTTTTTAAACGCGATTATTTACACAATCTGCGTCATTTGCCTTGCAGAAGTAAGAAAAGTTGCTATACTCGTGCGTATGAGGATATGGCATATTTCATTATTTGATCGTTTTATTTTTAAGAAAATTGTTCCCGTTTATTTTCTCAACTTTGTTATGATTACTTTAATCCTGCTTGTTAATCGTCTTTTTGAGATTGCCGATCAAGTAATAACAAAAGGAATTCCTTTATTGATGGTACTCGAAGTGTTATGGTATCTAATTCCATCTTTTGTCGCACTTACCGTTCCGATGGCGGTCATCGTCAGTTTTTTGACCGTATTCAGTGAAATGAATACCAACAATGAAATTGTCGCTTCATACTCCAGCGGGATACATCCTTTTCGTTTTTTCAGAGTACCGTTTTTGTTTGCCGTACTTCTCACCGCAGGATTGATTTTTTTTAATACAACTATTTTACCTCGCACCAATATTCATGCACGTCGTTTGTTAGTTGAAATCAAAACAAAAAAGCCGGTCACACAGTTGATAGAAAATACCTTTGCTGAAATTGATAAATATCACATCTATGTCGAGAAAATTCTTTTCCGTGAAGGAATGCTAAAAAATGTCCTGATCTATGAACATGATATGGCCGGTCGTCCTTCAAAGACGATTACCGCTCTTGAAGGAAAACTGACGATGTATCCCGAAGATGCACTTATGCATTTGGAATTGATAAATGGCACGGTATATGAGCTTGATTATAATCAACCGAAACAATTAAAACGAATTGATTTTTACTCACAAGATATCACACTGCAATATGACAAAAAATACTCTCTCGAAAATCTTGCATCCCTAAAAACAGAACGGGAAATGACCAATAAAGAACTGATGGCAGAAATTGAAGCCCTCAAAAAAAACATATCCCCTTCTCTTATGCAACAAAAAGAGTTCAAAGAAAAAATCGGCGATCTTACCCTACCCCCCAATGAACAATCCTTATTGAAAAAACAACTACGTGTTATAGAAAAAACAATTGTTGCAGAGACGGCACGGATGAACAGGCTTTTTGTTGAATATCACAAAAAATATTCTCTCGCGTTCATGTCGATCGTGTTTGCTTGTATTGCATACGCGCTTGGTTTAATGACACGTACACGACAAAAAAATCATGCATATGTTATTAGTATTGTGATTTTTGTATTCTATTGGGTAACACTTATTGGCGGAGAAGACCTCGGAGATCGAGGAATATTCGCGCCATGGCTTTCAATGTGGCTTGGTAATATTATCATGATGCCTCTTGCCTGTTTGTTAATGTATCTTTTATGGAGAGGGCATTTCCATTTATCCACTGAATTATTCACCAAACTTCAAACTACGGTAGAAAAATATGCGAAAAATTTTATTAAGCGATAAATATTGCGGCAGACAATTCTTAACCACGTTTTTTTATACCGCATTATCATTTTTACTCATTTTCATTATAACAGATCTCGTACAAAACCTTTCAATGTTTATTGATAATCATGCGAAGTGGTATATCTATATATATTATTATTTATTACAAACACCTGTAATGTTGGGGTATATACTGCCGATCGCGGCAATATTTGCGACTATCTTTACTATCCACCGTCTCGTGAAGTCCAATGAGATCATTATACTCTTTAATTCGGGATTAAGTTTCATGCGTATAAGTTTACCGCTGTTATTCTTAGCGTTGTGTGTAAGCTTCTGCACTTTTATCATGAATGAAACAGTCGTTACCCCTGCGAATTACGAAATTGCACGTCTCCGATCAAGGATTAAAAAAAGTGAATTTCGAACAAATCTTAGCCGCACCAAACTTGCGCTTCGCGGTAAGGAAGGCGTGTTTTATAACATAGGGTTTTATGATGACATTCAAAAAACGATTACAAATGTAGTGTTAGAAAAATTTGAAAAAAAACTTCAAATGCGTACACTCATAATGTTTCCCAAAGCCGAATATACCAAGTTCGGGTGGCGAGCTGAAAATGTGTATATTAAATCTTTTATCGACGGCACAGAAATTCCTGTCGAGATCAACCAACCAATACCGGTATTGCTCATAAAAACATCAGAGTTACCGTCGGATTTCGGCAAAGAATCAAAAACTCCTGATGAGATGAATGCGCGAGAACTTTCTCATTATATTGCAGAACGACTCCGTGCAGGAAGCGACGTTTCTGCATACATTGTTGAATTACAAATGAGATTTTCCTTCCCCCTTCTTCCATTTGTACTTTCTCTCTTGGGATTGAGTCTCTGTATAAAAAAACCGCGCATCGGGTTTGCGTCAATTGTAGGATATTCTCTGGGAATCAGTTTTGGTATTTGGGGAATGTTCGCCGTATTCAAATCGTTTGGAATATCAGGAAAGTTATCACCGTATATTGCCGCATGGATTCCCATCATAGCAACGCTTTCGATCAGTGCCTGGATATTATTCACGCAACAACGAAAGACATTTAAATAAAGGACACTTTATGAAAGAACTGAAACGACTTTTACCGTATTTAAAACCATGTATCGCATATATACCGATCGCCATCATTTTCATGCTTTCGTTAGCAGGTGCACAAAGTGCGCTTTCTCTCATAATGAAAGGATTTATTGACTTCGGGCTTTCTGATTTTAATGCGATGAAAACAATAATCAAATTAGGTTTTATTGCGGCGCTCATAATATTTTTCTCGAAATTCGGGCAAGACTTTTCACTTAATTTCATCGCAGAGAATATGCTCTTCCATCTGAAAAATGATGTGTTTTCAAAAATGATTCATTTGCCGATTCGATTCCACAAAGACACTTCAAGTGGGGATACGCTTTCAAGACTCACAAATGACATAATGGTGTTGATGAATTTCATGCGCCATGGCATGGTCGATATTGTCATGCAATCTGCATTATTGGTAGCATCATTGGGACTTCTTTTTCATTACAACGTTCGCCTTCTCTTAATCATGAGCATTGTACTTCCGCTTGTCATTGTTATAATATACTTTTTAGGAAAATACACGAAAAAGGTTACCATTTTGTCGCAAAAATTATTAGCCGATACTGTTTCTGTTCTTCAGGAAGCTATTCAAGGCATTGAAGTTATAAAACTATTTGCTTCAGAAACACGTGAAAAAAAGAAATATAACGACGTAAATGGGATTTACTTGAAAAAAATGGTTCGGATTCATCAGGTGACCACATTGAGCATACCGATCATTGAAGTCTTGGGTTTTTCATCGTTATTAATAATTTTCTGGTTCGGCGGTAAAGATGTTATAAACGGAAAAATGAGCACAGGCGACTTTATGGCATTTTTCCTTGCAGCAGCAACGGCATCAAATCCCATACGACGTCTTTCCGGTCTTCATATTATGATTCAACAAGCGTCAGCATCAGCAAACCGTATATTTGAAATAGTTGACCGTGACAACCCCATTCTTGCGAGCCAAGGGTCTGTAGTAAAAAATTCTATTGACGGTGAAGTACATTTTGATAATGTCTCATTTGCCTATGATAAAGAACCGGTACTTTCAGATATTACTCTCAACGTAAAACCGGGGCAAGTAGTCGCACTTGTCGGGCCAAGCGGAAGCGGGAAAACAACCTTTGTCAATCTTATACCCCGTTTATATGACGTTACAGCGGGAACACTGTCAATAGACAATATCCCCATAAAAGACTATCAAGTCGCACCGTTACGTCGACACATCGCGGTAGTCAGCCAAACCAACTTCCTGTTCTCAGGTTCGGTCCGTTCAAATATTGCCTACGGCAAACCTGATGCATCGGAAGAAGAAATTTTAAATGCATCAAAAGCTGCGTATGCTCACGATTTTATTTGTGCAATGGATCAAGGCTACGATACTGAAATAGGTGAGCGCGGTGTAAAGCTTTCAGGAGGGCAACGTCAACGAATCGCAATTGCACGGGCGTTATTAACAAACCCGAGAATTCTCATCTTGGATGAAGCGACATCTGCACTCGACAGTGAGTCTGAAAAATACGTCCAAAATGCGATCGATAACTTGATCAAAAACAGAACAACTTTTATTGCGGCACATCGTTTATCGACAATAATGAATGCAGATAAAATAGTCGTTATGAATAAAGGTAAAATCGATTCAATAGGTACGCATAGTGAACTTATAGAAACCTCAACATTGTATAAAAAATTGTATACGATTCAATTTGCTTCAGATGGTGAATAGCATAACAGCATATTCCACTTGTATATTTGAAATATTTTTCTTACTCTTTATGATCTATTCCGCACTAAACCGCAGAGTGCAACACGTGCAAAACTACTATTTCGATATCGTTGTGAAATTCAAAGTATCATAATTCTCGTTTTAAAACCGGGAGAACAAAGCAAGTTTTGGGAGATTACTTAATTTGGAATAAACTACCCGGCAGCACGCTACGGGGTGTCTCCCCAAAAAACACTATATTTGTTTGCCCACCCCAAACACCTCACTTTGACTTTGGGAGGGGCTTTAATTTTCGGTTACAGACACGGCATGCCGTGTCTCTACACCGTCCCCACACCCCTGATACTTAAAGCTCTAGCAAGCTTCGGGGAATTTGACCCATTTGGATTAAAGATGTATTTGAATTTTAAAATACAATAATACCGTTCCGTCTCGACACTGCTGAGACGGAACGGTATTTTACATCAGAATGTCACTACTGCGCAATCATCCCAGGTAACATAGACAGGTTTTTTATCCTTGGCATCTTTCATAACAAGTATCCCCTGGTTACGCTCACCGACATCCTGACCTGAAACAAGCTCAAACTTTTTATCATTTTTAAGCATAATGACCGTCGCATCGTCATTTACTTCAATTGACGATATCTGTCTAAACGGTATTCGATATTCGATTTCATCATTGTCTTTACCTTCTAATGCTTCATAATCCCATGCTTCATCAAGATCATACACGATCATACCGTCATACTTATCACCCGAATATGTTTTGACCGAACCCTTCAACCGTTGTGGTGATATGAAATCACTATATTTTGGTAATTTTTGCGCTTTATCAGTAAACTCAACTTTTTGAAACATGTCCCACGGAATTTCAACAATAACTCCATCAATCCCTGTTACGCATATTCCACGATTACGGTCATCAACATCGTTCGTACCGGTGAGATATAATTCTTGTTTATCGGTTGTTTTTACCATCAATCCTTTACGCTTTTTTTCCATTGATCGAATAGTGCCCATCACAAGCGAAACTTGTCCGTCCTCTGTATCTCCGTCAAGTTCATCGGAAGCAAGTCGTTCTTCAGCATCCCATTGGATAAAACCGGTAAATGAACCTTCTTTTGTCGAGACGGTTCCGTATAACGGGCGTTCATCTTCACGCGATTTTGAAGGCGACATGAACTCTATTGATGCTATACGGCTCCACCGTAATACGATTTTACCGAAGGATGCATCTTTGATGGTAATTTTAGCACCCAGATCATTCGAATTATCACCAACTTCAAATGATTCGCCATTTTTCATGGTAAGCATTACTGTGTCATCATCAAGAACAATACTCTTGATGTCTCCGAATTTACACACAAATTGATGCATAAAATCGGATTTACTTAACTTACTGATACGAATATCAAACCACTTAAATCCTTGGTCACCATGAGACTCACTCAGTAATTTTCTGTCTTTCTTTGAAAGAAGTTTGAAATAGGCGTTATCCGTCTTTACTGCATTAAATTCATCAATCCAAAATGTTTCTTCAGTACCCCAGCGAATATACCCTGTAAATTCCTTATTATCAGTCGTTTTGACCTTACCATACAAAAAACCATCATCAGCATACAGCATTGTTACTCCCACGAGAACAGCAAGCAGTAGTGTTAAACACTTCATATCGGCCTCCTTTACTTTCTTATTGTATATGACAGTCTTGTTCCATGATTTGTTTCAAAAATACCGTATAAAATAATATTTTCAACGCTCCGTCTTGCAGATGTGTCAAATTCAATAATCGTATTTTTTTAACTGAGTCGAAGCATTTCTTCAAGAGAATGCCTCGCTTTTTTCATAAGCGATTCAGATAATTCAATTGCATTATTTTCTCTTTCTAGCGCATTTTTAACGTCAAACAACGTCGTTTTTTTCATATTTGCACAGGTAAATATTCGCCCCATAGTGTAAAATTCCTTATCAGGAAAATCTTTCTTGAGCTTGTAAATCATTCCTTGCTCCGTGCCTATAATAAATATTTTTTTTTCAGATGCTGCTGCATATTTTACCATTTGCCCTGTCGATAAAACCGCATCGGCTTTCTCAAGAACTTCTAAAGGGGCCTCCGGATGCACGAGCACTACGCCCTCGGGAAACTCTGCACGGGCACGGCTTATATCTTCAACAGTCATACGATTGTGAACAGTACAAAAACCGGGCCACATTATCATTGTTTTTTTTGTTTGTCGTTGTATCCACCCGCCAAGATTTTTATCCGGTACAAAGTAGATTTTATCATTCGGAATTTTTTCAACAATTTCTAATGCATTTGATGACGTACAACACACATCTACTTCGGATTTAACCGCAGCACTAGTATTAACATAAGCAACAATTGTATAATCGGGATACTTTTCTCGAATATTTTTCACATTGTCAGCAGTAATCATATCAGCCATCGGACAACCGGCATCATCATTGGCAAGGATAATTTTCTTTTCGGGCGCAAGAATTTTTGCACTTTCCGCCATAAATCGCACTCCGCAAAATACGATAAAATCAGTTTCAAAATGCTGTGCTTTCCGTGATAACTCAAGGGAATCGCCTAAAAAGTCTGCAATTTCTTGTATTTCCGGATTTTGATAGTTATGCGCAACAACAATTGCATTCTTTTTCTTTTTCAACTCTTTTATTTCATTCATTACTGCCTGAAACATATCTACTCCTTTATCTCGCGGAGAATATCTGCAAGGGTTGTTCGTTTAAGCACATCCACGACTTCTGCATTGAGCCGTTCCCAGACATCATGAATACGGCATGGTTGATTCAATGAACTCTTGCAATGTGTTGTGGTTGTAAGACAATCGCTCAAAACCAAGTGACCACTGCAAGCACAATAAATATCATACACAGAAATATCAACCGGATCTTTGGCTAACGTTATTCCACCTTTTCTACCGCGTACAGTCTTAATTATTTTCTTATTTCGTAGCTGCATCAGTAATTGACGAATATATACGACCGAAAATCCTTCACTTTCAGCAATACTGCGTGATGAGATAACAGATGTATCTTTGTGAACAATATCCACCAACAACCTTAATGCATAGCGAACATTTGATAACACTTTCATGTACACCATCCAATACGTTTGAAAAATACTAACATTTTCTTTCGCCATTGTCAATACCGTGATCGAATCAAATTTCCTCACTCTCTTTTTGTGTATTGAATAATCATTATAGTAGTTGTTTTGTAAAATACTATTTTTTCACGTAGGAGATATGCTGTAGGGTATTTTAATGTAAGAAAAATAAAGTACTCGTATGACTATCTGAGTATGCAAAACTCAAAATACGATACTTGCTAGCTCATTATAATAAAAAACTATAGCAAACAACGGGGTATCACATCGTGCGCCCCCACCTCTTCTCATGTAAAAACTATTATGATATCGTAGTAAAACTGACATATTGAGATGTTTATAAAACTACAATAATTTTAACCTGTGCCCACCCAAACCCTTCCCGTGAAATTCGGGAGGGGCTTACCTTGTTTATAGCGGGGACTTCGTCCCCACACCCCTTTTTAGAGTAAAAAAGAAATTCTGATTATTTTGAATTTTGCAAAGGGCTCATGATAGTGAATTCGAAGCAAGTTTCGGGGAAAGTGATCCGGTTATATTAAAAAAAGGGCGCGTATGCGCCCTTTATATGAACCGATCTTGATCGACATTGCACTGTCACTAAAAAGTAAAACCGTATCCGGTCAAGAGCGTCTCAAGTCTGTTCCGTAGTATATCATAATGCGTGGTCAGTGTTGTTCCGTGGATCAGTTTCAAACAATACGCAGCACGTTCCAAATCATCCGATTTTTGATTCGCGCCGGCACTCTCACTCCCATTGGTCAGATTCACACTTACGGTATCGGTCGTTCCTGATTGCACGGTCAACATTTCCGCAAGTATCACATACATGACGCGTTGGGCGATAAGAGTGGTACTGTTACGCGAAAATGACCATGTTGATCCGGTGTTTTTCATATCCGTATAGAGCGTACCCTTATTGGTGGCTAACCATGCATTACCGTTGCTAATATTCGGTTTATATGCCATGCCGAGAAAATAGAATGCCGCTTTTACATCCGATGTCATCGACGTATGCGTTCTATTGGTCCACAAATATCCGAATGTCGTATCAGCACTCGTATAATTCTCCTGCGCAATATCGCATAACAATTTACCGAGATGAGCTTCAAAATATGTTGTATAACTTGCGATCGCCTCATTGAATTTTACCAATGCACCTGCATAATCAGGTGTACCGTTCGTATAGAGCGCCCACCCTTCGGTCGTTTTCGTTTGTGCGACTTGAAGAGGGGTTGGTTCTGTCGGCGTAGTACTCCCACTGCCACCTCCACACCCGACAGTAAGCAAGATCATTCCAACGAACAGTGTGTAGATATATTTTTTCATAGATATCCCCTCCTTACTTCAACATGACCATTTTACGCACAAACTGTCTGCCATCTGCTTTTAAGACACAATAGTAGATACCTGACGGCATGTCTTTACCATGTTCATCTTTGCCGTTCCATTGGTAATCGTTACTACCTTCATGTGCATTGATAACCACCGTTTTGACCACTTTTCCTTTCGCGGTCATGAGCTCCATGGTGACTGTTTGCGCTTTTTCTATCGTGAACGTAATCGTCGTCTCGGGATTGAACGGGTTCGGATGATTACCCGTAATTTGTGTCCTGTACTTCAAGCCGGGTATTGTTCCGGCGGTAAGCACATAATACCCGGATGATGTGATCGTCCTGCAATCTCTCCATCCGCCATTCTCCCACTTCATCAGTTTATATCCATCAGCGGCAGTATAGTTGATCTCTGATCTCACGTGTCCTATATACATGATCGTCCCCAT
This sequence comes from uncultured bacterium, assembly GCA_964423645.1. Lineage (GTDB taxonomy): Bacteria > Macinerneyibacteriota > Macinerneyibacteria > Macinerneyibacteriales > CAYRFE01 > CAYRFE01. The sequence goes on along the minus strand of CAYRFE010000017.1, from coordinate 2,519 downwards.
AATTGCGCCGACACCCGCAAGCTCAGGATACTGCACATTCAATGTGTATATTTTTTGCTCGCTCTGTGATGTGAATGTCAAACGACTATTGAGCGACATAGGCGATTGATTCACGCGATACGTGGTTTTCGTCTTATCAGACCCTATCTGAACATCATCAGCAGTCGAACCTGTTGTCGCATTGTTGTAATACAATCTGAATATTGCCGCGTCCGGGAACGCGGTGGTATTGAATGCAGACACACTCGCATAGATTCCGTTCCCGTTTGCGGTCAGTTGATTATCATATGAAGGACTATCTGCCGTAACACGTAAGATCTGCTGGCTCGCTTCCGCTCCTTGCAGATTCTGTCCGAGAGCGACCACTTGCAGGTAGTCATCATTGAATACACTCGGTAAGATCTCCCATATGAAATTGCGGATATAGAAACGCTTTTCAAAATACAGTCTATCGGTCGGAGTCGAGCTGTTTGCTATTGTCATTTTCACCGTAGCATAGGTGCTTTTAAATGCGCCAATACTAAATGATGGGTTTTCTGAAGTACTGATCCATTCATATGTTGAGTCGGTTGATAACTCTACATCGTCGTAGCCATCACCATCAGTCCCCCAAACAATTTCATAGGAGTATATAGTTGTCGTATTATTATTACCATCATCATCCCAGCGAAATTTTAAATTTGGATTACCGCTACGATAAAGAACGAACTCAGAGTCCCACTGACCATCAAGAACTACAAAAGACGTAGCAGGTGAATTCAAAGAGGTGTAATAGATATTTGCGATTACATTCGTTGAATCTTTATCATCTTTGCCTGTGCACTTCGCAGTCACTTTAACTTGATACTTACCGTAACCGCCGGTAAACCACTGGTCTCCATTTTTAGATGCGCTAGTGCTTGCTGTTGTTCCTGCTTCGTATTCAACGCCACCTTCTTTTGTTATATAAATGTAATACGTTGCATCATCTCCCGCAGAGCCCCACGTAAATGTAACGCTATCACTTGATTTATATGCATAAAAATCATCAGCGGTGTGACTGGTTATGGAGAAATCGGAAAAAGGTGCCGACATTGCATTTGTTACATCAATGACACCCCATCCCCATATATTGTTCCATGAATTATATCCCGAATACGTTGCAGTTCCTTGAGAATTGGTTTTGAAGTAATTGATCACATCTGAATACGTCCATGTCGGGTTGACTTCCTTCATAAGCGCAATAGCACCTGATGCTAAAGGAGATGACATGCTTGTTCCTTGCATAAATTGGTACCGTTTCGGTGTCGGATCCGTACCATCAGGAGGTAAAAAAGGATCTGTCACTGATACATCTTTTGACTTAGTTGATAGTATAATAGATCCCGGTGCGGTAATATCGGGTTTTTGGCGACCATCACGCGTCGGTCCTCGTGAACTAAACGGAGCTATATCATTTAAAACATACCCTGTATAATTATAGGTACCTCCTGCTGATACCCATGGACTACGTGACACATACGCTCCGACAACAATTACATTGTTACCGCATGCACCTCCGCCCAGCGTATAATCAGAATCCGCCGAAGAAAATGCCGCATTCACATTGTTATAATAAATCCATCCGTGAATTGTTGAAGAACCTGATGCGGTTTGTAATTCTATATTCCAATTACCTGAACGAATGTATTTCCCGTCACCATTTGATTGTTCACCAAGATCAACAGATATTTGTTTGATGTTTGTATTATATGATTCTGGAGTCGAATTATTTTCAATATAATACCCCGTTCCATCGGACATTGTGCCGCTTGATGCTGAAGTCGAAGGAGCGATCCATCCTGTTGTTCCGCTCGAAGGATTGGTAATACGTATACTTGTGTCAACAGTTGCATCATAAAAAAACTGAACCACAATTGAATCCCAATCTGACGGGTTTACAGTATAGGTCGGGACTGTGATAGGCATTGAGACTACCGATGTTGACACTGTAGCACTGTCGTGATGCCCGTCGTCCGCATAATTTCCGGCAGAACGGACAACCATAAGATTCCCGCCCGAACCGGCAATAAGATCATCGATAGCTTTAGTATCCAGATCGGTACCGTCATGGGGACCATATTTCGAACCTAGGCTCATATTGATCACAATAGGTTTACCGATCTGCTGTGCTTGGGCATAAAGATATCGAATAGCTTCTGTGATTGAACTTGAAGCAAAATTCGTTTTTACAAAAAGAATATTAGCCTTTGACGCGCTTCCTCGTCGCGCCTGATACCCGTCATCAAAGCCCGCAAATGAACCCGCAACGTGGGTTCCGTGCCCGTTGGTGTCTACCTGTGTGCAAGATCCGCTGTTGATTTCCGCTTCAGTCCAGCGACGACCGAGAGTAGATGAAAAAGATCCTACCGTAAAAGGCACATGAGTAGCTGTTTGGTCAACAATATAAAGAATTCGTGTATTGTTGGCAGTCAATCCTGCGATTTTAAACCCAAACTTTTCCAATGTTACGTAACAGTACAAACGTTAATCTATAAATA
>CAYRFE010000016.1:0-83251 GCA_964423645.1 uncultured bacterium | reverse complement strand
TGGTGTTTCACGAAAAAATACTTGAATTGTTTCACGCTGATTTTTTAAGGCCGTTTTTCTTTCCCCCCTCATTTTTTGCAAAGAGGGGGAAACGCGTAACCGCGAGGGGGAGCTAAATTTTCTACGTTTTCATTTCGACAATTATGCTGAGTTGTTTTACAACAAATCGATTTTCTGCTATACTAAGTCGCAACCTACGATGAATAAAAAAACACAAAGGAGACGTGTGAGCACGTTTATAAAAGTACTACTTGCTTTTGCATGGAGTATGTTCAACTCAGGAATTGCGTTCGGGCTTGCATTTGCAGCGGCTTCGTCCGTGAAATCGGGCGTTTTAGCGGGTTTGGGTTTATTTGTTGTCACACCGTTGTATTTATTGCTCTATATCGTAGTGTATTTTACATCAATGATACCCGCGGCGATCGTATCGTGGGTGTTTATTGCACTATCACTTGCATGTATACGCAACGTCTACGGAATAATTCTTTCCGCAGCAGTCAGTTTTTTGGCATGTGGTTTTGCAGGGCAGTACGCATCAAGAACGGCATTACAGCGTGTATTGAACAGCACGGAATCATTTGTGTCGTTTATTGTACCGGGAATTTTTATGGCAGGCATGGCAGTGCTTATACTGAAAGTGCTGTTGAAAAAATAGAATGAAAGGTCGATAGGTAGTTGTTGTCATTTTAAGTGGCACTATTAAAAAAATCGCATTGAAGTGCGTTTCCGGAAAAATAATTGATCGAAGCCTTTGTAAAATTCAAAATTTCTAATTATTCTTTCTTTTCTAACAAGGGTGTGGGGACGAAGTCCCCACGATATAATAATTTATAAAAAAGTAGTTTCGCAATGGCCTTTGTTCATACGTATTATGATTTGAAAAATGTCACAAACACTTCCGTCATCATCGCATGGTCTTTTACGCCGGCGGTTTCACGTATAGAGTGCATCGCCCACATCGGATTTCCTACATCAACGGTTGGAATGCCCATTCGTGCCGAGGTCATAGGACCGATGGTGCTGCCCGGAGTGGAATCGGATCGAGGGATAAGTTTTTGACACGGCACACCTGCGGTGAGGCACAATTCTTCGAACATAACCGAAGATGCAGCAGTTGTTGCGTAGCGATAATTGGCATTGGCCTTTACAACAGGGCCTTTGTTGATAATCGGTGCATATGCAGAATCATGTTTATCGCTGTAATTGGGATGTAATGCATGTGCCATATCGGCAGAGATCATAAACGATGATGCATATGCGCGATAGAGATCTTCATTGTTTCCGCCTGTTACCAAATTCACACGTTCGAGTGTGTCGCGCAGAAATTGTGAATCCGCACCATGAAGGGTTTGACTGCCGATCTCTTCATTGTCAAAAAAAGTTCCGACAACGGTTGCCTCGGGAGAATGTGTTGCGCAGAGAGCGGTTAAAATAGCATGCGACATAGCGAGATCGTCAAGTCGTCCCGCAGTGATAAAATCGCCTTTTAATCCGGTGATACATGCGGGTGTATGTTCGTACAGATATAATTCATAATCAAGAATATCATTTACCGGAACGGATAATTTTTCTGCCAAATAATGATTCAATGCTCCTTCTGCCGGAGTCGTATCCGATACGCTGAGAAGTGCCGGTAAATGTGTTTGTTTGTTATATTCGAAGCCTTTGTTAATTTCACGGTTCATATGAATCGCCGCATTAGGAATAATTGCGACAGGTGCTTTAGAATCGAACAGTTTTGTAATTGTCTTATTTCCGGTACGAATAAAGACACGTCCTGCGATACCGAGTTCCCGATCAAGCCAGGTGTTGACGATCGGTCCACCGTATACTTCCACACCTATTTTGACATAAAAACTACTGATTGTTTCCGATGCCGGTTTTATTTTCAACGAAGGGCTGTCGGTATGTGCCCCGATCAAACGGAATCCTTTATCGCATGATTTTTTGCTGCCGACAATAAATGCGATCACCGCAGTATCATTACGACTTACAAAATATCCTTTACCGGATTCCAGTGTCCATTTTTTCGTCTCATCAAGAAGTATAAATCCTGCTTGAGTCAACGTGTCTTCAATGTTTTTTGCCGCATGAAATGCAGTCGGTGAGGCATCTATAAAATTCATAAGCGCATGAGCATGTTCGTGATAATCCAGTTTCATATATGACCCCTTTCGTTTTGTCTATAGTAGAAGAGGAGAATCCGAAGGTCAAGATAAAAACGTGATGCAGTGCGACCAATATTTTTTACTTTAATTGTCGACGAAAGGTGCTATACTTTGGTGTGTCGTACGATACGAATGATAATAAGGAGGAAGTATGAGATTTGTTGCATGGTGTTGTGTGGTATTTATGGCAACATGTGTGTATCACACGGAAGCGAAAGATGTGGTGTCGAATACTACAACGTCGCGCTATATGGGAAGCGTTTATAAAGGTAACTATGTATGGGGCGGCGCCATGAATCTTGCATGGACAGATTTGTGTTCATCCATATTGAAAGCGCCGTTAAAATTTCATACAGATAATACGGTTGTGCTCACGATGGAGCGATCATTTAACACACCGGTATTCACTAAAAAAGATTTGGATGAAAAGAGTTATTATATTCAAAGCGGATACGGCCAAAAGACCGTTGATCGTATCAATAAGGGAACAAGAAAAAAATTCCCTAAAAAGAGTATTCCTGATCTGGAGCTCACGCTCGCACCGACCGATATCATTGCATATGCATATTTTTTAAAAGAAGTGCAATATCTAACTGTTTTTGAGAAAAAGACCGTATCGTTTAATGGTGAAAAAGTTGAAGGGTTCTATGCAAAAAATGACGGGCAACGAGATAATGTGACGGTTCTTTTTTATCATAGTGATGATAAATTTATTGTAAGCCTTCAGTTGAAAGATAAAAATGATCAACTCATCATTGCAAAAGGATACCCGATGGTAAGCCCGGACGAAGTACTTGGAGAACTTACTACATATTCGATTACGGATGCACCCGTTCTCAGAAAGACCGATATTTTCGAAGCACCGAAACTTCATCTCTCAATGCGGAGAATTTACCAGGAATTTATCGGACAAATAGTTGCTACCAAGGGTTTTGAATCGTACTCTATTTCTCAAATGTTTGAAAATATTAAATTTGATATGGATGAAAAAGGTGCTCGTGTCGAAAATGAGGCTGTTATCGTGATGATCAAGGGTATGCCGATGCAGGAAAAGATGCGTAAATTCATACTTAATTCGCCATATTGGATTATCATGAAGCGTAAAGATTCAATGAACCCGTATTTTTTATTAGGAGTGAACAATACTGAATTAATGATGAAGACAAAGTAATCGTAACTGTTGATAACAGTTGAGGTGTCGCATGATCATCAAAATTATAATTACAGCGGTTGCTTTGTGTGCGATCGCTCTTCATATGTTCTTTCCGCAAATCACAATCGACGCGGTCAGTATCGGATTGTTGCTTGTGGGAATACTTCCGTGGCTTTCATCACTTTTTGACACGGTAGAGTTTCCCGGCGGATGGAAGTTTCACTTTAATTTACAGCAAACTGCTAAAAAAGCCGAGAATGCGGGATTACTGTCTTCGTCATTAACGAAAAAAGACGAGAGAATGTATTCATTTCAGATCATCGGTGATAATGACCCGAATCTTGCTCTTGCGGGTCTACGCATTGAAATTGAAAAAAGTCTGATGGGAATCGCTGAAAAAAATAAAATATTTGTTAAAAAAGCATCCATTGAGTTTACGCTCGACCTCTTGCACGGGCATGCTATTCTTTCCGAGGATGAAGTGAAAACACTTAAATCGTTGATCACACTCCTTGACCAAGCTGTTCATGGCAAGAAAATCGATTCTCGGGGGTATGAATGGGCCATGACGTACGGTCCTCGACTGTTAAAGACCCTTAATGCGAAAAAAATTGTCGTAATGAGTTGATCATTGCGGATATTTTGCTTCAATATATTCCTTGAGCATTCTGTTCTCAAAAGAAGTTTCCGATAAGGAGGCTTTGACAATATCTCCGATAGATACCATGCCGTATACCGTACCTGATTTATCCATCACCGGTAAATGTCGGATATGATTGTTGGTCATGATGCTCATGGCGTATTCTATCGTATCGTCCGGAGTAGCGATAATTAATTTTTCTCGATGAGTCATATGATGTGCGACCGAATGAAAGCGAATGTCTTCCGCCGTGCGAGCAAGCGCACGAATAATATCCCGTTCGGTAATAATACCTGCCACTGATTTTTCTTTGGTATATACTAAAAGAGCGCCTACACCGTGAGTATCAAGTTCCGCCAGAGCACTTTTCACCGATGCCGATTCTTCGACAGAAAACACTTTTGGTCCTTTTAATTTCAACACAAAACTCATTGTCGCGCTCATACCCCACCTCCGTTTAGGGAGTATGAGTTCATATGCTTGAGAGTCAAGTAGCTAATAATATAATGGAGTTTCGGAAGAGAACAAAGGTTTTCTTTTAATCTAAATGGGTTAAATTCCCCGAAGCTTGCTTCGGCGGTACTATTCTAGTTTTGTTATTATAAGGGGTGTGGGGACGGTGTAGAGACACGGTATGCCGTGTCTGTAACCGAAAATTAAAACCCCTCCCAAATGTGCAAGAGTTTGTTTAAAAGGTCACTCAGACGTCCATATCAGTCAGTTAAGACCTTTGCAAAACTACCGTTTTTTGAATGTGTGCCCACGTCAAACCCTTTTTTAGAAAATGAAGATATTTTAAAAAATTTGAATTTCGCAAAGGTCTCCGGTTTGTATACCGGGGAGAATTTTCGATTTGCGAAATGCTTGTTTAGGAAAGCGAAATTGTCTTGCGTGCAGACTCTCTTCTGCTATAATTCTCGCGAAAGGGTGATAGCATGATGTATCTCGGTGAGATCGCTGCGCTTGGAACCGCAGTATGTTGGTCTTTAAACTCGTATTGGTTTTCAATTGTCGGGAAACGCGTAGGCTCTTATACCGTGACACACATCCGTTTATGGATGGCGGTAGGAATTGTAGTTGTGATGCATACGCTCATGTACGGAACACCTTTTCCTTTTGATGCGGGGGTGCTTCGTTTTGTATGGCTCGGATTATCGGGCGTAATCGGGTATGTGATCGGTGATTTGGTTTTGTTTGAAGCGTTGGTACTTATCGGTGCGCGATTGACCATGTTGCTTATGACTGCCGCACCAATTTTCGGAGCAATTTTGGCATGGATTTTTTTAGGCGAGAAATTAACCCTTACTCAAATCACTGCGATCGTCATTACAATATCGGGTATTGCCTGGGTGGTAGGCGAAAAGCACGGGAAAGAACGACATACAAAGACGGCGTTAGGTGTTGTATGTGCGTTAAGCGGTGCGCTGGGACAGGCAATAGGGTTGTTATTTTCAAAACTTGGGATGACAGACGGATTTTCACCGATTTCCGGTAATATGATTCGCTTGGTGTTCGGTGCCATTGCGATGGGTATTCTTACTGTTTTAACGAAGCGTGTGAAGCAAGAGTTGCATAATATGCACGATAAACATGCTATGAAGTTGCTTTTTTACGGTACGGTCATGGGGCCGGTCATTGGCGTGATTTTATCTTTAGTGGCCATCACAAAGACCTCGGTCGGTATTGCGTCAACGCTTATGTCGTTGTCACCCATTATATTAATTCCTTTGTCACACTTTTTACTTCATGAAAAAATCACCATTCGAGCGACGGTCGGTACCGTTGTTTCTCTTATCGGTGTTGCACTTTTATTTGCACAGACTGCATAATATGGTTGACAGATTCGTTTTTTTTGACTTTAATAAATCCGTGAAATGAAAGGGGTACATATATGACATTAGACGCACGCTGTAAACAGGTTATCGAAAAGATCAGATCCATGGGTGCATCATACGGTGATATACGTATGCACGTCAAGGATGAGCAAGAGTCATATTCAACATTGTCGGGTGTTTTACAGGGGCAGGATTATCAATCTAAATCAGGCTTCGGTATTCGTGTGCTCTATAACGGAGCATGGGGATTTGCATCGAGTGAAAATAATAATGATTTGGACGCAGTTGCGCAAAAAGCCGTTGAAAATGCCAAGACGGCATCAATGCTTACCAGTTGGAAAATAGATCTTGCTCCCAAAAAGGTTTTCAAAGATCAGTATGCCTCTCCGGTGAATATCGATCCGTTTTCAGTTGAAACGGGAGAAAAGATTAAGCATTTGCTTTCCGTAGATGCGCGTATCAAGAATGACAAGCTCATGTATTGGGGGATCAATACAGCATTTTACCGTAAAGAAGTTTTATATTTTGATACCGAGGGTGCAGAGATTCAGAAAAAATTACTTGATATCGATGCATCAATGTTCGCACTTGCTCTGGATAAAGACGGCGAACAACAACGTCGTTCATACAACATGCCGTATCATGCGTATGGGACCATTGGTTGGGAAAACCTGATAAGCGAGGCTGATTATACCGGTCATGCATCACGTATTACCGAAGAATTACTTCAGGTGTGCGCAGCACCTCGATGTGAAAAAGAAAATACCATGCTGATTATATTACCTGATCAAATGGCATTACAAACACATGAGACTATCGGACATGCATTGGAACTTGATAGAATTCTCGGGTATGAATTGAGTTATGCAGGCGGAAGTTTTGTTGATCTGGCAGACTTCGGCAAACTCCGCTACGGCAGTGACAAACTTACTGCGCGTGCAGATGCAACACTTCCTAACTCTCCGGGATCATTCGGATATGATGATGACGGCGTGAAAGCAGCAAATACCGTGTTGATCAACAACGGTATTCTTGAGAACGCGATCACCGGGCGTCAAATGGTTACTGAGGCTAATAAAAAGGCGGGGCGCACCATATTTACCGAGTCGGGTGCAACCAATCGTGCAACGAGTTATAATCGTACGCCGATCGAACGCATGACCAATATTAATATTGATCCGGGTACGGACGGTTCGTTAGATGATATTATAGCAAAGTGCGAGGACGGATTATTGGTTGATGTGCCGGTATCATGGTCTATCGGGTCTAATCGGGAAAACTTCCATTTTGCATGTGAGATCGGTTGGAAAATTAAAGATGGTAAAATATCGCATATTGTCAAAAATCCGAGCTATCGTGGTAATACGGTTGAATTCTGGAATTCATTGAAATATGTCGGGAATAAGGACACATGGCAGCTTCAAGTAGTGTTTAACTGCGGAAAGGGTCAACCCAATCAGGTTATGAGACTTGGACATGGTATACCTCTTTGCGCATTTTCAAACGTACAGGTAGGGTGTTAATATGAAAATTATTGCTACACTTGGTGCAATCAATGAGTACATGAAATCAAAGGGATATACCGGAGAAGTTTCTTTTCGCGGGGAAACATCTCATCTCGTACGTGCGGCAAACAATCAAATTTCGCTGAACACGTCAGAACAGGGAGCTAAATTTTTCATTACACTTCAGGACGGGAAAAAATTCTCAAACGGATCGGTTGCGACTGCGATAGAAAACATTGAAGAGATCAAAAAAGCGGTCGATGTGGTTGCAGCGAAGCTGAATCATGTTCCTCAAATTGATTTTGCCACACCCATGGGCACTATCGCGCAGGAAAGACCATGCACCGCATTTTATGATGAAAGACTTGAGAATCTTGACAGCGCGGTCATGAAGGATTTTTTTGCTGAAGCCGTGAAACGTTTTGCGCATCGCAAGACAGCCGTGTCGGGTGCTTTTTCATGTGGGATGTATGAGTACGGTTTGATCAATACTCTTGTCACTGAACCGTTATATTACAAAGGAAGCGATTTCAATATCGAATTAGTACTACAACTTGAAAAGGATAAGAAAGAGATACGCTCCAGCCAAGTTGGAGAATCATATGCGCAGTATAAACCGGAAGAATTGTATGCACATATTGATCAACTGTTGACACTGAAAGAGACGACTCCTCGTGAAGATATCGCCCCCGGTTCATATGACATTATTTTCGGTCGTGACGCAGTGGCTGATATTGCAGGACTTATCGGGTGGCTCGCCGTATCCGGTGAAGTGTATGAATATGGAATGGGTATGATGCCTAAGGATAAATTTAAATTTGGTGATAAAGTTTTTAGCGATAAACTCACTATAATCGATGATCCTGAAAGTAAAACCGCTTTATTTCGGCGACCATTCGGCTTGAATGGCGTGAAGCGTGGTAAAACCGTTTTATTTGATAAAGGCGTGTGGAAGACCGTTTTGTACTCAAGCAAGATGGATGCAGATCGTTTCGGTAAAAAAGTGGACAATGACATGAACGCATTTAACCCTGTGATCTTACCGGGTGACGGTCCTGAGACCTTCGAGGAAATGATCGCATCATGTAAAAAACCGACCCTCTATATACCATTTATTCATTACATTAATATTCCAAATCGTGCAAAAGGCGAATTTACCGGATCAAGTCGTTTCGGCACATTGTTGATCGAGAACGGGAAAGTCAAAAGCCATTTGTATAATTTACGTTTAAATGAGACCGTATTCAATTTCTTTGGTAAAATTGAATGGTTCAGTAAGAAAATTGAACATTCGAATACGTCAAATACGTATGGATTGCGTATGGCTGAAGCCGTTACCTTGCCCGCGTTCATGAAGGTTCAAGGAATTGCCGTTACCGGTACAAGCAACGTAAAAAAAGACTGATCACAACGGGTTTCAACACATGAATAACCCCGTAGCTTCATGCTACGGGGTTATTCATTATTATTGTTCGAACACGCGCAGAATGTGTGCATCCGAACCGAGTGATCTTTGAAAACCATACTGATAATTCAAATATTTTATTGCGAAAACAGGCGCTAAGAAAAGAGCACGGCACTATGTGCGCAAGTATTGTTTGGCGCGACAGGTTGTTACCGCCGAGAACTTCGGCATTGCGTTACATATACTTTTTCAAAACTCTCTTCTCGATGTTTTTCGGGATATTTTCCGTAGCGCTATAATGAAATACTCACCACATTTCAAATCAGATACATGATTTTGTGCCATCCCAATGTTGATGCAGTGAACTCTTATTGGTTGTTTTCCTGTAAGAATACGGTGCAATAGTGCATCATTTCGTTGATTTCTTTTTCCAATCGAGCAAATTCTTCTTGTATTTTATCTGATGTCATGTCAGTCGATTTTTGCTCAAGCGAAAGGGCTGTTGTGTAGGCACCTGTTTTCGTAAAATATGCAACCGATCCTTTTAATTTATGCGCATTTTTTTTGATATCCTCGCGAACATCGCTGTCGACAGCTCTTTTCATCTCTTTGAGGTGATTCGGTATGTTATCCAAGAAGGATTGTACGGTCGCACGAATGATAAAAGAGTTATCGCCGACAGAGTTTTTCAAAATGCTCCAATCGACGGGTAAAGACGTGTTTGTTTTTTCGGTCATGGAAGACTCCTTTCGGGTGTGTTCAAATTTACTGAGAAGTAAGAACAGCTCTTCGGGTTTAATTGGCTTTGATAAAAAATAATCCATTCCTGCAGCGATACATTTCTCATTATCACCTTTCATGGTATGAGCGGTCAATGCAATGATCGGAATGTGGGCTCCGGTTGTTTTTTCATTTTTACGAATATGTTTTGTGGCTTCAAATCCATCCATCAGCGGCATTTGTACATCCATAAGTATCAGGTCAAAATCACCTCGCTTGACCGCGAGTAACGCTTCTGATCCGTTACGAACAGACATGGTATTGTGGCCGGCGTTGCGCAATAAATGTTCTATGAAATGACGATTGATTTCATTATCTTCTGCAACAAGGATATGAAGCGTATGTATTTGTCCGTGGGCAATATTGCGTGTAATGAGAGTACGATTTGGGAGCGGTTTTTTAAGCCCTAAAACAGTTAATGTGATATCCAATAAATCTTTTGGAATGATAGGTTTTATAAGATACCCCTGTATGCCTGCTTTAAGGCATCGTTGCGCATCACCGCTCACACCCGCTGATGTCAGTAATATCATGGGAATGGTGGGGTAAACGGAAGATATGTTCTCTGCAAGCGCGAGACCATCCGTAATCGGCATATGAGAATCTAAAAAAATAAGCGAAAATGAGTGTGTGTGCAACACATCAAGGGCTTCTTGTGCCGATTCGACCGACACGGCATGAATATTCCAACGATGTAGCAATTCTGTTAAGAAAAGTCTGTTTGTCGCATTGTCATCAACGACAAGCATGGATAACCCGTGTAGAGAATCAGGTTCATGGGCGTATATTTCAGTGGGTATTTCTGCTGAGACATCCAGCGTTATTGATGCAGTAAACGTTGCGCCAGGGAATTTTTCTGAACGGGTGATCAATGACGGGCTTTGTACGGTTATCGTACCATGCATAAGTTCTGCAAGTTTCAAACTTATTGCAAGACCAAGACCGGTCCCGCCGAATTTTCGTGTCGTACTCGAATCTGCCTGAGTGAATTTATCAAAAACATAACGGATTTTATCGGGGGGGATACCTACGCCGGTGTCAGAGATGTTAATGGAGAGTGATACTGATTTTTCATTGCGTGATTTGCACGAGATTTCACACACCACATCACCCTCTTCGGTAAATTTTATGGCATTTCCGAGAAGATTGATGAAAAGTTGTCGAATTCTTCCGGGATCTCCGAGAAGCAGATCAGGAACATCCGGAGCAATGTAGTATGCCAATTCGATTCCTTTCGCGGCACTTCGAAATGATAAGTGACGCATTATTTCTCCAACGATATTTCGCAAAGAAAACGATAATGCTTCCAAATCAAGTCGTCCGGCTTCGATCTTTGAAAAATCAAGAATATCATTAATGATCGAAAGCAGGGATTCTGCGGATTCCATTGTCATTTGCAGATATTCACGTTGTTGTTGATTAAGATCTGTATTAAGCAAAAGTTCGGTCATCCCCATTACACCGTTCATCGGTGTTCTGATCTCATGACTCATATTTGCCAGGAATTCGCTTTTGGCAGTATTTGCCTCTTCTGCTTTCAATCGTGCGGAATCAAGCTCTTCTGCTTGAAGTTTCAGTTTTTCCGATGCGAGAATAGTTTCAACATAGGTATCATAAATAGTTTTTGCAATGTAGCCTTCTACCAAATAATAGATGAAGAGAATCGCCGCTATTATGTGAGATTCTTCAGTGTTTTGGTACATGCATACGGCAAATGAGGGGGCAATCATGATAGTGATAAACGTCAGTGAGAGTTGCCGAGAAGACCCAAGTGCCGTTGCAGCTCCTGAGATAAGCCCGCCGGTGAGAAGGAGCGCAAGCATAGAAATAAATGATACCGAATATAAAAAAAGCGTTGTTGCCGTGAACGTTCCCCAGAAAACGGCTTGCAATATCGTCACACAGAAGAATATTCGATACCAACGTGTTTGATGAGTATGTTTTGGTTGTGCCATCGACCATACCGCGCGTAATGTCGCAATGAACAGTAACATGATACAGGAAGAAAAGAATAATGCCGGATTCGTCTTCGGGAACGATGTCATGACGCCAATAATAAAAAGCATTAACGGGTATGCCCATACCGAATATCGTGTCCGAAGCGCAAGGTCGGAGTACACATGGCGTCGTAATGCGTCTTTTAACTGGTCCGGAATATTTTTTAAATTTGTGTTCAAGGAGATTAATGACGGGCTGCTTTTTTTTGCGGTACTCATATCGATAGAATAACCCGAGGATGGGTACACGTCAATAGAAATAACAAAGGGACGGACAAGGACGAGATCTTGTAACCACTACATTTCAATAAATGCAATAATCTGACATGATTCACACAAGTTTGGAGCTGGTACAATGTGTTTTTCTTTTATACAAGCGCATAAAAACAGTTGATTTTTTTACCATCTTATCTATAATAGTAGCCACAGATATGTAAAATTATCACGGGAGGTTTTTAATTATGTCAAAAAATGAAGCTGTAATGCCTGAAGATATCCGCAAAGAGTATAACCGTATTGTAAAAGAACTTGATGAGCGGCAACGCGATCTTGAAAAACTGCAACAGCAGGTCATTATGCGCGAATCGGACCTCAACGGTAAATTCAAAAAATTCAAAGATATTGAACGAAATATTGAACAGTACGAACGTATTGTTGAAAAAAGCAGGAATCTTTCGGAGACCTTTAAAACGATCGACAAAGATACCCGCGTCTATGATACTAAATTTGATACGATGCAAAAAAGCATATCCAAATTGGATGAGTCTATTTCACGTATCACTGCCGATATCGACGCGACCAAAAAGGAACGAGTACTGATAACTCGCGAAATAGATCAGGAACGAAAAGAGATACATACCTTTGAGACATCGATTGAAAAGTTTCGTAAAGAAATTGCAGCGATCGGCGTACAATTTTCAGCCGAACATGAGCGTGCACAAAAAATTACCGGTGATATTGAAAAATTACAAGTAAAAGCCGACGCGGCGCAAAAGGTTGACTCCATGCTTGCGCGTATCGAAAAAGACATGGCGGTTTTCGGAGAGAATCTCTCGAAATATTCCACGGCATTTGATGCGACCAAAGATAAGGCGGAGCATACCCTTCTTGCCTTGAATCAACGTTTTGATGATACCGAAAAGAAAGCAAGCGATGTTGGTAACAAGACCAATGCAATTGAACAACAAATCTCGGCGCTTATCGAACAATTTAAGACAGTCGAAGCATGCGGTAAAAAAATCACCGGTTTTGAAGAGAAAGTTATTGTTGTTGAAGAAAAGACAAAAACATTAGATAAAATGGTGAATACCGCGACGAAAAAAACTGACGATTTCTTGCAATTCGCGCAACAACAACGTGAAAAAATAATTGAAGATTTCAACACACTCATTAAAGACAAAGAAGGGTACGTCGCGAAAGTGTTTGATGACCTTGATAAAAGTCTTACACAATCCAATCAAACGTTTGATGCATACGATGTGCGTATTGCTGAGTTAAATAAGAATATCGGCGTTCTTGAACAAGAAAAAGAAATGTATCAGTCTGTAAAGGGAGAGATTGAGACGTTAAACCGTCTTGCCGAGTATGTGAAGGCAAAGCTCAAACTTCTCAATCAAATGAAAGAAAATATCGATAAAGCAAACGCTGATTCGGCAAAACTGAATACGCTTTTATGGGAAAATGATACGAAAATCAAAACGCTTCAGGAGCAAAATAAAATTTCAAAAGATCTTGAAACGCAGATCAGCGGTATTCATGGGATGTATGACGATATTATGGTTCAAATTCGTGTTCTGGAAGATAAGAAGGCGGTTATCTCCGATCTTTCCGATCGCCTCGATCAGATCAAACAGGTGGAACGAGAATTTTCCTCAACCATTGACGATATTAAAGGGCATGAGCGTTTATTTGATATCTACAACGATCGCCTATCCGGTATAAAAGATGAAATTGGCAAAGTTCAGCTTGATGTCGCCCGTCTCGGGGATTATTCTGAGACCGTGAAGGGTTTTAACGACAAAATAAAAGAAATCGCCGAATACGTTGCGGTCGTCGATGAATCAATTACTGCCGTAAGCAGTCGACAGCATGAAATAACCGAGATACAGCAAGAATTCTCAAGCCTTTCTCTTAAGCAGGCAGAAGTCACGAAACATATGGCAATTCTGGAGGAAAAAACGATTCTTACGAATGAATATACCAAAAAAGTAGATTCTCTCGGTAATGTATTGAAGACGATGGAGCCTCGAATCGATGCGGTGACGAAAAAAATGGATATCCTTCGTTCGATGGATGAACGAGCGCAGTTATTCAATGATGCGTACCAAACGGTCAGCTCAAAGATCGATGATTTCTACGCCAAAACGAAGACCGTAAAAGATGTCGAAAAATTGGTGAATGAAATTACGGTTCAGCACAAGGGTATCATTGAAAAGTATGATCAAATAATCGGACGTGAACAACATGTTCAGTCGGTTTACAGTAAAGTGACTTCATTGGCATCCACGGTAGATGATGTCGATAAAAAAATCGAAACACAACTTGCACGTAATGTTGATCTTGAGATGATGCAAAAGCAGATCGAAAGTATGCAGATCGTATTAAGCGAGTTGCAGGTACATGCCTCTAAAATTGATACCGTTGAGCGTGATCTGGCAAGCATTGAATCGAATCTTATGAAATATGATGCCCGTATGAAAAGTATTACCGATATGGCGGAAAATCTTACTGCACTTGAATCCGGTATAGAACAAAAGCACCTCATTGCTATTCAGCTTGAAAAAGATCTCTCTGGGATTTGTGATAAAACCAAATCACAGATGGGTGTTGTGCAAGATCTGCTTACCAAATCAGATTCTCTTTCCTCATCGTTAACGGCAATAGATTCTAAGACCGACGAATTGAAAAAAAGATATAAAGATATCGATGAAAAGCATTCGGTTGTTGCCGACCTTGATGATCGCGTGAAGATGTTGAGTTCTTTGAGTGATCGACTTGATGAACGTATCAATCGTGTGACCAAAGATGAAGCACGTTTAAAAAATTATGAACAAAAACTGGAATCGGTGGACAAACGGCTTGAATCATTGACATCGGATATGTCCCGTC
The DNA here is from genome assembly GCA_964423645.1 of uncultured bacterium. Taxonomy (GTDB): domain Bacteria; phylum Macinerneyibacteriota; class Macinerneyibacteria; order Macinerneyibacteriales; family CAYRFE01; genus CAYRFE01. The sequence goes on along the minus strand of CAYRFE010000016.1, from coordinate 68,660 downwards.
TTGATAAATACGACCTGTTCATTGAAAATGCCGAGCGTAAATACGAAATGATCAGTACGATGATCAACGAATCCAATGAAACGATTCTTGAACTTGAAAAGAAGAAACACTTTTTCCTCGATGAGCAATCAAAAATCGAACAAGTGGCGACCACATATAAAGATATTGAGACCAAGATGAGCAAGTTGGTGGCAAAAAAAGAGGTTTTTGATACTATTGATAAAAAGATCGATCTTATGAATATGATGATGGAAGACTTGAACATTCGACTGAATCTTATTAAGGAAGAAAGTTCAAAAATTGATCGTGCGGTTGAGATTACCCAAAAACTGGAATTCCTTTTACGTGAAGCCGATGTTAAATTAAAAAATGAGTAGTTTTCTTTCTTCAAATGATATCACTGCGTGTTGTAATGCAGTTCGAGAAGCAGGAGCCCTGCTACGGCAGGGCTTTTATGAATCAGATAAAAGCATCAAAAAAAAAGACGGCAGGGAATTAGTTACCAAGTATGATTTTATATCTGAGGAATTATTGACACGTTTTCTTTCCCGATTTAACGTTCCTATACTGGGCGAAGAAGCGGGCGGGAGCCTTCCTGACGGGCGATACTGGGTTATAGATCCGTTGGACGGGACGAATAATTTTTCATTTAGTATCCCGCATTTTTGCGTGACGATAGCATTAATTGACCATGATCCTGAATTCGGAATAGTCTATGACCCTCTTCGTGATGAATTGTTCTATGCGGTTGCCGGTGAAGGGGCTTTTCTAAACGGACAAACAATCAATGTCTCAAAAAACAAAACAATGGCTGACGGGATATACGCAACCGGTTTTTCGTATACGCTCACCGCGTCAAATTATAATAATCTTGATAATTTCGGCAGAGTGACTGTTAAATCTCGCGGAACACGACGTTTTGGTGCTGCCGCTTTGGACCTTGCGTATGTTGCGTGCGGTCGTTTTGATGGCTATTGGGAGACAGGGCTGAAAGTATGGGATATGGCAGCGGGAGCACTGCTTGTTCGCGAAGCAGGCGGGTTGGCAACTTGTTTTGATCGATCTGAGTGGAAACCGCGGCATTCTTTTATTTTAACATCGAACGGGCTTGTTCATAATGAACTTGCCGCATGTTTATCGTCGTATAGTGATGAATAATGTGCACATCACGATTAGTGATGTATCGGTTCGACGTGGAGTCGTGCGTTGTTTGATATCATTGGGGAAATCATTTTCTGAACACGAAGGCCGTGTATGCATCAGTGATCTGACCGATGTGCGGCATGAGCCAGAGAACTCTGTGCCCGTGTTGTTAGTGACCGATAAAGATGTTGTGATCAACGGTCAATGTGTCGTGCTTCCGAAGCGGTTTCCGTTGCTTCGAAAAGAGATACAAAAATTCTTAACTGATAACTCTATTTAAACTTGACAGCATATCGACACTGTGATATGTTTCCTGAGCGCGAAAAAACCAATTATGGCAGGGCGACTTTACGCGATGTAAAGGGGGGGAAGTTATGACAAAAAGTGATCTGGCAGACAAAATTATTGAGCAGTATGATTTCATAAGCAAAAAAGATGCTATAGCAATTGTCGATATTTTATTTGATTCGGTATCTGAGGCGCTGGAGGGGAAGGACACTGTGGAATTACGCGGGTTTGGAACCTTTCGTACATTGACCCGTAAAGCACGAGTTGCACGTAATCCGCATTCTGATGAAAAGATCCAGGTTCCTCAAAAAACTATTCCGTCGTTTAAACCGTCTCCGAAATTAAAAGAACGGGTTAATACTAAAAAGTAAGGAGGTGTGTATACATGGGTTCAATTAAAAAAAGAAGAAAAGCTAAAATCAATAAGCATAAACGTAAAAAGAAAGCACGTTTAAATCGTCATAAAAACGAGTGGAAGCGGTAGATGACCTCGGTTGTCGTTTTATCCGACACCCATTCACTCCGATTACCTGACATTGTAACCGCCCGTATAGATGCTTGTGATTTGATAATCCATGCGGGTGATTTTTCTTCTGTGGATTATTTTGAGTATATGCAGTCATTCGGTAAAGAAATTATCGGCGTGATGGGGAACATGGATGTTGTTCCCCTTTCGTCATTAATACCGGTACGTCGATTATTCACGGTCGAATCGATACGTATTGCGCTTATGCATGGATGGGGCGCACCGGCGTTTGTTGAAGAATCGGTACGTATGTCATTTCATGAAGACGAATGGGATGTACTTATTTACGGGCATACGCACTATCCGATCATACGTCGTGATACCACCAAGATTATTCTTAACCCCGGTTCTCCTTCTGATAAACGGTTTGCTCCCTATAAAAGTTTTGCAGAACTAAAAATTGATGGTGCAATTTGTACAGAATGTAGTATAATACCCCTATGAATTATACCGTTGCATTGTATACAAAAACAGAAGATGTACTTGCATTACCGCTCATTATGGCGAAGAACGGTTTTAATCCGGTTATTATCAAAGACAAAAAGGTGCTTCTCGATTACCTCAAACAGGATGTCATTCATTTATTGATTCTAAGTCTTGAGACTTCTCTTGATGAAGAAATGAGTTTTATCGAACGGGTAGTTGCTAAGAAAAACTCAGCAATGCCGCTTGTTATTATTTCCACGAAGAGTTCTGCCGACGGTTTACGAAAGGCCATGAGAATGGGAGTGCGTTATTTTTTAACACGACCGTTTGATGAACTTGAACTTGTCGCAAGCGTGAAGGAAGGGCTTTTTCAATATAAATTGACGCGTGAGAATGAGCTTCTGTTAAAATCACTCAGGAAAAAAGTTCATCAACTCAAAATGATCAATGAAGTAAGCAAGACACTCAACTCAACGATAAAACTAGACGAGATATTGCTCAAACTTATGGAAAAAGTGGGTGATCTGGTTGAGGCTGAAGGATGGTCATTGCTCATGTATAACCATGACAAGAATACCCTTGATTTTAAATTTGTCATTGGTGAAAAGTCAAAACAACTGATGGGTATGAGTATTCCGTACGGAACAGGTATCGTCGGATGGGCGGCTGAGAATAAAAAAAGTGTATTGGTGAAAGATACGCGTCAAGATGACCGATTTTTCAAAGGGGTCGACGAAAAGGTTGAATTTGCGACACGAAGCGTTATTTGTGTGCCGATCGTGTATCATAAGGACCTCCTTGGCGTCGTTGAGGTTGTTAATAAGAAAAATGATCGGTTTTTCATAGAAGATGATATGAAAATTGTTGAGATTCTTGTGGAGCAGGCAGCTGTCGCCATTCAAAATACATATTTGTTAGAAAAAACCTATTCGTTGACTCTCCTTGACCACCTTACAGGACTGTTCAATTTCAGGAAACTTCACTTGGTTATGGATAAATTTGTCGAGACAGAGACATCATTTGCATTTCTATTTATGGATCTGGATAATTTTAAAATGATAAATGATACTTACGGGCATAAATACGGCAGTGCGGCATTAATTGAGTTTGCAAATGTTTTACGTTCGTTTTTATCAAATACTGATTATGCGTTTCGTTACGGCGGAGATGAGTTCATCATATTATTGCGTGAACGCAGTATAAATGAAGCATCTGTTGTTGCCGAAAAGATTCTTAAATATATGAAGAGTCACACCTTTCTTAATAAAGATAAGATCAATGCCCAGTTGGGTGTCAGTATTGGTATTTCCCACTTTCCGATGCTGGCGAAAGAGCCGCTTAATGTGCAGTATCAGGCGGATACAGCGATGTATTCGGTCAAAAAAAGCGGAAAAATGGGGATTAAAGTTTTTTCTGTTGATAAACAATAGTTTTCATGCTATAAACATTCCAGCGGGGTGTAGCGCAGTCCGGTAGCGCACTTGTATGGGGTGCAAGTGGTCGGAGGTTCAAATCCTCTCACCCCGATATTTTTATTGCATAATTGATGTGTGTCAGAATTTGGCTTTAATTTCTACCGCGAATTCAGATCTTTTAATAATAAAAAATGATATGGATACTCACCAATTATTTCCTTTTCTTTTTTAATAATGGTTCTTAGCATAAGCATATTTCCTTTTTCAATCTGTGCTTTTGTCATATTCTGTAATATTTTTTCCCTCAAGGAATCAGGATCTTCAAAATAGCGGTATTTCATTGCTTGATGGATCCATTTGTATGCTAAAAGAATGTGCTCATTCAAATCTTTTGTATTATAGTAAAATTGCGCTAAACGATATTGTGCATCGTAAGAACCTTGTGCAGCTGCTTTTTCAAGCCATTTAATTGACTCAGATTGTTCAAGAATTTGGTATGTTTTCCCCTCTTTATCTTCGAAAAAGTTTTTTCCTAGTTTTTCTTGAGCTTGTAAATATCCTTGGTTCGCTGCTTTTCGAAGCCAGGATATGCCTTCAGTGAAATTTATTTCTATTACCTTATTATATTTACAGCCGGTTAAAATATCACCTAATAAAAACTGTGATGGCGCATACCCGTTTTCAGCTGATTCATAAAGATTGTATATTACTCGTGAGTAATTATTGTAATAACTAAGAGTATACTGTGCTGCTGGTAATCGATTTTCTGCTGCTTTAAAAAGCCATTTCCAAAACTCAATTGACTCTTTCGGGGGAATATTATTATTATCGTAATTATCTGTTGGCTCAAAGCGAATTTTTTTGGCGTATAATGATGCTAAACAAAATTGTGCCATGGGGTCATTCAACATAGCTGATTTTTGTAATAATAATTTTGCTTCTTCAATATTTTTATCGGTTCCTTTCCCTAAGATATAACATAACCCAAGATTATATTGTGCAATAGAATGCCCTTTCTCTGATGATAATGTATACCATTTCAGAGCGTTAGCATAGTTTTTTTGAAAAATTATACCATTATCGAAACACCATCCTATAATATAAGTAGCCTCCGTTTTATGACTTTTACAGTCTTTTATTATTTTATTAATACTGCTTATAAAATATTCATTAGCAATAATTTTATTTTTATTAACAAAAAGACCATAGTAATACATTCTTCCGAGGTAGTGTTTTGCATAGCTATTGTTGTATTTTGCTGATTCAGAAAACCATTTAAATGCTTTATCATAATGTGAGATGTCGTTTTCGAGATAATAGTATATTTTCCCGAGTTGGAATTGTGCATATTCATCACCGCGAAGAGCCTTTTGATGAAGTTTATGTATGTTAGTTTTGTTTTCATCTCGTTGATGACTACATCCGAGAATAAGGAGGAAAATAACTCCATTTAATAGGAAAAATGCTTTTATGAGCCTCATTAATTTACCTCACATAAAGATCTTTGTTTTTAATATAATGAAAGGGGAAATCTCCAAGCAGTTCTAATTCTTTAACAGCAACCCAATTTTTAAGTAATAGTTCTCCTTCTTCAATTTGCTTTTCAGTCATTTCCTCTCTAATAGTGGGAATTCCAGTAGGAACACAGGTAACATAGTATTTTTCGAAAGATTGCCAAAGATATGCTTTTACTAAATCTTTTTTTACTCCTTTGCCATGATAGTAACGCCACGCTAGATTTGAACATGCGCTTTGAACACCTTGTGCTGCTGCCCGTTCTAACCATATAACCGCTTCATTGTCAGACAAAACATCATCAGTAAATCCAGATTCTTTCTTTTCTGCTAATATTGCTTGCGCACGGGGGTGGCCGTTATGTGCTGCCTTTCGTAGCCATCGAACCGCTTCAAAAGAGTTCTCATTTAAAAATTGTAAATATGGACTTCTACAGAATAAATTACCTAAAAGATATTGTGCAGGTACATATCTTTGTCTAGCTGACTCATAAAGATAATATAAAGCATCAGGTTCGTTTGAATACATTAATTCAACGGCAAGAGAATATTGAGCCATTGGATTACCCTTGTCCGCAACGTATTTTAAATACAAAAGGGTTTCTTTATGCTTTTTCATCATATTTTTTGTATGTTGTGTTCGTTTTTCGAGTGGGACTTCGAAATATTTTTTTTGAATCTGATTTACTTGTATTTCATTTTTATATAAAGAGATTAAACATAGTTCTGCCATAGGATCTTTTTTATTTGAGGCTTTTCTTATCCAGTAAATGGATTTTTCATAATCTTTAACGGTGTCATCTGTTCCATGAATATAACATATCCCAAGATTATATTGTGCAATTGCATGACCTTTTTTTGCTGCTTTTTTAAAATATATTACTGCTTTAGAAACATTTTTTTCTACACCAAGACCGTAATAATAACTCCAAGCTAAACAATACAATGCTTCCGGGTTGTTTTTTTGTGATTCTTTTATAATTGAATCAATACTTTCCGATATGTATTGTTTTGCTTTCTCTTTATTTTTTGGGACATAAAAACCCTGGTAGTACATTTTACCTAAATAATGTTTTGCGAAATTGTTTCCCTGTTTTGCCGAAATACTTAACCATTTATGTGCTTTTAAAAAATGGTTGAGATCTTCATCTGAAAAATAGTGAATTTTTCCCAATTCGAATTGCATTGAGGCATTACCATCAATTGCTTTTTGGGTAAGTATAGAAATTGTGTCTTCTTTAGTTTTCTGAAATGCGTAGCAGCTCACAAGTATAAATATTAAAGCTAAAATAAATCTGGTCTTTTTCATAGAACCCTTTCATGTCGGAATTCAGCACGTACATATATACTATAGTATTAATAAAAGGTGTCAACAAAAAATTGATTTTCAACAGAAGTGTATGAATCATAAGATTTGGACTTATATTGATTCTTTAATAATAAATTCCTGTGAGGGTTTTATTCAAACGTAACTTCTTCATATTGTACCGATTACGGTTGACATTTCACGGAGGCACCGCTACTATTGACCTGACAATACGTGACACGTTATAAAAGGAGGTTTTGTCATGGCAAAAAAAGTTTTGGTGGCTACGGAGAAACCTTTTGCGAAAGCGGCAGTTGATGGTATCAAGAAAATTTTTCAAGAAGCCGGATATGAAACGGTCATGTTAGAAAAATATACTGACCCTAATGATCTGGTGAAAGCTGTCGCTGATGTCGATGCACTCATTATTCGCAGTGATAAAGCTACAAAAGAGGTTATCGGCGCAGGGAAAAAACTTAAAATTATTGTTCGTGCCGGTGCAGGATATGATAATATTGACTGTGTAGCTGCTACAGAAAAGGGAATTGTTGCAATGAATACTCCGGGTCAAAACTCAAATGCTGTTGCAGAATTGGCGGCGGGTATGATGGTCTTTATGGCACGTGCGCAGTTTAAAGGCGGTTCGGGTTCTGAACTTCGTGGGAAAAAACTTGGTATACACGCGTATGGGTATGTTGGTAAGGCAGTTGCAGCAATAGCAAAAGGGTTTGGCATGGAAATTTATGCATTTGATCCTTTTGTACATGCTGATGTCTTCGTAAAAGACGGTATCAAATCTGTTGCAACGGTTGAAGAATTGTATGCAACGTGTCATTATATTTCATTACATATCCCCGCAAATGAAAAAACAAAAAAATCTATCAATTTTGAGCTTATGTCAAAAATGCCGAAAGGTGCAACGATCGTGAATACTGCGCGTAAAGAGGTCATAAGCGAAGAATGTCTCAAACACATGTTTGCAGAACGGGAAGATTTTAAATATATTAGTGATATTGCACCTGAGTGCCATGCCGAACTTGTTGAAAAATTTGCTGATCGATATTATGCAACACCGAAAAAACAAGGTGCAGAAACATCTGAAGCAAATATCAACGCAGGTCTTGCGGCAGCTCGTCAAATAGTAAGTTTTCTTGAAAAAGGCGACAAGACCTTTCAGGTCAATAAATAATACCGGGGGCTATACGCCCCCTGTTAATTATGACACCTTCGTTGTGTATACTCATTCCTGTTTATAATTGTTATGATGCACTTGAAACGCTTTTGCCGCACGTGTTGTCGTATGGAATCCCCGTGTGTGTGATTGATGACGGTTCAACATTCATGCCGGAGTGGATCCATTCGCAAAAAGTTACACTTATTAATCACGAGATGAATCGCGGTAAAGGTGCCGCTTTGAAAACAGGTTTTGTGTGGGCGTTGCAAAAGGGATTTGACGCGGTAATAACTATGGACGGTGATGCGCAGCATCATCCTGATGATCTTCCCGGGTTTTTTGCGGCATGCCGTGAATATGACGTTGTGGTCGGAAAACGTGATTTTTCTGATCCGCGGATGCCGCGACACAGAAAATTTTCAAATACGGTGACGTCTAAGATGTTAACACGCCTCTTGCATACACCTATACTTGATGCACAATGCGGGTATCGGTGTATTCATACGAAAGTTCTTTCTGTGCTCACACTTGAGACCGATAAATACGATATGGAAAATGAATTACTTATTAAAGCGGCTCGTAAAGGGTTTTCAATAGGTTTTGTACCGATTCAAACAATTTATAACAACAGTACAAGCCATATTCACGGCTTTCGTGATACATGGCGGTTTTTGCGAGCAATCGTGAAATACGGGTTGCAAAAAATTAAATAATGGAAGACCTTTGTAAAACTGTCATTTGTTGACATTGTGCCCGCCCTCCCGATTTTTCATGGGAGGGATTTGGGGTGGGCACAAATCATAAAAATAGTAATTTTGCAAAGCTCTCAGACTTCAAATATTTTAAATGCAGGAAAAGAGTGGGACACTTTGAATTCCCCAAAGCGCGCACTTTTTGAATCACGATTATCAAGAAATCACCAGCTGTAACCTTCTTTTTTTAAAAGTTCTTGTGATTTATTATGCCCCAATTGAGCTGCTTTTTGTAAATTGATAAGCATATTGTTTTCATCTGAAAGTCCTGCATAACTTTTGGCAAGCGTGTAATATGCAGCAGCGTATTCAGGGTCGATTTCAATAACGGTAGTAAAGTCGGTAATGGCATTATTAAAATCTTCCAGCATCATATATGAGATCCCTCTGCCGTGATATGCAAGTTTATCTGTATAACCTAATTCAATGCTTTTTGTATATTCAGGAATTGCGGCTGCATAATCGGTATTGCCGATGGCATATATATTTCCTCTGACATAATATAAAACGGCATAAGAATCGTCAATTTCAATCGCTTTATTAGTTTTTTCTAAGCAAAGGGAATAGTTGCTTTTTTCCCAGGCTTCGGCGATCTCATCATATAACTTCTCTGCACGATCACGTTTTGAAGCACAGGCAAAAAGGAATATACAACAACACACCGTAACGATCCAACAAGTAAATCTTTTCATAGATACCTCCTCATGTTTTAAGGAAGATTGTAGGCGAGTTTTTAAAATTGTCAATAATATAATTATATTTTCTTCGGCAAAATTTCAAGCCAATATCCGTCGGGATCTTCGATGAAATACAACCCCATTGTCGGGTTTTCATAACAGATACAGCCCATTTCTTTATGAAGCGCGTGGGCTTCATCATAGTTATCAACGGTAAACGCAATATGCATTTCATTATCACCAAGATCATACGGTTCGGTGCGATCTTTCAGCCAAGTAAGCTCAAGACGATGGGTAGTGGTGTCGTCACCGAGAAACACCAACTCAAATGCACCGGAGGGCTCGTTGTATCGACGCAGTTCGTGCAGTCCGAGAGCGTTTTTATAAAATTCGACACTTTTTTCCAGATCGAAAACGTTGATATTGTTATGATTGAACGTAAAAGTCGGCATAGACGACCTCCCTGTTTTTTGTGAGTATACGCGAAAATGTTGTCTGTTGCAAGAATTCATAAACTCATATCCTTGATAAATAATTAGGGTAGTGTTATAATAAAAAGTTAGAGTAAAAAAACTGAGTATTAAAAAGAAGGAGAAATTATGAAAAAGTCATTTGTTTTATTGTTGCTATTCTTGTTTACGTTAATCATTTTTGCACAAAAAGAAAGCGAAGAGAAAACCCACACATTATCTCTTGGCTTGGGTTTTGGTCAGAATTACGGCGGTATAGGAGTAAATGGTGACTATCAAATATTATCAAATACATATGCTTCAATGGGATTAGGATATGCAACCGATATTTCTTATTCATTTGGTTTGAAATATTATCTTAATGATAAATCCAACTCGTTTCGCCCTAAAATCGTTTTTTATTACGGTCCAAATTTATTGTTGACGGACTATAATGGAAGGCCAAAGCAAACTTTTTATGGTTTTGACGCGGGAATAGGGATTTTATATATGTGGGGAAAAACAAAGACACACGGTTTTGATATTGATATTACATACATATTATCATCTGAAGGTATTGATTACTGGAAAGAACGAGTGGATAACGACACATGGTATTCTTCAGATCCTCAAAAAATCAATTATTCAATTGGCTATAGACTATTTTTTTAAATATTCGTATCCCAAGTAAAAAAACCGCTTGGGATACTTTTTTTATCTTTTTTTATTTTCCCAATGAGCAAAACAAATGTATTAAATTTGGTTGTAACCATACTTAATTGAAGATTAATTATGGAAATATTCATGTTCAATAATAAAAAACAAGAACCAAGCTACATAGGTGATGACAACTGATATAAAAACGCGTATAATATGCACGTAGTTGTTATGTGAAAGGATTTACGATGAAAACGGCACATTTATTTGAAAACATGAAGAACACTCGTGATAAAATGGTCAAAGAGCAAATAATCGATCGTGGGATCACAAATGAACGAATTGTGAACGCTTTTTTGCGCGTACCTCGTGAGTATTTTGTTCCTAAATCCATGATGGCAAGTGCATATAATGATAATCCTCTTCCTATAGGCGACGGGCAGACAATTTCTCAACCTTATATTGTTGCACGAATGTTGGAGCTTCTTGAATTGACAGGTAAGGAAAAAGTGCTCGAAATTGGTACAGGATCGGGATATCTTACTGCGTTACTATGTGAATGTGCACACATTGTCTATTCTGTCGATCGAATTGAGAAGTTTATAAAACAAAGTCGTGAAGTACTTGATATGCTCGGATACTTTAAGGCGCATTTGATCGCCGGAGACGGTTCAATGGGATATTATGTCCGACAGCCGTACAACAGAATAATTGTATCGGCTGCAGCTCCTCGAATCCCTTTGGCACTTACCGATCAATTGGCGGAGGACGGCATACTGATCATTCCGATCGGTGACATGCACCAGCAACGTCTGATCAAGGCAGTGAAAAAAGACGGCGTTGTCGGCATCATTTCAGCCGACGGGTGTACTTTTGTACCTCTTATCGGTGAACAAGGCTGGGATCCAGCAGGAAATACGTCGAATCGGTAAGTACATGAGAGTTTTATCTTGACGTAAGGGTACATATTTGATATTTTTTAATGAGGAGGCGATGTATGCTTGACGATAAAGTTAAAACAATGTCTGATTTCAAATCTCTGAAAGATTATTTCAATTATCTGATGACCGGAAAAAGTCTTGAGGATTTCGGATATAATCGTTTGTTACGGCATGGCCATGCATCGAATGATGCGCCTTTAAAGCAATATCGTAATTATCGTTCAGCGCTCATGACTGCAGTGTATCAGCGTTTGATTGCAGAAGGACAGGAGAAAAATGCTCTTGATGTAATGTTTAGAAAATTTTATTTTTTATCATCTGAACCGATGGTGTATACATTAAAGACACCCTCAAAGTCATTGAATGATTTTACTGATAATCTCAAAAAATATCATTCTGAACTTGATAAGATGGCTCGTGAAAAATATGGTATGCAACCCGTAGTGGTAAACGGGGAACAAAGTTGTTATTTGTGTAAGCGTACTAAGCGAGTATTTGTTGTTGAAGAGCATAACAACAACAAAGAGTATCTTGCATTGTGCCCACACGCATATAATGAGATGCTCGATGAAGTGAATATATCACGTCGCTTTATGAATAAAACATTCCAATCTTTCGTGGTCGAAGAAAATAATAAAGCGGCATTCAGTGCGATGAAAGCATATTCCGATCAATTCGATACGGTGTTGAAGACCGGAGAAAGTCTTCTATTGATGGGACCGGTTGGAACGGGGAAGTCGCATTTGGGGATAGCGGTTCTTTTGGAGCTCATTTACAAACCGCTTTTTTTGCGTTTTAAGTTGCTCAATCTTATGTACATCAGTCTTCCTGCCTTTTTAACAGAACTTCGAGCGACACAAAATGAGATGCGTCTTAAAAAAGCGTCAGAATCAGAGTTTCTCGTCATTGATGATCTTGGGATAGAAACGCTTGATGATTGGGGTCGTGAAAAAGTTTTCACCCTTATCAACAAACGTTATCAGGATAAATTACCGACTGTGTTCATATCCGATCTTTCACCTGTTGAATTGGTGGGGAAAATGGATGAGCGTATTACTTCCCGGTTGCATGAGATGTGCAGAGGAGTAATGATCGGCGGTAACGATAAACGACGGATGATGCAATAGACGTTTCTTGAAATTAGATCTTTTTGGTTTTTTTAATATGAATTTTTGTGTCCTTATGTTGCTTGTCGTCGTATCTTTGTGAAATTATTTCATGTAAAACAAGAACTTTTTTGACGGAGGTTTATATGCGACAGGAATATCGAGTATTAGTTTTGTTATTTGTAACAGCGGTAGTTATCTCTCGTTTATGGAGTATCGAAGAAACCGATGCATACAGGCGAGGAACAGATGAATTTGTTCGATTGTATAACAGCGGCGAGCATACACAATTGTTTGATTTTTTTTCACCGGAAATGCAAACTGCATTACCGCTTGAAACAACAGTATCAACCTTTTCAGGGTTACAAAAACAGCATGGAAAAATCATTGAACGTCAATTTGTCCGCTATAAACAGACGTTTGCAATATATAAAGCAGCGTTTGAAAGAAATATACTCTCACTTCAGATTTCATTTAATGATACAGGTAAAATTAACGGACTTTTATTCACTCAATATATACCTGAAGTGCCTGTTCCTGAAAGAAATATGAGCACAATGAGACTACCATTTGAAAAACGTTGGTATGTTTTTTGGGGAGGTGACACGCAAGAGCAAAATTATCATGTGGACTATGCGCCATTTAAGAACGCGTTTGATTTTGTGATCGTCGATGACGAAGTGAAAAGTTACCGAAGCACAGGTAAAACCAACGAGGATTATTATGCTTTCAACCAAAGGCTTTTTGCGCCGTGTGAAGGGGAGGTCGTGTTGGTAGTTGACGGAATAAAGGATAATGTGCCCGGCATGATGGATCCGTATTTTGCTCCGGGTAATACGGTAATTATCAAAACTGTTCATAATGAATATGTGGTCTTGTGTCATTTCAAGCAATGGAGTATTCGTGTGAAACAAGGGCAAAAAGTAAAAAAAGGCAAATATCTCGGACGGTGCGGAAATTCGGGCAATTCCTCAGAACCGCATCTGCATTTTCATATACAAAACGTTGAGAATATTAATTATGCGACCGGTATTAAGTGTTTTTTTGAGTCGCTCTCAGTTGACGGTCACATGAAAAAGGATTATTCTCCTGTACAGAAAGAGATAATTGAGCATATACAGTAAGGTAGACGTTTTCAAAACCACCTTGTTTTTCGCACACCCCTGTTTTGAGAGCGCACGAGAATAAGGAATTATTGAGGTTTGTCAAGGTCTATAAAGGAGAAATACTATGGAAAATACAGAGAATGCAGTAGTTTCAAAAGAGTCACACATAAGTCTACGCGAAGTGAACAGAGATAATCTCAAGGAAGCGTTGCATCTTAAAGTCCTGCCTGAGCAAGAAAAATGCGTTGCCTCAAATGCATATTCGATAGCTCAAGCTCATTTTTATCCCGAAGAGGCGTGGTTTCGTGCAATTTATGCGGATGAAATACCGGTCGGTTTTGTGATGTGTTCGATTGAGGAGAACGATGATGAACCGTATCTGTGGCGATTTATGATCGATGCACGATACCAAAAGTTCGGGTTTGGCGGTCAATCGCTACAGTTAGTTGAAGAGTATGCAAGAAGTCTTTCGGCGTCAAAGCACATCAAGCTCAGCTGTGTGCCCGGTGAAGACGGACCGATGAAGTTTTATGAAAAATACGGGTATACCGCGACAGGCGACATGGATGACGATGAAGCAGTGATGGTGAAAAATTTATGATCTTGAAATATTTTCTTATTTGACCGGCTCATTTTGCGATATATTGTGACGCGAAAATCGTTTGAAAAATAGCAAGAACCACGCAACGATCAGTATTCCTTTGATAACACTGCTTATCGTAATGCTCCACCAAACACCATTAACCGCTAATCCTGCAGTATATGCAAGAAGAAGTGCGCCGGGTATTCGGAGCCCTGTAAATACAATACTGTTCACTGCCGGAGGAATACTTTTTCCAATACCGTTGAATGCACCGGCAGTAGTAATTTCTGTACACATAAAGAGCTGGGAAAGTGCAAGAATTTGAAGATAATCGATGCCTTGTACAACAACTTCTTTTTCTTGAAGGAATATTCTAAAAATCGGTTCACTGAGAAAATAGAGTAATGCTGTCGCGATGAGTCCTATTGTTGACATAATTATCATTGCCGAGGTGTAGCCTGATCGTATACGGTCATACCGTCGTGCTCCGTAATTTTGTCCGACAAAAGTAGAAAGTGCGGTAGAAAAACCATTTGCGGTCATCCATGAAATCGCTTCGATCTGTGCACCGACTTTTTGTACCGCTATGGGTATTGGTCCCCATGAGCTGAGTATTCGTGCCAATACCATCGCAAAAAACGCAAAGAGCATACTTTGTAATGCAACAGGAAATCCTATGAGCATGATTTTTTTTAAATAAGTTAAGCCGTTGAAAATAAAATCCGGTGATATTCTCACGGGATGTTTTTGACGATGCAACTCCCGATGGAAAAGTAAAAAAACAACGATTTGTGCCACAACGGTAGCGATTGCAGCCCCGATAACGCCCATGGGTGGTATAAAACCTATTCCGAAAATCAAAACAGGGTCCAGTATACAGTTGAGCAACAGACCAACGCCATGTATGTAAAATGGTGTGCGTGTATTACCGTACCCGTTGAAAATTCCCGATAATGTTTGATTTGTATAGGCAAACGGCATACCCACGGCAATCAATCGCAGATAATGGATTGCTGCACGTGAAACATCAAAATGATTTGCGTCAATCCCCAGTTTAAAAAAACTGACAAGCAACGGTGCGATAGCAAGGATCGTGAGAGCATAAAGAGTGGCGATCGCGAAAGCGGCGGAGTAACCCGTATGTGAAAAACGGGAAGCGTCATGAGGGTTTTTTTTACCCAATGATTGTGATACGGTGACTTCAACACCGATCTTCGTCGACATCAGCATCGCAAATCCAAACCACATGAAAAAGCCGGCTGTTCCTATCGCTGCGACAGCACCGCTTCCCGTTCGTCCTACCCATATCATATCAGTGAGGTTGTATGCCATTTGCATAAATGACATTCCCATTATGGGAAGAGCCAGTGTTATCAAGTGACGGAGAATGGAGCCTTGTGTAAGGTCGCGATGAACGTGCATGTGTATGTCCTTTGTTTCTTGAACCGAATGATATCAGAATATTTCACTTTCGCAACAAAAATCGAATAATGTGCTTACAGAATAAAATGAATGTTCTCTACAATTGCCGGTGTCACATCATAAATATGTGTTATGTTGCGGAGATATTTTTTACCTTTACCGAGTACAATGAAGGGTACTTTGTTTTCGGTGTGTGTTCCGACCGACAAGTCTTCAATATTGCCGTGATCAGAGGTGAGAATACAGGTTGTTTTATACGGATTTACAGAGGTAAAGATTGCTTTTACAAAACGTTCCAACGTCGAGAGGACTTCAAGTGCTCTATCCATATCTTGTTTGTGTCCCGCATCATCGGTTTGAAAATATTCAAATAATACTACATCATTCTCATGTGCTATTGATAAAAGTGCATGGGCGGCTTCTTCTGGTGTTCGAAGGGAGACTTTTTTAAAGGCGTCTCCTTCAACGATTGTATTGATCTCGGGGAAGAATCGTTCATATCGCGGTAGAAATGTACCTTCCAGAAGCATTTCGTTCGTTATGTCTTGAAAAACCGCATTGTTTTTATTAAGATCGGTAAGGGTACGTACTGTTCCAACGCTTGTGAGGGTCATATATGTCGTGACTGAAATATAATGACCGGATAATAATGCTTCGGGATCACTCACTAAATATGCGTTTGCAAACGTCGGGATGTAACCGAATTGTTGAACTTTTTTAAACAATGAATCTTCTTTTAAAAGATTTTTTAACGTAATACCGGGAAATCCCTCTTTATGCCCGCCGTATATTTTTGCGGCATTGAATCCGGTGAATAACGCCGTTTGTCCTGTCGCACTCTGCGGTAACCCCGGAACTCCCATTCGAGGATCCAGATAGGTCGTATGATCAGAAAATAGATCTTCAAAGTAAGGGAAATGACCGACATAGAACGGATTTGAGGTTTCTCT
This sequence comes from uncultured bacterium, assembly GCA_964423645.1. GTDB lineage: Bacteria > Macinerneyibacteriota > Macinerneyibacteria > Macinerneyibacteriales > CAYRFE01 > CAYRFE01. The sequence goes on along the minus strand of CAYRFE010000016.1, from coordinate 52,225 downwards.
TCGACCTATCCCTATTCCATCTACAAAAATAAAAATAATCATGATTTATCCCTACCGAGAATGAGAAAAAAGTAACCCCATTGTTTAAAATCAAGAGTGGGTAATAACAGGTAGCGAGAAAAATCCTCATAGGTGTAAAAGATAATGTGTTCGATACGGGGATCAATAATGTAAAATCCTGATTCATCATAACCCACAATTACGCTAAAATGGCCATAAAATGTGGTAATTATCTCTCTTTGCGGATACCACCCGTATATTACGGGCTGAGCTTCATCAATTGATTTTTTAAATAATTGTATCAATCGAGTTCGTGTTGCTTCAGGGAGATACTCTCTCGTGTTGAGTGGATAGTGCGATTCGGTTACGATCGAGTAGCCGGCACGTCGTAAGGAGCTCACCATTTCTGTGCTATACGCACCACGTTGCGTATGTGAAAGCCCAAACAGGGAGTCATGTACATAGTCTTGTGAAACGGGCTTTCCGTATAACGTAAGGATCATGGCAACAGATGCTTCTCCGCAAAAATCTTTTTTTTGAATAATTGGTGTTACCGGTAGTAACACCGGAGCGCTGTTCAGCGTGAAGATTGCCAAAAATGTCAATATTAAGAGATAATACCCTCGCATGTAGATAGTTTTACTCCTATTTGCTTTCTTATGCAAGATAAAATCATGGTAAATAAGCGGAATAGTGAATAAATGAAAAAATGATATGCATATAACCACGACAATCATTCATGGCCGTCATGCAATATTTGTGTCATGTACGTGCGGTTACGAGATCATTTGTTTTAAAGGTCTCTATTGAGGTCTATGAAAAATGATCACTTTTTTGACAATTGTGTTCATACTTGCGAAGAAATAATTAGCCTTTACCTATGAAGGCAATTTGTTTTGGTAATATCAGGCAGGCAATCCCTCTGCTACGGCATCTACTTCCCTGTTTCGGAAATAACCGAAATCAAGATATTTTGACATTTTTTCAGAGGTTTTTTTCATCAGGCGCATTTTGACGTCCAAAAAGATTTTTAAGATGTTCGGTCGTTTTATTGCCGATGACAAATCGAATCAGATTTTTACCGTTGTTTATTATTTTATTACGGCGTTCTTTCTTTTGAAGGTCTTCAGATTTCCAAGCACCGGTAAAATGGTGAATCGCGTAAGATTCATTGGAAATGCTTAATTTTCCCGGAAGGAGTATCGGCGGAGAAAAATATTTTTGCGGAAAAATACGAACATCTTGTGCAATATATTGATGCGCATCCCCCAGACGAAGCCCAAATTCTGCAGTCGATATCTCCGTAGCAATTAATGTGTTTGGTTTTAAGTCCATAGCGCCGTCGTCCATTATAAACGGCCGATCGATGTAATAGTCGAGTAAACGTTTTATCCACGGATGCCCCTTTTCAAATCCAAGAACCCACATTTCCAACAATTCGGGGTTCTGAAATCCAAGAAATGCGGTGTTATCAAGAAGATCATCAAGCGGTCTTACCAATTCGACATCAGAATCAAGATAAATACCCCCGTATTCGTAAAGTGCATACAGTCGTTGGACATCAGATATGAATGCCCACTTTTTATGTTCAAAAGCTTGTTGTGTAAAACGCAGTGAATTAATATCAAAACGATCTTTATCCCAACGTATGATCTCATAATCGGGGGCATGTTTTTTCCAACTTGCAAGACACCGCTTGATCAATGGCGGAAACGGGTCATCGCTGATCCACGAGTAATGAATTGTTTTAGGGATCATATTGCCTCCGTACACTTTTTTCAGATTCCGTTACCGATATTTTACACGGTTGCTCGCATGTATTCAAGGTGAATTTCGAAAAAGAAACAGGCAGAAATGTTTCTGCCTGTTATTTCCGCTCATGATGGTTTACAGTACATCAATTGCATAGGAGATCTTAAAGAACCACTCTTTGTTCTTTTGCTCAGCAAGAGAATATTCCATGATTTTCATATCATCCCCTGCATAGGTCATTCCGGCGTAAACGGAAAAATGAACGTTCGGCTGATAGATGAACAACGGGTACAGGTTCAGGGTTTTTTCACGCAGATCATACAGGTCGATCGTCGTGTCGCAATATTGCGCAATGGTTCTGAAAATGAAGTTCTTATGGAATTGCAGTTTTGTCCGCACTTCATAGGTCGTTGCATGATAGGCGCCCTCAAGTTTTTCATAACTGCCGCTTACCGACATCTGCATCCAGCGGAAAACTTTCGCATCTACATACACATTGTTACGCCAATAATCTGCAGTGAACGGAGCAGCTTCATCGTACCATAGCCCCGTTCCCGTTACGCAGGTCAATTCTCCGCCGATAAGATCGGATGTCCAGACATTCACGTTTGTCCACCAAAATTGGGTCATATTGTCGCGGCCGCCGTAATTTTCCATATACTCTTCATGTCCGGCCCAAATGCTGATATCATTGGAAAAATTTATACCGCCTGACGGATTGATATGCCACCCGATAAGGCGATCGCCGCCGTAATTATATTTGGCCTGAACATTGATATCGGTCTGCCAAAAACGCACGGTCTCTTTATCGGTCTGTGCCCTGGTCTCGTATTTTGCATAGATCGCGTATTTCTGGAAATCGGTATCCGTTATATATCCCAGGTCGTCACGAAGAAACTTCGATATGCCGCGGGTTGCGATCTCCACATGCCAATTGATGTTGTCATAACTGGTATTGAAGTAATAGCCTTCGCCGTACCGCGTTGTCGTATCATCAAGTTCGACGCTGGATTTCACAAATTGTCCTAAAAATTTGAACGACTCATTTAAGGTAAGTGTTGTATCAATACTTCCGAGAAGATTGTCATACCCGTTAAATGAACGCCCGGCAAAAGCGGCACGCACCAGTGATCCGTTGGTGCCGATCTGATACCCGACATGTGAAAAAGCAAAATAAGCATCACCGTCCTCGCCGGCTACAGAAAACCGGTCGGCGGGAGTGTCTTGGTCCTGAGCTGCAAGAGCAAAAAAAGACACGTTTCCGGATCGCAATGAAACTTTCGATCCCCATACCGGATTCACGATCTGCCGTGTATGGAATAGCGTGAATTGAGAATTGAACGGATTCAGCTTCTCAATGAAGAACGGGCGCCGTTCGGAATAAAACACCGGATACCGAGCATTCGCGGTGACGGTCACTGAATCTGCCTCGACCGTGCTGAAATCCGGATTGATCGTGGTCGTGAACGTTGCGCCCGAAAACGGCTCATACGTAACGGTGAGTTCCGGGCTCACGGTCGTTTCATGTTCGCTTATCTCGGACAATCTGTCTTCGGTGATCGATGAGTTCGAGATCACGGATGTTAGAACGGTGAGATTCTGCGAGAACGGAAGTTTTTCAAATTCCGTGGTCACATAATTCTCAAAATAGTTCAATGCGGCACGATTGATCGGCGCAATTGCCGACTCCTCATCTTTGCCCGCAATGATACGTTTCATGAATACGCCCCATTGCGCCTTTTCGCCGGCTTTATAGGCAAGCGATTTCAATGGTATGGTAAATTCAACGGAATAACCGTAATCGGTCTTTACTGCTGCGGATTTGAACGGCATGTTCACCGATGCATCAGACCCGTTGCCGTTGACGATACCGTCGGCCTGTTCGCCGTTGATATTGGTGCCGAAATAGTATCCGTTATCCATTTGATTGAATGTATCGAAATACAGATACACGCGGTCGGTGCCGGAAATATTGTCACGCTGACAACGAAAATCCTGTATCGTCGATTTGTTTTCAACATAACACTGAGCGGCCACATAGATCGCGTTTTCGTCATGCATCATATAGATGACGGTCTTTTCAGACGGCTCGGCATTATATCCCGGCGCGATCTGGTAAAACTTGGTGAAAACAAAAGCCTTGCGCCACTCGCCTTCAGAGATCGAACCGTCACAAACCGGCTCAGTATCGGTGATCGGCGCAGAAATGATCTCTGCCGCTTGAGTGCGGATCATCCCCGTTAAAAATAACATCATCATTAATAGAAAAAATTTAATCGTAGTCATAATAACCGCCTCTCTTATTGGTAATTACATTCGCTGTCTGAAATTGTTGCATTCAAAATACTGTTTCGCGTACCCGTTGTTGTTGTGATCTCCATGATGATCCTCCTTCGTTGTAAAACGCTGCCACTACTGCAAGACGCACGCATCTTCGTCTAGTGTGCCGCTGTAAAATCAGTGCAGCCTGACGTGATGCGTAATTAATTATCACTGTTACGCATTGCTCTCCTACTTATTTTTCATTATCTGCCAAACAGAAATAGCATACGCTGTTTCGGCAAGGTCTTTGGGTTCCCGTAAAAATGTCGTTTGAAAATTATTTAACGAACGAGATATTACAAGGCAACGCTACAACCTTATTGCGAGTATTTGAATTATCGGCCATGCGTCACCTCCTGAATTGTTTTATCCGAATCGGTATCTTACACAAAAAAACCTTAGGGTCAAGTATTATTTTACAAATAACCTTTTTTTGAAAATAAGATGCATGCTCCGTTTTTAAATGTACGACAGTTCTTAATAAATTGCGATCTTATTATCGCCTCGGTGTCATATGAGACAACCAAAGCAGTGATTATGTTTCGGTTTGCGGAAGTGGCGCAGGTTTTTTTATTTGTGCTAAAAATAATCCTCCGATAACCACAACCATGCCGATCACTTTTTGAAAACTGAAAGATTCTCCCACCAAAATAAATGCAAAAATTGCAGTAAAGACGGGGATTGTGTTGGTGAAAATATTAGCTTTGCTGATACCGAGACCTCGAACTGCCATCGTAAAAAGAATAAATGTTATTGTGGAGGCAAATACTGCCAGAAGAACCAACGTGATAATGATTTTTGTGCTCGGAACAACGGTGATAAAAGCCCCCGATTCTACCAAAAAAACTAATGGTAAAAAAAGGAGCGCTCCAAAAGTATTCTGCATTTTTACAATAGTAATCGGCGAGTATGAGTGCGCCAGTTTACGTACAATTATTCCGTATCCGATACCGCTGAAAACCGCAAAAAAGAGTAATGCGATGCCTTTAAGCGGCGCAGAAAATGAGAGGTCTTTGTTCACTGACATTATAATGACACCGATAAAAGAAATGAGAATCCCTGCGATAGCACGAAAAGTGATCCGTTCTTTTAAGACTATCCATGCCGCGAGCGGTGTAAATACCGGGATGGTCGCAATGATTACGGATGCAAGCGTTGCAGGGGTGTATAAAACCCCGTAACTTTCACCGAGAAAATAGCAAAATGGTTCAAAAAAAGTTAATAATATAAATAGGATTTTATCCTTTGCTTGAATCGTTTCACTGATTCGCATCATTCGAGCAATGATCCACAGTAAGATCGAAGAAATGAGTAAACGCAAGAATACTGTCGAAAAAGGCTGGTACACCTCATACATGATCTTCATGCCGACAAAAGAAAAGCCCCAAATGATCATGGGAATCAATGCCGCCATATACAGATAGAATGATTTCAACCTCATAAAAAATCCTTTCTCTTCAGGAAGACGTTTTTTTGGTGACCGAAACATCTTCTGCTCAAGAGATAGTGCTGAAATCATGATGTGTCAAGTAAAATGTATCCTGCAAAAATCATAACACAAGCAGCTCGCGAGTGTTTGTATGTACAACAACAGGTATGAAAACATCCTATGCTCACCGTGTCAGGAATGTGCCCGTCACGATCATTGTTGTCACATATGGTTGAGATAGATAAGATAATACGACACAACTTTATTGAGATGAGCGATGATGTTGGTATCATAAGTCCGAATGAACTACCCCGCAGCAAACTACGGGGGTATCGCCCTAAAAAAGCACTATATTTATTTGCCCACCCCAAACCCCGCCCTTTTCGTTTGGGCGGGGCCTTAATTTTCGGTTACAGACACGGCATGCCGTGTCTCTACGCCGTCCCCACACCCCTTATAAAACAAAACTATAATAGTAAAGCTGTAGCAAGCTTCGGGGAATTTGACCCATTGAGATTAAAAAGGTACCTGTCGGATTTTGAATTTTCAAGAGATTTCATGAGAGTAAAAGCTTTTTTGAGCAGTATGGTCACGCAACAATGCTTGACTCTCATATAAATGGCATAATAATAGAGTAAGGACATCTCTGTTGCTGATTATTCAAAAAATGAGATACAGATTTTTTCAGTGAGGTCGTTTTGGAGGGTGGAGGCGGTATTGATAGTTGTGCGAAATTTGATTAAGAAAAAATATGTTTAAAGGTCCGGTTATAACAAGTGTCTGGCAGAAATTTATTCTTCTGTCGGTGGTTGTGACCTTATTTGGGGTCATTTACTATTATGAGATGGTTATGCACGCATCGGATGTGAGTGTGTTATTACCTTCTATCTTACTGATTTCTTTTACGACATTTTTTATCGGCAACACGCAAGGGTTTGTTTTCTTAGTTCTGACCATAGTATTTTGGTTCTCATCAAATATACATTCGTTTTTTGAGAATCCCTCATTGAATTTTGTCAATCAACTCGTTAAATCATTATTTATGATCCTGCAGTATTCTTTAATTTTATATATAAAGAAAATTTTTGTTAAAACAGAAGAACTTGCTCTTGTAGATGACTTAACCGGCATCAACAACCGAAGAGGTTTTTTTTTACTGGCACAACATGAATTAAGACGATTGCATCGAAAAGACGAAGCGGTGTGCGTCGCATTCATTGATATCGATAATTTTAAACAAATGAATGATACAAAAGGGCATAAAGAAGGAGACAGAATATTAAAAGAGTTAAGTTCGGTCATTCAATCATCAACACGAACGGGTGATATCTGTGGTCGTATAGGGGGGGATGAATTTTGTGTGTTATTTTCAAATGTTTCACCCAACACCGCGGAAGATATTTCATGTCGTATGAATGAACATTTTAAGCAGAAATGTGAGAATAATCAATGGACGACATCGCTCAGTATCGGTGTTATCACCACCAAAAAGGAAGTTGAGTTGGAGGAATTGTTAAAAAGAAGCGATTCGTTAATGTATAAAGCAAAAAAAACGGGTAAAAACAAGGTAGAATATGATAATTTATGAACATGTATGACGGTGCGTGCTCGCTACGTTATAAGGAGTGTTTTCAGAGTAATAGTATGTGGGCGACACGGTGACTGCCTTTTGGCTTTGTTCCTCACCCTGTTTAGAGATAGATGAGATCTTTGCAAAATTCAAAATCAGGATAAATAATTTCATGGGAATTCTCTTTATTTTCACACGAGATACCGTTTGCATCAAAATTGTTTCAATTTATACATAGTTAAATTGTTTTTTTCAGTTGACGTAATAAATCTGATCATATATCACCACATTACTTTTGTTGACTATTTTTGCAAACATCGAAATTCATGTGTTTTAAGTATGACTTTTGAAACAAATAACGGTTATAGTTGTCATATTATGTAACCGGTTACGACTATGCTCTATGTAGTGCGTATATTTGATAAAAAAGGCTCGAACCGCAAGTAGTACCTGGGTGAAAGTATAGTTTTTATAAGGAAAGGAGAATTATCATGCGTTTTATTCTGTTCATTGCACTTGTAGGAATGATTGCAACGGCGTGCAGTAAATCGGATGTAACATTACTTGGTTCAATTGAAGAAGTTAAGAAGATCACCCTTGAAAAACCATCCTGTATGTTCGGTACTTCTGCAGGCGACGGTTTCTTTGTATACCAAGACAAAAGAACAAATGAATTACGTGCGATCGATGAGCAAGGGAAAATATTTTGGACGTATTTAAAGGAAGGCCGCGGCCCGGGAGAATTCTCTACCGAACTTCGCATAGCAGGATTGAAAAATAATATCCTTTATATCTTTGACCATGCGCTCAGCAAGATAGCGCTATTCAACTATGATCCTGCACAACGAACATTTACGTTCAGCGATGAATATTTGCTGGATAATGCCGCCTTGGCTGAATTGGTTGTACTGGACGACGGCTCTTTCTTATGTACGCAGGCTATTGGAAAAACCGAACTCGTGAGTTTTGATAAAAACGGAAAATTGACGGCAGAAATGATACCTATGGAAGAGGTCGATCTGTCAAAATTTAATGCCACGCAAATACGGGAATATTTTCAAAACATGAAAGTGATCCGCTATTCAGACGGAAAAAATATCATTCGCACAAACCCGATGAAAGGGATTATTTATTGTGGTACATTAATAAACAACACTTATACTGAAATTGCACATTTTACCCCGAAATATCTCCCGCCTGAACCGAAAAATGACTTGAAGATCCAACAAGAAGGAAAAGAAGAGTTAACCATAAAACTTCACGCAAAAAGTTTTACGGCGCTTAACGTTCACAACAACGTGTTTTACGTCATGATCACGGATCAGGAACAAAAAAACAGTCTTTTCTGTGAATCGTATACTCTTGACGGAAAAATGAACGGCGTCTACACAATGGCAGTATCGGAAAATGAAAAACCCTATCGTCTTTGCTTCTATGGTGATACCAAGGTTGTGTATCAAAAAAGAACACCTGATGTGAAAGATGACGATGAAGCTGTTGATGAAACGGTATTCTATATTGCTGATTTTAAAAATAACAAAAAATTATAATTATAAAAATGCCGGGAGCAAATTCCGTTCCCGGTATTTTTATTTATGATCAACAAGGCGATATTCTTTTTCTTTGATTGTCTCTTTTCCTGACCCATTGCGGATATCGTATTGCTCCCATTCACAATCATTTTACTACGGCACACAATAACACAAGGATTCCCTTCAGCAGCGCCGCCATATAAAGATAGAATGTCTTTATTCGCATATACCCTTTCATTGGCCGCATAAATTCGGCTGGTGATATGTCGCTCACAAAAAATAGAGGGATAACATATCGGATCTATTCATCTCTTGACAACTCGCTATTCTCCTCCGATAATCCCATAAACGATTGGAGATCCTATGAAAGCCATTGAATCCCGCAGGAGCATCCGCAAGTATCTTGATAAACCGGTCGAGGAAGAAAAATTACAACAAATACTGGAAAGCGCCCGCCTTGCTCCATCGGGCAGCAATACCCAGCCGTGGCACTTCATCGTTATCAAATCCGAAGAAAAACGTAAACTGATCGCCGACACCGCTCACGATCAGCAATGGATGACCACGGCGCCGGTTATCATTGTTTGTGTTGGCGATATGCAGAGCAGGATAGCTGATACGGCATCACTTATCGTGGATGAGACAACATCGCTTTTCGAATTGAAACAGATCATTCGCGATACGGCCATCGCGATTGAGCATATCGTGCTGGAAGCGGAAACACAAGGACTTGCAACCTGCTGGGTGGCATGGTATACGCAGGATGCGATCCGCCCGGTACTCAATATTCCCGCCGACAAATTTGTGGTAAGCATCATCACGCTCGGTTATGCCGGCGAATCTCCCGCACAGCGCCCGCGAAAGTCACTGGAGGAGATCGTTCGTTATGAATCATGGTAAAACAAAAAAAATATTGCTTCTCCTTGCAAAAGGATTTGAGACCTACGAAGCAAGCGTGTTCATTGATGTGATCGGTTGGAATTTGACCGACGGTGACCATTTAACCGAGCTGTATTCCTGCGGGCTTACCAAAGAGGTCGTGAGTACGTTCGGACAGCGCATTCTTGTTGACCATTTATTAAGCGAGATCGTTGTTGACGACTGGGATGCCGTGGCTATCCCCGGAGGATTCGAGGAATACGGATTTTACGATGATGCCTATGACGAGCGTTTCCTTGAGATCATCAGGGAATTCCACCGCAAAGGGAAGATCGTTGCATCAGTATGTGTGGCGGCTCTGGTGTTGGGGAAGAGCGGTATCCTTAACGGCAAACGGGCCACAACCTATAACGTGAACCCGGTCCGCCAGGATCAGTTGCGAGCATTCGGTGTGACCGTGGTCAATGAACCGGTCGTTTTTGACGACAATATCATCACCTGCTGGAACCCGTCTACGGCTATCGATACGGCATTTTTACTGTTAGAGCAACTGACATCTCAAGAAAATTGTGACTATATTCGAATGATCATGGGCTTTGCTCACAACCCGTGTATGTAATATGAGCACGTTAGAAATTGTATTCATTGTTCAAAACCGATATTTTTAAAATGTTATTTTTCAATAGAATGCCGCTTATGTTGAATGAATGTTGTATTCAAAACCGGATTTGTTTTTGATAGAAGTATAGAGAATCTTAAGACTGCGCTTCCTTGATTTTCAAGAAAATATATGGTAGTATCAATCGTTGTGTGCCACAAGGGGGGATCATATGAGTATCAATAGTATTAATGGTAGCAAAGGTAAGCATTTTTCTCTCAATTTCAGTTTAAGCACTGCCTTTATCTGCGTAGTGGTAACGACGTCATTTCTAATCGGTATGGCTACATTTTATGGGTTGCGTTCTTTTATTCGCGAAGGGATCAGAGAAAGGCTTCGCGATATTGTTGCATTGAGTGTTGAATATATTGACGCGGAGAAACACGCGGTATTGCAAACTGTCGACGATGAAGAAAAACCCGAATACAGTGAGTTACAAAGCGTCTTACGTCGAACACGTGATAACAGTAAGGATATTCGATTTGCGTATACGATGAGGAAAAATGCCGATGGTGCGATCATATTTGTCGTTGACGCCGAAGAAAAGGAAGAGGACCGAAGTAAATTAGGTGAAATATATGAACAATCCACCGTGCTGATGGACGATGCATTAACGGGAAAAACCGGTGTCGTGGCCGAAAAAAACTTTGTGACCGACCGATGGGGAACCTGGCTGTCGTGTTATGCTCCGATCATTGCTTCAGACGGTTCGGTAGAGGGAATATTAAGCATTGATATGTCAGCTGAAAAAGTAGTCGCGTATGAACGCAAATATTTATCGACGGTCATTTGGTTGAGTCTTGGTATAAGCTTTATCGTTGCATTGATCGGATTATATATCTCGGGACAAATAAGTAAACCGTTGACCATTCTTGAACAAGATATGGAACGAATTGAGCGGTTCGAGCTCGACGAAGCCCCTCCTGTCGTTTCACGGATCACCGAGATCATTAAAATTGAAAATGCGGTCAATAACATGAAAAACGGCTTACGATCATTTAAAAAGTATGTGCCGGCGAAACTCGTTGCCGATCTCATTCGTTTACAACAGGAAGCAGTGCTCGGAACAGAGAAAAAAACGATCACGGTGCTGTTTTCGGATATAAAAGATTTTACGTCCATTTCTGAGAAAATGTCTACGGAACTCCTTTCAAAACATTTGGGAAATTACTTTTTTGGCATGACCAAGAGCATTGTCGATAATCACGGAACGGTTGATAAATTCATCGGAGATGCGATCATGGCGTTTTGGAATGCACCGAATAAGGTGAACGATCATGTATTTTTAGCGTGTAGAACGGCACTTCAAAACCAACGGTTCATTGCAGAGTACGCATTTGCACACAAAGAAGAAAATATCCCGACATTTATCACACGTATGGGGATCAATACCGGTGAAGCGTTAGTTGGAAACATGGGATATGACGAGCGAATGAGTTACACCGCAACAGGGGACACTGTCAATCTTTCCAGTCGACTTGAAGGGTTGAACAAATATTACGGGACGCATATTCTCATAGGTGAGGCAGTGTACGAACAGGTGCATGATCGAATTATCGCACGACTGGTGGATATCGTTGCTGTGAAGGGACGACAACGCGGAACGCGAATTTATGAATTGATGGCTGAAAAAGATGATGCGACACCTGAACTACTTACTGCTATAAAAAAATGTAATACCGCCATGGCGTACTATCTGAACAAAGAATGGGCTGATGCGATAGAATTACTGAATGAATGTATCACAATACCGGCTGTTGCCTATTCCTGTCAAATAATACGTGAACGTTGTATTCGATTTATGAGCACACCTCCTGAACCTGACTGGAACGGCGTCTATAGTGCACATGAAAAGTAAAAAATACGCAGGCCTGCTTTTTGAGACAACAAGAGATGTAGTGTAAATTATATATTGCATTTTTGTTTTCGCTGTCATATACTACCGATCAATAGGGAGGTTATATATGACACAACTCAACATAAAAAAACGGATCATGGTATTGGTCATCGTGCTTATATGTTGCATTGCCGATGCTATTGCTGAAAAGGAGGCGGGAATGAACCGATCGACTGTAATTGTGATGTATGTCTCACATCCTGTGACAGTAAAAAATGCGGTGTTATTCATAAAAAGTATCCGTGAGTTTGGCGGTACAATGAAAGACACTCCGATATATGTCATGAATGATGCTTTGGCACAGCTTGATCTTTCTTTGTTGTGTCTCCCGGGTGTCAGTACGTTTGATATTGATATTCAACCGGAACATCGTACATTTCCGTTCTCACGAAAAGTACATGCCTGTGCAACTGCCGAAAAATTACTTGACGGCAAAAGCGCAACCATGCTGTATTTTGATACGGAAATGCTTGCCTTTTCATCGTTTGAAACTCTCAAGCTCCACAACGACTACGATATTTCATTACGCCCCGTTATGTTGCTTAACACAGTCGGTCAGTCACCGGAAAGCTCCGTTGACGGCTATTGGAAAACGATCTATCGGGATGCCGGTATCGATAGTATACAAGTTCCTACTATTCGAGCATATGTTGATGAAAAAGACATACGTTTTTACATCAATTGTGAAGTGATGACACTGCGTCCCGAATTGGGGATCTGCCGTGAATGGCAGAAAAATTTCGTGAAACGCTTAGATGATATGCAATTCATGCAAGCCTTTTGTAATGACCAACTGCATGCGATATTTCTACATCAGGCGGTGTTGAGTGCTGTTATCCTCACCAAAGTATCGCAAAATAAAATTCAGTGGATCCCCGATAAGACCGTTTACTCGGTATTGTTACATGATCGACTTCCTGTGCACAAAAGAATTGCGACGCTGAACAGTGTGGCGATTGCCGGTTATGATCTGCAGTATGCGCATGATCCTGCAATGATCTCTATCGTGCCGGTTGATGAACCGTATCGCTCGTGGGTAATAGATACTTTTTGCGAAATGTTGCAGGAAGTGCCCGGTGTGTATCGGGAAGAAGGAGACTGCAACACGGTCGTCGTGACGACAAAAAAAAGCTATATTCTTATAGACCCTTCAAAACCGCGAGGGAACGATTCGTGGCTGGCGTTAAAATTCGGCAAAAAAGCACCGGCCGCCATTCTTTTTACTCATGCGCACCAGGATCATTGGAGCGGGTTACGGTATTGGAAAACAAATGAAAAAACATCGGTCATCATACAGCGCGAGTGGGAAAAAACAATCACCTATCTTGAACGATTTGAGCAGTTTTATGCACGTCGTAATGCAGCTTTTACGGGCGGGCAATGGATACCTCCGAAACATAACCAAAAAATTATTCCGACCGACACATTCGATGACGAATTCATAAAAAAAATATCGGGGACAACCGTGGTAATGAAACATACTCCCGCTGAAACGACCGACACATCAGTGATATGGTTTCCCGAGTTAAAGATCGCATGTATCGCCGACACGATCTCTCAATCATTTCCCATGCTTGGTACGCCTCGCGGTTCTTTACCGCGTTTTGCTGATGACTACATTGTTGCGATTGACGCTCTACTTGCACTGCAACCAGAACTGGTCATCCCGGGTCACGGCGCTCCCTTACATGGATTTGAGAACATAAAAAAGACACTTTCGGCACAAAAAGACGCGCTTGTATATGTAAATAATGAGGTGATCAAGGGAATTAATGACGGTAAAGATGTACATACTCTTATCCGCGAGATACAACTGCCGAAACATATGCAATTGCCTGAAGGATTCGGAAAAATTTCATGGGCGGTGCGTGCGTTATATCAAAACTATACTGGGTGGTATGATGAGAATCCGTTGTCGCTTTTGGATGAACCGATCAATTCGGCTTATGGTGAAATCAACTCGTTATGCGGCCCCGATGCATTACTTGATCGGGCAGAAAAACTTTTAGAAAAAGATGATTGCAAGAGTGCGCTCTATTTAAGCGATATTGTACTCCACACGGAAACAAAAAACTTGCGCGCATTAGAATTACGCAAAAAAGCATGCGAAACTCTTCTGAAACGGACTACAAACTGGGGAGAAAGCAATCTGCTGAAACATGAGATCACTCGAATAAAAAAAATCTTGGATTCTTCGCAAAAGTGAGGTATTCTGGGGCGTGTGCACTGCATGCGCCCTCACAGTAACCTATACGCGGAGGAATAATGTCATTAGCGAAAGCGATCATGTGTTGGAGCGGAGGAAAAGACTCCGCTTATTGCCTGCATAAAGTGATAAGCGAACGATTGTTCGACGTGCGGTATCTTTTGACCACACTGAACGCAACCTACAAACGAATTTCAATGCACGGGATTCGCGAGGAGTTGCTGGATTTACAAGCCGCTTCGATCGGGATTCCTCTTAAAAAGGTCTGGGTATCCGAAGGCACGAACGATGAATATGAACGCCAAATGCGAGAGATACTGGTACACGCGAAGACAGAAGGTATCGAACATGTGATCTTCGGTGATATTTTTCTTGTAGATTTACGCGCCTATCGCGAAAAGAATCTCACGCAACTTGCTATGACCGCAGTGTTCCCTTTATGGAAAACAGATACCGCTGTTCTTATGCGGGATCTCATTCATAAAGGTTTTAAAACACTTCTTTGTTGTACCAATGATGCTTATTTGGGAGAAGAATGGCTCGGTCGTGAAATAAATAATGAATTTTTGGCACAACTTCCCTCACATGTTGATCCGTGCGGTGAAAACGGTGAATATCACACATTTTGTTGTGACGGCCCGTTGTATTCATCACCGATTCCTTTCTCATTGGGGGAACATGTGTATAAACCGTTGGAAATAAAAACCACCGATGATCACCCTACTTCGCCGACAAAAGGTTTCTGGTTCTGTGATATTGAGTCGGAAAAGCCACAGCACAACAAACCCTAAGGAGGCATCCGTGACCTCACATTTTTCCGATATGCAAGCTATCCATGATGCAGTGCGCCAATTCGTACACGAACGCAACTGGCAATCCTATCACACACCGAAAAATCTTTCTATGAGCATTGCCATTGAAGCGGCAGAACTCATGGAGATATTTCAATGGATGACAGCCGATGAATCATGCACTATAACCGACCCCGCTGTACGGGAACACATTGCCGAAGAGATCGCCGATGTCATGACCTACTGTATTTCCATGGCAAACACATTCGGTTTTGATATGGGTGAGATCATCGCCGATAAAATGAAGAAAAACGCACGCAAATATCCCCCGCCTACTCCACACACGGAGAAACAATGATGTCTGAGAACGAAACAACGCTACGTGAGCGGCTTGAGGCAATTGTCTGCCGAGCTGAACTTTTCGGCGCTGAACAGATGAAAATATTGGGATATACGAATTTTTCGTTGTTCCATTACGGTGCAAACTGGATTCATCCAAAACATCTTGTGATATGGATATGTGTACAAACCGATGCAGAAAAAGACGCAGTGAACAGCAATAGCGAATTGCTGGCATCAATACGTAGTCATCTTGCAGAAAACGGTTACCCCGAAGAGGGTGTGGATGAAGTATATATCGGCTCAGAATCCAAAGAAACTGTTGATCGCGTTTCGGGCGGTAATTGGTGGTATCATTTCAAATAATGTGAAAGAACAGAAGGACAACATATGACAACGGCAATTACCATCACCTTGGCAAGCATTGTGTTGAAAAAAGCTGATAAAAAGGCAAATATTGCCGCTATCGAACAGTGTATTGGAGAAAATACCAACAATGCTGTTGACATGTTTCTTTTCCCCGAATTAAGCATTATAGGCGGAATGTGGAAAAACGGCGACAACGACTACAAACAGCTTGCTGAAAACATCCCCGACGGACCTTCGTGTAAAATTGTTACTGAGTTAGCAAAAAAATATAATACTTCAATTTGTGCAGGTATTACCGAAGAAGAAAATGGGGAAATTTTTATCACACATTTTATATGTACACCTGAGGGATTTGCAGGAAAACAACGCAAACTTTTCCCACATGACCCGAGAAGATCAACAAGTGTTTTTTCCTCCGGACAATCGATAGCTCCTATTCCTTTCAATGATAAAAAAATAGCCGTACTCGCTTGTGCTGATTTTCTTTTGCCTGAGCCGACGCTTTCTGCGGGACTTGCAGGGTGTGATATGATCCTTTCACCGACAGATTGCTTTGATATTTCGATGAAACCGATCATAACGAACCTTCTCCGTGCGCGCGCAATGGATATCGGCGGTTATGCATTCGGAGTGTTCGGTAATGATTTCGACACCGATCATTCACGAGTCCTTGCATCATTTGTGGCTGACGAAACAGGTGAAATACACCATTTTGCCACCAAAAAACCTCAAACATCATCAGTTTCGATAGCAACATATTCTCTCCCCAAGCCTCAAAAAATATGGGGTGGTTTTCAAGAAAGGGATTCATTTTTGAAAAAAGGACAGATATCTCTATGATCGGCCTGCAGCGAAAAAACATGCGTCTTGAGCTGCACGACCCGTCGTGGCATGAGGAATTCTTGAAAGAATCTGAACGCATCAGAAATGTACTTGGTGACAGAATTCTGACCTTAGAACATATCGGCAGTACATCCATCAAAGACATTTACGCAAAACCCATCATCGACATGGCGGCAGGATTGCAATCATTCGACGACGGCTACGCGTGCATTGAACCGCTTGCATCGATCGGCTATCTTTTCGTCGGAGAAAGCGGCGTGCCGGGACGGCATTATTTCCGCACGAACAGTGAGTTCGTGCTACATCATATCCACATGTTTGCGATCGATTCGCAGGAATACACCAATCACATTCTCTTCCGCGATCATATGAACGCACATCCCGACGACGCGCAAGCCTACTCACAACTCAAACTGTCACTGTGGAAGAAAAATCTCCCGCGGGAAGATTATACGGAAGCGAAAGCACCGTTTATTGAGGGGATATTGGAAAAGGCAAGAAAATAGATCAAAAGTTAGTAAAAATGATTCCGATTATATAAATCTTGACATTACTTTGAAATACAATTACAATTTGCCATGGAATATTTGATGACGTATATTGACCACATTGAACAGAAAGAATAAACTTTCAGAAGAAATCGAATAGACGTGCTTACCTGAAAAACCGAGAAAGAGCTACTACGATGAATAGTGAACATCAAATAGAAGAAAATCTTATCAAGCAACTCACCGAGTTGAAATACAACTATCGCCCTGATATAGTTGATCGAAAAACGCTTGAGCTGAATTTCAAAACAAAGTTTGAAACACTAAACCGTGTTCATCTTTCTGAAAGTGAATTCTTACGTTTGCGTGAGGAAATCATCAACTCTGATGTTTTTACAGCATCAAAGATGCTTCGCGAACGAAATTACTTTCAGCGTGAAGACGGGACGCCTTTGCATTACACTCTGGTAAATATAAAAGATTGGTGCAAGAATGATTACGAAGTTATTAATCAATTACGCATCAATACTGAAAACAGTAATCATCGTTACGATGTTATTTTGCTGATTAACGGTTTACCTGTGGTGCAAATTGAATTAAAGAAAATAGACATTTCGCCGCGCAAGGCAATGCAGCAAATTGTAGATTACAAGAACGATTTAGGAAACGGGTATAGCAATACATTGATGTGTTTCATGCAGTTGTTTATTGTAAGCAACAGTAACAAGACCTATTATTTTGCTAACAATAAAAACCAACATTTCGCTTTTAATGCCGATGAGCAGTTTTTACCTGTTTACGAATTAGCAGACGAAAGCAATAAGGAAATAAACTTTTTAGAAGAGTTTATCGATAAGTTTCTTAAAAAATGTACACTCGGTGAAATGTTAAGCAAATATATGGTTCTGGTCGAAAGCGAACAAAAATTACTTGTGATGCGACCGTATCAGATTTATGCAGTAAAAGCCATTGTTGACTGTATTCATCAAAACCGTGGCAATGGGTATATATGGCACACTACAGGAAGTGGTAAAACATTAACTTCTTTCAAAGCTTCAACGTTACTGAAAGATAACCCCGATATAGAAAAATGTCTTTTTGTTGTTGACCGTAAAGACCTTGACCGACAAACACGTGAAGAATTTAATAAATTTCAAGAAGGCAGCGTAGAAGAAAACACGAATACTGAAACGTTAGTAAGGCGATTATTATCGACCGACTATGCCGACAAGGTAATTGTCACGACAATTCAAAAATTAGGATTGGCTTTAGATGGCACGTATAAGAGAAATTACAAAGAAAGATTAGAGCCACTTCGAAATAGGCGTATGGTCTTTATCTTTGACGAGTGTCATCGTTCGCAATTTGGCGACAATCACAAAGCTATAAAAGAGTTTTTCCCTAATGCTCAATTATTCGGGTTCACAGGAACCCCAATTTTTGAAGAAAATGCAAGCTACAGCAGTATTGAAGGACAAGAAGCATCATACAAAACCACACAAGACATTTTTGAAAAACAATTACATGCCTATACCATAACACACGCTATTGACGATAAAAACGTTCTTCGTTTCCACGTTGATTATTTCAAAGGAAAAGGCACTCAAATTGCCAAGCCCGGTGAACCTATCGCGCAACAGGCAGTAGTAGAAGCCATTTTGGACAAACACGATGCAGCAACCAATTCAAGGCGCTTCAATGCACTCTTAGCAACAGCATCCATCAATAACGCTATTGAATACTATCAACTATTCAAAGAAATTCAAAAGAAGAAGCAAAACGAAAATCCCGATTATATACCCTTAAATATTGCTTGCGTATTTTCCCCACCTGCACAGCTCATAGCTAAGGAGAACAACCAGCAAAGCCAAAAAAATGCAGATGATGTGAAACAATTACAAGAGGATTTACAACAAGAAAAAATAGACAACCAAACAAAACCCGAAGAAAAGAAAGCGGCACTCCAAACCATTATAGACGATTATAATACACAATACGGTACAAATCACAGCATTTATGAGTTTGATTTGTATTATCAGGATGTACAACGGCGCATCAAAAACCAGAAATACAGCAACAAAGATTACCCGCACGAAAACAAGATTGATATTACCATTGTTGTAGATATGTTACTCACAGGATTTGACTCAAAATGCCTGAATACTTTGTATGTGGATAAAAATCTGAAATACCACGGTTTGATTCAGGCATTTTCCCGCACTAATCGCATATTGAACGACACCAAGCCTTACGGCAATATTTTAGATTTCCGTTCTCAACAAGAAGCCGTAAACCAAGCAATTGCGCTATTTTCTGGCGAAGACAGCGGAGAAGCTAAAAAAATATGGTTGGTTGATCCTGCACCGGTGGTAATTGACAAATATAAACAGGCCGTTGAAGCATTAGGTACATTCATGCAAGAGAATAATCTCGTTAGTGAGCCTCAAGCAGTATATAACCTAAAAGGCGATGCAGCGCGGATAGCTTTCATAAAAAACTTTAAGGAAGTGCAGCGGCTTAAAACTCAGTTGGATCAATACACCGACTTAGACGAAGCACAAAAGGAAAAGATTGAATCCATTTTACCGCAAGAAAAACTACAAGAATTCAGAAGTTCATATATCGAAACAGCTAAGCAGCTACGAACCATTCAGCAAAAAGACGATGAAAGTACACTGCCTGAGATACAGCAATTGGATTTTGAATTTGTACTTTTTGCTTCGGCGATTATTGATTACGATTATATAATGAACCTGATTGCCGACAGCACGCAAAAGAAACCTGCTCAGCAAAAAATGACCAAAGCACAGGTAATCAGCTTGCTGAATTCCAATGCCAACCTTATGGACGAACAAGAAGATTTAACCGAATACATACATAGCTTAGACTGGAATAGCGGAAAAGATGTGGAAACGTTGCGTAAAGGATACGACACATTTAAGGATGACAAATACAACAAGGAGCTTGCTGCCATTGCCCACAAGCACGGTTTGCAAACAGCAGATTTAAAAACCTTTGTTGAAAAAATAATGGCCCGTATGATTTTTGACGGGGAAAAACTCACCGACTTGTTAGAACCGTTGGAATTGAGTTGGAAAGATCGTAGGGTAAAAGAATTGTCATTAATGGAAGACTTAGTACCGCAATTAAAAAAAATAGCACAAGGACGAGAGATTAGTGGATTGGCGGCATACGATGTCTGAACCATTGATTTTTGTGATTAAATGATTAACTATGATTAACAGCGAATATAAATGGCACATAAGAATTGATTTTGGGGATGAAGTGATAAACTATGATTAACAACGAATATACATTTTCTGAACTGACTGTAAAAGTTATGAGCCGTGCAATAAAAACGCATTCGTATGTCGGCATTGGGTTTTGTGGAAGTAATTTATCAGCGGGCATAGAATCTATTTTTGTGAGTAAATGATTAACTATGATTAATAATGAATATAAATTTTCTGAACTGACTGCAAAAGTTATAGGGTGTGCAATGAAAGTACATTCAGCACTGGGCAATGGATTTCAGGAAGTAATTTATCAGAGGGCACTAGAAATTGAACTGAATGATGCTCATCTTGAATTTTGTAGAGAATACGAAATGCCAATTTATTATAAACAACAGCAAATTGGAACAAGACGAGTTGATTTTTTGGTAGGTGATGCTGTGTCTGTTGAACTCAAAGCAATAACACAGTTGGAAGATGTGCACTTAGCTCAAGCGATAAACTACTTAGAGGCGTATGATTTGGAAATAGGTCTATTGATAAACTTCGGCGCAAAAAGCCTTCAATACAAACGCATTGTAAACAGGAAATTTAATCAAATCCTTCAGGGTAATCCTAAAATCAAAAAAATCAGTGGTTCAGACAATGAGTAAAGATAAATTAATACCGGAATTGCGTTTCTCAGAGTTTGTGCATGAAGGGGAATGGAAAATAAAAAAAGTTGGAGAACTCTTTGAAATAACTCGTGGTTATGTATTAGCTATGAGTTCAGTAAAGGAGGAGCAAAGTATTGAGAATCCTTATCCCGTATTTTCTTCTCAAACGAAAAACAATGGTCTTGCTGGTTTCTATAATGAATATTTATATGAAGATGCCATTACATGGACTACGGATGGAGCAAATGCAGGTGATGTTAATTACCGTAATGGTAAATTTTATTGCACAAATGTTTGTGGTGTTTTAATTAACAAGAGCGGATATGCAAATAAATGTATTGCTGAACTTATAAATTCTGTGTCGAAAAAATATGTCTCTTATGTAGGTAATCCGAAACTAATGAACGGGATTATGAGTCAAATCAAAATCTCAATTCCGTCAATAAAAGAACAACAAAAAATCGCATCATGCCTTTCTTCCTTAGATGAAGTAATTGCAGTCCACAGTCAAAAGTTAGAGCTGCTCAAAGACCACAAAAAAGGCTTGATGCAAAATCTTTTTCCGCAGGAAGGTGAGAAAATTCCAAAGTTACGTTTCCCTGAGTTTGTGAATGAGGGGGAGTGGGAAAGAAAAATTCTATCTGAAGTTGCAGATTATGAGAACGGTAAGGCTCACGAGCAGGACATAGTTGAAAATGGTACTTTCATTGTTGTAAACTCTAAATTCATTTCTTCAGACGGGGAAACAAAAAAATATAGCAATACTTCTTTTTGCCTTGCTAATATTGGAGACATACTAATGGTTTTAAGTGATATTCCAAATGGGAAAGCAATAGCAAAATGCTTTTTTGTAGATGAGGAAAATAAATATACTGTAAATCAAAGAATTTGTAAAATTACCCCATTTGGTTGTGACCAATTATTTCTACACTATATTATGAATAGGAACTCATATTTCCTAGCGTTTGATGATGGAGTAAAACAAACAAATCTTCGGAATGAAGATGTCCAAAATTTTCCATTCCTTATTCCTAAAAATCCCAACGAACAACAAAAAATCGTTTCCTGCCTTTCTTCCTTAGATACCTTAATTGCCGCACAAGCGGAGAAAATAGGGCAATTGAAACTGCATAAAAAAGGCTTGATGCAGGGGTTGTTCCCAAAAATGATGGATTAAACTATGAATGAATTAGATATAGCAAAGCAACTTTTTGAGAATCAGGAAAACATCATCTTGATATATGCCTTTAATTCTACTGGCAAAACTCGTTTGTCGGTAGCATACAAGGACTTTACAAAAAAGGAGAACGAAGGCAATCACATTGGGGTGTATTACAATGCTTTCAGTGAGGATTTATTCGTTTGGGAAAATGATGAAGACAATGATAATGAGAACATTAGTTTAAACATTCTATACAGCAGTTTAAGTCAGTTTCACTCATTCATAGACGAAAGCGACATTGAAGAAAAACAGGCAATGTATAATCCCAACTACAAATTTCGTTTCAACTTAAACGAAGATCCAGAAAAGGGAATTGAATCCGTAACATTTTTTATTGATGAAGAGAACCAAACACCAATAAAAATATCAAGAGGTGAGGAAAGAGTATTTGTATGGTGTTTCTTCTTAGCATTATTTGAAGTTGATGCCTGGGCAAGCAGCCAAGATGCTCATTTTTTTATTGATGACCCTGTTTCGAGCTTAGACGAGCATAATATTTTTATCACAGCTGAATCAATATTTAATTTAATTGAGGAACATTATCTAAAAAAACGAATAATCATTACCACGCATCATATTGGATTGTTTTCCATTTTATTTGACAAGTTAAAAAAGGGAGATAAAAGTAAAAAATATAATTCATTAACCACAGCATTTATTTTAAAAAATAAGAATAGTCAATTAGAATTAAAAAGTCATACGGGTGATGTATTTCTTTATCATTTGCATTTATTACAGGTTCTTGAAAATGCACAAAAAGAACAGTTGTATAAGTATCATATTGTACTATTGAGGCAAGTTATTGAGAATATTGCATCTTTTCTTGGTTCACCAAGGCTAGGATTTGTTTTGTCTGAAATTGGAATAAATGACACAGCACAAACAATGGATATGATTAATTCGCTTTCACATAAAACTGCATACCAATACCAACTAAATATTATGTCTGATTCCGAAGAACTTTTGTTTAATGAAGTTTTAGCCAAACTGATTGCTAAGTACAATTTCAAATTCTAAAAGGAGAAATATGACACAAAAAGAACAACAGCAATTAGGCAAAACCCTTTGGGATATAGCGGATAATTTGCGCGGCGCTATGAATGCCGATGATTTCCGTGATTATATGCTTTCTTTTTTGTTTCTTCGATATCTCTCCTATAATTATGAAGAAGCTGCAAAAAAGGAATTAGGCTCTGACTATCCCATGTTGTCTGAAAAAGATAATCGGATACCATTGACAATTTGGTATTCTGAGAATGAAGCAGATATTCCGGAATTTGAAAAGCAAATGAGAAGAAAAATCCACTATGTCATCAAACCCAACCATCTTTGGAGCAATATCACCGAAATGGCGAGAATGCAAAATGGTGAATTGCTCGTAACATTAGAAGCCGGTTTCCGGTATATCGAAAACGAATCCTTTGAAAGCACATTTCAGGGGCTGTTTTCCGAAATCAATTTGAATTCAGAAAAATTAGGCAAAACATCCGCAGACAGGAATAAAAAACTATGTACCATCATTCAAAAAATTGCAGAAGGTATTGCGGATTTTTCAACAGATTCAGACACACTTGGTGATGCGTATGAATATTTGATCGGTCAGTTTGCTGCAGGATCGGGTAAAAAAGCAGGTGAGTTTTATACCCCGCAACAAATATCAACCATCCTTTCCGAAATTGTAACCTTAGATAGCCAAGACCCAACAATGGGTAAGAAAAAGAAATTTGATAAAGTACTCGATTTTGCTTGTGGTTCAGGCTCTTTGTTACTTAATGTAAGAAAGCGGATAAAAGACAGTGGCGGTAGTGTAGGCAAAATATATGGACAAGAAAAAAACATAACAACCTATAACCTTGCCCGAATGAATATGCTCTTACACGGTATGAAAGACACTGAGTTTGAGATATTCCACGGTGATACGCTAGAAAATCATTGGTCACTGCTTAATGAAATGAATCCTTCAAAAAAAGTTGAATTTGATGCTATTGTAGCCAATCCACCGTTTAGCCTGCGATGGGATCCAAACGATGTAATGGCAGAAGATTTTCGTTTTAAAAGCTATGGATTAGCTCCTAAATCAGCAGCAGATTTTGCATTTTTATTGCACGGCTTTCATTTCTTAGGTAAAGAGGGAGTCATGGCAATTATAGTACCGCATGGGGTACTATTTCGTGGCGGTGCAGAAGAGAAGATTCGCACAAAACTTTTAAAAGATAATAATATTGATACCATTATTGGTTTACCGGCAAACTTATTCTATTCAACGGGTATTCCTGTGTGTATACTGGTTTTGAAGAAATGCAAAAAAGAAGATGATGTACTGTTTATCAATGCCAGCGAACATTATAAACCAGGGAAAAGGCAGAACACGTTACGAATTGGAGAAAACGGAGAGCCAAATGACATTCAGAAAATAATTGAGACTTATCAGTTCAGACCAGAACACATTGAAAGATATGCTCGAAGAGTATCCATGGAAGAAATCGAGAAGAATAGTTATAACTTGAATATTTCAAGATATGTAAGCACCTCCGTTGATGAAATAAAGATTGATTTGAAAGAAGTAAATGCAAAATTGACTGAAATTAATACAAGTATAAAAACGAATACTGACAAGCACAATGAATATTTAAAGGAATTGGGATTGCCTCCCATTTGAAAAACATCACGCATATTGCCAACATTTTTTCATAAGCATATAACAACTGTCCCACGTTCCACTTGAGTGATAATTTAGTATTTGCCCACAGTAAAAACAAGCATCGTTATATATTTTCAAATCCGCCTGAAGGATTCGAGCCTGCCGCCACGTTTCAGGGATTTCAACCGTATGACAAAGTTACGCAAGGTTTTACTATCCAGGGTTTAAAATTAAAAGGCGTAATTCCTAGGAAAAAAGAAGATTTTATCATAGTCGGAACGGCACAAAGCGACTTTGAAAAAAACCTCGAACTGTTTTGACGCATAACGCAGACATTTACGCGAAAATAGCGCAATTTAGTCATACCTTATACTCACCCCCATCTTGCTTTTCCCCTCATTGTACGGTATGCTTTCACTGTTACCGATCAACTGGAAAGGATCATATGGGCACGTCACTTTCTTTAATCGAAAAACTGAAAAAATATGACCGTTTTACCATGACACTTTTTTTAACAGGCATGTCATTGTTTTGTTTTTCATTATCGGTATTTCGCATCATTATATCCGACAGATTAACGTTCTTTTTTTTGATTTGGAATCTGTTTCTTGCCTTTATTCCCTGGCTGATAAGTTCTTTGCTTGTTATCTATAAAAAAACAAAACCTTTCTACATTATATTGCTCATGGGAGTCTGGCTTTTGTTTTTTCCTAATTCCCCGTATATTCTTACTGATCTCTTCCATCTGCAGGCGCGTATCGGTGTGCCGATCTGGTTTGATCTGATCGTCATTTTGTCGTTTGCCTGGACCGGTCTCATGTTTGGATTTATCAGCCTGATGGACATCGAATCAATATTGAAAACATCCATAAGCGCAAAGATTGTTACCGTTATATCCGTTTCATGTCTTTTTTTAGCAAGCTTCGGCGTATATCTCGGCAGATATCTGCGATGGAACAGTTGGGATATTGTGAGTAATCCCTTCGGATTGTTCAACGATATTATCGACCGTTTTGCCAATCCGTTCGATTACCCTCGTACATGGGGTATGACACTTTTTATGGGAATCTTGCTGAACATGATGTATTTTTCCATGAATCTTTTTAAAAACATGAACGCACCAAAAAGAAAGTGACGGTTCTGTATGAATGAAATAGCGATATCCACTTACTCGTCTCCTTTTGGTGAATTGATACTCGGCTCGTTCGATGACATGTTATGCTTGTGCGACTGGCGGTACAGGAAAATGCGTGCGGCTATTGATAGACGAGTCTGCAAAGCATTGGATGCGGAATATAAAGAGAAACACACGATTGTAACAGATCAGGCACGTAAGGAACTTGACGAATATTTCGCCGGCACGCGAACAACATTCACTGTCCCTACACTCACTGCGGGTACCGATTTTCAAAAATATGTTTGGGAAGAATTGCTGCAGATACCATACGGGAAAACGGAAACCTACGCAGGTTTGGCAAAACGCTTAGGCAATGACAATGCCGTCCGTGCCGTGGCGTCTGCAAACGGAGCAAATGCGATTGCGATATTTATTCCTTGTCACCGGATCATCGGCTCAAACGGCGAATTAACCGGCTATGCGGGTGGTCTCTCGACCAAAATGAAACTACTGACACTTGAAGGAAGCTATACTCATTCATGAAAATGTTTCGGGATTGTCACCGGTGCTGTGTCGCGGGAAAGGGGTGCTATGTGTGAACATCTCAGACCGCTTGAAGATGAACTTCAGCGTCTTGGCGTAAAAGAAACCTATCGCGGACAACCGTGGAGTGACAATTGCCGTGAGTGGGTCTATTTCGATTGTTATCTTGAAATTGATACATTACGCGAACGACTGAATCTCCCCGATTATGTAATACATCACTGTAATGATGATCAACGTTCCGGCACGGAGGAAGGTTTTTATTGTACACAATGCCATGATGCAATAGTGGGATTACATCGCATCAACTTGTATAACGAACAGCAGAAACCGCTGATTCGATAATCGCAAAAAAGGAGTTTCGCGATTTCTGAAGGGCGGATAACCGCCCCTTGATTAGTGCGTGCGATTTTTCGAGTCGTGTAATTTGGCTATGATAATTTCATGAAATGCGGTGTCTGCTTTTTCTTTGGTATCGTCGGAATTCTGAACAATATAAAGAACGTCACTTTTATTTGAACCGACGATCATAATAGTTGTTTTTTTTGCAGGAGTATCAAAAGAATATTTACCGACATATTCGCCGTTACCGTTATATGCCTGAATAAAAACGTTTTCATCTTTTTCGTCAGAGATAACCATGAATATAAAGTAATCGGCGAGTTCAAAAATACCGTTGATCCCCGGTTCACCGGTCATACTGATCGAATTCGCTGTTGTATCCAATGTGTAATTGTCTTTTTTAAAGACATATTTCGGTAAACCGTGGTATAACGGCACATAGTCTCCGTTTTTATCGGCATTGTAAAAATCAAGAGTATAAGTCATATAGCCGACTGAAAAAAGTCCGTTCTTGTTTTTAATTTCATAGCGCATGTTATCAATCATTGCTTCAGCCATTGCAGGTTTTTTTTCGTCGGGATTGCTTTTAACGAGTTTTTTTACCACTACGCCTTTACTGTCGAATGCGTAATATTTATAATCTTTGGCACCAACATTGCAATAGATCAATCCGTCTTCACCGATGGCCGCCGCATTTACTCTTCCCTCATTGATCGGGAATTCATCTGAAAAAGTAATGGTCTTTTTGACCTCGTCATAGGTATACATCATTATTTTATTGCCAAATCTGTCACTAAGAAAGATCGTTGTACCGATAGTACCGATAATATCTACGCCGAATTGTCCGAGTTCTCCCGGGCCTTTTCCGACTTTATTGTAAACGGAAATCACCTCTCCGGTTTTGTCGAATATGAACAGTTCCGGTTTTGCCCAGTCGATAGCAATAAAATTGCCGTTGAATTCTTTTATCGACGCGAATTGATTTGATGTTTTTAACGTAAACCGTCCGATCTCTTTAAATGTACCGAGTACTTCACTTTTCCGGCCGCAATTGGATAAAAGTACCGTAAGAACACACAGCGATACAAAGAAAACAACTCGTTTCATACAACCTCCTATGATATAACAAATAAATACACCTGTGGAAAATCTAATCTGTTGTCTAAACAATGAAACATATGTTAAGTTCCAAAGAGACGGTCTTACGACTGCGACAGTAATAAAATCCTTTACCGAGATACTATCGGGATCGTTGTTCCTCACCGTTCAGATTCTACCAGAGGCAGTGTTGTGGGTGTATGATACATATCAGATTATTTTGAAATGGCCTCGGATTGTGGGGACGAATTCAAAAAAATGGTAGTTTTGCAAAGGTCTTGGTTAACTATTTTTTGCTCACTGTAACGTGAGGTATAAAATGTTCTTCACTAGACAAAATGGTCATATCGCGTGTCTTTATCCTCGAACCTTCACATTAGAATGACGAAGCAATTTTCGGGGAATTGCCCCGTTGACCTCAAAAAAACAGTTTTATTAATGCGCGTAGTGCGATGAATAATAAGTTGACGACAAGAAGGCCGATCAGACAAATATTTCCGATAGGGGAATTTCTTATAAATGACCATATTTTCAAATCGTGCCCCAAAACCATTGTGATCCAAAAAATATTAATGAAGAAGACGCCGGATGCAATCGCTAACACATGATCGCTCCAGTGCTTATGGCTCGCGATCAGAGCAATGCCGACGGCGAGTACGATCAATTGAATAATATAAGGCGTTACTCCGTGAGGATCTTGCATGTGAAACATCCTTTCTTATTGTTTGCATGTCATTTGTCAAGCACTCTGAGTATACATGATTCATGACGATATTGTCAATCATTTGTTATTGATACGTTGATTTTTGAGCATTCTCTCTGCTTCTTTCTTGCATCAACTTCTTTAGTCCGCTATACTCATACTGTGAAAAAAGGGGGAAAGTTTAATTTTAAGAAGGAGGAAATATGGGAGTGTTATTTTCTGTTTTCATTGCAACGGCTTTGTGGTTTGCATTTACGAAAATGAAAAAGATTCCCGACCAAAATGTGCGAGGAAAAACGACGACAAAAATCACACTCGGATTAGCAGTCGTATTCTCTTTCATCGTGCTTGCAAATTTTGTGGTCATCATTGATGCGGGTGAGGTTGGCGTCCAGGTGTTTTTCGGAAAAGTTCAAAATCGTACGTTAAAAGCAGGGATCAATATTGTGAACCCGTTCGTTACGATTGTAAAATATCCTACTCGTATTCAAGAGTACACCATGACGATCGCGCCGAAGGATGGCGAACCGGAGGGTGATGACAGTATCACCGCTCGAACACTCGACGGGCTCGAGGTCGTGATCGACCTGACGGTATGGTGGGTCGTCAATCCCGAAAAAGTAAACGAAGTGTACGAAAAAGTTGCAAAGAATATGTATATGTTGGAATATAATATCACTCGTCCTGCGATACGGACAGTCATTCGTGATGTGGCCGCGCGTTATAAAATGGATGATATGTACACCGAAAAGCGTAAAGATTTTACCCTTACGATCATTGAAGAGCTTACAATAATGCTCAAAAACAAGCATATTATTATTGATAATGCGCTTATTCGGAATATAAAATTACCGAAAACGGTTGATGATGCCATTCAAAATAAAATGAAAGCAAAACAAGAAGAAGAAACTATGGAATATAAAAAGAATATTGCAAAAAAGGAAGCAGAAATTCGTGAGATCGAAGCTCAAGGACTCGCACGCGCACAAGCGATCATCAATAGTACTCTCACGCCGTACTATTTGCAACATGAAGCGATCCAAGCATATACCAAATTAGCGAATTCACAGAATACGACATTTGTTATTTTACCGACATCGCCCAACTCCGCCGGGATGCCGCTTATTCTCGGAGGCGTCAAGTGAGTGTTGACGCATTTGATGAATTTGCGCTGACCTCGTGCGACGGCGCACTATTAGCGTGTTATGTGTTGTTACCCGAAGGTGCCCCGCGGGCAGTTGTGCAGATCAGTCACGGAATGGCAGAGCATGCGACACGCTATGTACGGTTGGCGCAGTTTTTACTCAAAAAAGGCTATGCGGTCTATGCGCACGATCATCGCGGTCACGGGAAGACATCCGCAGGTGATATGCAGGGACATTTTGCCGACACAGACGGTATCAAAAAGGCTGTTGCGGATATCCGTATTGTGGCAACATATATACACGATGCATTTCCGGACGTACCCCATGTTCTTTTCGGTCACAGCATGGGGTCCTTCCTCGCAAGGAAATATGCAGCAGAATTCGGTGACTCATTGTCCGGGCTTATTATATCCGGCACCGGCGGGGATCCCGGAGTGAAAGGGTTTTTGGCGAGGTGCATCGCACGTGCCGACCGAATTTTTTACGGTGCACGAACGCTCAGTCCGCAGATGGACAAACTTCTATTCGGTAATTTTAACCGTGCATTTTTTCCGAATCGAACCGCATTTGATTGGCTTTCACGTGACAATCAAGAAGTTGATGATTATATTAATGATCCCCTTTGCGGGTTCATCTGTACAACACAATTTTATGCCGATCTTTTGTCGCTTGTCAGTGATGTAAGCAGAATTCAAACGATCGAGCGTGTGCCGCGTTCACTGCCTGTTTTGTTCATCTCAGGAGACCGTGATCCTGTGGGCAATAACGGAAAAGGTGTGACAACAATATACGCACGATTCAAAAAAACGGGTGTCAATGATGTCACATTACACTTATATCCAAGTGCGCGTCATGAGTTGACCAATGAAATCAATCGGCATGAAATTTTTCAAGATATTGCAGCGTGGTTGGATGTACACATAAGTACGACAAATAAAAAAGGACCATATTATGCATGAACGGAGAAAAGGTATGATCATGTATGGCGTTATCGCAGTGATAGCGAGTGTATTCGTGTGTGTCGCATGTGTTTCGGCAAAGACAAAAACAATATATTCTGCCGTGTGTGATAATGGAGCTGAGCTTCATGTGATACGGGTGAAAGAATTTGTTGAGTTGTCATACCGGAATGCATATTATCTCTATTATCAACGAAACGGAGAAAAACCTGTCCGATTGACCGGCACCGTCGGAGTTTTACCCAAAGCCGTGCGATACCTGAAAATGATCCATAGCGAGGATTTTAACCCGGGGAAAACCGGGTCAATGTTTTCAATTCACTTTATTGATCCGTCATTGATCACTCGTGCGGAGTTTGATCATGTTGTCGCAACCTATCGAACAAATCGCGATAAGTGGATTGAGATCAAGGAGACGATCGATATTCTTGTATACGGAAGTCATACGATGTTTCATGAAGTATTTGAATGCTCCAACGGTTTATTTGTGTTTACCGATCTCATGGGAAATGTGACTATTACTGATGATGCATCATATAACGCAGACACATTGCCTCGGGAAAAACGACACTCCGATAATGTCGGATATTTTGATGAGAAGAATGTATTTTTCCCTCGAAAGGGGAAGATTGTATCGGGTGTGGTAAAAGATCTTTTTGAAAAACCCGCAAAAAAAGTATTTTTTGAAGGCAGACCCGGTGAAGATGATTATACCGGACATGTCGAAGTGTTATGGGTTGACCTGCTTTATAACGATAAAGAGATCGGGATCAATCATGAAATTATTTACTCCGCCAAAAATAAGGACGGGAAACGATTTGATGAGGTTTTTCGTATCGCTGACTGATCCGGTATCAAAGGACTGAATGCTACGAACAGGATTTTTTTACCTCAATGGGGTAAATACCCCGTAGTTTGTTGCAAAGTAGTGGGTAGGAAAATAAAACAAGCGGGAAATTGAATTTCACAAAGATCGCACAAATGAATAGTGCGTAAGTTGTTGCAGGAAGTTACGCATCAATGTCCGAAAACCAATAAAACATATTGTCAGTCGTGCGTCTGCATGGTAGTATACGAAAGAAAGATGATGAAAAGAGAATATGTATGATGATGATACTCTATAAGTTTGTGATAGGCTGGCTTCTTCCTCCGGGAATATTTATTATTGCATGTGCGTATGGTGCATGGTTGTTGCGACGAAAAGAAAACGGGAAACGCGCTCATGTTTTTTATATCATGTGCAGTATAGCATCCGGATTGTATATTTTTTCTATTAGCCCGTTCCTGCATGTATTTTCTTCAGGGCTTTCCGTATATCCGACCATAACACACGAGATGTTTCGTACAAAAAATGCGGTCATTGTTTTAAGCGGCGGAATCCATGAAAATGTACCGATGAGTTTCTCGTCGCTCAATGCCGCACCGTCGGAATATGGTGTTGTTCGTTTAGTTGAAGCAGTGCGATTATACCGTAAGATCATTGATCACGGTGATTCATGCATGATTATTCTCACGGGAGGGGTATTTTTCGGAAATATTCATGCAGAAAGCGATGTCTATAAAGAGTGGCTCATATCGATGGGTATACCCGAATGTGATATAGTCAGTGAAAATAAGAGCAAGACGACCTATGAAAATGCGCTGTATGTGCGACCTCTTGTTGAAACACATAATGCAGGATCAGTTTTTTTAGTTACCTCATCATTGCATATGCAACGCTCAGTTCGTGTTTTTAAAAAATTCGGCATGAATGTTATACCTGCAACTTGTGATGTGCGTGGTGAATATAGATTTAGTCTGTTATCGCTGGTTCCCGATGCAGGTGTTTTGAATGATACCCGAATGGTTATGTGGGAATATATTGGTATGATCTTTTATGCGTTGAAGGGATAAGAGACATTGAATTTGTCTGTCCGTGACTATATTTATCGGGAGTGAACAATGAGCATACAACGTAAAATAATCGAATTCTTCGGACTGAAAAGAAGTATTGTCGGTCTTTTAGTGATGGTTGTTTTTGTCGGTCTGGGCGAGAAAATGGCCGAACGATTTTTACCGGTTTACCTTTTGGCACTCGGTGCATCGACGCTTATTCCCGGATTATTGAACGGTCTTGATGTCCTGTTGTCAGCGCTGTATTCGTTTCCCGGAGGATGGATATCGACAAAATACGGATATAAAAAAGCACTTATTATATTTAATTGTATCGCACTGTTTGGGTATGGTATTGTCATTGCCGTACCGAGTTGGACAGCGGTCATTATCGGTTCGGTATTTTTCTTATCATGGACCGCATTATCACTACCCGCAACAATGGATCTGGTCTCTGCGGTATTACCAAAAAACAAACGAACGATGGGTGTCTCGGTTCATTCTTTGGTTCGCCGTATTCCGATGGCTGTCGGACCGATATTCGGCGGTGTACTTATTGATCAATTCGGTATTACCGTTGGGGTACGACTTGCATTTGGAACGGCAGCGGTGCTGGGGATCGTTTCCTTATTTTTACAGCAATATTTAATTGAAGACAGGCCGATTCAGATAACCGAGACGCTTTCGGCCAAACAGGTTTTTAAGAAAATGCCGTCATCTCTTTACACTCTATTGCTATGTGATATCTTGGTACGATTTTGTGAGCAAATCCCCTATGCGTATATTGCAATTTGGGCAATGCAGGTTGGTGCGAGTGTCAGTGGATTTGAATTCGGCGTACTCACGGCGATCGAAATGATAGTCGCGCTGTTAATTTATATTCCTGTGGCATATTTAGCTGATAAAGGATCAAAAAAACCGTTTATCGTCATTACATTTTTTAATTTTGCGATATTTCCGATCGTATTGTTATACTCAAAAAGTTTTTCACTTCTTGTGATTGCATTTATACTGCGCGGTTTGAAAGAGTTCGGCGAACCGACTCGAAAAGCATTGATCATGGATCTCGCACCGGATAAATTGAAAGCGGCTACGTTCGGGACATATTATTTGATTCGCGATATTGTGGTTTCGGTGGCGGCATTTGCGAGTGCATTTTTGTGGCAGATTTCTCCCGATGTGACCTTTCTTACTGCAGCATTTTTCGGATTTGCAGGCATGCTTATCTTTGCCTTTTTTGGAAAAGATGCTCCTCATAATGATAAAGCGATATGATCAACGCAATACTATTCGATTTTGACGGGACCCTTGTTGACTCGGTCTGGATATGGAAAAAAGTTGACGAAGTATTCTTGCATGCGCGCAATCTCGATGTTCCGTGTGATCTGCATGAGTCGATCGCCGGCAAGGGATTTTCTGAAACAGCTCAATACTTCAAAAAACGATTCTCACTGCCTGACTCCGAGGAAGCTATAAAGCAGGAATGGCTCACTATCAGCAACGATCTGTATATGCATGACGTGGCACTGAAACCGGGTGTGCATGATATCCTGGAGTGGTTGACTCAATGCGGTATACTTTGTGCAATAGGCAGTTCAAATAATTACGATACGATTTCTTCCATCTGTACCACGCATAATATTGTGCATTATTTTTCGTGTATCCTCACTTCATGTGATGTCGGAAAAGGGAAACCAGCGCCGGATCTTTTTCTTGAAATTGCGAATCGCATTAAGGTTTGCCCGTCTCGTATACTTGTCGTCGACGATATTGTTGAAGGAATACAAGCCGGGAAATCTGCAGGAATGGTCACGGTGGGGATTTTCGATGAATGGTATAATAATCAGATCCAATTAATGACCGATGCCGACTATTATATTACCTCCCTCAGCGAACTACGGAATATCGTTGCCGACATACCGTAACCGGACCATCATTTTTTTGATCACATTAAAAAGATTACTCATCGCTAATGAAAATAATTACGCACATGGTTATATTACAAGGTGTTGAGGGTTAGGAGAAGATATGAGATATATAGTTGTATTTGTAATAAAAGACCTTTGCAAAACTACCATTTTTTGAATGTGTGCCGACCCCAAACCCCTCCCGTAAAAATCGGGCGGTTTTAAATTGTTCTATAGTGGTGATTTCGTCCCCACACCTCCTTTTTGAAAATAAATATATTTTGGATATTTTAAATTTCGCAAAGGTTTCTTGTACTCAACGTATTTCTCCATCGCCTGAGTTCATTTCGCATTGTTCTTTTCGCTTGCGTATATCGCATGTTTCATCTATACTTGCAGAAAGGGCGTTGTTTTATTGTAATACTAACGCCATATACTATGCGGAGGTGGGACTTATGCACAGAATTACGACCGTTTCGGTTTCTACATATTTACTTGAAGAAATCGATCGTATTATTCAAGAAGATAAAATTTTTGAAGACCGTACAAAAGCAATGAACGCTATTCTCGAAGAGTATCTTAAACGTTACAAATCAGCAAAAATCATCGAACATGATCGTGAAGTGCGGGAGAAAAAAGGTGAATAAGGATGGATTTGCGGCAACAACTCGAAACGCTCCGAAAAGCGTTCGATGCGGATATTGCATCGGTTTCTTCGGAGAAGGCTTGGAATGATGTACGGGTAATCTATCTTGGTAAAAAAAGTACGGTAATAGCTCTTTTAAAAAACCTTAAAGATTGTACCCCTGATGAGCGAAAAATCATCGGAAAAGAAGTGAACGATGTACGTGTGTACTTCGAGACAACTCTTGATGCGATGCATGAGCGTTTTTCAACGATTTCAACACATATAGCTGATCCGACTGTGCCGGGGCGAGTCTCTGTCGTCGGTAAAGAACACCCCCTGAGCACTGTGTTGAATCGAGTGTATGAGATATTTTCTGCGATGGGTTTTGCTGTTGCGGAAGGTCCTGAGATCGAAGATGAATGGCATAATTTTGATGCGCTCAATATTCCTGCAACACATCCTTCGCGGGATATGCAGGATACATTCTATCTCAATCAAAACGGAATGCTTTTGCGAACGCACACCTCTCCGGTGCAGATTCGTACAATGAAATCAACGAAACCGCCTATCGCCATTATTGCTCCCGGCAGAGTATTCAGAAGTGATGCACTTGATGCGAGTCACTCGCCGGTTTTTCATCAGGTTGAGGGTTTATTGGTTGATAAACAGGTCACTTTTTCTCATTTAAAGGGAGTATTAACCGCTTTTTTACAAGAAATGTTTGAAGTTGAATCGCTTAATATGCGGTTTGACAATTCATTTTTTCCGTTTACCGAACCATCGGCGGAAGTGCATATGGGGTGTATTTTCTGTAAAGGAAAAGGCTGTAAAGTGTGTAAAGGCAGTGGATGGATTGAAATGGGCGGTGCCGGCATGGTTGATCCGGCGGTGTTCACCGCAGTCGGTATTGATCCCGAGGTATATTCGGGCTTCGCCTTTGGTATGGGGATCGAACGTATTGCCATGTTGAAATATGATATTCCTGATATGCGCTATCTGTATGAAAATGATATGCGTATGTTGAAAACAATGTAGGATGTGAACGGGTATGAAAGTTACATGGAAATGGCTTGAAGAATATGTTGATCTCTCAGGATTGACAATAGAGGATGTCGAGGGACGTCTCGCGTCCGCAGGACTTCATGTCGAAGAAGTATATCGTCCGTATGAAGTGATCACGCACGTTGTTGTAGGTTTTGTTGAATCATGCGAAAAGCATCCTGATGCCGACAGGCTTCAAATATGTTCAGTTTCGATCGGTGCGAAAAAGGTGCAGATCGTGACTGCGGCACCGAATATTCGTGCTCAGATATTTGTTCCGGTTGCATTGGACGGTGCACATCTTGCGAACGGTCTTGATATTAAGACTACAAAATTACGCGGAGCACTTTCGGAAGGAATGTTTTGTTCTCTGGAGGAGTTGGGTTTAGAAGAAAAATCACCCGGTGTGTTTATTATGCCGGAGTATTTAAAACCGGAAGCAGGGAAACCGATCTATCCGTATCTCGGGTTGGATGATACCATGATCGATTTTGAGATCACTGCGAATAGAAGTGACCTTTTGTCGGTTATGGGAATTGCGCGAGAAATGGCATTGGTGCTTCAACGTTCGTTTCAAAAACCCGTTTTTTCATTACGACCGTCACCGCGTGTTGTTACCGACAAAGTATCGGTATCGCTGAATGCAGATGATGCTTGTTATCGTTATACTGCACGGTATATTGAAAATGTGGTGTGTAAACCGTCTCCACACTATGTCCAAACTCGATTGATCCTTACGGGTTTGCGTCCTAAAAATGCGGTTGTTGATTCGACCAATTATATTATGGCTGAAACAGGATTACCGTTGCATGCTTTTGATGCGACCGTTATCGCAAATGGTGAGATTCATATTCGTAAAGCTCGGAACAATGAACATTTTGTGACACTCGGTGATCATGAATTAACATTGGATACCGATGCGTTGATGATTGCGGATGCGACCAAAGCACTGGCTTTGGCAGGCATCATTGGCGGCAAAGATTCGGAAATTCGAGAAACAACGTCACAGGTAATTCTTGAAGCGGCATTATTTGAACCTGTCGGAGTTCGAAAAACGACGAAAAAAACAGGTATCACTACCGATTCATCGTACAGATTTGAAAGAGGTCTTGATTTTGATACGGTCGCGTATGCTTCAGAGCGCGCAGCATGGTTTTTACAAGAATATGCAGACGGAACAGTGTTTGACGGCATGGTCGATGCCTCAAAGTCGTATGACCCTTCACGTCGCATCACGGTTCGTTGGAAAAGGATCACCGATATCATCGGAATGACATTGGATACGGATACCGTATCAACGCTTTATACACGACTTGGTTTTCGTATTATTGAACGAAACAATGATGCGGCGACCATTGCAGTCCCTTCTGCGCGGTATTGGGATATTATTCGTGAAATCGATGTTATTGAAGAGATTGCCCGTTTGTACGGATATGACAATATTCCTGCGAGCATGCCGTCACTTCTCGTATCAACAAAAAAACGCGATAAAAACGCAGCTTTTCGCGCAACGTTCAATGAACGTCTTCATGCGCTTGGTATGTTTGAGGCGTATGTATTCCCCTTTGTGAATGAACGTCAACGCGATGCATTACACATCAATGCAGACGCGCTGTATACCTTAAAAAATCCTCTTAACAAGGATATGGAATTCCTATCGCCGGATGCAATTATGCCTCTCATGAGCAGTGCGGAAATAAATCTTAAGCGTGGCAGTATGAATGTCCGGTTATATGAGTGGGGGAAAGAATACACGTTGTCAGGTGGTGAACGCGATACCATGGCGTTTATATTGACAGGAAGTGAGCCGCAACATGTCTATAGCCCTGCACGGGAGTTAACCTATGCAGATTGTAAAGCGATTGTCGATGTGTTTACTGAGTTAATTCCGGGTACAATGCGCTCGTGCACAAGGACTGTTTTTGAAGAAAATACCGGATTTGAATTGGTCGACGGGAATGATATCCTTATGCAATGGGGTTTGGTACGAAAAAGTATTACCGAGATGTATGATATTTCTACCGAAGTTTGGGCCGGATGTGTGTATTGTGCTCCGAGTATCGCGCGGTTTTCAGCACACCGGGCATTTCGTCCGTTCTCGGTATTTCCTCCGGTATATTATGACCTTGCATTTGTGGTCGATCGTTCTGTACAATCAGCAGAAATTATTCAATGCGTGAAGGATGCCGCCGGCGTACTGCTTGAGGCAACGGAGCTGTTTGATATTTACGAAGGCAAACAGATTGCCGATGACAAAAAAAGCATGACCTTTTCACTGGTTTTTCGTGCATCCGACAGGACATTGACCGAGGCTGAGATTTCACGTTCAGTGCATGCAGTAAAAGAAGCGGTTGAGAAGAAATTTCACGCGGTATTGCGATAAAAGAGAGATAATGGAAAAAATTGTAGCAACATTGGAAGAAAAAATCTATCGATTGATCGACAAGATAGCCGAGTTGAATGCATTATTGGCTGAAAAAGACGGATACATCACTGATATGGAAAAGAAGAATCATGAATTGATGGCTCGTGATCTGGAGAATAAAGAAAAAATAGCAAAATTGATTGATACCATTAACAATGTAGGGTTGTGATGAACACGATCGATGTCGACATATTAGGAAAAAATTATCGGCTTCGCACGGATCGTTCTGAGCAGGAAATAGCCGAAATTATTCGAATGGTTCACGCAAAGATCGATGAAGTTAAAGAGGGAATGGGACAGGAAAGCGCTAAAGATGTGTTGGTGCTTGCCCTATTGAACGTAGTAGAGGAATATTGGACATTGCAGGAGGAGCACAAAAAACTTCTTGCAGGGATTGATGCAATGCAAAAGATGATTGAGAGGCACCTATGATGCGCTTGCGCGGTGCCGATTCTTGTGTTATACTATATACGCCTGCGGTACTCGTGATGGCTTCTTTTTTTGAGCCAACACTTTTGCCCTGGGAGTCGTCAATGATGGTGGACTGCGTTTCGCAAAAAGCTGTTAATACGACACCCACCTTACGAAGGGGCCTCAATTAAAGAGGCGATACCCACGGTACTCGCGGGCGTTTTTGCATCAAATCTTTGTGCTCCTCTGTTCGCATAGAACCGACGGAGGTGATCGCTATGGATACAATGCTTATGATTATTATCGGCGCGGCGTGCTTAGCAGCCGGGTACGTTGTACGAATCATTCTCAGCAGTATTTCACGAAAAAAAGCAGGAAAAGAAGCGAAGCGCATTATTGAAGATGCCAATAAACAGGCAGAAACAATAAAAAAAGAAGCGCAATTGATGGCAAAGAGCGAGCTCTATGAGATGAGAAGTAAATTTGAAGTTGAGCGAGATGAAAAATCTCGGAATCTTCAAAAATTTGAACAACGCCTTATCCAAAAAGAAGAACTTTTGGATAAACGTATGGAGACGCTCGATAAGAAGGAACATGATATCGAAGAGTCAGAAAAAAAGTTGGATCAGGATACCAAGAAAATTCAGCAGCAACGCGAAGAAGTTACGCTGTTACGTGACAAGGAAATCAAAGAACTTGAGCGTATTGCGTCTATCTCGCGTGACGAAGCGAAGGTTCTGCTTTTGAAAAAGGTTGAAGATGATGCACGTGATGAAGCAGAACAACTCGCAAAGCGCGTGAAGGACGAGATCATGGACAAGGCAGAGGTTGAAGCGACGAAGATCATTGTTGAAGCGATTCAGCGTACAGCAGTCGATACCGTGAGTGATCATACCGTGTCGGTTGTCTCACTGCCGAATGATGAAATGAAAGGCAGAATTATAGGACGTGAAGGTCGAAATATTCGTACCCTTCAACAAGTGACCGGAGTAGATATCATTATTGATGATACGCCCGGTGCGGTAACGCTTTCCAGTTTTGATCCGATTCGCCGTGAAATAGCACGTTTGTCACTTGAAAAACTGGTGCAGGACGGTCGTATTCATCCGGGGCGCATCGAAGAAGTGGTTGATAAGACTCGCAAAGATGTGGAAAGAAAATTCAAGGAAGACGGTGAAAAAACCATCCTTGATCTCAATATAGCTCATGTGCATCCTGATATCGTGCGGCTTCTGGGGCGTTTAAAATACCGCACAAGTTACGGCCAAAATGTGCTTCAGCACAGTGTTGAGGTTGCTATCATTATGGGTGTTATGGCAGGGGAGTTGAAGCTCAATGTCGAACTCGCCAAACGAATCGGATTGTTGCATGATATTGGAAAATCAGTTGATTTCGAGATGGAAGGCACGCATGCGACTATCGGTATGAAAATTGCGAAGAAAAACAGTGAAAAAGATGTCGTTGCCAATGCAATAGGCGCTCACCACAGTGAAGTAGAACCCGAATCACCCTATGCCATTCTTGTCATGGCGGCAGATGCGTTATCGGCTGCCCGTCCCGGTGCGCGTCGTGAAAGTCTTGAATCATATATTCAGCGCCTTGAAAAACTTGAAGAGATCGCGACCTCTTTCTCGGGAGTCGACAAAGCGTTTGCGATTCAGGCCGGACGTGAGATTCGCATTATTGTTGTTCCTGACGAAGTAGATGATCCGAAGGC
Source organism: uncultured bacterium (assembly GCA_964423645.1). Lineage (GTDB taxonomy): Bacteria > Macinerneyibacteriota > Macinerneyibacteria > Macinerneyibacteriales > CAYRFE01 > CAYRFE01. The sequence continues at coordinate 11,490 of CAYRFE010000016.1, read as the reverse complement.
TTCAGGTATGGCAAAAGAAATAGCATCAAAGGTTGAACAGGAATTGAATTATCCGGGCCAAATTAAAATAAATGTTATCAGGGAGAAACGTTATATTGAATATGCAAAATAAGATTGTGCGTATTCTTTTTCTCGGGGATGTGTTTGCGCAACCCGGGCGAAAAGCATTGAAAGAAATGCTGTCGCTTCTGATTTCTCAGTATAAAATTGATTTTACCATTGCCAACGGCGAGAATATCGCCGGAGGCAGCGGTATTACGCATGATTCCGTCAGAGAATTGTACAATGCCGGCGTTCAGTGTGTCACAACCGGGAATCATGTATGGCGGCAAAAAGAGGGTCATTCGTTACTTGATGATGATCCGCGTGTGTTGCGCCCCGCCAATTATCCCAAAACGGTACCGGGATGCGAATATTCAGTTTTTACGGTAGGGTCTGTGCGTATAGGTGTATTTAACTTACTGGGCAGGGTGTATATGGATCCTCCCTTGGATTCGCCGTTTGAAAAAGCTGATGCAGTGCTTGAACTGTTGAAGGATGAAGCAGATATCACGCTCTGCGATTTTCATGCAGAGGCAACGTCTGAGAAGGTTGCGCTCGGGTGGTATCTTGACGGAAGAATCACTGCGGTGGTCGGTACGCATACGCATATTCAGACAGCGGATGAACGAATTCTTGATAACGGGACTGCATATATTACCGATGTCGGCATGACCGGTAGTCATGACTCCGTTATCGGGGTGCAAAAGGATCTGATCTTAACGAGATTTCTTACCGGTATGCCGGTGACCTTTAAACCCGGAGAAAAAGATATTTGGATAAATGGCGTTATTATATCCTGCGATCCGACAACGGGAAAAGCAACTGCGATCGAAAGGGTACAATTACGAGGAGTTGATAAGAATGGCTATTTCGTTAAAGGGTAAACCTGTTGCACAAGGTATAAAGGATGAGGTGGCGCTTTTCGCTGCCGAACACCCGCTTACGATGGCCATTATTCAAATAGGAGAAGAAGAATCCGGTACCGCATACAGAAATTTTAAGAAAAAACAAGCCGATTCACTCGGGATACAGGTGCGAGAATTTCTTTTTCCTGTCGATGCGAAAGAAAGCGATATACTTGCAACAATTCACACGCTTAACGAGGATACGTCAATCACCGGAATTTTTATAGAACAACCGTTCCCACAAGGAATTTCTCCTGAAATTGTCCAACACATTCATCCCGATAAGGATATTGACGGTATTACCCGTGCGAATGCGGGCAAATTGTATCTCAACGAACCGGGTATTTTTCCTGCGACCGCTGAAGCGATCATCGCGACCTGCGAGCATTACGGCGTTGAACTGCAGGGAAAGCGTGTGGCGATCGTCGGCAGAAGTAATGTGGTCGGTAAACCCGTTGCCATGATGGTCATGCATCGTCACGGAACGATCACCGTGTGTCATTCCCGCACAAAAGATTTGGCGCAGGTTACCAAAGAAGCGGATATTGTGATCGCCGCCATTGGAAAAGCGAATATGATCACCGGTGACTATATACGCGAAGGCGCCGTGGTGTTGGATGCAGGATATAACGTCGAAGGCGATGCGTCTTTCGGAGATGTTGAGTTTGCTACCGCAGAACCGAAAGCATCGATGATCACACCGGTGCCCGGAGGTATCGGTACCGTCACCAATGCGGTGGTGTTTCGCAACCTTGTGAAAGCCTATCGTCTGCAGCATGGAACATAAAGTATATTCCGTCAGTGAAGTAACCGCCTCTATTTCAGCCGTATTTCAAGAGGCATTTCCGTTTACCATAATGGTGCGTGGAGAAATTATTGATACCCGCCCGAGTTCGGCGGGACATGTCTATTTTTCATTGGTCGAGGGGTCGGCAAAACTTGCCTGTGTCATGTTCAAATCACAAACCATTCGGTTTGGTCAACTGCTTAAAAAAGGCGATACGATCGTTGCGCTCGGTACACTCAATGTGTATGCACCCGGCGGTACGTACAGTTTGGTCGTAAAATCGGTTGAACCTGACGGTGAAGGCGCACGGCGCAAAGAGTTGTTGCTCTTAAAGAAAAAACTTGAAGAGGAAGGACTGTTTGCACCCGAAAAAAAACGCCCGTTACCGTTTTTACCACAAACCGTAGGCATTGTCACCGCAAAAACCGGTGCGGCGGTACGCGATATTGTACGTATTATCCGTCGCAGAAATGCGGGCATTTCAATCCTACTCTCTCCGTGTGCGGTGCAGGGAGAACATGCCCCGCGTGAGATTGCTGAAGCTCTTGCTCGGCTCAATATGCACGGCGGATGTGATGTCATCATTATCGGGCGCGGCGGTGGCGCAAGTGAAGATCTATCGGCATTTAATGACGAACTTGTGGTTCGCGCGGTGGCGTCATCTGCGATCCCGACCGTATCGGCGGTAGGACATCAGATCGATATCACGCTTACCGATCTTGCGGCAGATGCCCGGGCAGAGACTCCGTCGGCAGCAGCGGAATTACTTATAAAAGAGACTGCCTTCTTAGCACAAACACTGCATGACTATACTCGGCGTTGTATCAATGCGGTGCATGAAAGTGTGGCGAAACATTCAGATACACTTGCCGCTTATACGCGTCAAATTCTTCGTGAATCTCCCGAATACACCTATAATGATATGCAATTACGCACAAATGAGTTATGTGCACGATTACAGCGAGCGGCTACTCATGTTGTGGACGGTGCCGCGCATTCGGTTGTGTCCGATACCCACGCGTTTGTCGGAGCGACCCGTCAGATAATGGCGTCGCACCGCAGTACGTATGAAGCGGCAGTACGCTCGTTTGTGGCGGTGTTGCCGTCGGCGGCGATCGATACGGGGTTGGATATGGTGCATCGGTTGAGTTTGCGATTAACACATGCGTCGAAAGAAAAATTGGTTGCATGCGAAGATGCCTGGAAGCAGAATGCGGCACTGCTTACCGAGCGAAATCCGTTGCAGGTGTTACGCCGCGGCTATGCAAAGCTGTACGGATCGCGCGGTACGATTACCTCGGTTGATGATACTGAGATCGGAGAAGCACTCACGGCAGAACTGACCGACGGAACATTGACGGTGGAAGTGATTGAGAAAAGGAAAAACGATTAAAAGATGAAAACGCATATAAATCCTTATATTGAGGAAATAGCATTTTCTACCATAATGCTTAGAATGAACGTGCATAAAATGTTAGAAGTACTGTGTAAAACAACTATTTTTTGTGACTTGTGCCCACCCCAGACCCCTCCCGTGGGAATCGGGAGGGGCTTACATTGTACTATAATGGGGACTTCGTCCCCATACCCCTGTTTAAAAAATAATTTCTCTGTATTTTGATACAAGTATCACGGTTTTTTGGTTACTATTTGCTGAATAGAAAGGATTAGTATGGAAAAATTTGAAGAAAAGCTCGCACGGCTGGAAGAAATCGTTGCACGGCTTGAAGATCGTGATGTGCCTTTGGCGGAATCGCTGACGTTATTTGAAGAAGGTGTGCGAATTGTGCGTGAGCTCGACGGACTCTTGCACGGTGCACGCGGAAAAGTTGAAGAACTTATGAAATCGCTTGATGTCGCCACATTACGTACCGAAGAATTTGAGCATGGCGACGAAAATCCGTTTTCGGAGTGAGTATGGATTTTAGCGGCGTATTACAAAAGGAAATTGCAGTAGTCAATGCCTATCTCGATACGGTACTTCCTAAAGAATCGGAGCACCCTCAGGAACTTCATCGTGCAATGCGCTACAGCGTGGATGCGGGCGGGAAACGAATTCGCCCCGTTCTTATGCGATGTGTGGCGCGTGCCGGAGGAATAGATCCCGACATCGTGCTTCCTTTTGCGGCGGCGCTTGAAATGATCCATACCTACTCGCTCATTCATGATGACCTTCCGTGTATGGACAACGATGATCTTCGTCGCGGTAAGCCGACCAATCATAAGGTATTCGGTGAAGCGAAAGCACTTTTGGCGGGCGATGCATTGTTGACCGCCGCGTTTTCGGTCGCAGTTCGTCATTCGTCGCTATCGGCAGCTGATACTATGGAATGTATACGTGTACTGGCGGAAGCGGCAGGTCCGAGTGGAATGGTTGGCGGGCAATTTATAGATATTGATATGGAACATGACCTTCAATCGCGCTCTTCAGCGGTGCTTGAATATATTCATTCACACAAAACCGGTGCGTTGATCCGTGTCGCGGCGGAAATCGGAGCTATCGCTGCAGGTGTCGGTGTGCGTGAACGTGAGCGTTTTGTCGCGTATGGTACGCATCTCGGTAAAGCGTTTCAAATCATCGATGATATCTTGGACGTGACAGGAGACAGCGAAGCGATGGGAAAAACCCTCGGAAAAGATGCGGCGCAGGAAAAATTTACCTATATATGGTTATACGGTGTGGAAAAAGCACAGGAAAAAGCACGCGAAGAAACGGATGCGTGTTTTACCGTACTCAATGCGATGCCTTACCGCACTGATGAACTGCAGGCATTGACGCGGTTTTTATTGGAAAGATCTTTTTAACGATGAATTTTTATCCGTTACCCGATGTGATACCTGCCCCTTCTTCGCCGGTTGCCATCGCTATTGACGTGTTGCGTGCGACAAGTGTGATGGCGGTGTTGTTGTCGCAAGGCGCATCGTCGATTCGACTGACCGATTCATTGGAGAAAACTGATGACGGTGCAGTGTGGGTGGGTGAACGTGAGGGGAAAATCATTCCCGGGTATGACTTTGGAAATTCGCCGGTCGAGCTGTTGTCACATCGCTTTGACGGGAAAAACGCTGTTATGAATACTACCAACGGCACACGGCTGATTACAACATTACAGCAACATTACGAGCAGATCATCATGCTTTCATTTGTCAATTTTAATGCCGTGAAAGCGTATTGTCTAAAGCATTCATTAGTACCCGATGTGTATTGTGCAGGCTCTGAGGGCGGTTTTTCACCTGAAGATGCAGCGTGCGGTGCGATGTTGTGTACGGAATTGGATCCTGAAAATCAAAGTGAGTATATTCGTCATATTATACCGCGTGAAGAGTTGTTGCGTACACAGCATGCACACTATTTATGTGAAATAGGTTTTTCCGATGATGTGACGTTTTGTATGCGGAAAAACGTAATTGATGTAGTGCCGATATTACAGATAGTACAAGGTGACATACTTTCTTGTGCGATAAAGCATGCGGTCATGTGATCGTTCATTTATTCTATAGATGAAATCATATGATTAGATTTTTGCAAAATTGAAAATTTCCAATTTAGCATTATTTCCTATATAGGGTGTGGGGTGGGCACAAATTCAAAAAATGGTGGTTTTGAAAAGGTTTTAGGGTGTAAATGTTTTGCTCTTATAAAAAAATTATGCTATAACTCTCAAAGAAAGACCTTGAGGAGGTACTACTATGTTTTTGGATTGGACGTATTTGCTTTTGATACCCGGAATACTATTGGCGGTTTTTGCACAAAGTGCGGTTCATTCGGCGTTTGCAAAATATTCGCGCATCAACGGTAAAAACGGATACCGTGCCGATGACATCGCACGTGAGATTTTACGAAATACCGATGTGCAGAATGTGCCGGTTGAACAGGTTGCGGGAAATCTTACCGATCACTATGATCCGAGAAGTCGCACATTGCGTTTGTCGCAGGGAGTATACGGGAATACAAGTATTGCGGCACTTGCAATTGCTGCACATGAAGCAGGTCATGCGATCCAGCACGCACGAAATTATTTCCCTTTGAAAATTCGTAATGCGATAGCTCCGATAAGTCAAATTGCGTCATGGATTGCGCCGATACTCATTATTGCCGGTTTTATTTTCCAAATGACCGGTCTTATTCATCTTGGTATTTACTTTTTTGCCGCTGCGGTGTTCTTTACGGTAATCACATTGCCCGTAGAATTCGACGCATCGTATATGGCGCTCCTCATTATTCGTCAGCGTAAGTATCTCGAGGGTGAAGAATTGATCGGTGCAAAAAAAGTGCTTCGCGCCGCAGCGCTTACATATGTCGCGTCAACGCTTATGGCGGTATTGCAGCTGCTTCGTTTTGTGCTGCTCGCACGCGGAAGAGATTAACAATTATTTTTAAGAAATGCTACTGTAGAGACAAGGCAATGCCTTGTCTCTTTTTTATTGAAACAGATCAAATTCCCCGAAGCTGGCTTCGTCGTTAGATATTATAAAGGGGCGTGGGGATGTTGTAGAGACACGGCATGCCGTGTCTGTATCAAAAAACATTGATGTAATATGTAATGTCGATATTAAATCTCTGCCTTACTTTTTGTCTTGAAACAAAAGCCTTGGTTTGTGTCATTCCCGTCCCTGTTTTCACGAGGATAAATTCCAATGGGAATCCAGGTGCAATTAAGATTACTACTGGATTATCGGGTCAAGCCCGATAATGACACCTAAAGAGAGTTATATTTGAAATGTTTTACGCTGATTTTTTAAGGCCGATTGTGAAATTCTTTAAGGGGTGTGGGGACGAAGTCCCCACTACCAAAACCTATAAGCCCCTTCCAAACTCATGGAAGGGGTTTGGGGATGGCACAAAGTTATCAGTTGGTAGTTTTGTTAAGACCTCACTTTTCTATTTTTTCTTCTTAAAATACGTTGCCTTCACCCACGACCTGTTTAAAAAAAGATGCACCCCTCCGAGGATTAAGAATGCCATGCCGCCGTAACGGTGAAGGTCGCTCAAGAATTCGGTATACGGTATGGTATACAGCGCAATGACCGTGAATACTTGTGCGACAAATAAAATTGCAAGAATCGGATTCAGCCATTTCAAGAGTTTCATACTACACCCGCTTGTTATTGTGCTTTGCCTTCAACGGTAATGGTACTTCCGCAGTGCGGGCATATTACTTTAAACTGCACATCGGTTTTATTCGACACGTTCGGGTCGTCCAACTTATTCTCTTTTATAGTACCGGCAACGATAAAGCGCATTGCACGCATTTCAATCGGGAAGACACCTTTACCGTCATCGATATAAAAACGTATCCAACCCCACGCTGACGCAGAGCGCACTGCACGATCGTCTGTTTTCAAAAAATCGATGAATTGCGTGGTATACGTGACCTTCTTAACGTCTTTCCAGTACAGTTTAAACGCTAATTGTTCCATCGTCACGTCAAACGGAGCGGTAAAGCCGAACTCTTTATCGTCTGCGTTTGTAATGCGAATGAGTTTACCTTCTACGACTGAGCCGTCCAATTTTTTTACCGACACGGTCATATTTTTGTCGAGGGATTGAGAAAATACAGAAGCGGTTACCATCAAACAGAGCATTATTGCACAGGCGAGTATACGCATACTATTCTCCTTTCATTTAGTACTGTCAGTATAGCATAATAATGCAGAATAAGTGTTATAAAAATCCTATATCTGCCGATAACAGAACAAAGGATGTCGCTTTGGAGCAACAAGGAGGTTGCATATGAAAATTCAATCGTATTCGATGTCATTGTCCTCAACTCATGAGCAAGTCGGCTACAATAAAATGAGTGAGAATTTGTCCTATTGGGACGAACGAGGCGCACAACAGAAGCAAGGTGATACGGTTGAGCTTGGGCGTAATCCTATTGCTCACAGCGCATATACCCCGCTGTCTGTCGAAAAAAAGGATGCTGAAATGCCTTCTGAGGGTGATATCAAGCTTTTTGTATTAAAACAACTGTTAGAACGTTTGTTCGGCGCGAAGTTTCGTGTTATGAGCAAAGATGATATGCCTAATGGCAATGACGTGACGGCTCCCGAGTGTTGTAATGAAGAAAGCGCAGATGGTGCGGAAAGTGCATCTGAGGACTGGGGATTTTCATATGAGTTTACTGAAGAGCAGTATCGTATGGAGCAGGTGACATTCGCCGCAAAAGGCGAGGTCACGCTTGAAGACGGGACCGTTTTTGCCTTCGAGGCAGAGCTTTCAATGAAAAGCGAGATATACACACGGCGGTCGGTATCCATGAAAGCCGGAGATGCGTTAATTGACCCGCTTATGCTGTCAAAGGGGGATAGTGCGTTACTTACTGACAATGTAGTTCCTTTTGATATCAATGCGGATGGTACAGAAGACCTAATCCCCGAATTGGCTCAAGGGACATACACATTGGCTCATGATCGTAATGAGAACGGAAAAATAGATGACGGTTCCGAGCTTTTCGGGCCAATGAGCGGTAACGGTTTCAACGAACTGCGCCTTCTTGACAGCGACGGCAACGGGTGGATAGACGAAAACGATCCTATGTTCTACGCCTTACGATTATGGAGAAAAACACAGGAAGGTGAATCACTCACTGACTTGGCGTCTGAAAATATCGGTGCGATACTCGCACAAGCAGTGGATACGCCGGTCGCTCTCACTCATGGCACTGAATTGTTAGGAAGAGTACGCGAAAGCGGAGTATATCTTACAGAGAAGGGAATACCCGGAGTGATCCGTGAAGTAGATGTGAAAGTGTGATTATGATCAGTTGAGAGGGTCGCATTGGTAGTGAGATTTGTCGGTCTGTCGATTGTGGGTTTTAGGTATTTTTTATGAGCGATTATTTGTGACATTATGGTGAAGGTAAGTTGAATACAAAATTTCTAAAATATCTTTATTTTCTAAAAAGGGGTGTAGGGACGGTGTAGAGACACGGCATGCCGTGTCTGTAACCGAAAGTTAAGCCCCTCCCGATTTTAATGGGAGGGGTTTGGGGTGGGCACAAAGTTTAAAAGTGGTAGTTTTGCAAATGTCTTATTGTGAGTAAAATTCTCAAACCATTGCAGGAATGTGTGCATGTGTAGAACAGGGCGCATAGTGCGCCCTGTAAAAGGTGAAGGTTTTATCTGCGTAATTTACGAAGAAGTTTTAAAATTTCGAGATAGAGCCAAATGATAGTGACCATCAAACCGAATGCACAGTACCACTCCATGAATTTTGGAGAACCGAAGTTAACACCTGCTTCAATGTTATCGAAATCAATGATAAGATTAAAGGCGGCAATACCGACTACCAATAAGCTAAAACCGATACCGATGGGACCGTTTGAGTGGATGTAGGGTATTGTTGTACCGAAAAAACTCATCACAAAACTTAGCAGATAGACTAATGCTATTGTGCCTGTTGCAATAATAATAATCTTTTTAAACATTGGCGTTGCTTGTAGTATCCTTCCGGCATACAGACCGAGCATGATTGCAACCACACCAAATGTGATTAATACGGCTTGTACGACGATTCCATTATACACCGAGTTGTACATATAGGAAATCGCACCGATAAACAGGCCTTCTGCCAAGGCGTATAAAGTGGCAGTGACCGGAGCCCACCGTTTTACAAAAATTGTGACAAGCGCGAGTATAAAGCCTGCGATCGCACCGACAAGTATGAAGATCGGATTATAATATACCCATGCAATACCTGCAGTGACCACCAAACAGAAAAAAAGCCAGGCGGTCTTATTGATCGTGCCGGAAAGAGTCATCGGACGAGCATTGTCGAATACATTACTGACAGACTGAAACGATCGTTCTCCGAATAACGGGTTAGCCATATATGGTACCTCCTTTTGCAGTTCCTGTGGGTATTATAGCAGAGGCATATTATTTTTCAAGGGCGTTGATGCGCCGAGATTCTCGAAACATGAGCCAACTGGCCAATAAAAACAAGATTGAGGATAAAAAGAAGATCGCATTTATCGGGATAAATTTTAATTTTAAAAGAAGATATCCCAACGGGGGGATTATCAATCCGCGAACTCCCGTGAGGGTGATGTGGATGGATTGATATTGTTGGGGCGACCCGTGTTTGGCAAGTTCGATCGTCGATATATTCCACGCAAAAGAAACGCCGATCATTGCGATGCCATACATGACATATGCACTGAGCAGTAGCAAGACCGCAATATTCTGCGGGAAAAATGAAGCAAATCCCAATATAAAGGGATACGTTGAGAGGATCAAAAAAGATATGCCGCTGAAACGTTGCGGGGATGTTTTATCGTGCAATTTCCCGACAAATGGGGCAAGTCCTATGACAAACAATTGCGGGATAAACACTTTTGCGGAAGATATCACAGAATAATTGAGACTCAGTGTATCAACAAGATATATCGGAATCGCAGGAAGGATAATCATGAACGCAATGCCATATACAAAAAAATAGGCTTCGAATCGTAAAAAGGAAGGATCTTTTTTAAAAATCGCCATCATCGGCGCAAATGGATTTAACGAACGAGATGTATTGTGGACGACGGGATGATCTTTAAACGGTATTGACGTTATATAAATATAGAGAAACCCGGCCACACCCCCAATGGTGATTACGAGTGCGGTGAGTGATGAATGAGTGTCGAGCAGGTAGCCGGCGATCTTTGAGTATACCACAGCAACGCAGGCGGTGATCGACATCGCTATTCCCACAAAACGCCCGCGTTGGGCGGTGGGAAATGTATCTTTTAAGAATGTATTCAGCATCGGATTAAATAAGGTATATGCGGCATAGCACAATGTCAGAATGATCAAATAAAGAGGAATGTTGAGATAAAATAAAAAGATAACAAAGGAAAAACGTCCGAAAAATGCAAATGTACGTAAAAATAATTTCTGCCTCGGGCATTTTTCTGCAAGGGTTACAAGAAATACCGATAAGAGCAGTGTCATTGACGGAAGCATGGTAAGAAACGTGACCGTCAATGGAGAAGCATGTAAGGATTTTTTTGCGATAACATCAACCATTGAGTCGATGACGGCATAGATACCGGCAAAAAATGCACCTATGAGGTAGTAGGATTTTGCCGATACGGTGTTTCGCATGGCGTAACAATAGCGTATATTTTGAAAAAGTAAAGAAAAGAAAGTGCACTATTATGGTGCACCTATGCACCATTTGCGAATAGAGCACCCGGTGTATTTGCAAGGAATGGTAGAGTGTCATTCTTACGAACGCAGGAATCCACATGAATCACAGTTCATCTCCGGATTATCAGGTCAAGCTCGATAATGCCACGAGACCTTTGCAAAATTCATACATTCCCGCTTATTTTGTCTTTGAAAAAGGAGTGTGGTGACGAAGTGCTTATTATGTTAGACCTTTGCAAAATTCAAAATTTCCAAATTATCTTTTTTTTCTAAAAAGGGGTATGGGGACGAAGTCCTCATTATATAACAATTTAAGCCCCTCCCGATTTTCACGGGAGAGGTTGGGGGTGGGCACAAATTCAAAATATGGTAGTTTTTCAAAGGTCTTTATATCATACATTAATCTGATCCAGGTTTCTCATAGAGGAAGTTGGGGTGGGCACAAATTTAAAAAGGAGTTATTTTATAAAGGTCACGAATTCAATTGTTGCAATGACATCATGCTTGATCATGCTGTAATGGCATAACAGGTGCTATAATTATTGTCTTGAGCAAGGAGGTTTTTTATGCAATGGAATAGAAAAGGTATGGCACTCATGATGGTGCTGGGACTTATGG
>CAYRFE010000015.1:0-84727 GCA_964423645.1 uncultured bacterium | reverse complement strand
CAAATATAGTATTTTTTGGGGAGATACCCCGTAGCTTGCTGCGGGGTAGTTCATGTGGGGAGCTCATTAAGACAAAAATGATGGATGAAACTAGTTTGTTTAAAACTTATTAATTTTTGTAACCTTTTCTCTTTCAGCAGGATATTTATCTGTAAACAAAGGGAGGTAACTATGAGAAAGATTCTTATGACGATCTTGTTTCTTGGTACGATTCTATTTATGTTCGGGTGTTCAAAAACCACAGAGTCATCAAGCGGTACCGTAAGTATTCGGCTTACTGATGCACCACTCATTGCGGATGATGTTGACGGCGTATGGGTAAAATTTAAAGAGATTCAGGTCAACTCACACGGATGGAAAAGTGTAAAAACATTTGCTGATTTTGTAGCGGGTGATACTGTAGAGCCTGTGAATGGTGAAAACGGAATTTTTAATCTACTTGAGTTACAAAATGGGACAACGGCTTTTTTGGCATCAGCAGAATTAGAAGCAGGGCATTACAGCCACATTCGTATTCTTCTTGATGCAAATTATGATCATCATTTGTCATTTGATACCGGTACTGATGCTAGCCTTGATACCACACACAGCGGTCCAAACGGTAATTTTACAACAGGGCACATTGAAATTGCGGGGCAGTTTACCGTACAAGATGGAATTACTACAGAGTTGATGCTTGATTTTAATGCACATAAATCGGTTGTTAAAAACGGCGGCGGTTATAAATTACATCCGTCCATTCGCCTGGTAACCGTTGATACTACCGGTACATTGACCGTGCCTATTACAGGGGTTCCGGCTGACACACGTATCGTCGGGTATTTGTATGCAGAAGGAACATATGCTGCTTCGGAAAAAAATGCTGATGCGAATGGTCAAATGTTTACGAATGCAATATCTGCAGATGAGCCTGATGGAGGGAGTTTTTACTTCGGTTATATTCCCGAGGGCACATATACACTTGTCATTGTGACCTATAATACCGACGGCTCATTGACCGATTATGAAAAACAGGTAACCGTCAGCGTCACAAACGGGCAAAATACCACAGCGGATGCAGTCGCATATTAACGGTTGCGAAAAAGTTAATGTATTGCTACACTGATGCAATGAATGAAACGGTAGAAACAAAAGATAAAGATGCTGTGGCGGCGGTGCTCAAAGGGAACACCGCCGCATTTCGTGAGCTCAGTGAAAGGTATGGAAATATGATATACACACTGGCATACAGACATGTGTTGAACAACGCCGATGCGGAAGATATTACGCAGGATGTATTTCTTGCCGTATATCGTTCGTTGAAAACGTATGATGCCGATAGAAAGTTTTTTTCCTGGATGTATGCCATCGCGTTGAATGTGATCCGTAAACATCTTTCAAAACGACGTTTCCGGTCTCTGTTCATCCCATTGGACGAGTCGATCGCTCAATCGGAATCGAAGGCTCATGATGCTATTATAAAACGGATCAATCTACTTCTTGATCGTGAAAAACCGGTGTTTAAACAAATTTTTATTCTCCATTATTATGAAGAAAAAGCTATTCATGAGATCGCCGAGTTGCTTTCAATGACCGAGGCAAATATCAAAGTGATTTTGTATAGGGTGCGCGAAAAAGTTAAAAAATCATTTCCAGATGAGGTGGAGTTATGACAAAAAGATCATTACACGGCGCAGTACCGCCGCATAGTGCCCCTGAAGGATTGACTGACGTGATCATGGAGCAAATATATGCCGATAAATATGAAAGGAAATTTCGTAGAAGGATTGTATCTGTTGCGGCAGCAGTTGTCATTGTTTTTTTTGTTGCTTTCGCAGGATATAAGCATTGGTATGATGCAAAACATCTCGTCGTAATGGAATTTACTTATAGTGATCCCAACGCGGCAGATGTGCGGGTGACCGGGGATTTTTCGGCTTGGAGTACCTCCGGGATTACCTTAAAGAAACATGACGGTGTATGGTCGGTCAAGATAAAAGTCCCTGAAGGCAGTTATCGGTATATGTTTATCGTTGACGGGAAAACGATACTTGACCCGTCTGCATCACGTGTCAAAGATCCGTTCGGAGATGACGCATCTGTACGAATTACCAATAAAATAAGGGAGGAAATATGAGATACATTATAGCAATACTTGTGATCGTATTTGGCTTCAAAACGGCGACTTTCGCGTTATCATATGAAGAAAAACAAGTGAAGATTATGGACAGGTATACTCGTCAACTACGAATCGAATACGGGTGGGCAGATGCAGATATTACCGAGCTGAGATCGCATCTTGAACGTAATTATGAAAATTCGACTCAGCGTGTTGAGGCAATGCGTCATGTGATGGTTTGTGTAAAACATCAGGAAAAAAATGAGTGGAAAATAGAAGAAGGTAATAAATTCAGAAATACAGAAAAATTAATGCAAAAGATACAGGCACGGAAAAAAGAAATGAAGCAATTGAAATTGAATATGTCAGGTAATAATAACGGTAACCGTGAAAAAAGTGACGAACACGGTAATGGTCAAGGACTGGGGAAATAAAACATCATGCGTACTCGCCTGATTGTTTTTTTCTGCAGCATCGTGATAGTACACATGCTTTCGGCAGAGACTGTACGTGATGTGATGCAGTCATTTCGCACGTCTGGTCTGTATTCTTCATACCTTGAGAGCTATGTGAACATGGCGAAGATAAAAAATATTCCGGATGAAAAATTGATTTCGTTGTTGCAGACAAAAAAAGAATATTTGCAGACGGTTCGTGTGGTGAAACCTGATATCAAAAACTCATCGTTTGATATGATTTTGTATTTCAGTGATATGGGAATTACTCCACAAACAGTGGTTGTTTTTTTCGATTCAGGAAAATCTGAGGACTTTATGCCGGCATTGAAGGAATTAATCACCGTTTTGATATCTTCATATGAAAGCAGTGCAGATGAGTTGAACACAGTATATCGTTCGTCATGTGAAAAGAACTATTCAGCATCTGATATTTCCGGATTGGCATCTCAACTAAGACAACTATATCTTCATTCGGGAGGGAAAAAAGCACGTGAAATACGTATGATCGTCGTCAAAAATATGACGTTTGGCAACTCAATAAAATATATAATTCGCTCAATACAGGAGGTACTACGATGAAAAACACAGGGGTGTTGTTGAGTCTCATTATCTTGGTTATTGCATATGGTGTTACACAATCTGAAGTGCAATTTGAAGTAAGACCGTCGTATACATCCAATTATTATTACGATCATTCTCAAGTCGACACATTCTTTGTCGATTCAACCGCGTTATTCTCATCAGTGAACGGCCCCTGGGATTTTTCTTTGGCAGTTGCGAAATCATGGTTTCCTAATACTATGGCGGAAACAGCGGTGGTCAATGAAATGACACTTCTGTATACGCTTCCAATATCAATAAATATTGATATGGTTTTTGCACCTGTCGCATACGCTGTTTATTATCCCGACAATAATTATTCGGGGATTGCCTATGGAGCAGAGGTTTCGATTGTGTATGACAGTCTGATTGATTTCCGTGAAGAAATTAAAGGCACAATTTATTCTGATATTCGCCCTGACACGCCCTACGATCGTATAATCATGAACGCCGGATTGACAAGTCGGTGGGACATTTCACCCGTTACGGTATTACGACATTCATTGATGTTTTCATACGTGCAATGGCAAGAACTTACCAATAATGACGGCTTGACCCCTAATACAACGGTAACAGCTACCGGGTTGACAATAGAATCAATTTTATCCGATGCAGTAAGCGGAAGCATATCGGTTTCATATGAAAAAAATTCAAGCTCTGTTGAGTCGATTTTAACGGTTGAAGATATCACTTTGCTCGAAACAAATAGTGATTCATATACTCATATTTTATCTGAACTACATATTCCGTTGTATCTCGGTAATCTTATGGCAGAGCCGTATTTTTTGTATGCAGTGACGTCATATGATTCACGACGTGCATTTAAATCTGTTTCGACTTTAGGTATTGATACCGTTCATTCTACGTGCGTAAAGACGGGTTTGAATTTCAAGGAATCGTTGGGGGAGCGCCATTTTATAACAGCATCAGTTGAATACGGATTAACAGATTCAAACGATTTTTTTGAAAAAGGAGATGGTGTGACAATTCAAGGCGGAATTGTTTTGAATTTTTAACAAATCTGATGATCTGACGGTAAAAATTTCTCATAATAGTATTAGTAAAAAAAATTTATTTAGGGCAATGAGCGGTTATTAAATCATTGCGTGTCGCATAGGAATGGGAAACCTTAATACGTTACGAAACGATTCATACCAATGTTTTTTTTCACGTGCAATGATGAGTATCTCTCTATTGCGTTAAGACCTTTGCCAAACGACCATTTTTAGAATTTGTGCCCAACAAAAATTCTCAATGTAGCGGGTGCATACCATGCATCCGACTTCGTTACCCCCATTACTTTTATGTGAACAAAGAAATTTTTAATCTAAATGGGTCAAATTTCCCGAAGCTTGCTTCGGCTTAACTATTATAATTTTGTAATTATAAGGGTTGTGGGAACGGTGTAGAGACACGGCATGCCGTGTCTGTAACCGAAAATTAAAGCCCCTCCCAAATTCAAAGGGAGGGTTTTGGGGTGGGCAAACAAATATAGTATTTTTTGGTGAGATACTCCGTAGCTTGCTGCGGGGTAGTTCATTATTTTGAATTTTACAAAGGTCGAGAGTTATAAAAAAGTCATCGAAACAATGGAGATGAACCGTATTGTTATTGATCGATCCTTGCATAGATTTTTTAATTCTTGACTTTGAAAAATATTATTATAAACTGCCAGTAATCAAAGGAGGTTTTTATGGACTGTACAGAAAAAAAAGGGATGCCGTTGTTGGGAGATCCGTTCCCTCAGATGAAAGTGGTGACGACGCATGGTGAAAAAACATTACCTGACGCTTTTAAGGGAAAATGGTTTGTGTTGTTCAGTCATCCTGCTGACTTTACCCCGGTCTGCACAACAGAGTTTGTGGCGTTTCAGAAGCGTTACGATAAATTCAAAAAGTTGAATTGTGAACTTATCGGGATGAGTGTCGATCAAGTGTTTTCGCATATCAAATGGGAAGAGTGGATCAAGGAAAAACTTGGCGTAAAAATTGAATTTCCTATCATTGCCGATAACGGTGCGGTTGCTGATAAACTTGGGCTTGTGCATCCCGGTAAGGGGACGAATACCGTTCGTGCGGTATTTATTGTTGATGATGAAGGAATAATTAGAATTATTTTCTATTACCCGCAGGAATTGGGGCGCAATATGGACGAAATTCTTCGTGCAGTCGAGGGGATGCAGTATTCCGATAATAACGGGGTCGCTATGCCCGCACAGTGGCCGGACAGTGAAGTTGTCGGTAAGAATCATGTTATTATTTCTCCCGCTAAGGATGTAAAAACAGCTGAAGAGCGTTTCGAACGGGCAAAAAAGGGAGAGTTTGAGTGCTTTGACTGGTGGTTGTGCCATAAAGAGATGAAATAATACCATTTAGATTTTTAACATCACAAGAAGGGATGTAGTATGCATCCCTTTTTATTATTATTGATTCATTTGGGTTTTCATGTAAAATTATTGCACAGAGGTGATGTTTATGACTAAAGGTATTGTTTATTCTATCGCAATCAGCGCACAACGCGGAGAGCTCAAACATGAAGTTGAGTCGGCGGTATTTATCGAAAACTTCGGTATCGAAGGTGATGGTCACGCAGGTGACTGGGGACGACAGGTGACGGTGCTCAGTTATGAAAGCGTGGAGCGCGTAAATAAAGAACACGATCTCACCATGAAATCCGGTGATTTTGCCGAGAACGTGCTTATAAAGGGCTTGAATGTGACGCAGTTGCAACCGGGGGATCGCTTTCAACTGGGGGATTCTGTTATTTTAGAGATATCACAGATCGGTAAGGAAGATCATCCGAGTGTGGTGACACGCACGTTCGGCGTCAGTTTGTTGCCGTATGAGGGATTGTTTTGTAAAGTTATTCAAGGGGGAACGGTGAAAAAGGGGGATGCGGTAGAAATGCTATAGTATTTCATGTCCAATTTCACGAATCTTGTTTTAATTCCATATCAATTTAGGAGTTCAAGGGCTATTAAATATTAAACATCGTGAGTTAGTAAGAAACAATAATAACATGGTGCACCATTGAAGTTTGTTATGTGAATTTTCTAGAGATAAGTCTTGTGCTAAAATCGTATCTTACTTTTTGTCTTGACACAAAAAGTAACAAAAAAGTCAAGGCTGTAAAAAATCAGCTACAATTCTGCATATTTTTTCTAAAACAAATAAACTCGCTACGCTCAAACAGTATTTGTTTTTTTACGAAAAAATATTTGAAATGCTTAACGCTGATTTTTTAAGGCCGTTTGTCTTTTAAGACTCCCCATCTGCAAAGAAGGTGATGACGTGAAGAGACGTGGTGGCGAAATCTTGCCGTATACTTTTTAATCAAAATGGGTCCAATTCTCCGAAGCATGCTTCTGCATGGGTATGATAGTATTCGTATAAAAAGGGGTGTGGGGACGAAGTCCCCATAATATTAGAAATTAAGCCCCTCCCAAAAAGAAAAGGGAGGGGTTTGGGGTGGGCGAACAAATATAGTATTTTTTGGGGAGATACCCCGTAGCTTACTGCGGGGTAGTTCATTTTTTCGACTTGTTTATAGCTTGAAAAGTGGTCAACAGAGTTGATTGTTCATTACAATGCTTCGTATTCTGTAAATTCTATTGATTCAGCGGTTTTCTAAACCACGTATCGATGCTTATTGTCGTATAGCCGAGTTTTTTATAAAGACTGAATGCGGCATTTTCATTTTGGGCATCCACGCCAAGTTCTGCTTTTTCGACACCGTGAGCGTGCAGTGTGTGTAGGCTTTTTACGATAAGAGCGCTTGCCAGTCCGCGGTTGCGCCACTTCGGGTATACAAAAATATGTTCGGTATAGCCGTGTTTAGGATTATTTTTCGGATCATAATGCGCCAATACCATACCTGCCGGTTCATTATCTGCCCAGGCAACTTGCCAACAAGAGGATGTTATTTTGGCATTTTCAACCCAGGCCGGAAATGTATCTTCCGTCCAATCTTCGGCGATATTTTCAAAGAGTCCTGCGTTCATTTCCCTTTGAGCCTCCCAGATCGGCCGAAAATGTGATTTTTCAACGGGGCGAATTTCAAAGCCGACCGGCAACGGTATGTCGGGTATTGAATCCATGGGATGTATCATATTATTGAATTCACGCACGATCTCGTAATTTTCGTTCTTTAATGTTGCCATCCAATCTTTCTCAGTATCGGTAGACCACGCCTGCAGTAACATGGTTTTGCTATTTTCCAGTGATGCCGCAATAGTGCGAAGGTGTAGTTCGTTATGCCGCACAATGATCGGCCAAATTCCCTGTGCCCTATATTCTTTCAACAGAAAACTAAGTTGATACAACAATTTTGCGTTGTCAAACCCGGAATACCAACTGACTTTGCTGAAGCCGATGGGAAGAAGTTTCCCGTCTGAGTTTTCAAGGTACGCGATCTGCAGGTCACGCGACGGCGTGAAACGTTCTGTCGATTGGCAAAATTTTGTGAGATATTCGATGCTAAGCGAGGTTTTTCCGTCAGCAGCGTCACTCATCTCAAGAAGATGCTGTAACAACGGAAGATCAGATGTGTCATCAAAACCGCGATAGATGATATTGAGGCCGACGTGCGGATTGCAATGATCGGAAAAAGACATTCTTACCTCCGTGCATGGTTGATCAAGGATATTTCTGAATTGTTATTTAAACACATTGTATGAGACAAAATTGGTTGATATATTGTTTCAGTGATGTGCAATAAACAAGCTATTTCCGAATGCTACTCTTCGCTTACTAAGAACGTATGTTTTTCGACAGTTAAAAGAATTACGGCATTATTTAATCAAAATGGGTCAGTTCCCCGAAGCTTGCTTCGGCTTAACTATTATAGTTTTGTAATTATAAGGGGTGTGGGGACGGTGTAGAGACACGGCATGCCGTGTCTGTAACCGAAAATTAAAGCCCCTCCCAAAGGCAAAGGGGAGGGGTTTGGGGTGGGCACACAAATATAGTAGTATTATTTGTGATACTCCGTAGTTTGCTGCGGGGAAATTCATTATTACCCATAAAGTTATTACATTCTTATTTTCTACACATTAATTGTTTCAGATTCATTTTTGCTACCTATTTTCCCGGCAACCGGTTACAGCAAAAATATTTATTGTTTTAGTATTAAATTATCTATTCCATTCTCAGCCTTTTCTTTCCAGCCGGGATTTTTACGTTTACTCATAAAACAGAAAAACCCTTTTTTTTGGATATTTTCGTGTGAAACGGTAATTATTTGTGAAGTCATACAGCCTCCTTTTTACGATTTTATTGTTCGAATATAGAGTACCCGGTGATTATTGTAAAGAAATATTACGATATTTTTTCTTATTATTTTCTTGATTAATAGGTTCGTATACTTTATAGTAACCTATGTTTTGATTGTTGGTGTATCCGAAGGGAGGAAAAAATGCCGGATTGTGAATGTTTACCAGGGTGTCCATTTTTTAATGACAAGATGGATAAAATGCCTGCGATGGCGTCGATGTTAAAAAAACAATATTGCCAGGGCGATTTCGTATCATGTGCACGGTATATGGTAAAAGTTAAGCTTGGAAAAGATGCTGTGCCGCTTGACTTGTATCCTAATCAAATTGAGCGAGCAGAGAAATTATTACAAATAAATATATAAAACTTATTTGTAAAACACTTTTATTCATTTACTTTGATATATCATATGTAATCTTGTTTTTAACCATTTGATCTAAATGGGTCAAATTTCCCGAAGCTTGCTTCGGCTTAACTATTATAATTTTGTAATTATAAGGGTTGTGGGAACGGTGTAGAGACACGGCATGCCGTGTCTGTAACCGAAAATTAAAGCCCCTCCCAAAGGCAAAAGGGAGAGGTTTGTGGTGGGCACACAAATAGAGTTTTTTTGGGGAGATATCACGTAGATTGCTGTGGGGTAGTTCGTTTTTGGTGTTATTAAAAATTATTTTCTTTCAATGACTTGACTTATGCACATATGTGCAATATACTTACTCAAGGAAAGGGACATAGGTGCAAAATGCCACGACCAAAACAATGCAGAATTATTGAAGGACCGCCTCGCTGTGAGGGGTTTAAGCCGAAAGGAATCCCGTCGCGTCTTGTGAAAAAGATTATCCTCAGTATCGATGAGTATGAAAGTATTCGCCTTGCTGATCATCTTGGACTCGAACACGAAGAAGCGTCGAAGCGGATAGGTATTTCCCGTTCCGTATTCACGCGTCTTGTAGAACGTGCACGCACAAAAGTTGCGAATGCTCTTGTTGAAGGATGCGAGCTTGTGATAGAAGGCGGAGAGTATCATTTCGAAACGCAATGTTTTCGTTGTAACGATTGTCATTATGTGATGAATGTTCCTATGGGTGAAGGACAACCGGAAAAATGTGTGCAATGCGGATCAACACGAATAGAGAATCTCAATGAACAATACGGGTTACAAGGTCGTTGCCATCGACATGGTTACGGCCGACAACACTAAGGAGGGGTGGCATATGCCGGGTTATGATGGAACAGGTCCTATAGGGCAAGGTGCAATGACGGGCGGAGCTCGCGGTCGTTGCAACACGAATCAGAGTGCAGTGCTTGGGAGAGGTCGGGGCGGAGTCGCATTCGGGTGCGGACGCGGAAGAGGATTTGGCGGCGGCGGTCGCGGATTGCGTCGTGTTGATGCGGTAAGCGACAGTGAAGCGCTTGAAATATTGAAGCAACAAAAAGAAGCGTTGGAACAACGCATCATCGCATTAGAGAAACAGACTAATGAAACTACCTGATTGTACTCTTGCGTTTGCAAGCGGCAAGGGGGGAACAGGCAAAACCTCTCTTGCCGTGAATTATGCCTGTCATATGGCGACACAACAGCGTGTCGTGTTGGCTGATCTGGATGTAGAAGAACCGAATATCGGCATGTATCTTACAAAAGGCAGATCGCAGATGAACACGGAGAGTGTCGTAATGGATTTGCCGGTTATTGATGCGACGCGATGCACCTTGTGCGGTAAATGCGCCGATGCCTGCAATTTTAATGCCCTTGTCGTGTCAGTTGATCGAGTATTCGTCTTTAAAGAAATGTGTAAAAGCTGCGGACGCTGCATTCATAACTGCGATTTCGATGCATTGCAGTATGAAAAACATCCTATCGGCGTCGTTAATACCTACAAATGTGACGCATTGGCTGTCTATGAAGGGTGTTTGGATACCGGTGATATTCACACAAAAAGTGTGATACAGGAAGTGAAAAAAAGGATGCCGGATACGCTTGCAATTCTCGATTGTCCTCCCGGTACAACCTGTCCGATGGTGGAAGCGATCGGTGATGCGGATTTCGTCGTATTAGTGACCGAGCCGACACCGTTCGGGCTTCATGACCTTTCACTTGCCGTGGAAGTGGCGGAGAAATTAGGTAAAAAATTCGGTATTATTATCAATAAATCAGACGACAATGATGTACTTATTGAAAACTATTGCCGTGAGAATGGGTATATTGTGCTTGGTAAGATCCCGTTCTCAACGGCAATTGCGCAGAAATGCGGCAATGGGGAGTTGTATTATAATGATCCTGTATATTCGACTGTTTTAGAGAATATTACCATGATGATCAAGGAAGTGGTATCATGAAGCGAATAGCATTTGCCAGCGGTAAAGGCGGGGCAGGAAAGACATCGCTATCGCTTTCGTTTCATGCATATATGCATTCTCGATCGGTGTTTGTGGATTGTGACGTTGATGCGGCCGATGCATTTCTTTTAATTGAAAAAGAAAAAACCGCTCACTTCGAATTTGTATCGGGAGTGAAATATTCAATTGCTGCAGAGCAATGTGTGCAATGCGGGGCATGTGCCGAACGCTGTGTATTTCATGCGATCTCGCCCGAGGGCGGGTATCATATCGAACCGTTGCATTGCGAAGGATGCGGCGCATGTTTGGATGTGTGTCCGGCAGGAGCAGTTGTCGAAACACCGAATCGATGCGGGGCTATGTACAGTGCAACGACATGCTATGATTCCGCGATGTGGTATGCACGACTTATTCCGGGAGAAGATAATTCGGGGAAACTCGTACATGATATTCGTAAAAAAGCGCAGGATTATACCGAAAAAGCCGAGTTGCCATATCTGGTGATCGATTGTCCTCCCGGGATCGGTTGCCCTCTTATGGCAAGTATCACCGCGGTTGATTTACTGGTGGTCGTTATCGAGAGTTCGCGATCAGGATTTCATGATGCACAACGCCTGATCGAACTTGCGCACAAAATGAACATTTCGTGTGTGGCGTTGATCAATAAAGCCGGTATTAATCAGGCGATTGATACTGAGATTGAGCGATATTGTGCAGATGCGCACATACGTTGTGTTGGCACGATACCGTTTAATCGTGAATTTACCTCTCTGCTCAATAAGAAACAGGTAGTATTTGAATCCGAAACAATGGCGTCGCTGATGACGCCGATGTTTCAAGCTATTGAACAAATAGCACTTGAAGGAGGAAAAAAATGAAAATCGGCATTCCGTCACAGGATAAAACACATGTATCCGAAAATTTTGGGAGAGCAAATTATTTTGCGATCTATGATACCGAAAAAAAAGGCTTTGAATTTATCGACAACAACACTAATGTGCAAGCAGCGCAGGGTGCGGGGATACAATCTGCATCATCGTTGGTGAAGTTGGGTGTTGAAGTTATTGTATCGCCTCATATCGGTCCGAAAGCGTTCGATGTGTTGAGAACATCAGGGGTAAATGCATTTTTGTTGACAGAAAATAACTGTTTACTTGAACGTGCCGTTGAACTGTATACGAACGGTACATTAGTCTCAATGGATGGGCCTCATAAATAGTATGTCAACATGCACGATCACGGCGCTTGTTGATAATGTTGTGTATGATCGGGGGCTTGTGGCAGAGCACGGGTTCTCGGTGTATATCGACTGCAACGGTGTGCGTGTTCTGTTTGATACAGGGCAGACCGATATGGTTACAGTTAACGCACACGCGTTGGGTATTGACCTGGGCGAGATTGATGCATGTGTCATAAGCCACGGGCATTATGATCACACAGGCGGACTTGCGTCATTTTGTCGATTAAACGCACATGCTCCGGTGTTTATACATGCCGATGCATGGCTACCCAAATGGAATTCACACAAGAAGTCTATCGGTATTTCACATGCGGAAAGCATTGATAGAGCACGCTGTGTGTCTATCGAAAAACCGCACATGATCGCACCCGATATCTATTGTATGCCTGCGACAACGATTGCATATGAGGACGATACGCATCGTACGGGCTTTTTCTGCGAAAAGAACGGCGAGATGACCGACGATGATTTTTCGGATGAACAAAGCCTTGTCATTATAAAAAACGAACACCTTCATATTATCAGCGGTTGTTCGCATCGCGGTATCAGTAATATAATTACCGCAGCAAAAACCCACTTTAAATTACCTGTAGGCATGGTAATGGGTGGTATGCATTTGCGTAATGAAAGTATGCCGCGTATTGAACAATTGTGTGCGATTCTGAATAGCATGGACATACAACGAGTGGGAGTGGGGCATTGTACCGGTATTGATGCGTATTCGACCATACAGCAAAAATTGATGTGTGAGGTGTTTTACAACAGCGTCGGTACGAAGATCATACTATAATTTCATTGATGAAAGGAAGTTGTATGCAATACGAAGGCAATATTGGTGTGGTGAGAATTACGCCACGTTATGCAGAGACTGATCAAATGGGATTTATACATCATTCCAATCATATCATATGGTTTGAAGCGGCACGTATGCAGCTTTTTAGTGATCTGGGTATCTCAATAAGCGATCTCGAAAAAGAGGGGTTTTTTTTACCGATATTGTCGATAGCGGCAGAGTATATGTCACCTGTGTTTTTCAATGAAAGTATTGTTGTTCACGCGGCACTTTCGTCAAAGACAAAAACAAGAATTTCGATTTCCTATACGGTTACGCGAGGCGATCATGTATTGTGTAACGGTGCTACATCACAAGTATTCATACGCGCATCCGATAAAAAGCCCGTTCCCATACCGAAGCATATATATGAACGTTTATCAGTTCACAGTAAATAGGAGGGGATGTATGGCAAAAATAGGGATAATAATTTGCAATCGTTACGGTAATTGCGGCGGCGGGAAATGCTTACGGTCAATGCGGGAGCGGAAAGGCGCATTTGCGATGTATCCGGCTGATGAACCCTTGGAGTTGGTAGGGTATGCCAATTGCGGCGGGTGTCCGGGTGGAAACATAGAATACGTGCCTGCAGAAATGATCAAGAATGGTGCCGAGGTTATTCATCTTGCTACAGGTCTTATCGTAGGGTATCCGCCGTGTCCTAATATTAAGCGGTTTAAGGATTTTATAAAAGTGCATTATTCCATACCGGTCATTCTAGGGACACATCCCATACCGATGAAATATTACACGACACATTCTCAATTAAACTTTTGGAAAAACGCAGCAATGGAGTCGATGTGTTCTGATTTGTTGAAAGAAACTCCGGAAGTTATGAAAGCATATGATTAAACGGGTTTGGGTTGAGTATGTATAACCACTTATTCGGACCTGTGTCTTCACGTCGTTTGGGAATGTCTTTGGGGGTTGATGTTATACCTAAAAAAGTATGTTCTTTGGATTGTGTATACTGTGAGGTTGGTACAACAACCAATTTAACGATTGTTCGTAGTGAGTATGTTGATACCGAAAAAATAAAAGAGGAATTGTTTCATTATTTTCACAATAATCCTGACCCTGACTTTATTACATTTTCCGGTTCGGGTGAACCTACGCTACATTGCCGAATAGGAGAAATAGTTCAATTCGTTAAAACGGAAAAGCCCGCTATTCCGGTGGCGGTATTAACAAACGGAACACTCTTTTTTGATCGTACCGTGAGAAATGCTCTGTTGCAAGCGGATGTAGTTCTTCCTTCATTAGATGCGGCGACTGAATATTGTTTCAGAAGGATAAACAGACCTTGCGGTGACTTATCGTTCGAAAGATATATTCAGGGACTAATCGATTTTCGTCATGAATATAAGGGAAAAATATGGCTTGAAGTATTTATATTGCCGGGTTATAACGATAATGAAATAGAGTTATCGGCATTAAAACGTGTAATCCTTCTGATAAATCCTGATTCTGTTCAATTAAACACCCTTGACAGGCCCGGAACAATTCCCGATCTGAGAGCGGCGACAAGAGATGAACTTCAAAAAGTAATTGATTTCTGGGATTTAGATTTTGTTGAAATTATCGCCCCGTCTGCTCAAAGGAAGAACAATTATGCCTACAGGAACGATACCGAAGCTGTTATTTATGAGACAATAGCGCGGCGACCATGCACATTGGATGATTTAACTAAAATATTGGGGAAACATGGTAACGAAATAAATAAATACCTTAGTGTTTTAGAAGAAGAGAATAAAATTGAGACAGTTCAATTGGAGCGAGGAATGTTTTATCAGAAAAGGTTTAAATAGATCACAGAACCCGGTTTACGAGTAGTGTATTGTACTAATGGGGTGAGAATGAGAACTTCGATAGAATGCTTACCGTGTATCGTGCGGCAAGCGGTAGATGCGTGTAAAATGGTAACAGATAATAATCACGATATTGCAACACTACTTAAAGAGGTTTTGTGTAAACTTTCACATGCCGATTTGGCATTAACACCACCTGAGATAGTTCAGCTTGTTCATATACTTATACAGGAAAAGTTGAACCATCCTGATCCGTACTGCCAAATGAAAGAGCTTTCCACATTAAGAGCGAAATCATTAGCCGAAGACGCGCAAAGCAGTATCAATAATACCAAATTTCCTTTTTATTCTGCAGTCGCTTTTTCTATTGCAGCAAACATTTTAGATTTCGGGATGCGCTCAGAATGGAATGAAGATGTTGTTGTCGCATCGTTTTTGCAAGCTGAGAGAAAAAATTGTCTGGATACTGCAGCAATATCACAATTGTATAACGAAATATCAAGCGCGAAGACGGTGTTGGTGCTTGGTGACAATACCGGTGAGTCTGTTTTTGACAGGATTCTGATTGAGCATTTTCCTGGACATGCAAAAATTTTTTATGCCGTGAAAGATTCTCCAATAATCAATGATGCAACCGTTAAAGAAGCGCGAGATTCTGACATTCATACTGTCGCTGAGATCATATCAAATGGCACGAACATTCCCGGTACGGTCATAGGGAAATGTTCTTCTGAGTTTATTAACATTTTTACTACGGCTGATGTCGTTATTTCTAAAGGACAAGGAAATTTTGAAACCTTAAATGAGAATTTGAGAAAAATTTGGTTTTTATTTCAAGTTAAATGTCCTGTTATTGCACAACATTATAATTATCAAGTCGGCGATTGGCTTATTATAAGGAACGAATAGATATAATGGCATCTTTAAATTTATTGGGTTCTAACAGTCTTATTTGATAAACAGAGGAGGAAAAATGGAAAAAACAGATGTAGTAGTGATTGGCGGAAGTGCCGCAGGTATTGTGTGTGCAATGGTCGGAAAATCGAATTACCCTGATAAGAATTTCATGGTTATTCGTAAAGAAAGAAAGGTACTGGTGCCTTGTGGAATTCCGTATATTTTCGGATCATTGGAAAGTAGTGAAAAAAATGTTATACCCGATGAAGGATTGACAAAAGCGGGGATACAGCTAAAAATCGGTGAAGTAGCGAATATTGACACAAAGAATAAATCGTGTACATTACTTGACGGGTCTGTAATCAATTTTGAAAAACTTGTGTTGGCGACAGGCTCGGTGCCGTCAATACCAAAGTGGTTAAAAGGAGCATCACTTGAAAATGTATTTACAATAAAGAAAGACAAAGAGTATCTTGACAGTATTAAAGCTAAAATAGATCCATTAAAGAATATTGTTATCATTGGCGGAGGATTTATTGGTGTTGAGGTGGCAGATGAGTTAAAAAAAGCCGGGAAAAATGTTACTCTCGTCGAGATACTGCCTCATGTGCTCGGTGTTGTTTTTGATGAAGAGGTTTCCGTAAAAGTTGAAGAAATGTTAAATTCGCGTGGTGTGGTGGTGAAAACCAACAATGGCGTTAAAGAAATATGCGGAAATGGTAAAGTATCGAGTGTCTTGTTGAGTGACGGCAAGTCATTAGAAGCAGATGCGGTCATTTTAGCACTTGGCTATCAGCCTAGCACTGATCTTGCAGAAAAGTCAGGAATTGAAATTAATAATTGCGGATATATCAGGGTTGACGAGTATATGCGAACAGAAAATTCGAATATTTTTGCAATAGGTGATTGCGCGGAAAAGCGAGATTTTTTTAGTAGAAAAATAAGTAAGGTCATGCTAGCTTCTACTGCAACTTCAGAGGCGCGTATTGCCGGAATGAATTTGTATGGTCTTTCAGCGGTGAAAACATTTGGTGGAACAATTTCGATTTTTTCAACAGCATTGGGTGATACTGCGTTTGGTGCGGCGGGTCTTATTGAATCAGCGGCTAAAAACGAAGGATTTAGTGTTATCACAGGTGCATTTGAAGGGATTGACAAGCATCCCGGTACGCTTTCCGGCACACACAAGCAAATGGTGAAACTTATTGTAGCGCAGGATTCCGGTATTATTTTAGGTGGTGAGGCGGTAGGAGGGATTAGCGCAGGAGAATTAATAAATTTGATCGGATTTATTGTGCAAAACAAGATGACAGTAAATGATGTGTTAACTTCCCAAATCGGAACACATCCGTTACTTACCGCACCTCCGACAGCGTATCCGCTTATAAAAGCTGCGGAAATTGTATTGAAAAAAATGAAATCGTAGTTTTTAAAGTTTAAATTGCAGTTTTTTTGTTTCGATTGTAACAGGAGACCTTTGCAAAATTCAAAATTATCAAACTTTCTTTTTCCTCTCAAAAGGGGTGTGGGGACGAAGTCCCCACTATATAACAAGTTAAACCCCTCCCGAAGGTCATCGAGTGATTGCGAAGCAATCGTACCGAGATGCGGGAGGGGGTTGGGGTGGGCACAAATTTAAAAAATGGTAGTTTTGAGAAGGTCTCAACATAAGAAAAAGGGCGGTATTTCCGCCCTTTATTTATATAGATCAGTGTCCGCCATGGTTATGGTTACATGCTGAATCAGGTTCCATTTCACGACACTTTTTATTGTTAAAAGCAGTAAGGGCATCTTCAGCGGTCGCGCAAATAGTTTCAGGGATAAATGCTTTTACATTTGAGCGATTCAGGTTTTCAAGCGCACGACGTCCCATGCCGGTGCATACAATAGCACTGACATTGTGTTGGGTAATGAACGGGAAACTGCCGCACTGACCTTCTTCAGACCCTTTTGTAATGACGTTGTGTTCTTTTGTTTCGGTATCGGCAATCACGAAAAAAGGTGCACTGCCGTAGTGAGCAGAAAACGGGGATTGCAAACCTTTTGATTCGGTAACAGGTATACAGATTTTCATAGTAAACCTCCTTGGTTTATTTTTTAGCTTTCTCTGCTACGAGACGTGCAAATGTTTCACAATCACGATCGATATCGGGAAATTGTGCTTTTATATCGGTTACGTTACACGCCGCAACAGGTGCAGCGATCGGTAATTCCAGAAGAAGATCAAGTCCTTCCGGATGATCGGATGCGCCGGGGAATACGTCAATTTTTTCTCCGCAATGCGGGCATTTCATATAGCTCATGTTCTCAACAATACCGAGCATTGGTATTGATAATTGTGCCGCCATGTTAATAGTTTTTCGAACAATAACCGATACCAAGTCATGCGGGGTGCTGACAAATACTAATCCGTTCAACGGTATGCTTTGCATGGTCGTAAGTGTAATATCAGCGGTGCCGGGCGGGAGGTCGATCACGAGAAAATCGAGTTCACCCCATACCACTTCTTCCCATAATTGCTGGACCGCTTTTCCCAATAACGGACCTCTCCATACTACGGGTTTATCTTCACTTTCAAGAAAGAAATTCATTGAAATCAACGGAATGCCCCGTTTGGTCATATAAGGCTCGATGGCGTGTTCGGTGCCTTTTAATACAGGAGCTTTCGTGATATTGAATAATCTCGGCATGCTCGGGCCGGTAATATCGGCATCCATGACACCTACTGAATACCCCAGTTGTTTGAGATACACTGCCAATAAAAACGACACGGTCGATTTGCCGACGCCGCCTTTTCCGCTCAATACACCGATGACTTTTTTGATCTTATTGTCCGGTTTCTGCACAGAGTCCATATCTAATCCTCCTTATTTTTTTCATTTGAGAGACAGTTTTTACGTTTGGAGCATGATGAATCTACGCTGCAATTCAATGAATCGCTTTTGGGGCAATGGCTTGAATTAATAATGATCGGACGCGCATTGATGATGGCATCAGCGAGTTTACGATGTGCGGCAGTTATGATATTGCCGAAGGTTTGACGGGAAACAGCCATTTGTGACGCAGCATCTTCCTGATAGAGTCCGTTGAGGTCGGCTAAGCGAAGAGCTTCGAATTCGTCCATGCTGAGAATGACGGGTTCCTTGTCGTTCGCTTGTCCGCATGGTGTAAATGAAACTGCTTCAGGTGCGCCTTGAATTTTTCGGCATTTACAGGGTCTCGGCATGTATGTGCTCCTTTTTAATTGGCATATGCCAATTATTAACACAATACTCCGATATGTCAAGGGGAAAATTATTTAAAGTAAATATTTGACAACTCTTATGAAATGGTTTAGTATTTTTTGGCTATGAAAGGATTATAATAAAATGAAAAGAATTAGATTAGTTATTTTATTTTTTTTTATAGTATCTGTAAAAGTTATTGCGTTAGCTCCGACTCCAAGTGAAGTTTCAGAAGCATACTCAATAATAACAAAAATGCAATCAAATGAAGAAAAAATTAAGATCGCAAAAACATATATTCAAGAACTCGATATAAAATATCCTGAGCATATGATTTTTTTATGTGGTTTGATTTTACGAACATATCTTGATATGGGTGACACTTCAGCTGCGTTATTATTTCTTCAAGAGTATGAAGGTTTCATTAATAAGACTGAAATATTGTATCAGGCACTGGAATATCAATCTATAGCAAATACGTTTCTTGTGGCTCATCAAGCTGATATTGCATTATTTTATGCAAAAAAATCTATCGAATATTTTGAAACAATAAAAAATAAATCTTCAAATGACGACACCAAGTATGATATTCATATTAGAATTTGCGACTCTAAATGTATAATTGGAAAGATTTATCATCAAAAAAAAGAATATAACAAGGCGTTAAGAACTTTTCAAGAAATAATAAATGATAAGCACTTTAGCGATTGTTATTTGTGGTTTTACGATTATTTGTATTTTCTAAGAAACACCGGAAAAACTGAGGAATTATTGCGAGAGTATGATAAAATAGTATTTCTTTATAAAGAATCGGGTACGGCGATACCTAAGAGAATCGAAGCGCTCGTTACTGATATTTCAGAAACAGTAACTGATCGAATAAAAGAGAAACAAAAACGAAAAGGTATCAGTGATGCAAAAAATGCGCTTAGAAGAGAAATGAAATTTCGATCCTGTTATTCTCTGGCTCCTGACATAATAGCAACAACAATCAATAGTGACATATTCCGATTATCAGAAAAGCGAGGGAAGGTGTGTGTGCTTGTATTTTGGGATCCATCTTGTTCGTATACAATAGCTGCGATGCGAGATATCAATACACTAAAACCTGTGTTCGGAGAAAAAATTGATGTTGTGAATATTACAGTAAAAAACTCATCGCAAGAATCAGTTGAGAAAGTTCTCAATAAGATACAGACAAACGGACCGGTTATTATTGGTGATGAAACACTCGCGACAACGTATGCTATCAGCGGCTCCGGTAAAGTTGTTGTAGTTGATAAAAACGGAAATATACGTTATGTTTCACCATTCTATAGTCCGATTTTAGCAGCATTAATAAAAAGTGAAATTAGCTACCTTCTATAATAAATTATAGAAAAACTTTCAGAAATACCGAAAACGCAAATGGTATTATTGTTTTTAAAGAAATTATTGTTATTCAACTATTGTAAACACTTGCTTGGTAACATGTCGTTTTTGTTTTGTGGTACGGTGAACTAGGTAGAAATCAATTTTCCATTCGCCGAGCACATTTCCTGTCGCATTGATAAACATCGTTGCATGTCCGGGAGCATAAAAGTTGTATGGGCAGAAATCCTGTGCCGATCCGTTCGGATAGGTAACGGTAATTGAATAAAGCCATATAGTTAGTCCGTTCTCATCGGTAAATGATGATGTGGGCGGGCCTTGAAGCCATGTACCAAATACAAGCTTTGAATTTGCGAAATACCCTTTTTCGTAGAGTTCTTTTTGTGACCATGTAGTCCCTTTTTGCACTATTACAAGTTTTGTATCATATTCGGTTTGATCATAGATACCGATGCCAACATCGGTAAGTGACCATTTTTCAAAGGAAGGTTTCCCATAGGTTGTGGTGAATTGCGTTGATGCGACATGTTTCGTTTCTTGCGTGTTCTTATTCCATACATAAAAATCTATTTTCCAATTTCCTTCAGTATAACTACCTGTCGGAATTGAAAAGGTTCCATGACCTGCCGAATAAAAACCATACGGCCCGTTTTGAGATGTTTTTCCGTCAGGAAAAGTAATGGTGTATTTCCAATACCACGGGGAATTTTCAATGCGTGTTCCTTTGATCCATGCGGCGAAACGTTGATTGCCACGGTATTTTCCTGCTAAAGCGCCATTTTCGTATAAATCTTTGACATCCCATTCAGTGCCTCGTTCTGCGATTTTCAGTTCGGTATCATACTGCGCATCTTCGACGACCAAGCCGACACCGCAATCGACCAATGACCACGACTGTGCCTGAAGAGAGACGACAAAAACAACAAAATACAGCAATAACACTGCGCGATGCATACGACGCCTCCTTTGTCGGTTGCATGATAACCACTACCATAGAGAAGTATAGCAGATGTATACTGGAATAACAAGAAAGAGAGCTTTGCGAAATTACTATTTTTATGATTTGTGCCCATCCCACAACCCTATTTATGATAAATAGGAAAATAAAAAAAATTCGAATTTCGCAAAGGTCTCAGACAGGGAACACGTTCAGTTTTATAGCGGCGAGATCATTTTTTCAATCGATGTCCAGACGTCCAAACCTTTTTTAGGTAAATCAAATGCATAATTGCTTCCACGCCACTGCATAACCAAAAAACGTAATGTGCCGATTATCAGCGTAAACAAATGACCTTTCGGGATGTCAGTACGAATCTCACTGCTGTACTGACCTTGTTCAAAAAAATTGTCGAGAATACTTTTATGTTCATCCGCTACAT
The DNA here is from genome assembly GCA_964423645.1 of uncultured bacterium. GTDB lineage: Bacteria > Macinerneyibacteriota > Macinerneyibacteria > Macinerneyibacteriales > CAYRFE01 > CAYRFE01. The sequence continues at coordinate 63,213 of CAYRFE010000015.1, read as the reverse complement.
CAGTGAGTTTTTCCTCAAGGCGCGGATTATGCGAAAAGAAATCTTCTGAGAACATTACTGCCGCCATCGCTTTGTTTTTCGCAAATAATTCACAACGGTCGAGAAAAAACGACTTGATCTTTGCACAAGAAGAAATCGGACGATTTTCAATATCATGCAGTATATTTAATGATAATCGGGAAAATTCATCGACCACAGCCGCTAAAATATCATCTTTGCTTTCAAAATGCTTGTACAGCGCGGCATCAGAAATGCCGAGTTTTGCGCCGATATATTTCATCGTCAACATTTGAATACCTTCATTGTAGATTATGTCGAGGGATACTTTTATTATTTCATTTTGCCGTGGGCTGTGGTTTTCCATGTGCATCCTTACTCTCGAGATTCTTATTACTCGAATTAAAGGGGAGGAAACCCTCCCCTTATAGGTATTATTTACCGGCCATCATAGCGGCAATATCATCATCCGCATTAGTTATACCTTTAATTCCGAAATTTTCAACCAAAACTTTCGCAACATTCGGCGATAAGAAGCCGGGAAGTGTCGGTCCGAGACGTATGCCTTTGAATCCGAGGTGGAGCAATGCCAGCAGTACAAGAACGGCTTTTTGCTCATACCACGCAATATCAAATGAGATAGGCAGGTCGTTGATATCTTTTACACCGAAAACCTCCTGCAGTTTTAATGCGATCACGGCGAGTGAATACGAGTCGTTACACTGACCTGCATCCAATACGCGCGGAATTCCCCCTATATCGCCGAGAGGAAGTTTATTATATTGGTATTTTGCACAACCCGCAGTAAGGATAACGGTGTCTTTCGGTAGTTTCATGGCCACTTCATTATAATAAGAACGTTCTTTATGACGACCGTCACAACCTGCCATCACAATAAAACGTTTTATCGCTCCGGATTTTACCGCGTCAACAACCTTGTCAGCTAAAGCAAAGACCTGATTATGTCCGAACCCGCCGATGATCTCACCGTCTTCCAACTGTGTTGGAGGTTGACACGTTTTCGCCAATGCAATAATTTCGCTGAAATCCTTACGCTTTCCGGGTTGACGGTCGGGAATGTGCTTCACACCCGGAAAACCGACGATGCCTGTCGTGAATACGCGGTGTTTATAACTGTCTTTTGGCGCAACCAAACAGTTTGACGTTAACAGTGCAGGCCCGTTAAATGACTCGAACTCTTCTTTTTGATGCCACCAGGAACCGCCGTAATTACCGACGAAATTCTCGTATTTTTTGAAATACGGATAATAATGCGCAGGAAGCATTTCACTATGCGTATAAACGTCAACGCCGGTTCCTTTGGTCTGTTCCAAAAGATCCTCCAGATCATGCAGATCATGACCGCTGATGATAATACCCGGATTTTTACGCACGCCTGTTTTTACTTTTGTTATTTCAGGATTGCCGTAGGCTTCGGTGTTGGCTTTGTTCAGCAATGCCATGACGGTCACGCCGGCTTGGCCGGTTTTCAGAACAAATGCGGTGAGTTCGTCTGCGGTTTTGGTGTCGTCAATAATAAAGGCAAGACCTTCCATGAGAAAACCGAACACTTCTTCGCTGTGTTGAGCCAACAAGTAGGCATGTTCTGCATAAGCGGATATTCCTTTCAAACCGTAAAGAATGATCGCTCTGAGCGAACGCACATCATCATCAGCGATCTCAAGCCAGCCGCCTTTATCGGTGGCAGTGGTGTCAATAATGTCGGCATCATTTTTCGGTGTCCATACTGCAGCATCGGGTATTTTGCCTGTAAATGAGCCTTTTTTCTGCTCATATGCTTTTTTCGTTTTTTCACGGATATCCAGACCTTCTTTGATCCAGCGTACAAAATCCGCATCATCGAAGTTGGCGTTTGTTATTGTCGCAAACAATCCTTTTGCGATAAATAGTCCGGTTTTTTCTTCATAAATACCTTCTTTACGAGTCATATGCCCCCAAAAACTGATACCCTTTAATACATAGATCAAAAGATCCTGAAGATTGGCGACTTCATTTGTTTTGCCGCACACGCCTGCTTTCATGTTGCATCCCTGGTTTTTCATGGTTTCCTGACATTGATGACAGAACATATACTACCTCCTTGTTTTTTTTCGGGGCTGACACGAAGGTCAGCCCTTACACTTTCTGTTTTATGACAAGCACACGTGCTGCGGTTTTCGACGGATTCGTTATCGCATGGGGGATAGCACGAGGACTGTCGATAAGTTCGTCAACGTGACATACGCGTTCTTCGTCGCCGATATGTATGGTTGGTGTTCCTTCAAGCACATAAAACGCGACATCACCCGGCGTCGTGTGAACAGGTATCGTTTGTCCGGGTTGCAGATGCATATGGACGATAGTCAGATGGGGATAGTCATAAAGCCGCTTTGCCTGTGCGGTTGTCACCTGCGGTACCGATTCAATAGTTTTGTGACTTGTTATTTTCATACAATAATCTCCTTTCACATGATCTCGCCCTGAAGGGAGATAACATACTCTTTTACCACTACAAATTTCTGCGCTTTTTCAATCGCTTTTTGCAAAATTGCGACTGTGCCTCCGCAGCAGGGGACTTCCATACGGACAACGGTGATCGATTTTATGGTGTGCTGTGTGAGAATCGCCGCCAGCTTGTCGATATACTGTTCGATAGTTGTATCAAGTTTGGGGCAAAAGGTGATCACGATCTTATCTTTAAGAAAACGACGGTGAAAATCGCCGTATGCAAACGGTACGCAGTCTGCGGCGATAAGAAGCTCGGCATTATCAAAATATGAGGCTGAGGGGTTCACAAGCTGCAGTTGTACCGGCCACTGACGTAATTCCGATGCAACAGGGCCGGAGAGTTCATTTTTGTTTGTTTTCTCTCGCATATCGATCGCTCTTCCTCCCGGGCATCCGCATCCTTCGGAATGCTCTTCTTTATGCACAAATTTCGGAACCGGAATATTCCTTGCATTCAAAAAGGCAATGGCTTCTTCAAGAATTTTTATTTCACCATGTTCGTGCATATGAGCCAAATGAGCTTGAATCGTATTCTCTCCCTGAGTGATGATATACTCCATAACCCGTGTCTCATTATACGGCTCTGCTTCGCGTTCTTCTATAGCGATGGCTCCCTCGGGACAACGGCCGATACAGGCACCGAGACCGTCACAGAACAGGTCACTGATAAGACGCGCTTTGCCGTCTATCATTTGTAACGCGCCTTCCGCGCAATTGGGAATACACTGTCCGCACCCGTTACATTTTTCCTGATCGATCGTGATGATTTTCCGTTTCATATAGCTCCTCCTGTTATTTTTTATAGGTAAGTTAGCGCTAACTAACTATACTGACATGAAAGACATTTGTCAAGGGGAAAAAAATAGAAAAATTATGACAAATATTTTTTTGTATAGTGTTTCAAGCTATGTTGTAACAGATTACTATTTGTATAACCGATGGTTTTGGTCAGGATTTTGCATTGACAACTCATGTTTTTGCAGTATCCTCTAATGAAGGAGGCATTATGAAATATTTACTTATCGGTGCAATTATTATCAATCTTGTAGTATCGATCTATGCGCAAGAAAATTCAGGTGCTAACAATATTGCTGTCGGAAAAAAAGCTATACAATCATCCATATATGGCGGTTTGGATGCACCAAAAGCTGTTGATGGAAATACTGATGGTAGTTATTCCAACCAATCTATCACCCACACAATGGACGACCTTAATCCATGGTGGCAGGTTGATCTGGGTAGTATCTATGACATCAGTGAAATAAAAATATACAATCGTACTGATGCATGTAGCGACAGGCTTTCTAACTATTGGGTGTTTGTGTCAAAAACTCCAATGATGACAAATAATTTGGATGTTCTTAGAAAAGACTCATCGATATTTAAATTGAAACTCACAAATTTCCCAAATCCAACAATATCAATACCGGTCAATGCAAAAGGAAAATATATACAAATCCAGATAGAAGGAAAACAATATCTGTCCTTAGCAGAAGTGGAAATATTTTCAAAGCAAACAACTTCTACGCCGCCGCCGACAACATTCGGTATTCCTGATTTGAATTACGGTATGTTGCTTCATCTCAAACTTGATGGCGACACGCGTGATTCCAGCGGATACAACCACCACGGCACGCCATTTAACGTTCAATTTACAACAGATCAAAACGGCACTACCAATTCCGCGTGCTACTTCCGCGGCACATCTGACAGTAAGATTGAAATACCGGGAAGAGATTTTAATGCCCCGATGTTTACTATTGCTGTGTGGGTAAACGGCGATTCTATATCATCACTATCGAATTATCCCAGAATTTTTGATAAGTATGATTGGGAAGATAAAACCGGATACGGTTTAAATATTATGAATTCCGCAAATAAAAGAGTATTTTATCTTGAATACTGGGATCAAAACAAAACGCTTGTCCAACTTTGGTCAAAAGAATCTCTCAAACCGGGCTGGCAGCATGTTGCCGTAACCTTTGACGGTCAGACAGCATGTATCTATTACAACGGCAAATTAAGTGCAAAAAAAACACACGCATCAAAAGGGATAGATTTTAATCAAAAAAATGTCACGATCGGGGCAAATTATAACGATGACTCCTACCCGTTTAAAGGTGCATTCAATGATCTGATGTTTTGGGGAAGAGCACTCGGTGATGACGAAATATCATCTATTTATTCCGGAGTTTCAACATCTTCACCCACAACAACCGATCAGGGATTTTCTTTGCCGCAAAACATTGATTCTCTGTTCAATTACACGCTGAACAGAAAAATCCAACGGCTTGAAAAGGTCTCCGGCGTATTAAATTGGATCGTTTGCGATTATCCGTGGGTTACGATACAAGAAACCGCCAAGCAGAAATTTTACTACTACTCATTTACCGTTTCAGCAGGTAGCAAAGCGGTATTTGATATCGACAACGCTTATAATACTCAAAAAACCTCCGGTAATGTTGATACCAAGATCGTTCTGTGGAAAGCAGACGGCACTCCGTTGGGTGGTAATAAGAACCTGAGTGACTTCTCATGGTTCTTCGGTACCGATATCGGCAGTGAAAATGATGCAAACGGGAAAGACTCTTATTTCGAATGGACATTCAAGGAGAGCGGAACCTATATTCTTGGGGTTGCAGTGAATGATTCAAAAGAGTTGTCATCGCACGGATTTGATACTACTGCACCCGGTTTGGGAAATGGGGTGACCTTTGAGCTTACTATTGCAATTCAAAATAAAAATAACCACGATATTCCCCCGACGTTTCAAGGCGGAAACTAAACGAGCCGGGTAAACATTTGATCTGCTTGGGTCAATTTCCCGAACCTTGCTTCAGTTTTAGATATTAAAAGGGCGTGGGGTGCGCACAATTGTGATACCCCGTAGCTTGCTGCGGGGTAGTTCCATAAACTCCGGGTTGACCGGAGTTTATTTTAATGTATGAATCATATTGACAATACATCGTGTCGTGCCTATGCTCAGGTGAAGGAGTGATGTTATGAAGCGTTTTTATGTGATATCGCTGTTACTTTTAAGTTCGTTTATTTCGGTTTGTGCACGTGATATATTAGTGCATATCCGTAAAGATAACTTTGAAGACATTAAAAAATTATTTCAATGTTCCGAATTAGTGATCCACTATTATTCGGATAATGAAATAATCGGCACATTACGCGGAGACATACAAGAGCAGTATACGCTTATTGATGAGACCCCATGGGAGAAAGGCGAGCAGTATTTTTTAGTTAATAATAAAATTACCGCATCGTCAGTAAAAGAAATTATGAACGAGTCAGATACTATGATAACAGCCGATACACGATTGATCCTTGTCAAGCGAAACGAAGAAGTCGCTCCTCCGCGAAATGATTCGCTCATACATGTCGCCAATATCGTTGCTCGATTACCTGTTTTTCAAGATTATTCGCGATTTTTGAAGGTATCTTCTGATATATCAATTCAAAACCTGGTGGATTCCGTAGACCACAATCGTATTCAAAGTGATATTCAAACGTTGCAAAATTTTGTTACTCGAAATTGTTATCAACAGGGCGGTATCAATGCGCAATTGTGGCTGAAGAATACTTTTTCGGCAATGGGATATTCGGTGACAGAACAAACGTTTTTAATCAATGGAAATGATGTGACAGATAATATCATTGCCCAAAAACTCGGCTCAAAGTATCCGAACGAATACGTTATCGTAGGAGCTCACTATGATTCAATAATATCGGGGTATAACCAAAGCAATGCTCCCGGTGCTGATGACAATGCGTCAGGCGTCGCAGGTGTTTTAGAAATTGCCCGCCTTTTGAAAGATATTGAATTCGAAAGAACGGTTGTGTTTTGCGCATTTTCCGGCGAAGAGTATGGTTTATACGGAAGTGCTGCATATGCACAGTCTCTTGTGTCTGCGGGAAAAAGTGTCACCGCATATTTAAATCTTGATATGATCGGGTATCGTGATTCAAGCCAAACCAGACATGCGGACATGATGGCACCTTTATCAGCAAGTGCGTTAAAGAGTTATTTTGTTTCAACCGCGTCATTGTATGTTCATGATTTTTCTTTTGAGGACGGTGGTTCTATCGGCGGCGACAGTGACCATACATCATTTAATGTTCGCGGTTTCCCCGGGGTGTGGCCTTTTGAGGATACACAATATTATAGCCCGTATATTCATTCAACAAACGATATACTTGGAGTAAGTGTCAATGACATACTTCTGGCTCGTTCGTTCACTCAAGCAACACTGGCGGTATTTGTATCACTTTCAGTGCAAGATAATGAGGCACCCTCCAATCTTACCGCCGATATTTTACAATCAAGTATTGTGCTTTCTTGGGATGCACTTGATGGCTATGATACGTATTTATTATTTCGTGACGGTGTGAGAATTGCAGAGATTATGACCTTGTCCTTTGAGGATGTCGCGGTCAGCCCTGCGTCGGTATATCGTTACTCGGTTCGTGCGAAGAACAGCGAGACAGGTGATTACTCTGGGGTATCTTCTGAGATAATCGTTCGCTATCGTATGCCGCATGCGTCATCAATGACTGTTTTCCCCCAACCCGCTTCGCAGTATGTTGAAATAAATATTACTTCTCATAGAAATGGCATAATGAATATCATTGTCTATACGTCAAACGGTAAAATTGTGCGCCATCTGCACACGGGAAACACTGCGATCGGCTACTATACCTATGTGTGGGATTTTCGTGATGATGCAGGGCGTGAATTGCCGAGCGGTATTTATTATTGCGTGTTTACATCCTCAACCGGTGAATTCATACGAAAGATTGTGCGGGTCAAATAATGAATGTGCTTACGAAATCGATACGAACATATGTTCGAAATCTACATGACCGCTCATTTCGTGTGGAAGAAAAAGTGGTGCTGGTTGAAGGGAAAAATGCGATAGATCAAGCGTTTCGAGCATCCCGCGGATGTAAATTTCTCGTGAAAAGTAACGATTTTATCTATCGTGTGCCGATATCGGTGCCTGTGTATGATGCCGAATCTAAGGATATGGATTTTATTTCATCGACAAAAACATCATACGGAATTGTCGGTGTATTTGAAGTGCCTGTTTTTCGTGCAGGTACAGGAAGTTTTCTCGTATGTGATGGTATTCAGGATCCCGGGAACCTGGGTTCTCTTATCCGTTCTGCAACTGCATTCGGTATAAAAAATGTTTTGTGTGTGGGAAACGGGGTAGATCCGTTTTCACCCAAAGCGATCCGCAGTTCAGCTGGGTATGTCTTTGATGTGCATTGTGCATACGGGTCATTCCCTGATTTTATTTCGTTTTTCCCCAAAGATGTGCAGATAGTAGGCACTGATTTATCAAACAGTGCTATTTCAGTGTGGGACATGGATGTTGAAGAACCCTATGTTTTAGTAATCGGAAGTGAGGGGAATGGCATTTCGCCTGAAATCATGAAATATGTGACAAAGAACATACGAATTCCAATGGAGGAGAGCGCAGAATCACTGAATGCTGCTATCGCGGGAAGCATTATAATGAGTCATTTATACGGGAGGAAACATGGAAATAATTGTGAAAAAAATTTCCGAAAATGAATTTCACGCAATGCAGATTGTTTCGTGGCCGATATGGTGTAAAGAGATCGGTGAATTTGAATGGTTCTATGATGAGTCAGAATCGTGTTACATTCTTGAGGGCGAAGTAACAGTTACTCCCAAGAACGGGCAACCTGTTACCTTCACCGCAGGAGACTTTGTCCAATTTCCTCAAGGGTTACACTGTGTTTGGAATGTGAAAAAACCGGTGAAGAAGCAGTATCGGTTTGGCTGAGATCGTGGGAAAGAATACTCGAAAAAAAGTAATATTTCTTGATCGAGACAATACCATCAATGAAGATCCGGGGTATATAAGCTTACCCGAAGACGTGACGCTTTTACCATATGCGGGTGATGCACTCAGGCTTCTTGTTGACAACGGATTTGAGCTCGTCGTTATTTCAAACCAGTCAGGTGTCGGTCGAGGTTTTTTCAAAGAGAGTGATGCTCATGCAGTGAATGCACGTCTGAACGTGTTGTTGTCGTCATATGGAGTACAAATATGCGGTTTTTATATGTGCTTTCATCATCCCGATGAAGAGTGTCAATGTCGCAAACCGAACATTGCATTATTAGATGAGGTAAGAGCTCAGTACGATTTTGATCCGGCACATTCATACATGATCGGAGACAAAGAAAGTGATGTGGAATTTGGTCTTAATGCCGGAATAATCGCTGTCAAACTGATTCATGCTGATGCAAAAAGCAGTAACAAGGCACACCATAATGCGTATGATCTCATGGCGGCAGCTCGTTGGATAATTAATCAAGAAAAATTTGGAAATTTTTGCTGAACAGGATTTTATCCCTTACCGTGCCTTGAAATTTTATCGTTCTGTGCTATAGTTACACAAGAAATAAAGGAGGCTTTTTATGAAAAAGAGTGTTATGTTTATGTGTATTGCCGTGATTTTCACAGTTAGTATTTTTTCTTTGACATTACAAGATGTTGTGAAAGGCGATATGTTTGAAAAAGGATTTTCGTGTACGATGAAAATGACAACCAAGGCCGAAGGCATGACAATGGTGAGTGATGCAACGATGGCGGTAAAAGGCAAAAACGTGCGAATGGAAATGAAAATGCCTACCAATACTCCGATGTATGAATTCATGAAACAAAAAAATATTGATGAATATATTATTTTTACAACCGAGGAAAAAGGTAAGGAGGTCATGTATACCTACTATCCGAAACGCAAACAGTTTGTGGTTTTTGCGGATATGCCGGAAGGTGAGGAAAATTTTGATTCTCTCGAACCTGATGAAGAGATCCAAAAAGTCGGCACCGAAATGTTCGCAGGGGTCAATGCCGATAAATATAAGGTGCTTGACGGACAAGACGGCACGACATTTTACTATATCGATCCTGTTAAAAAAATCATGATCGGTTCAACGACAAAAACAGATGATACCGAAATGGTTGTGGTTTTATCGAATATATCTTTCAATGTACCCGATTCCACGTTTACACGTCCTGCAGGGTATTCAAAAATTTCTCCGAATGAGTTATACCGTTAATTACAATTTGTAATAAAAGACTGTGCCCCGTGAAAGCGGGGCTTTTTTTATTTTTAAGATATCCACGGAAGTATTGACACAAAGAGGCTTTTGTTTAATCTCAATGGGTTACATTTCTCGAAGCTTGCTTCGGCTTTACTATTATAGTTTTGTTATTAAAAGGGGTGTGGGGACGAAGTCCCGACTATATCACAAGTTAAGCCGTCATTTTTAATGTGTGTCCACACCGCCCATTATTTTACCAGAAAAAAGTTGAAAGGTTGTAGTTCTACAAGGGTTCGATGTCTCATAATGCCATGTATTTTCAATGGACGGATCAAGAATACGTCAACGTTGCACAGTATACACTCCGTTGAAGTCCCGCACAAATTGCTCAATGGTAAAAATCGTTGGTTTTACGATGCGATATTTTCGAGAAAGAGGAAGCTTTTTTCGTGTGATCTATTGATTCATAAACTGTGCTTTGTGCGGATTATGATTATTTTATGTTGACTTTGAGGAGCATACATGCATATAATACAATCTATGAATAGAGTTGAAGCTGCTCGACGATTACATTATTATCGACGGTTTTTTATCATTTATGCGGCATTAACGGTATCAATTGTTGTCGTTGGATACGTGATGACGATGTTTCTTAAAGAGCAAAGGCAAGGCTCGCTACTCATCAATGTCGCAGGCAGAGAACGTATGCTCTTGCAAAAAATGACAAAAGAAGTATTGTTGTATTATTCTTTTGAGAATGACCCGCGTGATATTCATGGGACAATAGCGCTTTTTGACGAATCATTAAACGGTTTGATACACGGCGGTTCGGTACGTCAAAGTTTAGCACTTCCCGACAATGTAATCATGACCGCTATTGAAAGTGATGATATATTAGTTGAATTACATACGATCCAATCAATATGGCAGGAATATAAAAACAAGGTATATGATGTTATAGCAACTCGGAATCGTGTTTCTATGGGATATGTTATAGAGAACAATTCTCACATTCTTCGTATGATTGATACCATGGTCATGCATGTTCAAGTGTTCTATGAAACCCGTGCGGCTCGCATACGAATTGTTTTTATAGTATTAAGTTTGCTTGTCATCGTCGGCTTTGGCTTCACCATTCTTTTTCAAATTAACGGTATCGTCAATGCGCGACGGGCATTAGAAGAGATGCAATTGTTTGTCCCCATATGTAGTAATTGTAAAAAGATACGAAACGCAGGAAGTGATCCGAAGGATTCTGCATCATGGATAAGCATGGAAGCATATTTTAAAGAAAAAAGCGACACGGATTTTTCTCACGGAGTGTGTCCTGATTGTATGAAAAAATTGTATCCTGAGTTTTTAGAAAAAATAAGTAAAAAAAGTAACAAATAGTACATGAAAGATCTCGATTATGTGAACAATTATTGACAAACTGCTCTGCATTATGTTACTATCAGCCGTATGGTCACGTTTGTAATGAATATTCATCTTCCCCACGGTTGCGTGCCTGACATTTCGTATCACGCACTGTCGGCGACTATTTATTTTGATACATCGCATACACTTCGACCGTTACCGGAAAATGAGATACTTCATTCGCATATATGCGAAAATATTATGCTGAAATTTGCAACACTCAAAGATACTGTTGAAATGTGCGATGCGATTGCACGAAGTATTATTGCAGATACCGAGTGTATTGCGGTAACAGTTCATTGTATCGACTTAAAAAATGATGAGGTCAGCGTTGAATATGATCTGACGCCTATCTATCTTTCTTTCGGAAGCAATATTGGTGATCGTTTGACACACATACATGAGGCCGTACAGAAGTGTACATGCTCACATGAGATCTATTTGGATAAAACGTCTTCAGTGATTGATACCATGCCGATAGGAGTTACCTCTCAGCCGAATTTTTTTAATATGGTCATCAAAGCTCGGACCTTTCTTACACCAGAACAACTGCTGATCAGACTGAAAAAAATTGAGCAAGATATGGGAAGAGTTTGGACAAAAAAAAATTATCCGCGTATCATTGATATTGATATTCTGTATTACGGATCGCATCGTATTCAGACCCCACATTTAACGATTCCTCATCCACAGGTTTACGATCGTCCCTTTGTGTCAGCACTCCTTGCAGAAATTAACCCGTCATGCACTGACCCCGTAACGCTTCAAATGCATCCATTTTTTGAAACCCATGCATGGCCGGTAGTAGAAAGGCGTATATGAAACATATTACCTCAGATACTCTGCGTGATATGAAAAAAAACGGTGAGAAAATCGCTGCAATTACCGCGTACGATTATTCGATGGCAAAGCACATTGACAATGCCGGCGCAGATATTATCCTTGTCGGGGATTCTCTCGGTATGGTTTTGTACGGTTTGAAAGATACATTAGCGGTGACCATGGATATGATGATCATGCATACTGCAGCAGTAGTTCGCGGTGTACAACATGCTATGGTGGTTGCCGATATGCCGTTTATGTCGTACCAAATAGATGAAAATGAGGCTGTCCGCAATGCAGGAGAACTTATGCGTTTGACAGGGTGCGCAGCGGTCAAATTAGAAGGCCATTACCCCTCGCTCATTCGACGATTGACCGATGTGGGAATTCCTGTGGTTGCACATCTGGGTTATACTCCTCAATCGGCACGAAAATACGGGTATCATATCATCCGTGGTCGTTCTGATAAAGAACATGATGCCATACTTGAAGCTGCACGGGATCTTGATACTGCAGGAGCTTGTTGTTTAGTTGCAGAGTCTGTGCCTGAAACACTCGGACGCGAATTATCTCAGGCGGTTGTAATGCCGGTAATCGGTATCGGTGCGGGACGTTTCTGTGACGGTGAGATACAGGTTTGTTACGATGTATTGGGAATATACCCTGATTTTTTACCGAAACATGCAAAAATATTTCGCCATGCGGGACGTTCAATAAAAAATGGTACACGGGCGTATGTGCAAGCAGTAAAGAACGGCACATTTCCCGGAGAAGAAAACATAACGAAAAAGTAGGTAGTTATGATTATCGAAACTAATCCGAGCGTTGTTCGTGCATACAGCGATGCACAACGACGTGCAGGTAAAAAAATAGGTTTTGTTCCGACAATGGGATATCTTCATCAAGGACATATGTCGCTTGTTGAGTATGCGGCGCATGAAAATGATGTGGTAATTGTGTCGATTTATGTCAATCCCACTCAATTTGCTCCGACCGAGGATTTGGCAAAATATCCTCGTGATTTTGAAAAAGACAAAGCATTGTGTGAGAATGCAGGCGTCGCAATGATATTTTTTCCGACCAATGAGAGTATGTACCCGAATGGATTCAATACGTACGTCGTTCCCGAAGCATTATCACAAAATCTTTGCGGGAAATCACGCCCTATACATTTTCGCGGGGTGTGTACAGTCGTTACAAAATTATTTAATATCGTCAATCCCGATGCCGCATATTTCGGTCAGAAGGATTATCAGCAATATAAAATTATCGAGCAAATGGTGGTAGATCTGAATATGACGACACGCACGGTTCCTTGTCCGATCGTTCGTGAATCAGACGGATTAGCGATGAGTTCGCGCAATGTGTATCTTTCGGTCGATGAACGCAGATTTGCATTGAGTATATCGCAAGCCCTTGGAATGGCTCGCGATATGTTGTCTGCCGGAGAAAGAAAAGCCTCGGTTATTCTTGAGGTCATGCATACTCATATCGAAAAGACGGGGATAGCCCGTGTCGATTATTTACAATGTGTGAATGAGACCACGCTTGAGGATGTTGAAAACATTGATTGTGTGGCGAAAGTGGTATTCGCATGTGCCGTGTATTTTGGAAAAACACGTTTGATAGACAACATGGTATGGTCTGAACATGATATGTAAGATTGCATCTGCCGGAGTAGAAGGTATCAGTGCATTTTCGATTACGATAGAAACTGCCGTGTCACACGGTGTACCTGCGTTCAATGTTGTCGGTATGAATGATATTGTCACCCGTGAAAGCCGCGATCGTATACGAGTGGCATTTGAAGCTAGCGGACTCAAATTTCCCGGTAGAAAGATCATTGTCAATTTAGCACCTGCGGAAGCAAAGAAAGAAGGTGCTTTATACGACCTCCCGATAGCAGTATCACTTTTACAGGCCATGAATATGATTCGCACCGACACCTCACGCTATCTTATCGTCGGTGAATTGGCTTTAGACGGAGAGCTGCGGCGAGTGCGAGGGATTTTACCGATAGCCGAGTATGCTCGTCAGCATGGCTATTCTCTTATTTGTCCTTCCGATAACAAAAAGGAGGCGGCGTTCGTTCAAGGGTTGCCGATATTTCCTGTTGCTAACTTGCATGAAGTAATTGACTTTTTTAACGGCACAGTGCCGATACAGCCATATCAATTGAATGATGATATGTTTTTTCGTGAACGCGAAGACGGAATCCCCGATTTCAGTGATGTTCGCGGGCAAATGCTCGCGAAACGTGCCATTGAAATTGCAGTATCGGGGCGTCACAACGTATTGATGATCGGTCCGCCCGGTACGGGAAAGACCATGCTTGCACAACGAATCCCGTCGATCTTACCGTTTTTGAATAGAGAAGAATCCTTAGAGGTTACCAAAATATACAGTGTCGCAGGTTTATTGGATGAGCATAAGCCTATTCTGACCGTGCGTCCGTTTCGATCGCCGCATCATACCGTGAGTGATGTCGGTCTTATAGGCGGCGGAGGAAATCCTCGACCGGGGGAGATCAGCTTGGCGCATAAAGGCGTATTGTTTTTGGATGAGTTGCCTGAATTCAAAAAAACAGTTATCGAAGTACTGCGTCAACCGATTGAGAACGGCTCCGTTATCATTACCCGCGCCGCATATTCCGTCACCTATCCTGCACATTTTCTTATGGTGGCCGCAATGAATCCGTGCCCGTGCGGATATCAGGGCGATAAAGAAAAAAAATGTTCCTGTTCGCCTTTTGATATACAACGGTACAGAAAGAAAATTTCAGGTCCGATAATTGACCGAATCGATATTCATGTTGACGTTCCTCGAGCATCATATGATGAATTACGCGGTGAATGGTCGGAAGAATCTTCGGCAATTATTCGAGAAAGAGTATTGCGTGTTCAGGAACGACAAAAGTTACGATTTTCTAAAGAAAAAATTCACTGCAATTCCGAAATGTCTTCCTCACAAGCCAAAAAGTACTGTATACTGTCGTCAGACGCAGAGCTGTTATTCAAACAGGCGATACAGCAGTATGCGTTGTCGGCGCGTGCCTACTACCGTATTTTGAAAGTAGCACGTACGATTGCGGATATGGACTCGAAGGAAACGATAGAAGTGTCTCATATTGCCGAAGCTATACAGTATAGGCGAGTGATGGAAGAAACGTATTTGTAAGTCGCGAAAGGGGGAGCGGTCGTGAAAGTATTGGTAATTAATCCGGGTTCAACGTCTACGAAAATTGCTATTTATGATGATGTGAAAGGCTCTGTGTACGACAGTACTATTCGTCATAATGCGGATGATCTCACCAAGTTTGAAAAAATTGTAGATCAATTTGACTACAGAAAGAAATTCATTCTTGAAGCGCTTACGAATGCAGGGATAGCATTGAGCGATCTCAGTGCAATTGTGGGTCGCGGAGGACTCATGCGCCCCGTTGAAGGCGGTACGTATGCTATCAATCAGAAGATGCTTGATGATCTTGCAGACAAATCAGTATGGGGACGTGAGCATGCATCAAATCTGGGTGCATATTTAGCGAAATCAATGGCTGATGAAGTAGGTATCCCGTCATTTATCGCTGATCCGGTTACAGTCGATGAAATGAAAGATGTTGCCCGTATTTCCGGAATTCCCGAGATAGAACGCAACTCATTGTTTCACGCACTGAACTCTCGCGCATGTGCTCATAAAGCTGCTAAGGAATTGGGGAAAAAAATAGAAGATTGTAATTTTGTTATTCTTCATATGGGCGGCGGAATATCTGCGGTTGCATTTGAAAAGGGACGATGCATTGATGTCAATAATGCATTACTGGGGATGGGACCGTTCTCGCCACAGCGTGCGGGTGCATTGCCTATCGGACCGCTTATTGAAATGGCATACAGCGGCAAATACACCAAAAAAGAATTATTAACATATTTGTCAACCAAGGCAGGGTTGCTTGCATATCTTGGTACTGATATGGGGACAGATATTGAAAAGCGCATCATGGACGGCGATAAAAAGGCCGCATTGATCATGGATGCAATGTCATATCAAATCGTTAAGGAAGCGGGTGCCATGTATGCCGTGTTGAAGGGTCAAGCCGATGGTGTGATATATACAGGCGGACTGGCATACTCAAAAGATTTTCTTATTCCGTATTTAAAGGAGCACCTTGCATATATCGGAAAACAAATAGTTTATCCGGGCGAAGAAGAATTACCTGCATTGGCGGATGCCGGATTCAGAATATTAAGCGGGGAAGAAAAACCGAAGGAATATAAAGGAAAATAATTGAAAGGGTGATTTTCATGATCAAGAATTTCGCAGAAATGGAAAAAAAAGCAAAGGAAATGCCGTCAAAGCGTGTTGCGGTCGCAATGGCAGAGGAAGATGATGCACTGACTGCCATAGTGAAAGCATCGGAAGAGGACATTGTTATCCCTGTATTGGTCGGTGATGAGAACAAAATCAAAGAAATCGCCAAACAAGAGAAGCTTGATATCTCAAAATTTAAAATTGTTCATACTGTCGGCGAAAAAGAATGTGCGGCAAAGGCAGTTGAATTGGTTCGTAACGGTGAAGCCGATCTCCTTATGAAAGGAAAGGTCGCAACATCGAGTATCATGAAAGCAGTGTTGAACAAAGAAGTTGGGCTCAGAGGTGACGGGGTTATGTGTCATGTCTCTGTTATCGAAGCACCGTTATATCACAAATTAATCTATATGACCGATGCGGCAATGACTATTACCCCGACGTTGGATGAAAAAATCGGACTGGTAAATAATACTGTTGCCGTTGCCCAGAAATTCGGCGTGAAAAAACCGAAGGTTGGTGTTATCGGAGCGGTCGAAAAAGTGAATCCCGAATCGATGCCTGCAACTGTCGATGCGGCAGTACTTTCAAAAATGGCTGAACGCGGTCAAATTAAGAATTGCATTATCGATGGTCCTTTTGCATTGGATAACGCAATATCCAAAAAAAGCTGTGAGGTCAAAGGTATTGTGACTGACGTGGGTGGCGATGCCGATGTGTTGATCATGCCCGACTTGGTCTCCGCAAACGTCATGTATAAAACGATCGGATATCTTACAAACATCAAAATTGCCGGCGTCATTGTCGGAGCGAAGGTGCCGATTGTCTTGACTTCTCGTTCTGATAATGAAGACGTAAAGTATTTATCTATTCTTACTGCGGTATCATTGGTATAGACTTGATGTTTTATAGACACAATGCTATACTCAGTGATGTAATAAAAGGAGGAATCTCATGAGAAAAACAGGATTATTAGTGCTTGCAGCGGTGTGTTTCGTTGCTATGACATTTGCGACATCAAACAGTTTTTCCTTTAAGGTTGGGTATTATATGCCTAACGATCTGCCGTATAACGGTATTATTTGGGGTGCCGATTACGGGTATCAGGTTGATGAAAATGTAGAAATTCTTGCAAGTGGAGATCTTTATGTGCGCAGTGTTGAAAACATAACCGAACAAGAAGATGTTGAAAAAGTTGGTGTGAATATCAGCCAATACAGCAAACTGAGTGAGTGGTCGGCATGGCATTTACCGCTTACCTTCAAAGTTCGTGTGAGTTTCCCGATGGATGATAATGATTCGATCAAGCCCTTCGTTCTTGCCGGTCTCGGGTATGGTATTACACATGTGTCTTTTACCGCATCGGCTGATGCTGACGGTAATCCTCTGGCATCACCGCATGAAGAATCGATCACCTATAACGGTTTTGTGTGGCAAGTTGGCGGCGGCGTGAAAATGCGCGTTGGTTCACGTTCAAATCTTATCGGCGAATTGATCTATAACAGTGCATCGTTTGATAAAAAAGAAGGAGAACTCAATTTCTCAAATCTTGATTCTTCCGGTATGATCATTCGTGCCGGGATCAATGTCATTCTTTTCTAATTTATAGTTTTTTTTTATACAAAAGCCGAGAGTAATCTCGGCTTTTTTTATATTAACCGGGGTTTCATTTAATTTTCCACTGTCGAGAGACATTTGCAAAACCACAATAATGTTAATTTGTGCTCTCCTCAAGCCCCTTTCGATTTTAACGAGAGGGTTTTGGGGAGGGTAAACCAATATAGGGAGATATCCCGTAGCTTGCGGCGGGGTAGTTCATTGAGAATTACTGGATTTACGTGTAACAATGGTGAAAATGGAGAGTTTCACGGGAAGAGCTTTAAATTTGAAAAACAATAAAATCATCACGGAATTATTACTTTCCGTATTGACA
The DNA here is from genome assembly GCA_964423645.1 of uncultured bacterium. Taxonomy (GTDB): domain Bacteria; phylum Macinerneyibacteriota; class Macinerneyibacteria; order Macinerneyibacteriales; family CAYRFE01; genus CAYRFE01. Next base: position 45,145 of record CAYRFE010000015.1, on the reverse strand, counting down.
CACGGCGATGCTCTTCTATAATGTCTGAGCACGAAACAGTAAATTAAGGAGGGCTCTTTGTGAGACAATATTATGCTCCCCGTTCCCTTGTGCTTAAACTATTTATGATAACATTTGTTGCACCGTTTCTTTTGGTTACTATTGTGGTACTCATCGTTTCTGCATCGTTACCGTCATCAGTTGCAATATCGGCGTATCAGCCTTATTTAGGTACTAAAGTGTATGATAAAGATGATCAGCTCGTGTACGAATTCGCAAAAGAGCGCAGAGTGGTGCTTACTAACGAAGAAGTCCCTGAAATGTTGAAAGCGGCGGTATTAAGTATTGAAGACGCGAACTTTTATCGTCACTCCGCTATTGATGTATTTGGTATCGTTCGCGCAATAATGAAAAATATTTTTAAAGGAAAGCTTACTCAAGGCGGAAGCACGATCACGCAACAATTGGCGCGTAATATGTACCTTACGCACGAACGTACGATGACTCGTAAAATAAAAGAGATCATTCTTGCCTATAAGATTGAATTTGTTTTCAGTAAGAATGATATCTTACGGATGTATCTTAATCAGATTTATTTGGGAAGCGGTGCGTACGGAATGGGTGCCGCCGCAGATATGTATTTCAATAAAAATGTTAAAGATCTCACGGTGAGTGAGGCAGCGATGCTTGCAGGTATGGCTCGAAGCGGAACGTATTATTCTCCGTATGCAAATCCTGAAGAGACATTAAGTCGTCGTAATCTTGTGCTTTATGCAATGGCAGAGAATAATATCATCTCATATGAGGATTATAAAGTGTATTCGGCAGAACCGATAACGGTACAACCGAAACGTTCTCAGTACAGTGAACTTGCACCATACTTTTTTGAAGAAGTGCGACGCCAGCTTGTCGCTGAATTCGGTTCGGATGTCATTTTTACAGGCGGACTAAATGTCTATACGACGCTTGATAAGAAACTCCAAGAATTGGCGAATGAAGCGGTTCAAGTAAACCTGAAAGAGATTTCCGAGCGAAATAAATACATGTATCGTCCGTTGAAACTTCAAAATCTCGGGAATCCTCGATATTCACTTAAGACAAATATGATACTTGAAGGAAAAGTAATTGAGGTCAATGATAAAGAGAAACGTGTGTATATTGATATGGGTGCCGGAATGCGGGCTTATATGAGCGTTGCGCAAAAAGACTGGGGATGGGATGTGAATCCCCTCACCTATTTCAAAGCCGGTGAGCCAATTGTCGTAAAATATCGATGGGCTGATTTTGATAAAAATATCATGGAAGTGTTATGGGAAAGAGAACCCTATACACAGGTTGCATTTGTCGGAATGGAACCAAAGACCGGATACATCGTCGCACAAATCGGCGGAGCGGATTTCAAAGAAAGTCAATTTAATCGAGTGACTCAATCAAAGCTTTCGATCGGGTCCACCATAAAGCCATTATATTATGCAGCTGCGATAGAAAGTCGTCAGTATACTATGGCATCGGTATTCTTAGATTCTCCTTTTGTGTGGGAAACTCCCGGCGGTTCACAAGCTGATTGGCGTCCGAGAAATTATGATGATAAGTTCACAGGGCCTTTGACGTTATATTCCGCACTTGCTATGTCAATAAATGTTGTTTCTGCGAAACTCATGAAAGAGATCGGCGAAACTACTGCGGTTGAATTTATGCGTCGTATCGGTGTTGAAAGTGATATGCCTGCAGTGCCATCCCTTTCGGTCGGTGTCGCAGAAATATCTCCTCTTGAACTAGCTCGCGCCTATTGTACCTTTGCAAGCGGCGGGCAAAAAGTTACACCGATATACATTCGAAAAATAACTGATACAGCAGGAAATGTTATTAAAGAAAATACCCCGCAACCGACTCAAGTGATATCACCACAGCTTGCGTTTATTATGAATAATATGAACCGCGGTATTTATGAAATCGGAACGGCTGCGTTCTTTCATGGCGCGTTTAATCTGAATCACGGTGTTATCTCCGGCAAAACCGGTACAACTGACGGTCCTACCGATTTGTGGTTGGTGGCATATACCCCCAATTTATTATTAACATCATGGATCGGATTTGATTACAAACAATTACTGGGTGCTCCTGAGTATGGCGGATTAGCTCATGGTAAGGGTTTCAGTAAAATATTGAATGAAATGATGCGTGGAAAAGAAAAAGATGCATGGCCGGTTCCGGAAGGCGTGGTGAGCGCTTTTGTGAATCGAATTGATGGACGTCTTGCGAAATCCGGAGATAAAGGAGTTACAATGTGGTTCTTTCCCGGAACACAACCGACCGAGTATAGTGAGGGTGGCGATTTCGGTGATATCAGCGAACTTTGATGAAGGGTGAAATATGAAAATTGCAATAGGATCGGATCATCGCGGAATAGAGCTCAAGAGCATAATAAAATCTATTCTGGAAGAACGTTCATATGATGTCGAGGATTTTGGCGCATTTTCGACCGAATCAGTTGACTACCCTGATTTTGCATTTAGAGTCGCAGAATCCGTTTCAAAAGAATTAAATGATTACGGAATATTAATTTGCGGATCAGGTATCGGTATGTCGATCGCTGCTAATAAAGTACCCCATGTTCGTGCCGCATTATGCATGTCACCGGAGTTAGCTCGGTTGTCGAGGTTGCATAATAATGCCAATGTCTTAGTGCTTGGCGCAGACTATACGGAAAGAAATACTCTGGGGGAGCTGTTGACAAATTTTTTCACCACTCAATTTGAAGAAGTGAGACATACGCGGCGTATACAGAAAATTACCGATATAGAAAATAAATTTCTTAAAAAATAAGGAGGCGGTTATGGTACAGCGTAATCTGAAAAATACGGATCCGGAAATTTTTTCGCTCATACATGAGGAGACGGAACGACAGTCGTATGGCCTTGAGTTGATTGCATCTGAAAATTTTGTTACTGATGCGGTTATGGAGGCTATGGGTTCTGTTATGACCAATAAATACGCAGAAGGATATCCGTATTCACGGAAAAAGGAAGCCCCGCTTGAGACCGATTACTCAGTGAATGGTCGTTATTACGGCGGTTGCGAGGTTGTTGATAAAGCAGAGAAATTAGCGATCGAGCGTGCAATGAAGATATTTGGTGCTGAACATGCAAATGTGCAGCCTCATTCGGGTGCTCAGGCGAACATGGCCGTTTATTTTGCTACGGTGAAACCGGGCGATACCGTAATGGGTATGAATCTTTCTCACGGCGGACATCTTACACACGGGAGCCCGGTGAATTTTTCCGGATTATTTTATAATATTGTTCCTTACGGGGTCAATAAGGATACGGAACACATCGATTATGATGAAATGAAAAAGATTGCACTTGAGACCAAACCGAAACTTATCATCGCGGGTGCAAGTGCATATCCTCGTACCTTGGATTTTAAAAAATTTCGTGAAGTTGCCGATGCGGTAGGAGCAAAACTCATGGTTGATATGGCACACATTGCAGGGCTTGTTGCCGCAGGACTTCATCCAAATCCGGTTCCGTTTGCTGATTTTGTGACGACGACTACACATAAAACTCTTCGTGGTCCTCGCGGGGGTATGGTATTATGTAAAAAGGAATATGCTAAAGAAATAGATATGTTGGTTTTCCCCGGCGTTCAGGGCGGTCCGCTCATGCATGTGATTGCCGCAAAAGCCGTCGCATTCAAAGAAGCTCTCGAACCGTCATTTAAAGAATATCAAAAGCAAGTCGTTGCCAATGCATCAGCACTTGCTCACGCATTACAAGCACTCGGGTATCGGTTGGTATCAGGTGGTACGGATAATCACCTGATGCTTGTCGATGTGCTGACATCACTTGATATCAGCGGCAAAAAAGCACAAAGTTTATTGGGTAAAGCTGAAATCACTGTAAACAAGAATACAATTCCGTTTGACAGTAAAAGTCCTTTTGTGACCAGTGGTATACGTTTAGGAACACCTGCACTCACAACCCGCGGCATGAAAGAAAAAGAAATGAATACAATTGCTGCGATAATTGATCGTGTTTTGCGTTCGAATGACGAAGAGGCTGTATTTGAACAGGCGAAGAAAGATGTGCGAGCATTGTGCGATTCATTTCCTCTCTATCAACATCGGTTGGGGAAATAATTATTATGCAACGTCCGAGTTGGGATGAATATTTTTTTGAAATAACTAAAATGGTGGCGACACGAAGCACCTGCCTGCGACGACAGGTGGGTGCGGTGATCGTAAAAGATAAACGTATTTTAACGACCGGGTATAATGGTGTTCCTTCGGGATTGCGTCATTGTGCAGAGACGGGATGTCTTCGCGATCAATTAAAAATCCCCTCAGGGGAGCGGCAGGAAATTTGCAGAGGTGTACATGCCGAGCAGAATGCATTAATTCAAGCCGCTCGGTTCGGCATAAGCTTAGAAGGTTCAACGGTGTACGTCACCCATCACCCCTGTATTGTGTGTGCAAAACTGATTATCAATGCAGGGATAAAGACAATTAAATATCTCGAAGCATACCCCGACGAGTTATCGAAAGAATTGTTGGCTGAAGCCGCTATTGAAGTGGTGAAGTATACGCCATGAAGTGTCCACATTGCGGGTATTTCGACAGTAAAGTGATCAACTCACGTGCCGCAAATAACGAAAATGCGATTCGAAGACGACGTGAATGCTTGCAATGCAGTAAGCGATTTACGACTTACGAGACCATTGTCGAGGCACTGCCGGTGATCGTAAAAAAAGACGGACGGCGTGAAGATTATGATCGCTCCAAGCTTGAGCGCGGTATAAAAAAGGCATTCGAAAAACGCCCTGTCGCGCTTGAGACGATTGAAGCTCTTATTGACAGTGTCGAGCGAGAATTATTCGCAGCTGAAAAAGCAGAGATTGATTCTACATACATCGGTGAGTTGGTCATTAACTTATTACGTAATGCTGACGCGGTCGCTTATGTGCGATTTGCATCGGTATATCGTCAATTTAAAGATCCGAATGATTTTTTAACCGAATTGAAACATTTTATCGAGCAGAAGAAATAGTATGTTTATCGGTAATTTGTTCTATAAAGATAAAACCGGTGATATAAAAGAACTGAGTGCGAAGATCCTTTCGCGTAAAATAACATCAATGTCACAGGGACGTGATTTTTCTCAGGAGGAATTGGAACATATTATCTCCGTTATATCGTTCTATCTCCATAATTCACCTGAACATACTCTTATAGAGGAGACGGACATCGAGCAACTGGTGACGCAATTGTATGGGTCAGGTTCAAAGGGTATGGTTACAATCGAAGGGGTTGTATTTGATGATACTGTATGGCAGACGATTTTGCGTGAATTGCACATAGAATTGCCATCATCCATTGCGCGACGATTTTTTGATGAATTCAGCACGATTCTTGTATATTTGTCGGAACAACACGGACTTTCAGATATCAGCAGATCGACAGTGTTGTCGGTACTGCGTGATTTATGTAAAAAATATACGGTTGATTATACGCCTCCGCATGCGTTATCGTTCCCGCTGCAGGAAGTATTATTATTGTATGCAAAATATCCTCCGCAATCAATCGGAACCATGCTCTCACCGGTATTTAACCGGTATATTTATCAACATTTCATGTTGACGGAGTCAGTAAAGAAATTAATTGCCGCATCACTTTTCAAACCCCATGAAATGGAACCGTTTCATGTCGATCAAATTGACTGCAACCTCGAGACTCTTCATTCCAATACTGTCGGTGTTGAGCTTATTGTGCATGAGTCATCCGATGCATTGCCATTGTGCGCGTCATGTTATTTGAAAACGGATATAACAAATCCTCAAAAGATAATTTCAGGCGAAAAGGGATTTGTACCATGGGAATCTGATTTTTACGGTATTACGTATGCAATAAAGCCTGCGGCATTATTTGATGAATCGTTGTTGCCGATCTACCCGTCGATATTTAATGCATATCTACACGTATCATTGTTGCATGAATATACTGATATTGTTACATGCGTGAAGGCCTTGAACGCACTCTATGTTCGTTATGCAGAATATTTTTATCTTATTGAACAAGTCAAGGGCAGAAAGCTCTTTATGAAGTTACATGTAACCGTCACTTCTCCCGAGGATTATGATACGGTAATGGCTTTGCGAGAGGAATTGCCTGATCACGTGCTGATTATCCAACATCTTTCAATAGGGGATGATAAAGTATTGTCGGGGAGTGGGATATTGTTATATGCATACTGCGAAGCTGAAACATGGAATGAAAATAAGCATGAGTGGTGTCAACATAACGGTGTGTATATGATGCAATGCACGAAGGAGGAGATACAATGAAAAAGTGGCTGGTATGTATCGTAGTGCCGATGATGATTATTTTGTTGTCCTGTAGCGGAAAAAAAACAACTACTGCATCCGGTGAAGATATGCCTGCGTTTGAATTACCGGATTTGAGCGGGACTTTGGTCGCGTCGTCATCATTTTCGGGAAAAGTGTTACTTATTGACTTTTGGGCGACATGGTGTCCTCCGTGTCGAGAAGAAATCCCCGGTTTTATCGAATTACAAGCTGCGTATAAAGACCAAGGGCTTGAGATTATCGGGATATCAGTGGATCAAAACAAAGCCGATCTTGATACCTTTGTACCTGCGAACAAGATGAATTACACAATTTTGCATGACACAACGAATGTGACTCCGACTGCGTTCGGTGGTATTCAGGGGATTCCCACTACATTTTTGGTCAATAAAAAGGGTAAAATAGTGAAAAAATGGGTAGGCTTTCATGAAAAATCTGTGTTTGATCAAGAAATTAAGAAATTGCTTGCGGAATAATAGTATAAAGCTTTTGCGAAACTACCATTTTTTGAATTTGTGACCACCCCAAACCCCTCCCCAAAAAAGGGAGGGGCGCTTGTCCTGAGCAAAAATTCTTACAATAATCATGACATTCTTCGATTCATAACCCGATACAGCGAATATTGTTCTTGACACGAAATGAAAAAGTGCTATCTTTGTCGTATGAAAAGGTGTGTGACTTTACAGTATAGCGTGAGTAGTTTTATTGTATCAGTATCTGTTTCTTCTTGGTATTCTTGGGCCATCGAGCCCTAATATTTATTTCTCCACATTGTTATAATCGGTGTTTTATTAAAAAAATAGGTTTATAGGAGGAAGTATGACTACACATACGATTCAAAAAGGATATTTCGGGCTTTATGGCGGTGCATTTGTTCCACCGGTATTGGAAAAAAATTTGGAACGACTCGGGGATGCCTTTGAGATCGCACAAGATGATCCTGTGTTCACCGCAGAACTTGAATATTATCACAAAAATTACACCGGAAGACCTTCTCCGTTATATCGCGCCGACCGACTATCTGCATATATCGGCAGCACTATCTATCTGAAGCGCGAAGATCTTAATCATACCGGATCGCATAAGATCAATAATACTCTTGGTCAAATATTACTTGCAAAACGCATGAATGCTCGCGAGATCATTGCAGAAACCGGTGCCGGGCAACATGGTGTCGCAACTGCGACCGTCGCAGCGCTTATGGGTATGAAGTGTACAATATTTATGGGCGCAGAAGATGCACGGCGTCAATCGATGAATGTTGAGCGCATAAAATTACTTGGAGCGAAGATCTATCTCACGGAAAATGGCACCGCGACCTTAAAAGATGCGGTCGATGCCGCATTGCTGTATTTTTGCGAACATCCTGAATCGTTTTATTTACTCGGCTCAGCGGTTGGCCCACATCCGTATCCGTCAATGGTTCGTTATTTTCAATCAGTAATTGGTCGTGAGGCACGTGCACAAATATTGGAAGCGGAGAATCGTTTGCCTGATTCGGTTGTCGCATGCATTGGTGGAGGTTCAAATGCTATCGGTCTATTTAGCGGGTTTCTTGATGATACGACGGTCAGTATTCACGCCGCAGAAGGCGGAGGAACCGATATTGCGTCATTGCGTACGGCAGCGACATTGACTGTGGGGAAACCGCATATATTCCAAGGAACGTTTTCATACTGTCTGGTAGGCGATGACGGAGAACCGATCGATGCGTATTCAATCTCTGCAGGACTCGATTATCCGGGAGTCGGTCCTGAGCATGCTCATTTGAAAGATAGCGGGCGTGTACGATATTACCCGATAATGGACGATGAAGCGGTTGAAGCATTTGGTCTATTATCACGTCTTGAGGGTATAATCCCTGCGATAGAATCGGCACATGCCGTTGCGCTGGCAATGAAAATTCATCACGGTAAAAAAGAAACGGTAATTATAAACTTATCCGGTCGCGGTGATAAGGATGTGGGGCGCTTTTAAATGATCATTTCGCAGGGACAGTGTCCCTGCTTTTCTTTGATCAATATCCGAATGGGGTCGTGATCGTCTTGACAGCGTGGACAGATAGATGACGACAATTTTCTTGAAAAAGCACACATTTATGATATCATGTGTATGAGGTGTGTATAGCGTGATATCAAAAAGACAATATCAATTTTATATTCCTTTCTGTACGGGTATTTTTGTGACGCTTGTTTTTTTGATCATTGGTTTTACGATAATTCGAAATGCGGAATATCGTGTCGAAAAAGACCTTAAAATTACTATCATGGAAAAAGCGGGAGCGTACCGAGCTCGTTTGGAAAGCGCCCTCAATTCTCGACTTTATATCGGGCAGGGATTTATGGGGTATATCGCCCTGCATCCGGCAATAACTTCAACTGAATTTCAGCGATATGCACATTTGATGTTACCTCAGCGTGATCCGGCGATACGCAATATCAGTATCTTAAAAAATACGGTCATTGTGTTTGCGTATCCGGAAGAAGGAAATGAAAAAGCAATCGGTGTCGATCTTGCATTGATCCCTGCGCAAAAAGATTTGGTTCTAAAAGCAATGCATGACCGAGTTACTATAATTGCCGGTCCGGTTGAGCTTGTTCAAGGCGGAACCGGGGTCATTAGTCGAATTCCCATCATTTCAAACGGTCATTATTGGGGACAAGTCAGCGTCGTGATAATGTTTGACGCACTTTTGGATGAATCGGGGATAAGTGCCGAAAAAGAGTTACGCTTTGCATTTCGTCGTGTCTCCGATGATACTCGATCCGGAGAAGTCTTTTGGGGAAATGCGTCATTGTTTTCTTCTGATTCGCTGATCTTGCGGATTTCTTGTGCAACAAGTCAATGGGAAATGGCAGTCAGCCCCCTCTATGGCTGGAAGCAATATCCCGTATATTTTTTTACGTATCGTATATTCGGCATCATTTTCGCATTATGTGCAGGAATTGTGATGTGGCTGTTGACAAAAATGCAGTTTTCATTACGAGAGCGAGCTACGCATGATTATTTGACCGGATTACCGAACCGTGCTTTTTTATATGATCGATTGACGATGGCATTGCATTATGCACAACGGAATAAAAAGAATATTATTGTGATCAGCTTTGATCTTAACAAATTTAAGAACATTAACGATTCCTTTGGCCATGCCATGGGTGACGAGGTGTTGAAAGCGCTTGCGGACCGTCTTTCGGCGGCGTTTCGAAAAACAGATACTATCGCTCGTATAGGTGGGGATGAATTTGTGATTGTCATTACCGATGTCGTTGATACGGGCTTTGAAGTGGAGGTTGCTCAGAAACTTCACGATCTTATCGAAGAACCATTTGTGTGTAAAGGCAAAATGCTTTATGTCGGCGTAAGTATCGGTATTGCGGTCTATCCCGTAGACGGAATGACTGTTGAAACACTTTTAAAAAGTGCTGATGCCGCGATGTATCGTTCGAAAAATCAATAGACGAATTTTGGTGACAGATTTGCGTAATATGGAAAAAAATAAAAAGAATTGTTTGAAAAAAGTACGAATCATTGTTACAATAGGAACGGAGGTTGTGTCGGCTGTCCGATGTGCATATCTGCGCAACGGTATCTTTCCGGCATATAAAAAAACATGATTGAACAAGAACTGAAGTATTTGGTTTCAAGAAGTGAATTTGAGACATTATTACATTATTTTGTGATCTCGTCATTTCGTACGGTGACCTACGCGATGCATAATTACTATTTTGACACCCCGTCTTTTGATCTGTTGAGAACAGGAGTCTCATTGCGTCTGCGGAGTCGAGACGGGATCTGGTTTTGCACGTATAAATGTCGTATCAAAGGCAAGCTGTTCATACAGCGTCGTCATGGCGCGTTGATTAATGAAGAGTATGAAGATTTGGTTGATACTGCATTAGCGGAATCAATTATAAGAGGCGAACGATCATTCTTTGATATTCCGTTTGATTTTCTCGAGCAATTGAAAAAAGACCTTGAACTCACACCTGAAACATGGGATTGTGTGCGTTGTTTTGGCGGTATGAAAGTAACTCGTACGAAAACGACGATTATTCCTTACGCAGTACCGCTCGAATGTGATCATGTCGTGTATGATGACGGCGAAGAAGAATTCGAGATAGAATCCGAGACCGACAATCTGATGTTGGCAGAATCTGTAATAGGAACGTTGTTTCGGCAAAATGGTATTGACGTGCGCCCGAATGCGACACCAAAGATAATTCGTTTTCTTGCCAGAAGCAATCCGGATCCTGCGGTACTGTCCGAATGGAATGAATCCTGAAAGGAGATCGCGCGTGAAACTTGATCATGCAAAAATCGGTACAAAATTTATTGTCGTTATTGGTGATGTTATGCTTGATGCTCATGTGTGGGGAACGGTCGAGCGAATTTCTCCGGAAGCTCCGGTGCCGGTCGTATCGGTCGTCAAAGAGACGTTTGTCCCCGGCGGCGCATCGAATGTCGCTCATAATATACGAAAGCTTGGTGCAAAATCCGGTATTTGTGCCGTGACCGGTAATGATACTTACGGCACCACATTACGTTCCATGTTACATAATTTACATATTGATATCAATGGTATGTTGGAAGACAATGATCGTCCGACCACCGTGAAAACACGAGTTATCGCACATAATCAACATGTCGTACGAATTGACAAAGAATCATGCCAGCCAACATCGGAACATATAGAATATGCTCTTATTCAATACCTGCGTGCCGTGAAAGATGTTGTTGACGGGGTTATTATTGAAGATTACGGAAAAGGTGTTGTTACGCCGTCATTGATCAAAAAAGTACTATCAATGTTCAAAGACACCAAAATACCCATTACTGTCGATCCCAAAGAAGCTCACTACAAAATGTATAAAGGCGTTACCCTGCTCACGCCGAATCACCACGAAGCGGGTGCGATGTACGGACGGAAGATAAAAGACGAAAAAGATCTCTTTATCGTCGGCGACGGTATTATGCATGATCTTGAATGTGAAGCGCTTCTTATCACTCGCGGAAAAGACGGCATGACGTTATTTAAGAAGAATAAAGATGTGTATCATATCCCCACTGTCGCACGCGAAGCATATGATGTCACCGGTGCCGGCGATACTGTGATTGCGACACTCACGACGTTACTCGCATCGGGATATGATTACGAGCATGCCGCGTTTATCAGTAATGTCGCTGCAGGAATTGTCGTTGAACAATCGGGTGTGGTACCCATTGATCCTGTCGTATTAGAGAATAGGTTAAAACATGAACGGTTTGTTATCCAGAAAATCCGTTAAAACTTTTTTTTGCGCACTCAAAAACGAGGGCAAACGGATAGTTTTCACGAACGGTTGTTTTGATATATTGCATGTGGGGCATAAACGATATCTTGAACATGCGCGTGCACTTGGAGACATACTGGTCATCGGTGTCAATAGTGATGCATCGGTGAAACGATTAAAAGGTCCTGCTCGTCCCGTCAATACAGAGTACGATCGTGCTGAAATGCTTTTGGGATTAAAGAGCGTTGATTATGTGATTGTATTTGAAGAAGATACCCCGTACGATCTTATCGTTGATATTGTACCCGATATACTCGTAAAGGGTGGTGATTGGTCGGAAGAATCCATAGTTGGAGCCGATATTGTAAAAGCACACGGTGGTATTGTTCGGTCTTTACCGTTTGTGGAAGGGAAATCAACGACAAGTATCATTACTCGAATTCAAAAAAAGGAGACCCCGTGAATATAAAAGTGTTGGCAGTAATTCCGTCACGTATGGCATCTACCCGATTACCCGAAAAACCGCTGCATATGATTAACGGTAAACCGATGATTCAGTGGGTATATGAGGGCACAACGAAAAGTTCATTACTATCAAGGACTATTGTTGCCACTGATGATCAACGTATCATTGATTGCGTGCAAGGATTCGGTGGAGAAGCGATGTTGACATCTTTATCACATAAGACCGGCACCGATCGAATTTGTGAAGTTGTTGAAAAAATCGGTGACGGGTATGATATGATCGTTAACGTACAAGGAGATGAGCCGTTGATCCGGGGATCTGACCTTGATCGTGTGATACGTCCGATGCTGGACGATCCCGAGCTTGTTATGGCAACACCGATCGCGAAGGCAGTTGAAGACGATTCGACAAATCCGAATACAGTGAAAGTCGTTGTTGCACAGAACGGTAAAGCGATGTATTTCTCTCGCGCCGCAATCCCCTTTATTCGCGGGGAAGCCCCCGTCGTCTATAAACACATCGGGATATATGTGTTTCGAAAAGAATTTTTACTGCACTATCGCACGTGGGCGCAGACCCCGTGTGAAAAAAGCGAAATGTTGGAACAGCTTCGAGTTCTTGAAAACGGGTATGCAATTCAAACGGTGGTATGGGAGACATTATTACATGCAGTTGATACACCTGATGATGTACGTGAGGTTGAACGGATAATGAAAGGAGAAGGGCGATGAAGTATATTTGTATTACGGGGGGTGTATTGTCGTCTCTAGGCAAAGGTATTGCCGCAGCGTCAATCGGAAAAATATTAGAATCGTACGGGTATACTATTTTTATGAAAAAACTTGACCCGTATATCAATGTTGACCCCGGTACGATGAGCCCTTTTCAGCATGGTGAAGTATATGTGACCGATGATGGCGCCGAGACCGATCTTGATCTCGGACACTATTTTCGTTTTACCGATACGAAATTATCTCAAAACAATAACACGACTACAGGACGTATTTATGACACCGTTATAAAAAAAGAACGGCGCGGTGATTATTTGGGAAAAACCGTTCAGGTTATCCCGCATATTACCAATGAGATCAAAGAGTTTATTGATAAGACCGGAGAGTGTGAGACCGATTTCACGATCATTGAAATCGGTGGTACTGCAGGCGATATTGAATCCCTCCCGTTTTTAGAGGCAATTCGTCAATTGAGATTGGATAAAGGGCGCGAAAATGTTTTATACATTCATCTGACCTATATTCCGTATGTGAAAGCTGCCGGGGAGTTGAAGACAAAACCGACTCAACACAGCGTCAGTACGCTTCGTTCAATCGGCATTCAGCCCGACGTGCTTCTGTGTCGTACCGAATTTCCTCTTGATGATGATTTGCGTTCGAAGATTTCCCTGTTCTGTAATGTGCCGGTAAATTGTGTCATCGAAGCTCCCGACGTAAAGTCAATTTATGAAGTTCCCCTGGTGTATCGCAAACAGGGGCTTGGCGAACTAATACTTACGCTTCTCAATTTGAAAAAGCAAAAAGCTGATTTCAGTGAATGGGAACGCCTTGTAGAGATATCGAAAAAGAAAAAAGATAAAGACGTAACAATAGGTATTGTGGGAAAATATGTCGATTTACGAGATGCCTATAAAAGTATTATCGAATCATTTATGCATGCAGGTGTTGCCAACGAAGTCGATGTTGAGTTGCAATGGATTGAAGCTCATGACCTTGATGAAGCGCACTATGAAACGACATTGTCGACGGTGGACGGTATACTTGTCCCCGGAGGGTTTGGTGAACGCGGTATTGAAGGAAAAATTCGTGCGGCCATGTTTGCGCGTAAAAACAATATTCCTTATTTCGGAATTTGTTTGGGTATGCAAATCGCAGTAATCGAATTTGCACGATCCGTTTTGAAGTTTAAAGATGCAAATTCAACAGAGTTCAATTCTGATACACAATTCCCTGTAATCGATTATATTCCGGAACAACGTGCGATTAAAGAAAAAGGCGGCACCATGCGATTGGGTGCATATAAGTGTCATATCAAAAAAGATACAAATGTATTCAAGGCTTACGGCGAAGAAATTATCAGCGAACGTCACCGTCACCGTTATGAGTTTAATAATGAATACAAAGCTGTATATGAGGAAAAAGGCGTATTGTTTTCAGGAATTAACGAGGAATATGATCTTGTGGAGGCCTATGAATTGCCGACACATCCATGGTTTGTAGGTGTGCAATTCCATCCTGAATTTAAATCAAAATTGACCAAACCGCATCCTCTTTTTAGAGATTTTGTGGCTGCTGCAATTCGTAAAAAGTATTCAAAGTAAGTGTTTTTCGGTGATTATTGTTTGAGCGGAGATATATCTCCGCTTTTTTAATCTCAATGGGTCAAATTCCCCGAAGCTTGCTTCGGCGTTACTATTATAATTTTATTATTATAAGGGGTGTGGGGACGAATTCGAGCGCATACGATATGCTACTACATTGAGACCTTTGCGAAATTCGAAATTTTTCATTTTTCTATTTTTCCTAAATAGGGGTGTGGGGACGAAGTCCCCACTATATAACAAAGTTAAGCCCCTCCCGATTTTTCGCGGGAGGGGTTTGGGGTGGGCACAACTCATAAAAATGGTAATTATGCAAAGCTCTCTACATTAGGAATTTTTGTGAGGGCAGAAGATCTTTCTGCTCTCTTACCGATTTTCACGGGATGGATTAGAGGTGGGCACAAATTCAAAATAGTATAGTTTTGCAAATGGCTCGGGGTTCGATTTGTTTGTACGGATATGTGTTCAACTTCTCGAATGGAATTGGTTATGTATTGAAACCATGGCGCTATGAAAAAACAATCTATAAAAACATTACCATATTCAAGCAAGGGTTCGCGCTTCCCCAAAGATCAGGTAATTCTTCAAGGGGGACAAAGCCGACTCTTTCATAGAAGATACGGGTTTGTGCGTAATTTTTATCGGGATGTGAAGCACTGAGTGTTTTTACCAACAGCAGTTTTTTATCCTCGTTTATGGCATAGCTTTTTGCCCATTCTACGAGTGCTTTGCCAATTCCTTGCCCGTGGAAGGGACGTAAAATACCCATAACGTATATTTCACTTGCCACTGCAGATGTGTGGTGGAGCGAGACAAAACCAATCGGGTCGGCATTTTTTATCGAAACGGAAAAAAAGGGTTTGTTTTTCACGCCATGACAATAGTCGACAATTGCATCTTCTAAGCCGAACCAGTCGGGAAGACTGCGAAGTACCGTATTACAAATCAGATGCTTTTTTTCCGTATCGATTATCTCTTCATACTGAATAGACGACATAGCTAATCCTTTCTAAAACGAGATGAATGCCAACAGAATACCGCACACGATATAGAACACAACCAGTGTTCGCGGCGTGAAGCGTGAATGATGTTTTTTCATAATCCTTCGCGTCGCATACACTGCGAGCGGAACACAGATAATTGCACATCCTATGCCGGCAATTACGTCACTTAAAAAATGTTTCTGTAATGCTATTCGCGAATATGCGATCAACAATGCAATGCAAAGAGACAAAGTGGTCGTAATGAGATACGCACAAGATCGCTTATGCGTCAAGAATAGAAATGGGAGAACAAGAGCTATTGCTTTGGTAGTATGCGCCGATGGATATGACGCGGTATGCGGGGATTGTGTGAGTGCGGTCAATCCCGGAAGTATTTCCGATGGGCGTGCTTTGTCGATCATTGTTTTTATGATGTCAACGGATAGGCCTGCAATGATGAAAAGAAGTATGGCACAGACATACACCGAAGTGTTGTGCGCATATCGATCAGTTTGGTATGTATGAAGAAAAAAAACAACGTAAATCAGAAGTATTAGCGACATTCCGTATTGAGTGATCATCTGAAATAACGTAGTATATCCATGTGTGTAAATTGAATTATGAACAAGGGTGAGTGATAGCTCAAACGTTCGTTCGCGCCAAATCAGGGCGGATAAAATGATGCAAGCAATACCGGTAAAAATGAATGCACTCATTTGCAGTAATGATAACGATACCGTATCATCATATGCGGTAACGGGACGAATGTGATTTGGGTCTTTGGCGACATTCACGTTTGACCTCCGTATATTCTTCAACACAGTCTATCATGGCATATCCAAAAGGTCAATTTTTTTCAATTCTAAAGTGATGTTTGTGTGTTTTTTCTTTCAAAAAAATCATCAGTTGTGTATACTGTAAGTGTTGTAACAAAGGAGCATAGTATGACGAGAGTGTTTGCCACGGTCGTAGAGATCGAGCGAGAGATTCATTGGGAGTTTTTGTTCAGTGATGCATTTTTTTGGTTACTTGCGTGTGCATTCGCTGCGGGTTTGGTGTGGTTTTTCAGAATGCGTTTTACTGCTTATCCAAGGTTATATGAAAGGACACCGCTTGTTCCGTATATTCCGGGAAACGACGTAAAAGCACCTGCACAACCCCCGGGAATCGCAGGATTGTTGTATGCACCGTATGGAGATAAAAATAACATATTTCTTGCGACAGCGGTAGATCTATGTGCACGCGGGATGTTGAATATTGAATCAACAAAAAAAGAAAAATGGTATCAAACCACAAAACTTACCTATAATGCGGGAAATGAAAAACCAAAAGAAGAATATGAGCAGTATATACTGGAGACGCTTCTTGCCACAGATATTCGTAACAACAGCAGTGTCAGTAAATTATTTCTCAGAACGGCAAAGATGATGAAGCATTTAAAAGCGCTTTTTGAAAACAAACTCTTTCAAGACGGGCTTATCGAGCCGCTCCGCTATAAAAGTAATATAAACACCACTATATTTGCGATTCTTACAATGGTACTGGGATTGTGTTTTTTGCCGATCTCGATTCCGCTTGCCGCGTCGGGGCTTGTTGCAATAGCGGCAGTGGCCACGATTGTCGGTGTTGTCGCGCTCATACGTTCGGCTCGGTATGATGCATATACGCCGAAAGGGTTTGACGAATACAAACAGTGTAAGTTGTATGCAGGATACGTCGATCATGTGTTGAAGAGCAATGCTCCTGCAGATGTCGCTCATATTATTCCGTATGCGATCGCGTTTTCTTTTGAGTATAAATTAGTGAAGTATCTCAAACGGTTACGTGAATCGGGGGTGCAGACGGTGTTTGCTAACAACACCTCAATAACGGCTTTGATCGCATTATCGGAGGGGCTACAGGCGCAGAAGAGCTCGGATTGAGTTACAGAAATAAAATGTATAATACCTTTTGGGGAGTGTTTCACGATAATTTTTTAAGTGTTTTCTTTCCCCCTCATTTTTTGCAAAGAGCGGGAAACGCGTAATCGCGAGGGGGAGCTAAATTATATTTTTTCTCTTAGGGTGCAGACACATAGGTATGCACCTACGATAATTACATCGAACCAGTGGCATGTCATTTCGACGAATGTATTAATGAGGAGAAATCTCAGTTCAATAGTATCTTGTCTGCCATGAAATCAAACTGAGATCTCTCACACAGTAGGTTCGAGATGACATAAACAACTCCCCACCTTTACAAGTAGGGGGTGGCGCATAGCGACGGGGTGGTGAAATCATCGTATGTATGATGTAAGGGCGAGGTCGCCTCGCCCTAAAGAACACTAAGACATCAAGTGATTGCATCGTAGTGACACAAGGTTGTGTGTCCTAATGTTCATTGAAAATTCCTGTCTTACTTTTTGTTTTGACACAAAAAGTAACAAAAAGGTCAAGGCTGAAAAAAATGTTTATAAGAAATGGGCGGATATGGAATCCGCCCCTACGGAATTGCTATACGCTGATTTTTTAAGGTCGTTATTTGAAATCGGTGAATTCATTCCCCTTCATACTGAAGGAATGGCATCCGTAGGATGACTGGCTAGTGTGTATTAATGGATTATGATGTTCTTCTAGGGGGCGATTCTATATCGGCCCGAATTGTGTCATTTCGACGAATATACTATTGAGGAGAAATCCTGTTATTTTTTTGTTGTAAAATTCTTTTCCTTGAGAATAATGGCAGTATAAAAAGCACGGACACGGCATGCCGCGTTCCAACAAGATTCAGGGACAACAAAGTATTACAGTTTCCTTTCCCTCTCATTTTCGCCAAAGTTTCCACAAGTGAGCAGTATATATGCTTTTATGCAATATTCAATATTGAATAAATGTATTTTTCATGTATACTTTTTGTGTAGAATGGTGTGTCGGGGATGGTCGGGTAAGATCAATATTAACGACAGGTAGGGTAAAATGAAAAGAGTTTTTTTTTGCTTTTTGTTTATATTTCTAATCGGGGCGAAGTATATATGGGCGTTGGATATGATCGAGTTAGAAGTAACACTCTCCACATATGTTGACGTCGCAATGATAAGGGAAAAACCTGATATAAAAAGTAAAGTGGTAGATACTGTTAAACGAGGAGAAAAATTTACAAATAACTCTGGGCATACGTATGAACGTCAGAAAGTACGGATTAATGATATAGAGTATAATGGTTTCTGGTTTTCTGTAACAACGATTAGAGGGATTTCTGGGTATATATATTCGCCTTTAGTAATGTATAGTGTATCATATAATGGGTATTTATTTAAAACATGGGGTAATAAATATGAATTATCCATCAATAATGTCCTTTTTTCTCATCATTTTCTTAATGATAAAACAGATTTCTCTTACTATTTTGATGCTCGAGAATGGCTGTATGTTATTGATGTAAAAGCTTATGTTTATGAAGGCATAGACTATATTTTTTATGAAATAAAAAGTGATCTTGGAAGAGAGATGAATCCAGACACGGTCGGTAAGTTCGGCGGAACAACTCTTTTTTTGAATTGTGAAAAAAAGAAAACATTTTGGTATGTTAATGGAGATCTTAACCCGGATCCAATCGGTTTTTTATCAGATATTCGGTATATATCTAAATCAAAAAAGTATGCTATTTTAAGTGCCGGTTATTCAGATAGTACTTTGAGAGTGTTTTCTTTTAAAGATAACGCAATAATTTTTAATAAAGCTACTCTCGGGTATCAAATAGACTTCGATAATTCCGACTCTTTTACTGCGATGATTAATCTGGGAAAAGGTCTTTTGGGCTATCCATTGTTAGAGGGATCATTTTGGTATGGTCAGAAAGTTTACTGGAATGATGGCATTGAGAGAACAAGCCAAGAAATTGAAGTGGTTCAGGGAGAAATAAATTAAAAAAGGTAAAACTGTATCTAAATAGTTATAGTTTACACATCTTCGAAATATCCACACATTCCTTTCGAATAAACTCAAAGGTATTTTCCCTGGTCGCCTCTCGCTTTCTCAGGTGGGCTTTTTAATCACATACATTCTTCTCTTTATTTTCCATAAAAATCCACATAAAACCGCATTTTTTTCTTTTTTATCCTTGACAGGGGCGAAGTGGAGTGATAAATTCTACTTGTGGGTTAAAATGGGAGGAAATGGGATAAGGTGTTTGTAGGAAAGCATCGACATACCGTTGATGAGAAACTTCGTTTGAAATTACCGTCGCAGTTCCGTGACAGTATTTCAGGCGATAAACTCATTATAGCGAAGGGAAGCGGTGTTCCGTGTCTTACGGTGTATACCGAACAGGCATGGAATGAGTTTATAGAGCCGATACGCAAACAGGCCGCGTATGACTATAATTATCAACGCTATCTCAGATTGCTCGCCTCAGAAGCGGTCAGTATTCGTATTGACACGCAAAATCGAATTATGTTGCCGCGAGATCTCATGGAGACAGTTGGAATTACGAAAGACGTGATCGTCGCAGGTGTCTATTCGACATTTGAATTGTGGGAACCCGCACAGTACGATAATGAAATGCAAGAAGTAAGCGAAAAGGAGCCGGAATTCCTCAACTACAGGGTTCGGCAGGAACATTCCTCATGACATACCACAAGCCGGTTCTGTTGGCGGAAGTGATCGAGGGGCTTAAGATCACGTCGTGCGGGAGGTATCTTGATCTAACCATGGGCGGAGGGGGGCACGGTATGGAAATTGTAAAACATTTGGATATTAAAAACGGTTTATATATTGGCGTTGACCAGGATGCGGATGCGGTCAGTCATGTCGCGGGAGTATTTTCAGGATATGACAATGTGCGCGTATACCGAGACAATTTTTCATCTGAAACGCTTTGGCAACAGCTGGAGACCTTTGGCGGATTCGACGGAATTCTGATGGATTTGGGTGTGTCATCGCATCAGCTTGATGCTGCGCACCGCGGGTTCTCATTTCGTGAAGATGCGCCTCTTGATATGCGTATGAGTGATGAAATGCCGATCACCGCAGAAGATATAGTGAATCACACTCCTGAAAAAGAATTGGCTGATATTATATTCATGTATGGTGAAGAGCGTCGTTCTCGTCAGATCGCACGTAAAATCTGTCAAAGCAGACCGATACACTCAACCAAAGAGCTTGCAGATATTGTCGGTAGCTGTTTCTCTTCAAAAGAACGGCACAGCATGCATATTCATCCTGCAACGAGGACATTTCAAGCGCTTCGTATTGCGGTCAACGGAGAGTTGGATGCATTGGAAAAAGGTTTGAAGCATGCGATCGATGCATTGAATAAAGAAGGACGTTTGTGTGTTATATCGTATCATTCACTTGAGGATCGTATAGTAAAGCAATTGTTTAAGCGTGAGAGTACCAAATGCATTTGTGATGCGCGTATGCCGATATGTACATGTGGTCATGAAGCACAAGTTCGTGTGGTGCATAAAAAGGTGATCCTGCCCACGGAGGTGGAACAGTCCGATAATCCCCGTTCACGGAGCGCGAAGATGCGGATTGTGGAGAAGATATGAAATTTTTCCGGTATTTTGTGATCGTTATATTTGTTCTGATCGTAATATTTGTCATTGAGGCGGCATTGTATATAGAAAAAGAGCGTGTAAAGGGTGATATTTATCGGTTACGCGAAGAGATAATTGTGCTTAAACTTGAGAACAGACATCTTAATGTTGCGTATTCGAGAAAAACGAATGTTGATAACCTTTATTCATGGGCAATTGCTCGAGGATATACCGAGCAGTGGGCTCGTTTTTCAGGAGAGGACGGGAAGTGAGAGAGCGCTTTCCTACATACATGTATAATCGCGGGATGTTATTGATCGCAGTATTGGCGACCGGTTTTGTTATTATAGTGATCAAACTGTTTCTCGTGCAGGTGCTGAATGTGAGTGCGGTCTCAAAAGAAGCTCCGACCTTATATAAAAAAGTTGAAAAAAGTAAATTAAGTAATCAGCGAATATTCACACCGCTTCGCGGTAACATTTATTCGCGCAGCGGTGATTTATTGGCGACAACAGTTTATAAATATCGTGTGATCGTTGATGCAAGCGCAGTGCTTGAAAAAGATAAGCAGGCATTGATCGAACTGGTCTTGCGTCGCTTTGATGTAGATAAAGCGAAATTTCTTGAAAATCTTGCTCAAAAGCAACGGTATATTGTCGTGGGTAGACGTGTTGACGAAGAATTGATCGATGATATTGTACAGGGAGAAAAAAAAATAAGCGGGCTTCGATGTGAATTGGATGATCCGATACGCCTGTATCCGCAAAATACATTCGCATCTCATATTGTCGGATACATCAATTATGCAGACCAAACATCCGGTATTGAAAAAGAATTTGATACATTACTTTCCGGAGTAAGCGCCGAAACAACGCATGAAGTTGCAGTTGACGGTGCAGATGTATATCTTACAATTGATGAGAATATTCAATATTTTGTCGAAGAAGCGTTGGCGTGGGGATATGGGCAATATCAGCCGCAGAGTATCTCAGCGGTGGTAATTGACCCGAAAAATGGTGAAATATTGGCATTGGCAAATTATCCGTCCTTTAATCCCAACCGATTTAATCAGATTTCAAATCCGGAGATTTTGCAGAATACGGCGGTTTCATATCAATTTGAACCGGGATCGAGCTTTAAAGTTGTCGCGGTCGCCGCCGGCCTAGAAGAGCAAACGATCAAAGAAAACGATGTTTTTAACTGTAACAACGGTTTGATCACCTATCATTCGGTCACTTTTCGCGATACGTTAAAAAACAAAGATCTTACCGTACGGGGAATATTAGAACGTTCAAGTAATGTGGGTGTGGTCAAGATCGCCGATCTTATCGGAAAAAACACACTCTATAATTATATAAAAAGATTCGGATTTTTAGAGAAAAAGAATCTCGAGTTGAGCGGAGAACGGGTATCTGAATTGCGAAGTGTCGATAAATGGGGAAAATCTGATGTCGGATCAGTATCGATCGGCTATGGTATCGCGACCAATCTTGTGCGATTGACCGCAGCGTATGCAACGATCGCAAATGACGGTGTGTTGAATCAATTGCATATCGTCAAGCGGATAAGCTATTCCGACGGTCGTCAAGTGGAGGTCATGCCGCTTACGATTCGCCGTGTGATCAGCGTCGATACCGCAAAACGTTTGTCGGCCATGCTTGTGCATGTCGTGGATGACGGGACCGCAAAAAAAGCACATATTGACGGTATACGAATTGCAGCCAAAACGGGAACATCGATTGTATATGACCGTTCATCAAAGTATACCAATCGCGATAGAGTTATCGGCACATTTGTCGGATTCTTCCCTGCTGATAATCCGAGATATGTCGTGGGGATCATGATGAATCAACCGCAAAAAAGCGATTATGCAGGCGAAACCATCGCACCGATCTTTAAAAAAATTACCGCAAGTATCATGCGGTATAACGGGATGTAAGTATGAAGATCGATCATGCATCAGTGTATCATTCATATACCGTCGGGAGATGGGACAACGGCTTTGTGTTTTCTTCGTTGGCAATCGATTCACGGTCGGTGACACAGGGAACGCTTTTTGCCGCACACAAGGGGTTGACTGTTGATGCGCATATATATATCAATGCCGCGGTTGCTGCAGGTGCTCAGGCAATTATCGCCGAGTATGAACCGCACGATTTTACCGGTACTGTACCGATGCTTATTACCGACGATGTGCCTCGCACGCTTCTTGATATATGCAGTCAACTGCGACACGCGCGTCCGGAGCAGTATATAGTAGCGGTGACAGGTTCAAACGGCAAAACAACAACGAAAGATATTTGTGCGCATATACTCAGTGCTCATTCCGCTACAGGTTCAACCCAAGGGAATCTTAACACTGAGTGGGGAGTTCCTTGTTCGTATATCAATAATTATGACAAAGATACTGTGGTGCTTGAAATGGGTATGGATCATCCGGGAGATATTGGACGTTTAGCACGCGCGGTCAAACCGAATGTGGGGATCGTGACCACGATCGCTCCCGTTCATATGGAATTTATGCATTCAATAGAAGCGATCTATGAAGGGAAAACGGAATTATTTGCCTTCGTTCGCGAAGAGGGGCTCAAACTTGCAAATGGTGATAACGAATGGCTTCAACATGTCAAGGAGCATTATCCCGATACTGAACTATTCGGACAAAGCGATACGGTCACGCATCGTTTCTCCTATACTCGGATAGAGACGGATTTTACCGAATTTACGTATAATAAAAAAAGATATCGTTTGCCCTTGTGGGGTGATTTTAATGTATATAATGCAATCCCTGCCGTCATTATCGCACTTCGCGTGGGACTATCGGCAGAAACAATACAGAAAGCATTGAGTACGCTGAAAGTGAGTCCGAAACGCGCTGAGGTGCATACATTGCAAGGAAAAATATTGATCAATGACACTTATAATGCATCTCCGAATGCGATGCTTGAAGCGCTTCGAAATTGTGCGCGGTACGGTGATAAGCGTGTCGCGTTATGTTTGGGCGATATGCTTGAACTTGGTGTTGAAAGCGGGTCATTTCACCGTGAAGTACTCAAAACTGCACTTGATACCGGTGCTGATGTCTATTGTGTGGGGCAAGAGTTTTTCGCACTACGTGATGATTTTTCGGAATTCAAGTTTTATATGGATAAGGAAGAATGT
The DNA here is from genome assembly GCA_964423645.1 of uncultured bacterium. Taxonomy (GTDB): domain Bacteria; phylum Macinerneyibacteriota; class Macinerneyibacteria; order Macinerneyibacteriales; family CAYRFE01; genus CAYRFE01. Next base: position 21,072 of record CAYRFE010000015.1, on the reverse strand, counting down.
ATTCGTGATATGGAACGTGCAATGGTTAATTATGATGTGATGTTTTTTAAGGGCTCACGGGGGATGAGAATGGAAGATGTGTTTACACGAATAAAGGAGAAAGTATCGTGTTTTACTATATCATAAAAGCATTTGCCGGCTATGTGTCGGCATTTAATGTGTTTCGCTATATTACGATCCGATCTGCCTATGCGCTCATTACGGCGCTTTTGATCAGTTTTATATTCGGGCCGATGATAATCAGGTTTTTGAAGCGTATCAAATTTTCGCATATACGTGATTTTGTACCGGATAGTCATCAACTGAAATCGGGAACACCGAGTATGGGCGGACTTATGATCATTCTTTCCGTGGTAGTATCCACGTTAATATGGGGGGACCTCTCAAGCCCGTATACGATATTACCGTTAATAGTGGTTGTATGGTTGGGTGCATTAGGCTTTTTGGATGATTTTTTGAAAATTACCAAAAAAAATCCCGAAGGTGTTATTGCACGGTACAAACTGATCGCACAGGCATTATTGGGATTAGCGGTCGGGTTTTACCTGTATTATTTTCCGTATGATGATCAACTTCGAGCCGCGATAACGGTGCCGTTCTTTAAATATTATTTTGCAAATCTCGGATGGCTTTATATTCCGTTTGTTATGTTCGTGATCATGGGTACGTCGAACGCAGTTAATCTCACCGACGGGCTTGACGGATTAGCTATCGGTAATGTCGGTGTGGCGATCATGGCCTATGCCGCGATTGCGTATGTCACGGGACATAAGAATTTTGCCGATTATTTAAATATTCCGTTTTTACCGGGAACCGGAGAGCTGACGGTGTTTTGTCTTGCTATTGTCGGTGCAGCATTGGGATTTTTGTGGTTTAATGCATACCCGGCAGGCGTCTTCATGGGTGATACCGGTTCAATGGCACTTGGCGGTGCACTGGGTATCGTCGCCGTATTGCTGAAAAGAGAAATTTTGCTGATAATCATCGGCGGAGTATTTGTCATGGAGGCGTTATCGGTGATCTTACAAATATTTTATTTTAAAGCGACAAAGGGGAAACGGCTTTTCTTGTTGGCACCCCTTCATCACCATTTTGAAAAAATGGGGTGGAGTGAATCAAAGGTCACGGTTCGGTTTTGGATATTGGGTATAATGTTTGCACTAGTGGGATTAAGTACGTTGAAGTTGCAATAAAAAGGAGAATGTGTGGCAAAAGGTGTTCTTATAATCGGACTCGGAAAAAGCGGTTTGTCGGCGGCATTGCTTGCAAAGCGTAAGGGCATGGATGTATATGTGACCGAGCGTGCACGTACGGCCGGAAATGAAGCCAATTTTAAAATGCTTGACAATCACGGCATTGCCTATGAGGTTGAAAATACCGATACGTTTTTCCCGCACTGCGATACCGCGGTTATTTCTCCCGGGATAGATCCCCGGAGTCCGTATATCCGCAAGGTCGCTGAGCATATGACCATTATTTCCGAACTTGAATTTGCGTGGATGCATATGAATTCTTCGCAAAAAATAATCGGTATTACCGGAACAAACGGAAAATCGACAACGACCACCTTGGTTTATGAGATATTCCGGGCACAAGGATTGAAATCTGCGTTGACGGGGAATATCGGGTTTCCGTTGTGTGATTATGTTGATAAAGAGTACGATTATTTTATATGCGAGATATCGTCGTACCAGTTAGAAGCGATCAAAACTTTTCGCTGTGAAGCAGCGTTGATAACCAATATTACGCCGGATCATCTCAATAGGTATGATAACGGATTTGCAGGATATACCGCAGCGAAACAACGTATTTACGAAACACAAGGACCTGATGACCTTTTGGTTTTAAATGCCGAAAATGACCCCGCAAAAGAATGCGCCGATCATGCACCGGGAAAAGTGTATATGTTTCATAAGTCTCAACCGGTTGCGCAGGGAGCATATGTCATGGGTGATCTGATAGTGATGCGTGATGCCTCAAAGTTGAATGATATCATCCGGGTGCATGAATTACGTCTGCCCGGTGCACATAATGTAGAAAATGTTCTTGCGGCGATTGCGCTTTCATGGCGTTATATCACCGATATGGAGGCTTTGCGGTCGGTGTTGAAAACCTTTAAGGGTATTGAACATCGCTTGGAATATGTCGCTGAGATAGATGGTGTGGAATTTGTCAATGACTCAAAGGGCACAAACGTTGATTCGACCGAAAAAGCACTCATTTCATATCCACATACGAAAATTGTGGCTATTCTCGGTGGCGATGCAGCGAAAAAGAGTGATTTCTCGCCTCTTGTTCCGCTTATACGAACATATTGTCGTATGGTGATCATCATAGGCGAGACCACATCTGAAATGAGATCGTTATTCACTCGTGAAGATGTTGATTTTTCAGAGGCGATAAGTTTGCATGACGCGGTGCGCTCGGCATTTTCCTATGCACACAAGGGTGATGTCGTACTTCTTTCGCCGGCGTGTGCCAGTTTTGATATGTTTGATAATTTTGAACATAGAGGAAAAGTGTTTAAAAACGAGGTCATACAATTGAAGGAAGAACATGGCGGTTAAAAAAGGGATATTTATCGATTTCACTATCATTATTGTGGCATTTGTGATCATGTCACTTTTTTGTATGTGGACATCAAGTTATTATGCAGGTCTTCGTATTTATGGAGACGGTTTATTTTTCATCAAACGCCATGTCCTTATGCTTATTGTAGGCTTGTTCATCTATCGATTTTGCGCGAAAACAAATGTACGACAACTCTTGTCGGTGGGATTCGGGATGCATCTGATAAGCATGGTTTTACTTCTATTGGTGTTTTTTCCCGGTCTCGGTATTGTCGTGAACGGTGCGCGACAGTGGTTAAATCTAGGGGTATTTCGGTTCCAACCGTCAGAATGGGCGAAATTGACACTGCTTGTGTATCTTACCGCGGAATTTACGCGTATTGCACTCGATAAATGGGGAGAGAATAAAACTTTTTATATTCGTCGTTCATTAAGCGTGACAGGCTTGACTGCGTTTCTGGTGCTTTTGGAAAAAGATTTTTCAACTGCATTATTCATGCTTGTGATGTATTCGGTCTTATATTTTATTGCAATGCCGAAGCTGACATATTTTTGGATCGCGACATCCGTATCGGTTCTCGCGATCGCGTTGTTCCTCAACTCCGGTGCAGTGTATCGTGTCCATCGTTTGCAACAGTGGGTCAATTTTATCAGCGGAAAAAGCGCACCCGTCTCACAGTTGAAATTTTCTCTTTTATCATTCAGTCACGGGGGAAACTTCGGTGTCGGATTTGGTGCCGGAGAATATAAAAAAATGCTTCCGGAAGCACATACCGATTTCATATTTTCGGTCGTCGGTGAAGAGATGGGCTTTTTGTTCGTATTACTCATCGTCGCACTTTTTGTGCTTGTATTGATAAAGCTTATGTTCATGATGAAGTCGGCAGTAGACGCGTATCAGTTTTATTTCACTGTGTTGGCGATGACATTGATAATCGGACAGGCCATCATAAATATCGGTGTGACACTGGGAATTTTCCCGATCACAGGAATGACTTTGCCGATAATCAGTTATGGACGAACGTCCGGGATAATGTTCATGCTTCTGTTCGGATTATTACGCAGTGTTGAAAAAGACATGCTCAGAGGAGGATAATGCGAATTGTGGTGACTGCCGGAGGTACCGGCGGACATATTTATCCTGCCGGCACCTTTGCATTGTATGCATTGCAGAATGGTGCCGACGTTGCATGGATAGGCTCTGAAGCTCGAATGGAGAAAACCCTTGTGGAGGGTATGAAAATCCCGTTCAATGGTTTTAGGATCGAGCGTCCGTCCGAGAATATATTGTGGTTGCCTCATGATATAGCTGCATGGTGTGCCGTACGACGAATTTTGCGTACGTATAAACCCGATCGTGTGGTTGCGGCAGGAGGATATATATCATTTTTTGCCGTGAGTGCGGCACGGAGTTTGGGTATTCCGTATTATTTGATGGAACAGAATGCGATCCCGGGACGCGTGACGCGTATGATGCAAAAAAACGCAAGTGCAGTATTTACCGCATTTGAGGAAAGTATATCGTGGCTTACGAAAAAGAACAATGTGCGTGTGACGGGAAATCCGGTTCGCCATGACATTAAGACGACACGAGCGACTCGGGACACATGTGTCATCATGGGAGGAAGCCTCGGGGCGCGTGCCGTAAATAATGCGGCAGTCACGTTACTCAATGAAGGTTTTTTTGAACAACAGGAGATTCCCGTACTCTGGATAACGGGCAGCAGAGATTATGATACAATTCGCGCCGCAGTAAACCCCGGTGTTCGGGTTGAGTTATGTGAATATAGGCATGATATGAATATGGTGTTCGCACATGCCCGTTGCATGATCGCACGTGCCGGAGCAATGACCGTCAGTGAGTGCGCCGTATCCGGCGTACCGATGCTTATGGTACCCTATCCGTATGCAAAGGATGATCACCAACAGGTGAATGCTGAGGCAGTCGCTACTCGCGGCGGCGGTATCGTGATCAAAGAGACGGATGCATTGGCCGATAACCTTCGCAATGCTCTTGTCGACTTGTGGTCTGATTCAGGAAGGCTCGATGCCATGAGCGCATCGATCCGTACGCTCATGCCTCATAATGCGGAAGAAATAATATGGAAAGAGATACAACAATAGTATGAAACGTATTCATATGATAGGAATAGGCGGTATCGGAATGAGTGGACTCGCACGTCTTTGCCTTGAAAAAGGGCTTGAGGTGTCGGGGTCCGATCTGCGTATGACCGATACCACACGAGAGCTTATCGGCAAAGGCGTGCAATTCTTTGAAGGGCATGCATATGAAAATATTGACGACACGGTTGAATGTGTGGTGTATACGAGTGCGGCAGGTGCTGACAATCCTGAGCGGCGTGCCGCGGTTGATAAAGGTATCCCACTGATCTCTCGCGCGGATTATTTGATGCGACAGGTCAATGATAAAGACGTCATAGCGGTCGCAGGAAGTCATGGTAAAACCACGACAACGTCAATGATCGCTGAGGTCTTGCGGGTGTATGAAGGTGAGAATGCGTCTTACTATATCGGAGGTATCTTGCAGACCAGCAAAACGAATGCACATCGTGGGAAAGGCCGTTTTATGGCTGTTGAGCTTGATGAGAGCGATGCATCATTTTTGTTGTGCACACGCGGTACTGCGCTCATCACCACGATAGATTATGAGCATGTTGATTTTTATGAGACGGAAAGCGCTTATAATACGGCATTTGCATCGTTTATCAATGCGTTCCACGGAAATGTCTATATTGGTGGTCACGCATACAGCAAGGTTCACTCCTTACTCACGCGAGAAGTACAGGTGGTCGCACTGGATACGGCACGACAACCTGATTCGTTCACGTATGACTCTTTTACCGTGAATGGAAAACGTATTTCGCTGTCTGTTGTCGGGATACATGCGGTATTTGATGCGTGGTGTGCATATTGTGCGCTTCATGATGTCGGTATTCCTCATGAGATCATTGCACACGGTTTAGCGACATGTCGCGGAGCGGAACGTAGAATGCAAGAGTTGTATAATGACGGCTCTACCGTGATCGTCGATGATTACGGGCATCATCCCTCAGAAATTGATGTCACCTTTGATGCATGCGAGAACAAGTACCGTGGTATGAAAAAAATAGTTTTGTTTCAACCACACCGGTATTCACGATTCAATATGTTTTATACTGAGTTTTATACGATTTTTGAGAAAATGGACGGAATCGTTGTGGTGTTGCCGGTGTATGGTGCGGCGGAAGCATCAACGGGTACACATACTGCACAACATTTGGTCGAGGATTTACGTAAGGTGCGAAAGGACGTCGTATATTGCCCGACACATGACGATGCATTGCGTTTTATCGGCGAACATGTGCAGGGTCATACCGCGGTGATCTTTTTCGGTGCGGGAGACGGGAATAAAGTGCTCTACAGATTGCGCGAACAACTTCGAACGGATGGTATGCAATGAAACGGTATGTCCGTAGAAAACCGAAAACAGTGATACCGTGGCGGAAAATAGTGGTCATCGCTGCGATCGTGTGTGCGGTAGTGATTGTATTTCGTGAAATGCTTCTTCGATCCCCGCGTTTTATTATACGCAAGGTAACGGTCGTCGGAGCGCAACGATATGCATTGGCTGATTTTGAACCGTTATGCAAAGGGAAGAGCCTGCTTCGGGTAAGCCCCTCGGCGTTACGAAAACACATAGAAAAAATGGACGGTATCGCATCGGCAGATGTACAACGTATTTTCCCGTATACGCTGAAAATCGTGCTTCACGAACGAAAAGCGCTCGGCATGATCCACAAAGGCGGGAAGTATTATCTTATTGATAAGGAAGGCGCATTATTTGAACGGACCAACAGAGATTCGTACCCGATAATTCTCGGGGACAAGAATATCCCCGAAGCGGTGACGTTTTTGGATATTTTATCGCAAAAGGGTTTTAACGTATGGAAATTACGAGAAGTTGATTGCAGGAAAAATAAGATCGTGTGTACCTTTACGGATACTGCAGGGAATACGAAAATTGTCAATGTCGGCAGGTATGATTATGAGATTAAAAGCGCTGCGCTTCTGGAACTTGCAGCGAAAGTCGGGAGCGACGACTACTACATAGACGTACGGTTCACACCGTATGCGATTGTGCGAAAGGGTGGTGGGGTATAATGAGTGATGAACATGTTTTGATGAGCCTGGACCTTGGTTCGTATTACACCAAGGGATTGATCGCATCAAAGAATGACAAAGGAGAGATCGAGATCCGCGGGATGGGTTCTTTCGGAGGAGCTTTGTCTGACTGCGGTGTGAGCGAAGGCATTGTAAAAAATGTGCAGATGACTGTCTCGAGTATAGAAAAGACCGTCGGAGACGCAGAGGGTCATTACGGCAGTAAGATCGATGAGGTAATCGTAGGTTTTAGCGGGAAGCATATTGAATCACGCAATGCTGAAGGCTCGGTCGTGGTGACAGGGAGAGATCGCGAAATTGATGATGATGATATACAGCACGTATGGGAGCAAGCGAAGACAAAAGTGCAACCTTTGCAAGAGAACCGAATTCTCACTAAAGCGATACCGCGATGGTATAAAATTGATGATGAAAGTGCAAAAATAAAAGAACCGAAGGGTATGTCCGGGAGTAAGCTCGGTGTGGATATGCACCTTGTGTTGTGCAGCGGACAGCAGATAAAAAACATAGAAAAGTGTGTGCATAATGCCGGTATCGATCTGATGGATACCGTGCCTAATCCGATTGCCGCAAGTTACGCCGTGATGGGTGAGGATGAAGCGGAACTCGGGTGTTTGGTCGTCGATATGGGCGCAGAGACGACGGATATTTCGCTTTTTATGAATGATGCGATCTGTCATACAGGCGTGATCGACATCGGCGGGAATATTGTCACCAAAGATATTGCGACCGTATTACGCACGCCCAAAAATAAGGCGGAGATGTTAAAACTTCGTTACGGAACGACCTTTTTGGATGGAACCATTGATCCGGCACAAGAGATCGAGGTCCCTTCAGTAGGCGGGAGAAGCGTGACGTATATTACGCGTCAGGAGTTATACAATATCATTCGTCCGCGCATGGAAGAGATGATCAAAATGATCTATGACGAGGTTGATCGTCGTAATTTTCAATTCCGTAATCTTGGCGCGGGAGTTATTTTGACCGGCGGTATGGCACATCTTCACGGATTTGATTCATTGCTTGCGGATATGTTCGGTGTACCGGTGAAGATCGGTATTCCTACCGGCGTGACAGGGCTTGACGTGGCGCGTCCTGAGTACGCTGCTGCGGTCGGAGTATTGAAATACGGCTTTGAACATTATGATGAGTATTATAAACCGAAAAATATGGGTGAATTTGGGGTGTCTTTTAAAAAAGTAAGCGATTTTATGCGCAAACTGTTCTCAAATGAATAAGGAGGGTTGGCTATGATTAGTATTGAAAAAGCCGACGTGCGTCGTTTTAAGGTCAACATGAAGGTGTTCGGGATCGGCGGCGGGGGATGTAATGCGATCAACAACATGATCATGTCGGATTTTTTGAACGGCATTGATTTCTATGCTGTCAATACCGATATGCAGGTTCTTGAGAAAACAAAGACGCCCAATCGGATGACGATCGGTTCGCAGCTTACCAAAGGATTAGGAGCCGCAGGTGACCCCGATATCGGACGTAAAGCCGCGCTTGAAGACAAAGATCGTATCAAAGAAAGTCTTGCCGACACCAGTTTGTTGTTCCTTACTACAGGAATGGGTGGCGGAACAGGAACAGGCGCAACCCCGGTCATTGCAACAATTGCAAAAGAAATGGGCGTATTGACTGTTGCAGTGGTCAGCAAACCGTTTGAACATGAAGGAAAAGCACGCACCGAACACGCCGATCGCGGTATCGAAGAATTGAAACAGATCGCCGATGCGGTGATCGTCATTCCTAATCAGCGTTTGTATCAGATCCAGGAAGCGCCGATCGCGTTCTGGCAGGCATTCAAGATGGTCGATAATGTATTGCTTGATTCCGTGCGCGGTATCGCAGAATTACTTGACACCACCGGCGTGATCAACGTTGACTTCAGTGATCTGAGCAGGATCATGCGTACGACCGGAGAGACCTTTATCGGATTCGGTTCGGGAAGCGGCGAGAACAAAGCGGTGGAAGCTGCACAGAAAGCGGTGGATTGTCCGCTCATGGAAGATCTCACGATGGAAGGTGCCGATCAGGTATTGATGAACGTTATCGGCGGACATGATTTTGATCTCAACGAGATGGACCGTGTCGTGAAAGTGCTTGAAAAGAAGACCGGCGGATATAAAGATATGAAATACGGTGTGGTCATCGATGAGTCCATGAACGAGAAGATGAAAGTGACCATTATTGCAAAAAGTAGTCCGAAAGCGCTGAAACGCGGGCAAGAAATGCTTCGTAATCCTAAGATAGGCAAAGACGAAGGCAATCCGAATGTGCTCACGCTCACACCTCCGAACCGCGATGATTTCGAAACACCGGCAGTATTACGTCGTAAAGTAGATTAAGGAGCACACGATGCCTGATATAAAGTATATTAAGTCGGTATTGGGGAAGGTGCTTTCCATACCCTCGGTAACGGGTGATACCGATGCTGCGGTGGATTTCATCATGAAAGAACTGCAGACGCTTGTGCCGAATTGGGATATCACACGTCTTACCAAAGGTGCGGCGATCGCCACTCTCAAAGGCAAAAGCAAAAAGACGATCGTGCTGGATGCGCATCTTGATACACTCGGTGCGATGGTAAAAGAGATCAAAAGCTCGGGACGTCTTGAGATCGTGCCGATAGGCGGACTGCCGATGACATCGGTGGAATGTGAAAACTGCACGATACATACCGAATCGGGCAAGAATATCTCGGGTGTATTGCTCTCTACGTCACAATCGGTGCATGTATATGAAGATGCACGCAGTCTTGAGCGTAAGCCGAAGAATATGGAGATACGCATAGATGAAGAAGTGCATTCACGGGAAGATGCCGAAAAACTCGGTATTGCCGTGGGGGATTTTGTATCATTTGACCCGAAGGTAGAAATGACGGAATCCGGTTTTGTAAAATCGAGATTTCTGGATGATAAAGCAAGTGTGGCGATACTGTTGGGGCTTATCAAAGAATTTGCTGCCAACAAGATCACCCCGTCGCATACGATCGTGTTCTATTTCAATACGACCGAAGAGGTTGGGGCAGGTGCGGCAAACGGTATTGATGATAATTGCGTGGAGTTTATCGCCGTGGATATGGGTGCGATAGGCGACGGGCAGCAGTCGGATGAATATACCGTGAGTATTTGCGCCAAGGACTCGAGCGGGCCGTATTCGATAGACCTGCGCAGAGAACTGGTTGCAGTGGCAAAGAAATACGAGATACCGTATAAAGTGGATATTTATCCGTTTTACGGGTCGGATGCATCTGCGGCACGCAGAACACGGCTTGATATCCGCACGATCGTGATCGGTGCGGGGATCGATGCATCGCACTCATATGAGCGCACGCATGAGAAGTCACTTGATGCGGCGGCATCGTTGTTGTATTATTATTTGATCGATAAGCAATAAACGGGAACAGTTGATACTGTTCCCAAATAAAAATATGACTGAAAAAATTATATGTAACTATTTTGTAGCATTCATTGATTTGTTAGGTCAGCGAGAAAAGCTGAATAAATATAAAGTTTATGATTTAAATTCATTTCATAATGATGATGAGAAACATCGATTTGAACAATATATGATTGAGACAATTGGGACTGTAGCTGATTTTTATTCATCATGCGAAAATTATTTTGTGGGATTTGAAAAAAATCAGAATCCTGAGTTACATAAGAAATATAAAGAAGCAAAAGTCATAAAACAACATTATTCTGATGGTGTTGTTATTTTTATTACATTAGCAGATTGTTATAATGAGGTTCCAATGGGCGCATTATTTATGATGCTTACAGGATGTGCGAGTATAATCATTACACAATTAGCAAAAAAAAATCCAATTAGAGGTGGAGTTGATATAGGATTGGGATTTGAATACTCAGAAGGAGAAATATATGGCTCGGCACTTGCCAATGCTTATACACTGGAAAGTACGGTAGCAGAATATCCAAGAATTGTTGTTGGTGGAGAAATACTGGAAATTATCAATACTTACCTTGGAAAAAATGAGAGGGCAGAATTGGATGATCTCAATAAAAGAATAGCATTAGGATGTAAAGACTTGATAAAAATTGATTACGATGGAAAACTCACAATTGATTATCTCGGTGATTTTTATATAAACAATATTGGGAAACAAACTCCTGAAATTTTTAAACTCGCGTATGAATTTGTTTGTGGTGAAATGGATAAATATTTAAAATGTGGAAATTTAAAATTAACAGGTAGGTATTCTTTATTGAAAAAATATTTTGACGATAATAAAGAGAAATGGGAAAAACTATCCACCTGAAAAGTTTTCACATTTTTCTAAATATCACTCCATATATATAGCAATATCGTAACCATATTCATACGATTTGCTTTATTAAGATTTTAAAAATGCCTATATGTAAGTGTCTTCAATTTCATTTCTTATCACAATGTCATTAAAAACAATACGGGTATCGCTCTGCAGTCTTTTGGCAGGGGGAGATGTCCGTTTCCGGGGTTTTTTACAAATCAAAATATAATTTTTCGGAATAGTGATGTCCGTGTAGCTAAAGGTAGTCATCTAATATCTTGGGATATCTTTAATTTCCTGATAATATTGTTCTATACCAATTTCCTTTATCCGCTTGTTTATAGTTATTGAACGGTCATGAAGGTGTTTGTCAAATCCGGTATTTTCGCATGGAAAATCAAGGCATTCGAAGCAAAAATCAACCCCTTTGCTTTTTGCACAGTCTCGAACCTTACAACATTTAAACAATTTGCATGTATCAATTCGACATCCACCGCATTGAGGTAATGCTAAATAGTCCAGCATTTCTTTGAAATCAGAATATTTTTCGAATATTTTCTCATCAAGTAAATCGACAAATCTTTCAGCGTATATTTTGAAATCACCTAAGAAATATTTCAATTGTTGACTATGTAATCCAATATCGCCTTCTTTAAAAGCAAAACATTTGCCACAATGTAATCCGCAAGGCGCTATTCTTACTTTTATTTGTTTCTTCGTTATTTTTGATGAACCCATAATTATTTTTCCTTTGCTTTTTTGCGTTTTATCCGTGAAAGTTGCCTATAATGTTTGTGCAAGTACAGTTATAGCTGCGAACAGTTGGTATCTCGTCATTCGGTGAACATTGTTTCGTGTATCACCCTTTCGAAAATAGTATCGTAGTGGTTGCGGATTTTGTCAAGTCCTAACTTGGACGAGTATGGGAGTATCGTGTAATTGAACGCCTTACATAGTAGAGATGCTCACGCATAGTATACGCGCACGCATGAGAAGTCGCTTGATGCGGCGGCATCGTTGTTGTATTACTATCTGATCGATAAACAATGATCGGGAACGGGTGTCGCTCTGCAGTCTTTTGGCAGGGGGAGGTGTCCGTTTCCGGGTTATTCACAATTTCAAAAACAATTATAAAAATTCATTGAGTTGTTATTTTGGGTGTATAACGGTTTAGGCTATACGCCGTTTTAATGGCAGATAGCCTGTGTTATGCGAAGGTAATCATAAATTATTATTTACTTTGCTTTATTCTGCTTTAATTCAATCTTAAATTATTGATTTGTATTATATCTAGAAAAATATTCATCTATTTCTTGCCTTAACTCTAATCCTATTCGTTCAAAAATATCGAGTAAGTCGTTATATGCACCTTGCCCACCAAGAAAATCCCAAAATTCTGCAGCAACTTTTAATTCATTGTCCAAATCAAGCATTCCTGCCATTGTCCAGCGAGAATATGGCTTTGGTTCATAAGGATTATATGGAATTGCGATTAATGTATTTACTATAGCCTTAGGATCATTAGAAAGAACACAAGCTGTCCATTCAAGCAAAGTTCTTTTAAATTCTTTAAAACCACCCTTGTTGGGTTTTGCAGTTTTTATGTCAAAAAGAAAAAGTTCATCATTATGGGACTTAAGCCAAACATCTACTTTTGTTGGTTTAACAGTTCTCATTTTACCAGTTTGACACACTTTCCTAATTTTTTCAATTTCATTGGATTTAATTGGACTAATAGTAGCCGCAGTTAAATCATCCATAATGTCTTGGATAACTCTTTGAGCAGATTCACTAATACTAATACCTGCAGTTATTTGAGATTTTGCTTCTTTAAATTTTGTTGAGGCCAAAGCCAAAGCAACCGGTTCAAAAATGCTTGTACCAAAGTTTGTATTCAATGAATGTATAAATGAAAACAAAGCCATTCTGTCTTGACCAAGTAGCCTTGTATGGAAAGGCATGACTGCAGGTTCTGGATTATAATTTTTAAATTTATGCCTAAGGCTATTTCGTAAAACATTTTCAACTTGCTGTATTTGTTGTAGTGTTAATGCCATTTTTTAGCTCTTAAATATCTTTAATAGACTTTGAGAATTTTTCATCAAAATTACCAAACACCTTTTCTCCGCGTTGATTAAAATCAACAGTTTTATAAAGAATTTTTTCTTTATCCTTTGTATCTATAGTTGTAAGTGCGGGATAATTATTCTTTAATATATCAACAATATAGTGAATAGTTTTTTGAAATAATTCTTTTTCTTTTATTACACAAGATAAGTTTGCATAAATTTTATCAATCAATTTATCTTGTACTAAAATTTCCTCATCTGAAAGGTTTTCGGAGGCTGTTTTTTTTCTGAAATATTTTTCGATTTCACTTAGGTCTATATCCTTGTTGCAAAGCTTATAAAACAGATAAGAGATGTGATATTTAAGGCGAACTAATGTTGGTTGGGATTGTTCAAGTTCTTCTTCAATTAGTTTTAAAATTACTGTAATAATGTGGTACAATTCTAAGAATCTTTCCTCAAAAATATTATCAATATATTTACCTGTTGTTGTGTCGAAATACCCTGATACTTTATGAGGGATAAACATTAAAGTTGAAAAACTTGCTCTTAAAATATCATTTATAGTAACTATGAAATCAATTTCATCAGAAATTTGAACTTCAGCAGAATTTTGTCTCTTATATTGGAATCTATAGTTTTGAATATTTGTTTTTTGAAATTTTTCTTCAAGTTCCTTTTGAATATTTGTAATTGAAACTAAATCTTGCTCTGACAGTCCATTTTGACTATTTGTTCTTATCGTAATTTTTTCATATTCCTCGTCTTGTGCAATAATAATTTTCACAGGAATTTTGACTTCTTTTTCTTTATCAGATTTCACCTTGAAAATATTATACACGCTATTAGCAGTCTGGCAGCCGTTTACAATATTAACCGGACTAATTTCAAAATGATTGATATTACCTGGGTCAATTGACTTAGTTGTAATCGTTAATCCATTATTGTATAAGTGAAACTTGTGAGGTTCGTCAATAAGTGTTTTCTCAATATTTTTATTTATTGGAGTTGTTCCAAGATACAAACGAATATTGTTTTTAAAAACATCAGGGTATAAAACTCTATCTAAAGAATTATCAGGGGCAGGGGCAATACAATTTAAAAGTTCTTCAGCTGTAATATAACCAATCAAATATTCATTGTCTGTTACTGCTTTTAGATTAGCTTTATTAACATATAGTTTTAAATCATTTGAGATAAACTCTTCATAAGTATTATTTAGAAATTCAGAACCTCTAATTTCAATTCGAATGTTAGTGTATTCTGAATAGGCCTTTCTAATAAATTCAATATCAGGTTTCCATTCTTTTCTAAGTTGTTCTACATCATTTTCGTTTTTTTCTGTGTAGAAAAATAACTCAAATTCATGTTTTACATTTTTTAAATCATCATCGGCAATAATATCTTGAATAAACTTCTTCAATTCTAATAGAATTGGCTGATTGTCTTCAATTCCAACATTTGTAAAAATCTTGAGTGGTATCTCAACGAATTTTTTGAAGTCTCCTAATCTTGCTTTAGTTGATTTTTTAGTTTGAATTAAGTGAAAAGTAATTTTTGTTTCTTTTTGGCTTTTTCTTAAGTTATCCAAAGTAAGTTCAATATTATCTTTTAGACTAAAAAGTTGATTATCAATTGTGATAAAAAAAGCATCCCCGCCTTGTGCTGTACCAAGTGATATTTCTTTTCCAATATGAGGTTTTGAATTAAACGACTGGCTAGAATGGTGCCAACAATGCATTGAATTAACAAACCATTCAAATTTAACTGAATCATCCTTTTTTCTATCACGTTTATCAAAACTATTACTAATGAATTTATCACAATATTTTTCGATTTTTGTCGGAATTGCCATTAGCTACCTGCTCTTTAAATGAAAAATTATCTCAGAATATGCCCCTTTATCTTTTTCGGTTCTGTTTAATACCGGTCTTTTATATTGATTGACAATTTGCATGCCAGCATTTTCTGCAATTATCGGATACATGTTGTATTTATCGTTTGCGACAAGGAAAATGTCATAGTCATCAACAAGATATTTTTTTGCGTTATTCAATACATCACTAAGCCCTTGAATATAGCTTTGTTTTGCCTCTCTACCTTGTCCTCTAAAAAGTGGTCCAATTTCAAGGTCGTCTTTTCTTTCAAAGCCGAATAAATCATAAGCATAAGCATGTTGTTCGTGGTAGTCAATCAAACCAACATACGGAGGTGATGAAAATATTCCTTTAATTTTTTGCTTTTCAATAAGCTTTGCAAAATCAGGATTACTTTTTTTAAGTCTTTCTACAAGGTCAATATTTCTACTGTCGCCTGCTAAGCATGTGTGATATGTGTCTTTTCGTAGCTTGTCGTACTGCGCTAATCGTTTTATAGTGTCTTTAGAATAAGTTTCCCACCATTTAAGAGTTGAGAATAATGGTTTACACATTTTTCCATGTTTAGCGCAATAATATGTTGTTGTTATTGGCTCAATAAGCGTTGCTAAGTCGGCATGAGTAGTTGCTCTACAACTTCTTATTGTTCTACTCAGAATAACACTAATAATTTTCTTAGTATCGCGATTTTGAATTTTTTTTATTTCCTCAAAAACAAATTGAATTTCATCTCGAATATGTTGAGTAAACCACTTATCTAAGAAAGTATCTTCTTTTTCTTGGCGTAGTTTTATATTATACTCATTTACAAGACCATTGAATATCGATAGAAATTCTTTTTCCTTTTTCCCCCCATAAACCTTTTCGTTTATTTCTTTGCGTTTTACTTTGTATTTGTATTCGGGAACTGGAAAGTGCTTGTTATTGAAAACATATAGCTCTTTTAATAACTTTTCTTCGAATTCTAGTGTTTTATGGTCTGCTAAAAATGATTTTAATGCCTTAGAAATTCTGTCTATTTCAGTTTGAACATCATAAAGGTCATACTTTGTAACCTTACAATTACCAATGAGTGCATTGAAGGCAGATACATCATTTCCAACTGCATGAATTCCTAATTCACATGCTTGAACCAGTGTTGTACCACTACCTGAAAATGGATCGTAGATAATGTCACCCGGTTTGAAATAAACCTCTTTTTTAAACTTATCTGTATGGTCGTCTAAAAAATATTCAACTAATTGAGGTATAAATTTTCCCTTGTACGGATGTAAACGATGAACATGTTTTGTAGTATCAGCTTCTTTGTATTGATCAAAAGACAAAGACCAATTTAGATCATCTCCTAATTGTTCTCGCCAATTAGTTTCTCGTTGTCCGCTTTGAGAGTTATAATACTCATTAAGTTCGTTTCTTGAGATAAGTACACTTCCATTATCGCCATATTTTTTAATACGACCATATTGAATTAAATAGCTAATATTAGAAGTTGTAACATTTTTTCCTAAGAGTTCGGATGCCCAACTACTAGCTTGTTTAATATCTATCAACTCTGAATATTGCATAATTTCCTAATGATTTTTAAAACTGTCCATGAACTGAGATATTTAACTTTTTCTTTGCTTACGGCCATGATTTTATTCTTCATTCTTTCTTCTTTTCTTTATTTTACTTGCCTAAACGCTTAAAACTTAGTCATTCTTTACGCAACGCCATTGATAAGCATTTTTTCTTTCTTATAAAACATTTTTTGTAACTCGCCATGAACAAAAGTAGCAAATAGCGCGTTGTTTGTCAATCAGAAAACAATAAAATGACCTGGCTAAACATGATTATCTCAAAATCTAACCCATTAGAAAGATTGATTTTATAACTCGTTCTCATAACAGTCTATATTTGCAAGTTAAAGTTCATCGAGCACAGTAAAGTCGAAAATCCATTTGTGATCGTTATTTCTTGCACAACACACAAATGTTTTGCTTTTATCATGAGATATCTTTTCTTCAACTAGTTTTAATACTCCTTTGCATTTAGGACAAGTTCCACTTATTTTTGTGAGAAATACTTCGCCATGTTTATTTGATTCAAGATTAAATTGTATTAACCTAGAAAACCTTCTTTTGAGCAAGAGCACACCATTTAATAAAAGAAATGCACTGATTAGAAGGGTAAAAGCGAATAAAATTGTCCAAGAACTTCCTATAACGCTGTAAATAGATGCCAAACTCCCAATAAACCCAACAATACCAGAGATTATTAACCATGATGTTTTAACTGGATTACCAGCAATTTCTATTGGTTTGATGTATTCTCTATTAATATACGCAATGTCATCCATTTTTTCTGAATGATATATGTTCTCAACATATAAGTTGCTGTTTTTTATTCTATTACTCCCAGCAATATTGATACTAGCATCGCCTTTCGCTGTGTTTTTTGTGGTTATTTTTTTTCCACATTTACCACAAAAAATCTCATTATCAGGAATCTTATCTCCACAATTTCCACACCGCATATGACCTCCTAATAAAATCAAAAATACTTTATTGATTACACAGTTTTTTCCCCATATTTATCCAGAAGCAACCGCAAAATAGTCCTTGAACGAAAGTAGCAAAAAGAGCGCAGTATGTCAATCAAAAAACAACAAAAACGAAAACCGTACTTTTCATGTGATGGATCATACACATCCCAATATTCATTTCTGCGCCTTTGCGTTATAATGCTGTAAGAAATTGTCTGCACCAACTTCTTTCAATAATTTTTGATTTTCGATGAAATCCTGCCCGTATTTCAACCATCGTTTTGAGAAGGTTTTGAACCTTTTGCAGGGAAATTCACTGCATTCATAGCAATGTGTAATGCCTTTCTCTTTGCAACACAGGTGAAACGTTGTGCATGAGGCACATCGTGCGGCGTTCTTTTCAGCACCGGGGCAGGGTTTTTTCTCTCGCGTGTAGGTAGGACATCCGCCGCAGAAAACACCGCATGCAGGTACTCTGCCGTTGTAGTGGTGTAGCATTATTTTTTTTCCACTCGCCAGGTTGTATGATCTGTGCGTATAAAATGGGGGCACTTCGCGGCGTCTTTTTTAGAAATGACCATATAGGGCAGATCCTTGTCATTTTCAAGCGAGTAGTAATTGTCGTCATCCTCTCCATACAGCCACCACTCACCTGAGCCTTCGTTCATCTTTAACGGCGTGAACGTAAAAACGGATGATTCTTTCGGAATAAAATAACCTCGTCCGGTGGTCAGCCCCCAGAGATTATTCAATAACGGAGTGGTAGAGAATACGATCACCAGCGCTACGCTGCATAGAACGATCGTTATACCGACCATGGTTTTCTTTTTCATACACAACCTTTCAGGTCTTTATGTGTTTTTCGGCGCTATATACGTGAAAGTAGCAAGGAGCGCGTAGTGTGTCAATTACACAACAACAAAAAGTATTGGTGCGTGTTCATTCCAGCGTTTTTTTGAATTTCTCGGGATTTATCTTTATATCATCTTCACCGATCTGATCGAAAGGATTTTCAAGATGCTCTTGTATGTTGTCAAGCCCCGTAAATACCATGGCAAAAAGTATAGGTATGATATACGCGAGCCATGCAACCTGGTTTTCTGCAAGAAGAGAAAAATACGGGCCGAGTGCGATAAGGATAGTATAAATAAAGAACTTACTGTAAAGCCGCATGGTTCGCGGTGTCCTGTACTGATAAATATGTTTTATCGTTTCAAACGCAGTAATGAACTTGTTCAGATACGCATTCACACGTGATACTTCGCTCCCGGAAAGCCCGCGATTGCGCAGGTCTTCGATGGATCTCGACAGTGCGGAAAATTCCTTATAAATTTTCAGTTCCGCTTCAGAATAATACTGAAATTTCGGTGTCTGAAACAGCTCGATGCATAACGAAAAGACGGTGGTTATTTGATCTTTGAAGTTGTTGATATTGTGCACGGCTTTTTCATCGGTGTCTCTAAGCCAATCTCGTGTGGCCAAAAACATACACCTTCCCATGCTTTTCATGATCCCGTACTGAGCCAGTGCAGATTCGCGGCGATTATACGCACCGCCTATCGAAAACACTATCGGAAAGACGATAGCCAAACCGATAATAGTGAGAGGAAAATCTATTTGCCAGTTATTTTGAATACTGATCGCCGTGGAGCCAACTGCGATACCGATCGCACACAGTGTATTCAGACCGAGTATCGAGTAAAATCGTTTGAAGAAATTTTTCATATGCTCACCTCATTAGGGATTATCTAATGATGTGATGGTTTTGTCAAGATAATTTAGTGTATCATGTAGTGCTATATCGATGATTTTTATTGTTCCGTCTGTGTTTTTTTTGTTATACTTACTGCATGCGTACACACAAGAATGACTTATTCAACATTCACATTGCGGTGATGTTATTCGGGCTTGCAGGGATTTTCGGGAAACTGTTGCAACTGTCCCCACTGGTGATCGTGTTCGGAAGAGTATTCTTTGCGTCGGTATGTGTTGCACGTGTCGTATATTTGCGTAAACTTAGTATACGGTTGGATACCCGCGCACATTACTTTCATATGCTACTGCTCGGTGTGCTGTTGGCGGTGCATTGGGTGACCTTTTTTGCCGCGATTCAGGTGTCTACGGTAGCAGTTGGGTTATTATCTTTTTCCACATTTCCGATATTTACGACGTTACTGGATGTATGCTTCTTTAAAGAAAAGTTCAAGGTAATGAATATACTGAGCACTGTTGTCGTATTTACAGGTGTCGCGTTGATAATTCCCACGTATGATTTTGGGAGTTCCGTTTTTCTTGGCGTTCTGCTCGGTATTGCATCGGGACTATCGTTTGCAGTGCTGACGGTTATCAACCGCGTGTATGTGAGCAGGTATCAAGCGTTGGTGATCGTGTTGTATCAGGATGTGGTCGCGACACTTGTCTTATTGCCGTTTGTGGTGTACAGCGCTCCTGCGATCACCGTGCACGACGTCTTGTTGTTATGTATCCTCGGATCGGTGTTCACCGCAGTTGCACATACTTTATTCATACAAGGTCTTGCTACCGTGCGGGTGTATACTGCCGGTATCATCACGTGTCTTGAAGCGGTGTATGGGATAGTATTTGCGTCTGTTTTTTTGCATGAACAACTTACGTTACGAATTGTACTGGCGGGGTTATTGATTATCGGGACATCGTTTTTCGTGACGGTAAGGTCAAAAGCCACTTAGTTGTAGTAACAACTCCCCCTCTTTTTTGCAAAGAGGGGGAAACGTGTAACCGCGAGGGGGAGCTAAATTAATAATCATGAATATTGTCATATCGACGAATATGCTTATGAGGGGAACTTCTGTTATGTGAATTTATTCCCCCTCTTAAGCTAAGAGGGGGAAGTGTAACCACGGGGGAGTTGTGTAAACAGATTGTTGAACCGAAAAGTAACTTTTTTGCCAATAGTATAGTAATGTGAACTCCCCCTAACCCCCTCTTTAGAAAAGAGGGGGAAAAACTTCATCGAGACGGGGTGGTGAAATCCTGCCTTACTTTTTGTCTTGCCACAAAAAGTTTGTCTTCTGTGGCATTCCTGTCCCCGTTTCCACGAGGATAAATTCCAACGGGAATCCATATGTATTTCGCTGGATTATCGGGTCAAGCCCGATAATGACACCTAAATATTTTCCGTAGAGACGTAGCATGCTACGTCTTTACAAATGTATTATTTTACGCTGATTTTTTAAGGCCGATTTATTTTCCCCCTCTTTTTTGCAAAGAGGGGGAAACGCGTAATCGCGAGGGGGAGCTAAATTAATAATCATGAATATTGTCATATCGACGAATATGCTTATGAGGGGAACTTCTGTTATGTGAATTTATTCCCCCTCTTAAGCTAAGAGGGGGAAGTGTAACCACGGGGGAGTTGTGTAAACAGATTGTTGAACCGAAAAGTAACTTTTTTGCCAATAGTATAGTAATGTGAACTCCCCCTAACCCCCTCTTTAGAAAAGAGGGGGAAAAACTTCATCGAGACGGGGTGGTGAAATTCTGCCTTACTTTTTGTCTTGCCACAAAAAGTAACAAAAAGGTCAAGGCTGTAAAA
>CAYRFE010000014.1:0-91654 GCA_964423645.1 uncultured bacterium | reverse complement strand
TATCTTTATTTTTCAAAAAGGGGTGCGGGGACGAAGTCCCCGCTATATAATAACGTAAGCCCCTCCCGATTTTACGGGAGGGGTTTGGGGTGGGCACAATTTCAAAAAATAGAACTATTGCAAAGCTCTCACATATACTCAGATGATATAGCACGCTCTCTTCTCAATCATATGATACAAAAATGAACTACCCCGCAGCAAGCTACGGGGTTTCTCCCCAAAAAATACTATATTTGTTCGCCCACCCCAAACCCCTCCCTTTTCTTTTTGGGAGGGGCTTAATTTCTAATATTGTGGGGACTTCGTCCCCACACCCCTAATAATAACAAAATTATAATAGTGAAGCCGAAGCAAGCTTCGGGGAATTTGACCCATTTAGATGAAATACATATCAAATTCGAAGCCAAGAAAACAGGGTCACTTTTTATCAGGTTGATAGTCAAACGCAAGACCACCAAGAGATGTCTCTCGATATTTGGATTGAAGATCTCGCCCTGTTTGTTCCATTGTCTCGATAACACTATCAAACGAAACACGATGGGAACCATCGGAATATAATGCATATGCAGCACTTTCAAGAGCACGTGCTGCAGCCATCGCATTACGCTCTATACACGGTATTTGGACGTATCCGCCTATCGGATCACATGTCAGCCCCAAATGATGCTCAAGACCCATTTCAGCGGCATATTCAATTTGTGACGGCGATCCTCCTAACAGTTGTACCGCTGCGGCCGCGGCCATTGCACATGCTGTTCCTATTTCACCTTGACAGCCTACTTCAGCACCGGAAATAGAGCCGTTCGTTTTCACCAGTAAGCCAATTACACCTGCTGTTGCGAGCGCTTTATATATTTTTAAATCTGAAAACTCATAGGTCTTTTGAATAAATAATAACACTGCCGGTAATACACCGGAAGAGCCACATGTCGGAGAAGTTACAACTGTTCCGCCACTTGCATTTTCTTCTGATACTGCAAGTGCATAGGCAAATAACATACCGATATCACCTAATATAAAGCCGCTGTTTTTTGCTTTAATACAATATGACCATGCTTTACGCGGTACTTTCAATGTCCCGGGTAATACACCCTCATTATCAAGCCCGCGTTTGATAGACTCTTTCATTGTATCCCACACTAAGGTAAGATGCTCCCAAATCTCTTTCCCCTCGCACTGTTCTACATACTCCCATATAGTAGTGCCTTCTTTTTCTGTCCATTGAAGTATTTCGTCCATAGAAGAAAGAAAATACGACGCTGTTGACGCATCTGTTATACCACTATCATCGGTAATACTTCCTCCGCCAATACTATATACACGCCATGTGCCCAGAAATTCTGACTTATCATCAAATGCATCAAAATCGATTGCATTAGGATGTCCAGGTAAAAACTCATCAGGTTTCCACACAATTTCGACATCGCCAAGTGTTTGGGTGAGTATTGAATCGGTTAAATGCCCCTTACCTGTGGCAGCAAGACTGCCGTATAGCGTAACGCGAAACTTTCGTGCGTGAGGATATATTTTGTTAAATTTATATGCGGCTCTTTCCGGTCCCATGGTGTGAGAACTGGACGGTCCTCGTCCTATTTTATACAACTCTTTTAAACTTTCCATAATCTCCTCTTTGAATGAACTATTTTAGTGCCCGACAACGGTATCGACATCTTCAACTAATTTTGAATCGATAAATCCTTCACGGGCCATTTGACGCAACAATGTCATAGCCTCACCGTGAGTTCCTTTTTCACGATAGGGTCTGTCCTCTGTGAGTGCTTGATAAATATCGAGAACCGTCATTAATCGTGATTCAAATGATAATTCATAATCATGTAATTTTTCAGGATATCCCGTACCGTTCAGTTTTTCGTGATGAAAGGATGCCCACATGGTAATATTTTCAAAATTAGGTATTCTTTCCAATGCAATTTTTGTATAATACGTATGCTTTTGAACAATGAGGAATTCATCTGTTGTTAAAGATGATGGTTTTTCAAGAATTGAATTCGGAACATATAATTTACCCAAATCGTGTAGATTGGCGGCAATATGCAGTTGATCCCGTATTTCACTATTGATTCCGTACCAACCCGACATCAAATCTATTTTTTCGGTTATACCTTGTGAATGGAGATACGTAAAACGAGATTTGCTGTCGACTATTCGCATCATTGTTTCTGTTATGGGAAATATATCATGATAACTGTATGAATACACAATCGGCGGTACAACTTGTTGAAGGACTTCGGATAAATGAACATTTGATGTGTCTGTCCAAAATTGTTCATACTCCATGACTTGTAAACATGCATTGGCAATATCATTTGATACTTTCGTATTATATGCTTGTTTTACAAAATTACGCATTTCTGACCGATTTTGTTGCGTATCAGCCTGGAAATCATAATGTGTGTCTAAAAGGTCAGCCATATGGATTACTTGGGAAAGAATAGGAATGTCATTGCCGGCAATACCGATAAAACCTGAGCCATCATAATTCTCGTGATGCATGAGTATGACCGATGCTCTTTTCTTGAAAAAAGGAAATAATACTATATTCTTTTCACCTTCAATACAATGCACTGCATCTAATTCATGCGTTGCATTTTTTAAACCGGCCATGGTGATACCATTATCATGCAGAAGGGCTAAACAATACAAATCATTTATATCCTCGTGCGATAATGACAAAGCTTTCGCTATATAAAGGGCTATGAGAGCCACGCGTTGCGAATGATGATGCGCTGAAGAATAAAATTCATTTTCTGCCAAATCAAGCATGAGCGCAAAAGCTTCCATGCAACGCGTCATGTTAAAATTCATTGTCTTTACACCTCATTCATTTACTATAATGTAAATTATGTGTAAAGTCAAATGAAGCACGTTAACGTGAAGTATGATAAATAATAATTCCGACAATTGAACATAGTGCAAAAAATACTAGAGAAAAACAAAAATGATCTGTTTTTCTCTTTAATCGTTTTAAATTTAAAATAATACCGATTATACTTAATATGAGCATCATTATCATAACATAATATGCGGTGTGAATCAGATTGTCTTTCCATTGAGACTGAATATTGACATTATAATAGGTATCATACAATGTTTTTACGCGCGGTTTTGCTAAACCGAAAAGAGAAACAATGGTAATTACAAATAGAAAGGAAAGAAATTGAATAAAACGAAAAGCCCTGATAATCAGATCGGGGCCTTTTCTGTGAAATTTAACTGATTTTATTTCAGTCATTCTTCATCCTTTTAGGAATATTATTTGAACATTTCCTCGTCTATTACATTATACAACGTATAACTATTGGTACTATCATTGATTATAAATATAAATGTTTTGTTTGGATTTGCATAAACCCATTTTTGAACCTTACCCAATTTTTGGTCATCAACATCCGATATGGATTGTGGCTCACCGTATTTCACAAATAGTCTTCCCCTATCGGTAAACAATCCGCTTTTTAATGGTTCAGAATACATCATATTCGCAGTTTGTACACGTGATAACTGTTGCTGTTTATACTGGATAGCGGTTAATTCATAGCGTTTTGCGATACGTTCTATTTCTTGTTGAAATAATATTTGATTGTTAGGTGCGTCAATGATCTCTTTGATACGAGACGAGGGTACTTGATAAATCAACTGGATCACAACATTTTTTTTTGAGTATTCTTTATTGCTTTTATATAAAGACCAATACGAGACCGATGAACACGAAGTAACAAACAACAAAATAATGACGGAGACAATTTTTAAAATCGGCATCACGATCTCTTTTCTTTTCATTACAAGGGCTATGTTTGACATAGCCCTTGAAGTCAATTATATTATTTCGCAGGTTCTTTTGTGGTTTTATAAATATAAAACATTTTTTCATGTGTCATTGTAACATTACCCATTACATCTTTAAACTCAACAATAAGCTTATATATACCCGGGAATGCTTCTGTTAAGTCTACCGGGGGAACAATAACCGCACCGTTTTCCTTTACTTCATCTTTAGATATTGTTTGTTCGAATATTACTTTGTCAAATACAACATTGAGAAGCTTATATTTGATTTCATACTTACCTTCTTTATACAGTGCATCTGCGGTAATATGATAATATTCAAAATAAAAACCCATGGTCTTGCTCTTATCATATCTGCCCGTAAGGTGAGGAACAATAACATAATCACGGCGCATAAACATAGGATTTCTGATCTCATTCATACTACTTATAAGAAACAATTGCCCGTTTTTCACTTTTAAATCACTTAATTGTAATGTCGTATATTCGGGAATGTTTAATATAGCATTTTCATTGGCATCGCCGGTTAATGTGATCTGTATATTATTATACTTTCCTTTTTCAAGTGACAATTTTTTTATAACAAGACCGTCGCCCTCTTTATTCACATAGATTTCAGACCGTTTAAAGGACCAATCCTTTTTAACGCTAAAATTGGAATCATCTTTAGCGGAAAATGACAGTTTGAAATTCTGACTTTTGTTACTCTCGAAATTTGCAATCTGAATTATTACATCAGTATCCAATTTTACATAACCTCTGCCCATATAATCATAGACAATACAATACGCATCAATATTGCCGTTCATTTTTGGCAAATTACTATTATAATTCACTTCTTCCTTTTTTAATGCTTCCTCATATTCCTTTTCTGTAAATTGTTTTTCCTTTGTTTCTTCAGCAAAAACAAACAAGACCGTTAAAAGCACCGCTACCATCAATAATATTTGTTTTTTCATCAGTATTCCACCTTTCTTTCGATAAGTATACAACGTTATTTATATTTTTCAAGTCTCTTTGTACCGTTATTCGCAAGTTCGTTAAGGAAATATTCATATTGGGTAAATACCCATGGTTCTAAATGCAAATCCTTATTTGATTTCCATTCACTGATAATCGCAGAAAAAAACCGTTCTTGTTTAATGACACCTGAAATCGATTCTTTAAAATCTTTAATTGTTAGTGTCGGTTTTACCCCTTTTTTGATTATCATTGGTAATGCAACTTTTTTATTTTCAGTTATAAATACCGGTAGTATGGTCCCCACGGGTTTGTCAATATGTAGAATAAGTTCTTTATATATATCCGGACACTTTGACTTTGATAACTCTTGAGAATATTGTACCATTCCGGGGTTTTTTACCATAAAACTTTTAAAACCGTTCGCAGTACTGATTGTGTCTTTCACTTGCTTGAAAGATTCGTGGTTATCAAATTGTAGTAATGCGAGTTGAAACATCTGTTCATTTTGAACATTTAAATCCTTATACGCCTTGATTATCATGTCATCTTTAATATCGGACACATCAACAGATTTAATCGCAGCGTTAAGCCATTTTATAAATATATCATCGATAAAATTCTTTTCGGCACGTTGAATAATGTCCTTTTTATTGCCCAATTTAGCAGCTTCTTCAGCAATAATGATCTTTTGTATTGCTTCTTGTACGATCGGTGCAATTGTCGTCATGTGAAGTTGCGTCGCATATACCGGATCTTTTTTCTTTTCTTCGTCCAAATATTGTATAATATCACTTTTTAAATATTGACTGTCGCCTATTTGAAAAATAAGATCGGTATCTTTTTTATATAATATTTGATACAAATTTTCATAATTGATTTTTACCTTGTAATTCTTATACTGTTTTTCAAAATACTGATCCCTTAAATAATCTGTGACACCGACACTAAACATTTTCATGTTATTTGTTTTCGTGATGATGTCCATTATATCATAATTTTCTTTTTTTAATATTCGTATAAAATGATATCCATAAGCATCTTCAAATATCAATAGGTCTTTTTCCTTTTTTCCATACAGTTCATAAAATATTGCCGGCGATACTTTATTATTGAAAATGGTCACGAAAGAGTGAACACCTTGTCTGGTCTTCGTGGAAATTTCTTTGGAGTATTTTTCTGCTAATTCTGCAAACCCGTTAAAATCATTCATTTTTTCTTTATATAATAACAATTCATTAAACTGAGCAGGTTCATTTACAAATATATGTTGTAATTCATATTTAAACGAAACAATTTTCTGGTATTTGCTTTTATTTTTATCGACATTTTTATAAAACAAGGAATACACAAGATATTCTTCTTTTGCGCTTCGAATTAGTTCTGAATAATATTGATTATCCTTTAATTTATAGTTTTCCAAATCAATCATACTTTTTTGCACTGCTTCAACAATTTTCATGGTATCGCGTTGATCAGTATATATTTTTTTTTCTTTATAAAAACCGATAAACTCACGTTTATCGTTATTTCCTTTTTCCGAGCACGATATGAAAGCAAATACAAGTGTTAAAATAAACAATGTAAATCTCATTTTTCACCCCTCAAAGTGTTATAACTAGAATCAATAAAAGGGGGAAAGAGAAGATCTCTTTCCCCCTTGATTATGGACAATCAGATTAGAACAACATTCCCAATGAAAACATGTGCGTTTCATCAAGGATATCATTTGGTCTGTATGCATAATCAAATACAATACCATAGTTCTCAGAGAACATATAGGACAGACCGCCGCCGACAGTATATACTGCGTCATAGTCTTCTTCACGATACATTTTTGTACCGCCGCGAAGTGCGATCTCTACGCCGGTTAAACCGGTGTAAATATATTCCATTCCAACTTGAAATGACTCAAATTGATCGTTGGTCTTCAACAACCCTGTGTATAAACTCAAGATACTGTCTTGAATTTTCAAAGGAGAATTCTCACCGATTATATCACCTTTTACAGACAATATGATTCTTGTCGGTGGTGCGAATTCTTTTGTTGTCAGATCAAGCACACGTAATACATTGGTTGCACCGGGAATAGTACTGGTGATATCATCGTCAAGACGCTGCCACAAGTTGTTACCTTCAAACTTTGCATCAGCGCCAAAGTTTTCAAGTAATGCGGCAATACGGATATTGGCATATGATATTCTGTAATCAGTCCCGATATCAAACAAAAATGCACTTGCTTTCGATTGATCAATCTGTTCAGATACCATGTGAACTTTTACGCCGATCGAGAATCTTTTGGTTGCACGATAACCAAATGCTACGCCCATATCAGTATCGGAATACTCATAGGTATAGCCGGTACCTTCCGGTTGTGCAATTGTCGTGATCTCCATAGGTTCTTTCGGTTTCAAGGTTCTTGCGAAAGCACCGATCGCTATTCTTTCAGATACTTTCACACCAACTGCAAAACTGTTCTGAACAAGCAAATCACCATACAGTGATGAGTTTGTATAAAACATTGATGCGCTTTTGATTTCCGGTAATTCAGCAACATTGGCAAACATCGATGCGGCGGTTTTATCGCCTGCAAACGCTGTTTCACCCAATGCACTCAATCGTGCCGAGACCGGGTTTTTCAGAAAAGTAAAACCGGTTGTACCGCGGTTATTAGTTCCCTTTTGGTCTTCGAATATCTGCTGAGCAGCCATCGACGCGACCAAAGCTACGATAACGACGATACTCATTATTACTTTACGCATAATTGCCTACCTCCATTCCTAACGTATGATCGAGAAAGTGCCTTTAGCCTTCTCGCCATTTTCAGCAGTAATAACATAGATATACAATCCCGGTGCGACTTCTTGGTTATACCGCGTCAAGAGATCCCAACTTGCCCATGTAAGTCCGCTTGTATGCTCGATTACTCGAACGAGTTCTCCGGCAACTGTAAAAATCTTAATCGTGCAATTAGATGTAGGCATGTGATTAAATTTAACATGGGTTAACTCAGAGGTCTTATCCATGATCGTTCCGATAATTAACGGATTCGGAACAACTTTGATATTACGCAATGATTCGCCGACCGACATCTCGACAGCAGACGGACATATCTCTACAGAGGTCTCTGATAGTGAAGAGCCCAAGCCTACAGCATCAATAGCCTGTACCTGATACTTGTAATGGTAACCGAAGGTGAGCTGTGAGTTTATGAAAATAAACTGTGCAAAGCTTGCATCTTCGACATTATTACATAACAATCCGCCTTCAAGATCTTCATTTCCCAAAGCGGTTGCTTCAGTCAGATCAATCGTATGGAATGTAAGATCGGAATATCCTGCAAATCTGAATGCCACATTGATATTTCTATCTTCAGCCAGTAAGCGATAGAAACCGAACTGATTCAATAACGGTCTGTTCGCGATCCATACTTCCGGATCAACCGCTGATTGGGTAAAGTAATACGCCAATATATTGGAAGCGCCGTAGCTCATATACGCATGTAATTCAATGAAGAAACGGTAGAGAGAATCAACATCGGCACCGTCAATCTTACTGATCGGGTCAAAACCTGCTATATTAGAGGTTCCTACCGTTGCCCAAACCGGATGTTTGTTGGCAGGCGCAGAGAACACTGTTTTATAGGAGATACCATCGTATTTATTGACGATATAGTGATCCACCGCGACACCAAATGTACTCTCAGAATTCGCTTGCCAAATGACTTCGGCAGAACGGTTGCTCTGATTGTTCAAATAGTTGGTGAATGTACGAGTGGTCACGATCGGTGCGTTTGCAGTACGGCTTGGAGAAAGTCTGTTTGTACCCAAGAACTGCAATGAACGCCCTAATGCAATCGCCGCATCAAAGGTTGACTCACCGTAATCAGGTACTAAACGTCCGTTTGCTGACTGCAAGCCACCTGTCCAACCCCATTGAAGCGGTTGCACGGCAAAAATAGCAAATTGCACATTTGCGACTTGATCTTCGTTAAATTCACCCAAATACCAGCTGAACATGACCGAAGCGGTAGAACGTCTGTTACCCGCATTGGTCACACGACCTTCCCACTGGAAATAGCTGTTCAGCCCGCCAAGAATGGTATCAGGATGATATGCATAGATAATATATCCGCTTGACAGATCATCCCATAAATCCTGACCCCATGTCCATGAATTCCATGAGTTATCGGTACGAGGTGCCTCAAGTCCGACTGCATCCCTATTCATACCGACATAAACTCCACTGTACGGTGTTGCGGCATAATATACATCATTTGTAGTCACTGTTGGTCCGGTCGGAAGCAGTGTGACAATCGGTGTAAATAATGCGCCAGTATAATACTGCCCACCGGATATTTCAAACCATGCCCCTGCACCATTTTGTGCGGTATAATAGTTTGCAGAATAACCAGAGTTAAGTGTAAAGCGAGTAGGCGGAGCCATCCCGTCAATCGTTAACGGTTTCATGATCTGGATACCGAGCATTGCATACGGAGATGTGCCGAAATCACCTTCATGCCAGCGTCTTCCGCGAGCGGCAGTAAATGAACTGAACACACTGTCTGCGCCTGAAGTACCGGCAGAATCTTGTATTCCGTCCATATCATACAGCAATATCAGATTTTCATCTTTTACATACCGTACAACATCATCCCACTGTTCGCCGAAACGAGCAGAATAGCTGATACCGGCCGCGAAATGATTATAATCTTCCGAGCTGGTATTTTCAAACGTGATATCAAAGACAACGGTCGTATCAAGATATGATGCTGTCCATGAATATGCACGAATGATATGCGTAATTGACAACGGTCCGCGATTTGGATATGTTGCCAAATCTACTTCGAAAAGCCATTCCATATCGGCTTCCCAAGCACTACCGTCATACAAGATAGAAGTATCAACATACGGTAACACAAAATCCATATCAGAAAGCGTTCCGTGCGCTCTGATGATATATGAATCACCGTTTGCAAGCGGAGTCTCAGCACCTGCGTTCATGCTGATATAAATTCCGGTCGCACCGATCTGATCGCCGACACCGGGAACGACTGTATCAACAACAGTAGAACCGTAGGTCGGTTGATGTGCATCATTGCTGGTATAACCGGTCACTTGATACACATTAAAACGTGCATTCACGCCATCATACACCATGACATAATCATGCAATGACGTAACTGCTGATGGATTCACCACATAGAGCATGTATGCTCCTGTGCCCGGTTCTGCATTCAAAAATGCATCACTGTCGGTATCAAGAGGCTCCAATGAGCTTGGCGTATAGGCATATTTCTTGTCATTATACGGCCATTTATTTGACGGATTACCGGTATAGGTCATGTTTTGGTACCACAACAAATCGCCGCCGCCGTCTGTCTCGGTAGAATACGCCAAATTACCAAGCGTATAGTTTACCGAATTGAACGTATTGATAACATAGGAACTATTCACGGTTACGTTTTGTTCCCACGCATTGGTAACGACCCATGCACCGCCATAGTAATATCCACCTTCAGCGATGTCATAGAGCATAATGTCTGACAAATCCGGTGCTAACGAAGTAATCTCAGCACTCGGAGGAGGAACTATACCTTCACCGTAGAAT
The DNA here is from genome assembly GCA_964423645.1 of uncultured bacterium. Classification (GTDB taxonomy): domain Bacteria; phylum Macinerneyibacteriota; class Macinerneyibacteria; order Macinerneyibacteriales; family CAYRFE01; genus CAYRFE01. The sequence goes on along the minus strand of CAYRFE010000014.1, from coordinate 81,277 downwards.
ACCCAGGGTCCGAACGCATACGTGCGTCCGCCCGGATAAGGGAATGCTTCTCCGGTCACATATGTTCCGGCTGTCTTCGGATAACGAGGTCCGGCAAAATAACCGGTATCATCCAGATAGAACGATACTTGGTTAATATTTTGAAACATTTCTTTTGCTGTCACGGTCGCAATCGAAATGATCAACAAAAGGCTAAGGAATAAAGCTTTCTTCATATCCTATCTCCTCTCACTTAAAACGATACTTCGACGCCCATACGGATTATACGAGGTATACCGTATGCATCAAGATCATTATAGTTTTCTCTACACATATTATACTGAAGCATATCCTGTGGCAATGTCGGGTTGAAATCATTTATATCAACAACAGAGACACGCGCTTTACCAGTTGCAGTATTGATTGAATAGAGATTCGCCCAATTAAATACATTTTCTGCCTCAACAACAAGTTTTGCTTTTACGTTGCGATACACATTAAAGCCTTTTGAGAAACGCAAATCAACAACCTTTGTCCAAGGCATATGAGATGTATTTTTTTCACCAAGTTCATTACCTGCATCATTTGTACGGGTGTACGGCAAACCTGATGCGGCCTTAAACGACATGGAAAAATCAACATTTTCCAATGGTTTTACACCGTAAATATCAAAACCTTGCCCCTTACCGTAACCAAATGCGACATTGACTGCAACATTATGACGGCGGTCATAGCTGAGGTACTCAGTACGAACCGGTGCGATATACTGGGTGTCTACAAGACGACCTAGGTTTTCATCGGCCGATGATGCACTACCCTTCACCATCATAAAACCATATGATATGTCAAACGAATAATGTTCAGAGAAACGTTTCGAAAGCACAAAATCCATACCCATGGAACGTGAAAAATCCTTATTGACGTATTGATAGAACATGACATCCGAGTAACGTTTTGTGACAAGGCTCAATACATCGGTAGAATCTTTATAATAACCGGTCACGCTGATGGCCATAATGTCAGTCAAGCCCTGCTCGAATCCGGCTTCATACTGAACCGACTTTTGCGCATCGAGGTTCGGATTACCGTAATAATCCTGTGATATCGGACCATGAATATGTGAATACATTTCCTGGTACGTAGGATACTGATAGAAATGACCGTATGAGAAACGGAAAACACCGGTATCGCTCAACGGATAGGAAATACCCACACGCGGCAATACATATGTTTTGGTCTCAGAAGTGATCATACCTTCAGTCGTCCATGCACCGATCAACGGGTTGCCGTTCGCCTGGATCGCAGAATGCAATTGGACCGCCTGACCCGGATCTTCGTAATAGCTAACGTTCGAATTGAAATGCTCAAGACGTAAACCGACGTTGATGATCATATCTTCAACTTCTATTTTGTCCTGAACAAACGCATTGATCTTATACGGCTCAACTTCATATTTGTCCGCATATGACATTTCGCTTCTACGTGCACTATAACCTTCAAGATAGACGTTATCTTTCATATACTCGCCGCCGACCTTCAGCTGATTGATGCGATCGATCTGCCAGGTCAACGAAGCAGCTGCTTTTAACGCTTCATCTCTGTAATTATAGAAATGAGGATCGACTCCGCCCGGTAAATTCGTATACTGTCTGTAGGAATATGTATTTGCAATGCTGATATATCCCATTTTTACGTTAGACGTATATACGGCATCTTCGCCCCATCCTTCGAAATCGGTATAATGCATTCCGTTGGTCGCGGTCAATTGCGCATTATACTGAACCGAGAAGTTTGCATCATAATACATGCTTGAGTTGATCGTATGGGTCAAACTCAAGGTATACAGGTCGGCATACACTACGGTATCTGCCGCATTCAAGTATCTGTATCTGTAGGACAATGACGGCGAGTTGTTATAGTTATTAAAGCTGTGTTCAACAGATTTATTAACCGACAAGCCCACACGCAAGGTCTTTAACGGACGTACTGACAACGCACCGTAGTACTTCCACTCGCGATTGTATTCATCCGGATAATACCCGCGATAATACGGCTCATACCCAGTATCAACAGGGAAATCAAAGTTTGTATTTCCTGCTCTTGCATCATTCACCCACGCGATATAATCTTCGCTGGTCGTGAAACCGGTCAAAGAATTACCCTTGTTTACAAGGAACATCGCTTTCGGATGATACAACATCAGACCGTTATCGGTCTTTTGATTAAAGCTCAATTGGAACGATATGTCTTTTATGAACGGGTTAGGTATCGGACCCGATACATATGCCGACATATTCTGTTGTCCGTAATAATCCAACATTTCATCAATCATGAGTTTTGTTGTTTTATAGGACACTTTTCCATGGAATTCTTTTTGTCCGCTCTTTGTGACAACTCTTACAATACCGGACATAGCTCCGCCGTACTCAGCATTAAATCCGCCGGTAACGACTTTCATCTCTTCAATCGAATCAGATTCAAGATTGAAAGAGTTGTCTCCTGTAAAGCTGTTGTTTACCATGATACCATCAATGATATACGCGACTTCGTTATCACGTCCGCCACGAACGTGGAGGTTACCTGCAGCATCAGATGAAACGCCTGCTTGTGACTCAAGCACGCCGCTCATTGTTGCATTGGTTAACTTCGAAATCTGCGTACTGTCAAATGTTTTCTGAGAAGAAGTATTGTCCTTTTGAACGATAGGCTTCTTCGCTTGAACAATAATATCTTCCTGACCGGCGATCTTGGTTGACATTTTAAAGTCAACGGTCGTTGTCGTATCAGAGGAGATAATAATGTTTTCTTGTGTTAATGTCGCATAACCGACAATTAAACATTTCACTTTCTGGATTCCAGGAGGAACTTGCAAAATGAAATATTCTCCATTACCCATTGTAGAAGCACCTAACTGTGTCCCCTCAACCATTATAGTTGCGCCGGGAATCGGTTCTCCGGTTGCTCCATCAACAACTTTTCCACGAATCTTGCCTGTGGTAGCCGCAAATACGGTAACAACTGAGAGCATTACTACGAATAACAATGCTCTTAGATTTTTACAAACCATACCACTTAACTCCTTTCCTTTTCCTAAGTTTCCACAACACACCATCATAACATAAGGTACTCGAGCAAATACCTTACACCACCTCCTTTACCTTCACTTATTCGTTTTTATACCACACATTAATAGTCGAGTCAAGTGTAAATACATATGACACGACTGACACGACCGTAAAAGAATCTTTTTCACCGATCGATATTTCCTTTCGTTGTGTAAAACGCCATGTGAGTTGAATTATACAAAACAAAATTAAGGGTGTCAATAGTTTTAATTTTGTTAATAAACAGGGGCGCAAAGCGCCCCTGAAAAAATCAGAACTTAAGTTTCAACGTAAACAAATGCGTTGCATCAAGCTTGTCGTAGCCGTTGTATGCGTAATCAACAACCACGCCGAAACCGCCGAAATCATACCCTACGCCGCCGCCGAATGAAAATTCGGATGCATTGAGGTCTCCGTCAGCATGATAGCCTGCACGAAGTGCCGCATTGAAATCAGAATTTACGTGATACATAAATTCTCCGCCGATATTAAGTGTCTCGTTGTTATCAATGCTGTTCACAAAATCAGCTGCTAAAATCGTTGAAATTTGATCGTTTACATACGGTTCATATGCAAATCCGACTCTCAACAATCCCGGCAATGCAAAAGATTCGGTAACCTGTGCATATGCATATGCATTTCCGACTTGTGTGGCAGAAAGCATACGTTCAAGCTGACCACCGGAAAACTGAGAATTTGAACCGAAGTTCGCAATACTCATTCCTGCGGTTAAGCCTTTGATCGGTGTGCGATATTTAATACCTGCATCAAGTGCGAATCCGTTTGCTTCCATATCCCATATGGTCATTTGGATTACTTTTACAGTAAATCCGAAATCAACTTCACGAAGAAGATTCACGCCATATGAAACAGCGATAGCGGTATCACCTGCATCAAACATGATACCGGTGCCATCAGGTTGGACAACAGTCGTCTCTTCCATTTGCGGATAGCTCATATGCATGAAGCTGAACGCTAAACGGGATTTTTCAGAAACCGGTATCTGGATTGCAAGATAATCAAATGTGATATCGGCAAACCACATACTGTGGGTAAACATTGCTTCAGTTTCACCGCTGACAATACCGGCAGGGTTGTAATGAAGCGATGATATACCGTCTGACGCAGCAGTTCCGACATTACCCATCGCAACATAATGCGCATCGGGTGATATCTTCAAGAATACACCCATCGCCTGGCCGGTCTGGGTCATGTCGGCAGCTGTCACTGCCGGCACGGCAAGCGCACATATCGCGATAACCGTGAGAAATAATTTCTTCACCATACTCAACCTCCCTTACCGGACCACCGCAAAGGTGCCTTCTTTTTTCTCTTCATTATTTACATAAACCACATATACATAGATTCCCGGTGCGATATCCTGGTTTTCTTTATTACGAACGTCCCATTCAACCGTACCGTTCGGGTCAGTGCTGTCACCGGTTTTATGCTCGAGATGTCTGATTAAGTCACCGGCAACGTTATAGATATAAATATCACAATCAGCCGGAAGATTGACAAACTCTGCTTTACGAGTCGTTGCACTGGTATCCCATGCATTGATCGGATAAATCGGGTTCGGAACTACTCTGATCTTTGTCAGATCAGAACCGATTTTCTTATCAAGCTTATTGGTGTCCACAGTCCAGTATTCGCCGCCTTTCGGCACGTTTCCTGATCTGCGTTGAATAAAGGTCGTACCGTCTTCAATCATGTTCTTGGTAACGGTAAAGGTAAGCTCATCTCCATTGTGGATGGAGGTCGCATTACCCATGATATACATACCGCTGAAACCCGGCGTATAACTGCCGTCTACCGGAGCATCGCCGGCAACGTAGTTGATGTTTTCACCGATAAGATTGAAATACCCGTCATCATCCAGTGCAACAGGAAGTTGCCTAGATCCGAACTTATACAGCACGGTGCCTTTTTCAACAGTGCAGTTCATGGTCACGCCTGCATCTGCAAAATGGATCAGGACACTGTCACCATAGACAGGCGTTCCGGTAACCCGTACCATATATGCGGGGTCTCCATCATTATTATTAACGAGGTAGTAATCCCCAACCGAACCATAGGCTGCCAACGTGACAACGCCGGTCGACCAGTTTTTCCAATACACTCGTGCGACACCCGTTGCATCCACGCGAACAACGAGATCTTCCTGGACAAGTCCTGACGCAACACGAAGATCGACACCCGTTGCTTCTACAACCATAGAAGAGGCGGGGCCTGATGATTCACGTGTCATCGATATTTCATATACATTTCCGGTGTTAAAAGTAATGGTATAATCACCCGGATCTGCATAACGAGAATAATCAGTGTCAATCATAACCTCAAGTTCTTCTGCGGGTTCACTGCCGTTAAATTGGATGTCATGCGCATATGCTTCCTGAAGAACCATGTACTCTCCGTTCAGGAAAAACAGATTATCTATACCACTGTCAAAATAACGACCGAAATTATTACCCCAGAAAGTCCAGTGCGAGATCATATATGACGACGTATAGCGAGGATCTCCCGCATGTGGACCAATATCACTATACGGCATGATTACGTCGTAGCCGAGACGCAATGTTTCATCAAGGTCTTTGATCTCTATATCAAAGACATTCGGATTCGCTGTCGCGACAAAGGTCACTTGAAGATCATTAGCTGTCGCAACACTCGGTAACCATGACGTTCCACCGCTATAGAACTGTGCGGTAATATCAAAATCACCTGCAGAACCAGCAACGGTTTCAAGTCCATCAATGGTTACGGTGTACGGTGCAATACCGCCAACCGAAGGCCCTTGTATACGATATTGAATACCATCAATCGGTTCGGTCAAGTACCATTTATTAGGACGAGTCGGAGCTTGGTTATACGCAATAAAATTAGACGCTTTCGTAACACCAGTCGTCACATCAATAACGTTATAATGCAAATTCTCCGCAGTCGTGCCTGCTGCAACTTCGATACGATAGGTATGACCGGTAACCTGTTCAGGACTTACTACGATAGGCGTTAATATTGTAAGGTTATTTCCGCTTACAACAGAACCGTCGGTATGTCCCGGAGGGAGAACGGTAAAACCTTCGCCCGGATCGGTGTACCCGGTCGCATTCGAGCGAGGCATCGCACTCAATGTAATACCGGTAGATTCCAATGTGGTCGGCGCATTCAACTGTGCATCGAATGCAACAACTTTATAGTGATACATGATACCGTTGTATACATTGGTATCTTCATAAAAATGCTGAAGCCCGTCAAGAGGAATGGTCGCGATCGCGGTCCACGGACCTGCAACGGTCGGTGCACGATACACACGATATCCTGCAAAATCGAACTCAATGTATGTAGGATCATATACCGGTGACAAAGGATCGCTTGCAACCACATAATACGGATCTGCAAACGTTTCTGACGCGGTGTCCCAGCTCAAATAGATCTTTTTATCCAAGGCACGTACTGCAGCGATCGGCTCTTTTGGAGCTGCCGGAAGCAGATAATTGTTGTCATAGATAAATTGAGCGCTGTTTGAGTTGCCTATCAATGTAAAATAGGTGCGTGAGTCTTCTCCCACTACCGTCGTCGTCGTATCATCGCCAAGCTCATAGCCCGGGAAAATTGCGATAACAACGCGTGTGGACGCACCGACTGCCAAGTCAACCGGACCTGTACACAACATAAAACGTTTATCCGCAGGGCCGCTGTCGACATCAAACGGTTGATAGTTATCTCCCGCCATATTATACCCTGACATAAGATTGTAACGTTGTACGTCTGTCGCAGGAGCAACATCAATACTGAAAATCTTGAATGCGGTCAATCCATTGGCTGATTCAAGAAAATCGTATCCCACATATCCTGCGTGTCCCCAGCTTTCATGACCGTCAAGGTCATACGCATAACCGATATTATGGTCGGAATCAAAGCCTACCAAATCATCAGTCGCGCCACCGATATCAGGGTCACAAGTGATCGCAAGATACATATCTTCAAGTGCTGATGTACCGCTATTGGTAATATCATACAGAATGAAGACGATATCATTATTCGTCGGATAATTCCACAAATAGGATGTCTGAGAAACTTCTACGTTAAGCGGGAAATGCGTATTACCCGCGGAGCCCTGTGAAGGGTTGGGGTCAGCGTCATGAAATACCGAATAAGTATCAAGAACTGATTTTTTTTCTGAAAGCGGCCAATCCGCATCAGAACTCAAATACACTTTCCATTGACTGTCAACAAAACTGGAACCTATTTCACCCGGTGTAAACTCGGAACTTCCGTCATCCGGATCGTACCCGTTCGAAACATGCTTTACACCATCAACGATCGCGCCGATCCATATGCCGGCGCCATAAATATACTGCGCATCGGCAGACTGATACGTCCAGTAGCCGCCTGCCTGAACTGCCCCTTCTTTCACGGCATGTTGACCATAGTTATTCACGGTCATCCAGAAACCGTTTGAGCGAAGCCATTTTACATCAAGAGATTTATTGGTCTTATTGAGATCAATATTTGTCTTTGCGAAAAGCACGGGAATCATCATTGCGAAAACTAATGCTATTACTACAATCCGCTTCATTGCCAACCTCCTTTAGAAGGATATTCCTACGCCGAAACGGACATAACGCGGAGCACCGAAGAATTCAGGGTTTGCACCCCAATATTCTTTGTACTTCTGCGAAAAACTGTATGCATCGCCTGTGTAAGGATCAGGACGGCCTTCAGCTTCTCCATAGCGTCCGTTATCAGTCGGTTGCCCGGTAGTCGCGTATACCGAGTTGTAGTTCACCCAATCAAATACGTTCGAAATTGTACAGAACACACCCACAGAAAGATTTTCACCCATAAACTTAAACATAAAATCTTTATTGATCTTCATGTCAAGGCTTTTGGTTGAAGGCATACGTTTTGAGTTCATCGGTCCGATATTTCTGTTTGTTACATCTCTCGGGGTATACGGTGCGCCTGATTCATAGCTGAACAAGAAATTCACACCTGCGTTTTCGAGAGGTTTCACGCCGAACATTTCAGGGCCTTCATTATCACGTGCACGCAAGTCGAAGTTAACCTTCACTGCATGACGACGATCAAATGCCAACGCATATTTACGTGCAGGAGGTGTGCGTTCGCCACCGGAAACAGTGACCACACCATAGTATCCGTCACGTTCTGATGAGGCGTTACCGTCAGCCCATGACAATGAATAGTTGATGTCACCACTGATATTATTCGAATATAATTTGCTTAAGCCAATTTCAAATCCGCGAATCTGCGAGTAACCGCCATTCGTATACAGTGTATACGATTTGATCGGGTCAATGATCTGCTCGGTATATAACAAATTGCTTACGTCTTTATAATACGTAACAACCGTTACTTTCCAATCTTCGCTCAAGCGCTGATCAACACCAAGCTCGTATGCGATCGTTTTTTGCATTTCAAGATTCGGATTACCCAACAATGGGAAACCCGGTTTATACCAATCCGGATTCAGTATGTTGTCATACAAATAACTGAATTCCGGCATCTGATAAAAATGCCCGTAGTGGAAACGAAGAACTGTATTATCAGATATCGGTAATGCCAAACCGAAACGCGGGCTGACTACAAATTTCTTGTCAGCTTCAACAAGAGGACTTGTTCCGCCTGAAATAAATGCAGTCGGATCTTCAAAATATTTTGTTGAAGGATCAAACGCATCAAGACGGATACCTGCGTTGATGATCATGGTATCATACTCGAGTTTGTCTTGAATAAAGGCATAACCAAGCACCGGTTTCACATCAAATATTGTCTGATAATTAGCACCCGTCGGATATGAAACGTTAAAATACTTCAAGTTATGGATTTGCAATTCAAACCCGGCTTTTACCTGATTGTAGTTGTTGAGTTGAGAAGTGACCTCACCCTTAAAGGTGTAATACTTCGCACTCTGCTCGGTGAAAGCAATATAATGACCGTCAACATAGAACAAGTTGTACGGATCATACACGCGTTCCACTGTTTCTTCATACGGTCTGATAAAATCTCCGATTTCACCATCACTGCCACGTGCAGGAATAGTTCTTGATTCAAATTCAAAATAACCGACAGTAAGCGCATAATAAGTTTTAGAGCTTAAAGTATGCGTGATACGTTCGGTGACCAAAAGACTCTTGGTCTCATTCTCAGCATAATTTTTCAAATTATATCTATATGCATGCTGATAAAATTCGGTTTCACTGAAGCTTCCAAGGATATCGGTCTCAAGCTTTACAGCCGGAATAATGTTCCCGCTGATTTTAACCTGATAGTTCTGTCCGATATACCCTGTATGCGGAGTATAGTATTCCGGAACGAGGTCGGTATTGAGCACACCATCCTCATAAAACGCCAAATCACTTGGCAAGTCTTCGATATCCGGTATACGATGACCCACAGCATCTCTCTGTGTGAAATCAAATGTAGTCATGAATGAGAATTTTGTACCATAAATCGGACCTGATGCGAATACGCCAAGATTATTGTAACCGTAACCGGCTTCAAAAAATCCCGGAGAAACTTTATCCGCTTTTTTCAATAATGCATCAGTGGTAAACGTTAATCCGCCGTGATATTTTTTCCTGTCGCCTTCTTTGGTGACGATATTAATAACGGCTGACATTGCATTACCATACTCAGCATTAAAACCACCGGTCATTACGGACATTTCCTGAATAGCATCGGTACTTACATCGAGGGGAGTAGTACCGTTCATCCAGTTTTGCGTACTGACACCATTGACCATGTAGGTGACTTCATTACCGCGGCCGCCACGGATATGCAATCCGCCGACATCACCGCGTTCTTCATTCACAGAACCGTCAATCGTATTGCCGGCAGCAGAAATCTGTGACGCACCTTTTTGAATGTTCAATACATCACCGACTGTCGAAACAACCATGTTCTTGATTTTCGACGAGTCAAGTTTTTCAACGGTGGAGGTATTGTCTTTACGTACGATCTCTTTTTTTGCATTGACCATAACTTCTTCAGAACCGGCCAAACGCTGTTTCAGCTTGATCGTTAAGGTTGTCGTACTGTCAACCGATACAATAACACCCTGTATTGTCTCGGTAGTATAACCAACCATCAAGGCTTTCACAGTATAAATTCCCGGGGGTACCTGAAGAATGAAGAACGAACCCGAACCGTCTGCCGCTGCACCCAATTGAGTATCAACAAGCATGATCGTTGCGCCGGGTAATAACTCTCCGGACTCATTGACAACCGTACCTCTGATTTTACCGGTTGTGCCGGCAAAAAGCGCGGTAACGGAAAGCACAAGAAAAACCATTAGAGCCAAACTTTTCCTCATAGCCACAACTCCTTTCTGAAATGTGCCATTTTCTTTCACAATAACTCCACCTCCCCTGCTTAGAGTATTTCCCCAATGATAACCGCCGCAAAGCTTTTGTCAAGTAATATTTCCGATAGTTTTGTTTTTTATTAAATGTTTTTTTTCTACTTAATATTTATCGGCTAATCATTTTTTCACCTAATTTTATTAACCGAATCACAACTCATTAAGTTTCAACAAGATAAAAACGATCACGATTGTTCTTACATGAAATACCACTCATACTTTTCAATAAAAAAACGATGTCTTCATTAAAAACAATGTAACTTCATAAAAAAACATATTGACGAACTATCGTGAGACGTTTACACTATCCCCGATGAGATTTTTATGTATATTATTCGTAGTCCTTACGACTGTTGCATGTAAAGAAAAGCATGTGCCGTTCATTGTCGTGGGTTCGGCATCGTACTCACACGAAGATGTAGCGCAATATGCGACCTATTTCGGTTATGACGACTCGATCGCGGAAGCAAAATTCGTCGAATACGCATTATTAAAAGAAGCCTCCGCAACTGTTCCTGAAAATCTTAAAGAAGTTGAAAAGTTGTACTATAAACTGGTTACGCCGGTTCTCTATTCGTTCCTGAAAAAAGAAAGTCTTAAAAGCAAGGCCTTACTCACGGATGAATACTTCAAAAAATTATTTATACTTGATTATGATTTCTATCTGATACCCGCAAACTATATAAAGAGGGAACATAAAAAGACCGTCAAGCCGGGTGATCTCCCCGTACCTATCGATTTTTTGCTTGCACACGCGAAAATCGGTGATTCTTTTACAAGGATCGAAACAAAACACGGTTTTTTTGATATTACCGTATTGGGGATTCATCAGGGAACTCCCCCAAGCCCCGACATACAACAAACGATAAACAATGCCCTTGCCATGGCGCTTACGTTTCAGGATATTAAAGAAAGACACCGTTTTCAATTTTTCCCCGAATACGTATCTCAAGAGGGTTCTTCGGAAATTGTGGTTTCTTTTAATAAAACCGATTTATCCGTCGTTGATATTGAGAAGGCCACACTTTTACCGGTCAAATTCGAGGAACGGTATCATGCGATGCGTTATTTCGGAGAGATGAAACTCCTTGAGCACCATTTTGCAGCTGAAGTTCGTGTGCTGAGAAAGTATTGCCATGATCTTGCCCGTATCAAAACCTATCAAGACACGTATTTTAAAAATCATAAAGATGCAACAACCTTATTATTAGGCGATACCTACGATACCATTATTATTTCCGACGGAATAAACGATGAGACCATTATTCTCTTTCCTGATATGGCAAGTTTAGCTGATGTAAAAAAAGATGACGTGATCATGTATAATAAAAAAAAGATGACGGTTACCAAGCGTTTTACACAAAAAACCAGCATTGTCGTAGTTGAAGAATACATGCTGCGTCAATTATTCAAAGAACTTCAATCACGCATTTCTGTGAAAAAGTTTTCACCGTGATACAGAAAGCTTGCAGCATACTTTTTGTTTTTCTCTCTCTGTGTCTTCATATACATTCGGCTGATTTTATTCTTTACGTATCCGGAAATAACAATTTGACCCTTGATGCCGAAACGATTCTTTCCATCGTGTCTTCTCACCCGCAATCATCATCAAATCGGATCATCGCATCGATAAAAACACAATCAACGAACACATTCATCGTTCGCGGTAAAGGCACCGCACACAGCACGATCCTTCAGGATGCTGATTACGGATTACCCGCAACGCTATCACAGTTTTTGACCAATGCAGAAAGTTACCGTACTGATGATATTTCCGCTCTGGTTCTATGGGGTCACGGCACGTCCTGGTACCCTGAAAACACCTCGTCCGCCGACATGACACGTGCGATCGCTCGCGATTCTCTCAATGGGAATGCATTGTTTTTTGATAGAGCGACAGAGTCGGTCGTTTTCAAATCAAGATACACCGTTGTCGTTACCGATGCATGTCATTACACCTCTGCAGAAACGATTTATGCATTTCGTAATACTGCTCAAATATTTATCGGGAGCGGACACTTGATACCGTCAAATGCATTTAATTATTCAACGATTTTCTCAACTGCTTATGTGACCGAAAACGATGTTATTGACGCGTTCTTCAACACATTTTCTCATTATTCGCTTTATTCTTTATCGGCGATACGTATTCCCGATTTTTGCGAAGCGATTGAGAACTTTATTCACAATTACCCTCTTTCTTCGTTGGATCGAACAGACCTGTTGGGAATAGACGGTAACGACACGTATTCGAACAATACGCTCGATATCGACCTGCACCCGTTCTTTCCCGCTCCGACATGGCTCATACGAAGTATATCTTCCGATACTCACATATTAGGCATTTCACTCTTTTTTCCTCCTGATTACACATATTTGAAACAATATTTCGATTCATACCGTCAATTATCACTTCAAAGTAATACTGATTGGCTCACAAAACTATCCTTATTTTACGGAAAGGATGAAATCGCACCCATTATTGAAACACTTCCCGAGTTGACTCGTTTTCGACGTTCACTTCGTATTTCCCCATTTACATGGTATGACACAGGATTTGTTACACCAACGCTTATTGGTGTTGAGCAAGAATCCAAAATTCCCTTATTGTACTCGATAACGAATAATTCGGGAAATGCAGGCACACAATCGGGAGTGATAAAAATTAACTGTACCGACAGTGTGCAATTTACTCATAATACATGGACAACCGAAGGATATTTACACTTTGCATTTTCATTTATCCTTCGTTATTCAGACACCTTAGTGATTGAGTTCGAAAATGCACACGGATGGAGCGAATACGGCCGTTATAAAGGAACAGGCTCACACGATGTTTTTTTCCCGAGCGGAACGACTCGCGTACGTTTCTTTATTCAAGGAACGATCGCACTCCCGCTGTATAAGGGTGTCGAGATAACCGATTACCTTTCCTCGCATATACAGGGGACCGATCATATTCTTTCCTCGCAAACTGAGTTTATACCTGACTTCATCTTTTCCTCATACTATCTCTCGCTCGTGGATGCCTCAGGAAACATCACGATCCGATCGCTTCCCGTTGATACCTCCGCTAAAAATCAGATACGATTTTTTCCTAATCCAACCCGTAACGGAATCATATACTTCGACGCAACATACAATTCCGTGCTGGTGTATACGTCCACCGGAAAAAAGATTCTTTCGTTGGAACGCACAAATTCGGTTGATTTATCACATTTTGCATCCGGAATTTATTATATCGTCCTTGATGGCTCCATTATAAAAGTTATCTCATTATAAATCTTCCTACTCGTCCTTGATATCCCTGCCATTTCTGCTATACTCTATCTATATTTAATAAGGAGGTTATGTATGAAATGGTTTTGGGGGCTTCTTGTCATCTCTCTTGTAGCTTGTTCAAGCGCAGACTATCGTTTGTTGAAAAATTTTTATCCTGCGACCACTGATGCACCCGAAAAGGTAAGTGTCACCGCGACATTCCCGAAGACGTTTGAAGAAGGTGCTTTGCCGGGCTATTTAACGCTCGCATTCACTATCACCAATACAAGCCCGCGTCAGATTGAAATTGACCCGGCTAAAATCAATCTGATGATTAGCACTGCTATTCATTCGCCGATTCCTTCTCAAAGTCTCCATGGAGTGAATCCGAAAGTAAATATCGCTGCAAAAGCATTGAAACGCGCAACACTCAATTCCGGTGACTCGGTCAGCGGTACGTTATACTTTTCCAAAACACTTGTTGAACCGATCAAATCTGCAGCAGTCTTTAATATTACTATGGATGCAGGATTAGGTAAACGTATCGTCGTAGTTTTTAAACCTTGAACAACCGTGACTACTCACTTTATCAGGCGCGTCTCACGCGCCTTTTTTTGTTATCAGAATAACTCGACCACCTGCGAACGTAGCGCGTTGCGAAATTACTATTTTGAAAAAGGTGACATCTTCCAACCCTTCCCGATTTTTAAAAAGGAAAAAATGAACTTAGACCTTTGCAAACTTCATAATTATCTAATTTTCTTTATTTTCTAAAAAGAGGTGTGGGGACGAAGTCCCCACTATATAACAATTTAAGCCCCTCCCGATTTTCACGGGAGGGGTTTGGGGTGGGCACACATTCAAAAAATGGTAGTATTGCAAAGGTCTTGAACTACTCCGCCGCAAGCTATGAGGTATCGATTGTGCGCCCACCCCGCATCTTTTTAATATCGAAAGTTAGACCTTTGCAAAATTCAAAATTTCCTAAGTATCTTTATTTTCTAAAAAGAGGTGTGGGGACGAAGTCCCCACTATATAACAATTTAAGCCCCTCCCGATTTTCACGGGAGGGGTTTGGGGTGGGCACACATTCAAAAATGGTAATTTTGCAAAGGTCTTAAAGTATCATAATAAAGCGAAAACACTCTTCGGGAAACTTGCCCCATTGAGATCGAACTGTTTTGAATTTCGCACGACTCCCCGTTACGTTGTGATTAGAAAAACCCTCATCGTTGGCACTTGATATATTTAAAAATCTTTGCAAAATTCAACAACGTGCTATTTTTTATGCTTACGTTTGAGTGTGACCGTGAAACATGCGCCTTTACCGATTTCACTTTTCACCGTTATGGTGCCACCCAATAATTCTACGAGACTTTTGACAATAGATAAACCCAACCCCGTCGACGTTTCGCCTCCTGTTGTTTGTGCGCTCAGACGTTGAAATTTACCGAATACGCGCTCCTTATCACGGGCAGACAACCCCGGCCCTTGGTCTTCAACTGAAAACTGGAGCGTGTGAGTGGTTCCGATCAATTTCACGAAAATATCCTTCTCGTGAGGGGAGTATTTCACGGCATTACTTATAAGATTATCCGCAATTCGCCTGAATGCACTTTCATCGGTAAACAAGGCGGTATCTCCGGTGGCTTCATAAACAAATTGTTGATCTTTAATGACCGCTGCATCATTATATGCGGCTATAACAGATTGGACAAGTAACGATGCGTCCACCTCACGCAGGTCAAATGCAACAGCACCACTTTCTATCTCAGCATTTTCTAACAGCTCTATAACGATATGGAGCATTTTCCGGGCACTTTCGTGTACTTTCGCAATATTTTTTGAGGTAAGAGAATCTTTTTCCACACTTGAAATAATGAGATCGCTATACCCAATGATTGATTGGAGGGGATTTTTAAGATCATGAGCGGCAATATGAATAAATTGCGTTTTTACTTCATTTGCTTTTCGAAGTTTGATATTTGCTTTTTTCAACTCGTCATTATACTTTTTAAGTTGATCAGACTGATTCTCTGTAATTGTTTTTTCCTCTTCTAATGCATGAGTGCGCTCGGCAATAAGGCGTGCAAGTTCTTCCTGTCGATTTTTATAATTACGAATTCTAATTCTATATACTGCAAATATACCCGTTGCAAGAAATACGATCAACATTGCAATGAATAATTTTGTTTCATAAAATCGCGGGGTAACGTGTATAACGACAGATCCCATGCTGACAAAGCCTCGTTGTTCGCTGTTGAACACCTCTACTTCAAAAACATATTTCCCTGGCGGAACATTGGTATAATACGCGGTTCGTCTGTTTCCCGCCTCGATCCATGCCGCATCAAATCCCTTGAGAAAATAACGAAAATACATTCTGTGAGGATTTTCAAAGGAGAACGCCGTATATTCGATTTCAAAACTTCGTAATCCTGAGGGTAACACAATCTTATCCGTGACGGTATTCCAACCTGCTTCAGTATGAACACGTTCAATGTTAACGGGAATTTCTTTTTTAAATCTATCAACCGCCTCCGGATTGACAATTGCTACTCCATTCATCGTAGGAAAAACAAGCTCACCGTTTGTTCGTTTCCATACCGACGGTTGAAAACCGCCATTACATTCCGCACTTTTCATGCCATCCGAACGCCCGTATAATGCGGTCACAATGGTCGGTGTTTTCTCATAAATATAATCTAAAACCGAATCAATATATACGGTGAAAACTCCCTTGTTAGAACCAATCCATAAGCGACGTTCTTTGTCGGCGGTGATTGAAAGAATAACGTCATTCGGCAAACCGTCTTTTGAAGTGAGCGAGTACCATCGTCCGCGTTCATAAAGACTTAATCCGTTCTCAGTGCCGACCCACAATCTCCCGCCTATATCCTCATAAAATGAAATAACAAAATCGTTTACGATCCCGTTTTTCTTTTTTGTTATAAGGGTGAATGCTTTTCCATCATATTTATACAACCCCACTAAGGTCCCTATCCATACGTTTTTATGTGAATCTTCAAAAATTGCAAAGGAATCGTCTTTCGGCAATGCGACTCCGTGCAATGATTCTACAAAACGTTCGCCTTGTTTAATATACACACCGCTGTCTTCGGTGCAGACCCAAAAATTCCCCTTGGAATCCTCGAGCATTGCTTTCACAATAGTCGTACGTAAGCCGTCTGCCTGAGCATATGATTTCCATGATACTCCGTCAAAGCGACTTATACCTCGTGATGTCCCGAACCATAACACACCGTGTGTATCTTCATACGCAGAATAGACGGTATTGTGCAATAACCCGTTTTGTTCCGAAAAAATCGTCACACGATCACCATTGACTCGCGCAATACCATTCCCATACGTGCACACCCACAAATTACCCTTGGAATCTTCCAACACTGCATTTATATCCTCAGACGGAAGACCATCCTTGCCTGAAATTGTAGTAAATATAACATTATAGAGTTGAACCAAACCGCCGCGTGTTGCAAGCCATATCGTCCCCTCGCGATCTTCATACACACGAAAAATAAAATTATCAACTAACCCTTGTTCCTTTACAAAACTTGTAACACCATCCTGATTATAACGAGCTAAACCGGCGGAAGTGCCTATCCAAAGATTGCCGTCCAGATCATGTATGAGCGAACGGATATATAACCCGGGTAGATCACTATTATACCTGAACTCGTGAAACCCGGTCGTATCTTTATAATACAATCCCTTACCGTGTGTACCAAACCATATAACCCCCGTTTTGTCTTTATAAATACAATCAACCCCCGATGAAAAGGGGGCAAAGTTGATTTTTTTAACAGAACCGTTTTTACTGACGGTATCCAATCCTCTCCGGGTACCCACCCAAACAAATTCCTGTTCAGGATATAGGTATCGAATCGCGGGATCCGACAAACCGTCTTTCACGGTAATCCACTTCGAAACATCAGATCCGACCATTTTCAGACCATTCTCTGTCCCGTAAAACACACTATCACCAAGCACTGCGATAGTATAAATTATCTCTTCATTCATGTTGGTGTTTTCGTAAGGGGCAGAAAATTCTCCTTCGAAATAACGATACAAACCACCTCCGGAGGTCCCGATCCACATGCTTCCGTCGGGGCCTTCCGTAAGCGCGGTAAAGTAATTGTTATTGAATATCGGCGTATTGGTTTTATCAAAATACATGAACCGCATGCCATCAAAACGCACAAGACCTTCTTGTGTTGTACACCATATGTACCCTTCACGGGACTGCATTACGCTATGGGTAAAGTTTTGCGGCAACCCGTTAAGTTCGTTCCAATACGAGTAACCGTATTGAGATATTTTTTTCTTCGGATCAAGAGAATAAAGCATTGTTGCACACAACACTATACATGTGAAAATGATTATCAGCTTACGAAATTTCATTTATTCAGTATACGCTATATCTTCTTACAGGTCAATATTCTTTTCATTAAATGTGCCTAAAATAAAAAAATACTAATAAGTTACCATTGCATCGTACTTAAGACCGTACTTTGCAAGAATGGCACGATACTCCTGAGTGTTTTTAAATGCGGACAGCTTTGTTGAGAATGCATCACAGAGCGATTGCAGATTGTTGCTTTTCGAGAACCCGACATACAGACGCTGGGTATGAATAGGCGGTGACAGCGGCACTATCCGATCGGAAAACCCCATATCCTTCGCACGCGTCGTGATGACTGCCTGATTTTCTGCGATGATGTCATTTCTTCCGTAGATCAATTTCATAATTAGCGTGTAGGCATCGACTGCTTCATCTTTATGAAGATAATTTGCTTTATCGAACTCATCACCGTAGGTAAACCCCATTATCACACCAATAGTGTAATTTTTGAGTTGTTCCAATTTCCCGTCATACCGAATATTATGGCCGTTTCTCACAAAAAATACCGTTCTCGAAACACTGATATATGTGGCGGGAAAAAGGATATACTCTTCCCGGTCCGACGTTTTCAGCGCCGAAATGATCACATCGGCCTCTCCGCTCTTCATATTTTCAAGACACCTTTTCCACGGGAAATTGACGTATGAAGCAGAATAATTCATTCTTTGTATCACGGCTTGAAATATTTCCAGCTCAAATCCGGACGGTTTCCCATTATGCGAAAATGTATACGGATACCAATCCGTATACACGACGCGAAGCGTTTTTTCCTTCCCCTGTAGAGAGCCGAACGGCACAAGTGTCATAATACAAAGCACGATACTCCATATGATGGCGCGACTTCCGTGATTGAGACATTTCTTTAAAAAACTCATAGTGCCCTATTATATGCGAACAGACGTAACAGTGCAACCCATTTTTTTGTTAACAGAAAAATCGTGCATACTTGCAAATCGTGATAAAATAGCGTAGAATACTTTATAATCTTTGGAGGTAACCAGGTATGACACCACTACAACATGCATTCAGATTTTTGTTTTCCATAATGAGCGCATCTGATACCGACATGGCACGAAAAACAAAATTGATGTCCGTTTTCATGTCAAAATTCAGCGCACTCATCGACTTTGACCTCTCTTCGGAACTGAATACTCTCTCTCAAATGAATGAAGAATCCCTGTTGCATGCCCAGCAGGACTCGATGCTCCAATTAAAACAATGCGCCATGAACGACTTGTGTCAAGGCACTATCGAGATCGCCGTGCAAATCGGGAGTCTTGACGGCGCATTACGCGACGACGAATACATTCCGATCACCCATGCTGCTCGCGAGTGGGGGATTGATATTGATTCACTTCTCAAAAAGAAGTAAAAACATTATTTTGGTTGATACCTCTCCAACAACGAACGGATCGCCTCAACTTCATCGGTTATGATGTACGATGCATTTCGAAATGTACGTAAAAACTCGTGTTTTGAGTTCACTGTCCACCATACGACGCCGATACCGCACCATGAAAGAATCAACAAAAACATTCGTAAATATATTTCCATATAGAAACCAAACACTGACGTTGGTAAATTAAGAAAATTCGGCTTCAGTCGCAACACTTCTTTTCCTACTCCCCATACACCTTGTTTTCGGTAACTCCAGCCGATAAGAAGACCGATCATAAAACCCTGTTTTTTAAAGTACGGCAATAGCGATCGGTTAAAGGATGATATCATCACTCGTTCAAACGGTAAATATTGACGTACAATAGCGGCAATCTCGGGACAATCCTTTTCAATGATCGCGTCACCTTTCAATTCGATATTAATATAACAATCCTTAAATTCATCTAACATTTCGACAAGCGTGGGTATCTCTTCACCGTCGACGCGAAGCTGTTTGATATCAGCAAGTGTCATCGAATTGATCGAACCGCAGACACCGGTCAATCGGTCGGCAGCGGCATCATGAAAAACGATAAAATGTCCGTCGGATGTTTTTTGAATATCGCATTCAAAACCGTCAGCTCCGCATTCAAGCGCTTTACGGAACGACACTAACGTGTTCTCCGGAAAGCGTGCATTATAGCCGCGATGACCAAGAATGATCGTCTTTTTTTTCATTTCGGCTGATTCAACAATCTCACGCGACGAACGACCGCGTCAAATAAAAAAGATAGCGCGTCTTTGAACGGTTTTCTTCCCGGCTCTTTCACACGGGATAACGGTATATGCGTCGTAAAACGAAGAAGCCCTGTCAGTGCAAATAACACTTGATATGAGGTAAGGGACAATGAGCCGATCTTTAACGGAGGGGGCATAATAAAACCGGACAACAACATTGTCGACATTATTGATAAACTTGATACCGCACCAAAAATAGCGGAATACATTTGTTTTTTCTCAGGAGGAGCGACTGAAAGTACAAAATTGGTAGCGATCACATTTGCGCCGGCCCACATTACACCGGAAGTAAATGCTTCAATAAAAATAGGCCAATATGTATCCGGTGTGATACACACCCAGATAAGAGGGTTTATGCTTCCTAATATAACCGCACAGTGCATCGCGCTTTTATTGCCGAAGCGATCAATAAACTTCCCCCAATATCGTAATGCCAATACTGACCCCAGCACACTTATCGTGCCGTAAATTTGAATGGTCAATACGGATATTTTAAGGGTCTGCAACATGAACGGTTGCCAGTACGGAGCACCGACACCGACAGCTAACATCCACCACGCGCCATAAATAAGTAAATTGCGAAAATTCTTATCGGAAAATGCATCACCGAGTTGTTGTGTAAACGATGCGTGCGCAATACAACGCGGTCGTTCATCCTGTTTTCGCAACACAAATAACCCCCATAGACCTATCAGGGCGGCAATGATGAATATGATCAAAAAACAGTATTGGAGCGACTCGGGAGTAAAAATACCTCTCGTTCCAATAAATGAGAACAAAGCCGATGCAAGCGTACCGGGATGTGTATCGTAGAGATCGATAAAAAAGGCAACGCAATAACCGGTAATAAGTCCTGCAATGAGAAGATATAATGATCGAGTCGCAAAAAAACGCCCGCGGATACGATGCGGAAAAATATCAGACACCCACGCGAGCCATACGTTATTTGACATTGATTGGACCGCAACGCTAAGAAAAAACAATAAAATAAATGCCCATAATGCATGTTGAGGGCGTACTACAAATGGAAGAAACCCGAAAAAAAAGGCCAACCCTCGCCCGATGCCGCTTAAAAAAAGAACCGGCTTCTTGAGTGTATTCTGCTTTGTGGCTATAGCAATACCGAACAATTGAAAGACATCCGACAATCGTCCGATCGCCGAGAGAATACTGAATTGCAAAGAGGTTGCTCCAAGCATTTGTGCCATTTTTGTAATGAAAATACTGCCCGGTGTTGCGATACTCGTGAATATTTGCGCAAATACTCCCTCGGAAATCGATATTTTCATGTTTTTTTGAAGAGACAAACGCTTCATAACGCCGCACCCCGTCCGGCTGAAGCTGATTCTATCGACAATTTTCATACTGTCAATAAAAATCGAAACACGAGATCATGCTCTTTTTTCAGATTGAGCAAACCGAATAGTTGTGCTATAGTGTATATTCTGAGATGAGGGGATGTATGGACGATCTTTTTATGGCTCGACAACCGATTTTGGATAAAAACCGGCATGTGTTTGGCTACGAATTACTTTTTCGCACAGGATTTGAAAATTATTGCCGTTCATCTACCGACAGTGACATGGCATCGTCCTCTGTCATCAGTAATGCGTTTATGCAAATGGGTATGAAAGCAGTCCGAGGAAACCAAAAAATGTTTCTTAATTTTTCACGTGCGATGATACTGAGTGAAATAGCGCTTGCCCTTCCGAAGGATAGAATCGTTATCGAAATACTCGAAACAGTGACACCGGACGAAGAAATTATAAAAGCAATTAAAAAATTAAAAATGAATGGATATACTATCGCCTTGGATGATTTTGTATATTCAGATGCGTGGGCACCGCTTATACCGCTTACCGATATTATTAAAGTTGATTTTCGCTTATCATCTCCATTGGAAAGAGCCAAGGTCATTATCCAAACACGTCACAAGGATATGATATACCTGGCAGAAAAAATTGAAACGATCGATGATTACGAGGAAGCCGTAATGTTGGGTTACCAGTTATTTCAAGGTTATTATTTTAGCAAACCCGTGATTATAACAACAAAAAAAATACCTGAGAATAAACTTTCGTATATGCGGCTTATAGGATTGATCAATAGGAGGGAATTCAACTTTAAAGACATCGAAAAAGTCATTAAAAACGATATGTCTCTTACGGTGAAATTACTCAAATTCATTAATTCGGCCGCATTCGGATTTCGGCAATCAGTACATTCTATTTTGCAGGCGTTGACATTACTCGGTTCGGATGAGCTGAAGCGTTGGGTATCGGTCGTCGCACTGAGTAATATTGCAAATGAAAAACCAACCGAATTGATGTCGCTTGCGGTGACCCGAGGGCGTTTTTGCGAAGAAATCGCGCGCGAAACGGGAAAATCACGGATATCAGATGACTACTTTCTCACCGGAATGCTTTCATTGATCGATGCATTTCTCGATCGTCCGAAACTCGAGATTATGGAAGAATTACATCTTGCGAAACACATTACTGCGGCTGTTCTCTATCATGAGGGAGAAATGGGGCGCCTGTGCCTCTTAGCTGAGTCATTTGAACATGCTCAATGGGATGTGGTCACCAAACATATTTCAGATATGAAACTCTCTCATCTGCCGGTTCCTCATTTGTATCTTTCCGCGATCGATTGGTCGGAGCGATCCCTTTCAGGACATTCTTAAAAAATCTATACCGAATCAGGTAAGAAAATATTTCTTACCTGACTTACGAATAATACCGTTTAATGCAGGTTTTTCATGGTCAATCCGTGTTCGTCACTGTCTTCAGTTTTAAATTTTTCTACCAACTCTTTTAACTGTTCCGATTGTCGTGCCAATTCTTCGGCTGTCTTGGCGACCTCATGAACTGCTTTCGATGATTCGTCGCTTGAAGAAGCCATCGTGTGTATATTACTGTTAATTTCATCAATTGTTGCCGTTTCTTCTGCGATCGCGGCGGCAACCGTCGCCGTTGACTCAAGGATCTGGTCACTGGACGCGATGATCGTCTGCAATACTTCAAGTGATTCTTGCCCGAGCGTCACCCCGTTTTTCACTTCTCTGGTCACATCAATCATTGAACTGTCTGCTTTTTCTGATTCCGATTGCAATGTTTTTATAATTTGCGCGATCTCTTTGGTTGCCTCGGCGGTCTTTTCTGCTAACTTCCGCACTTCATCGGCGACCACGGCAAATCCCTTTCCTGCCTCTCCCGCACGTGCCGCTTCAATTGCCGCATTAAGCGCAAGAAGATTGGTTTGATCTGCGATATCGTCAATGACGGTGATGATACTCCCTATTTTATCGGTTGATTGTCCGAGGTTGCTAATAATAGTTGAGAGATTTGCGGCTTGGTTATCAATAGAATGAAGCCCCTCTATTGTCTTTTGAATGATATGCCCTCCCCGTTGTGTATCCTGCGAGGATTCATCAGTGACTTTACGTGTATCCTCCATTGACGAGGAAATACTCTCAGAGGTGACCGACAATTCATTCAGGGCAGTCGCAATATCTTGAGCCTGTTCGCTTTGTTCAAGCGCAGTCGATGCAAGTTCTTCGGCAGATGATGATATTTGCTCCGCCGCCGCGCTCACATTCAGTGCACTTGATTTCACATCAATAACAAGCACGTGTATCCGTTGGATAAACTTATTGAACCATTCGGCAAGCTCACCCAATTCATCCCGGCTTTCAACGGCAATGCTCTTGGTAAGATCAGCATCGCCCTCCGCGAGATCTTTTGCGCGAAGCACGAGGTGTTGAATAGGGCGCATTTGAAGACGCACCACAATCCACGTAATAAAAGCGATCGAACTTAACGCAAGAAAACCTATCAGGATCAAAAAACGGGTCGCTTTTCGAGTATCCGCAAGTACCGTATCAATCGGTACCGACACTGCAAACGTCCACGGAGTGCTTGATTTCCCAACCGTAAACGGCACAAAATACGTGAGTGACGTACTCCCGTCTTTGGTAGATTTTTTGTAAAAATGAAACGATTCTCCTTTTTTAATTTTCTCCGCGACAGAATACGTCTTATTATATTCAGGATCAACCTCTGCGATATTTTTACCGAGTATCGTCTTGACGGGATGCGCGACGAACACACCGTTATTGGCAACAATAAATGAATATCCTTTACCATACGGCTTAATTGAATCGGTCACATTATTGAACACATCAAGGGCAAAATCAATACCGACCATATACTGCAATGAACCGTTTTCAAGAATCGGTACCACGGTGGAGGTCATCAGAATCTCATCCTTTTTGTCACCGGTATACGAGTACAGATACGGATCGAGAATGGTCTCGATCAAGTTTGTTTTCGGTATAGTATAGTAGTCCTCTAAGGCCATCTCTGCTTCGAGTATATTTGCCTCCTCACGCTTTATGACACCGTCACTTCGATACCATGAGGGGGAAAACCTTCCCAGATCAGTATTGTTGGGAATATTGATAAACTCAATGTCATTACCATCGATTGTATTGGGCTCCCAGACGCTCCATATCCCCAAAAAATCCGAATTATGCTCAATGGAATTATATAAAATCTGGTTAAAGACCTCCCTGCGAACTTCAGGTGCGAAATTATTCTTTCCTTGAAATATGATCGCAATATCCCGTGCAGATACCATTGATATCTCAAATCGTGCATCGATCTGTTCCGCATACCGCTCGGCCATAAGTTGCGCTTCGTGTAAAGCGGATTTTTTGGCATTGCTATTCGACCACAACGCAATAATAACCAAAACAATACTCACCGCGAGCAATGCCGTCACAATAACAGACATACTTACCTTAGTGATAATTGAGTTTTTCATCTTTTCCTCCTTAAAATAGCATCCCATTCAGTATACACACTTTGCAAAAAAGTGGCAATACAATAAAAATAGCGTTTGTCAAATATTATTTTCTCCAATCGTTCAGAGAGTATTTTTTTAATATCACGGCCAATTCACCACTTTGTCGCAAGTGACGTAATCCGTCTGACAATATTTTTGCGTATTCCTTTGATTTTGGATTGTTCGGCGAAAAAGCTATATATATATTGTCGCTGCCCCGCGTTCCCGCTTCCCTGATATCGAGGATCTCGTTTGTATCAAATACAAAATATAATACATCCTTATTTTCGATAAAAGCACCGATCCTCCCGTGTCGCAACAAATTCAACATTCGATGAAGCAGGTTGTCGTCACCGGGCAATGAATTGATTCTTGAAACATCATGAATGTTTTTTTTAATATATGTATCGATTTCCCGACCGTATGAGTAATCTTTTACCACACCGAGTGTAACAAATTCAAGAGAGGAAATGCCTGTAAATGTCCATGTGCTTTCTTTAAGTGTGAAGAACATATCTATACCGATTCCTTGTTCAATGTCAGGTAAAACAAACCCGGGGACATCAGTTCTGTACGCACCGGCTATCGCATCATATGTACCTCTTTCGGTCTCAATCACTGCTCGTGACCACGGAATGCTTTTTGCTTCAACAATATAGCCATTCTTTTCGAATATAACTCGAAATATATCGATGAGATACCCTTCATTCGTTTTTGCAAAACCCGTATACGGCATCCATTCATCCGATACAATAGTGATGGTCTTTGTATAACCGAACGACACACAGAATAATACTATGCAGAAAGCACATAGAGTTCTCGTATATACCACCCTTTCACTATACTGTACGGCAACTATGATCATTGTCAAGAGATATCAGAGCACTTCACGCCGTCCGATTTAATCAAATTCAGACCTTTGCAAAATTCAAAATTTACAACCTATCTTTATTTTCTCAAAAGGGGTGGGACGAAGTCCAAACTATAGAACAATTTAACCCCTTAATAATTGTGCACATTGCAACAAAACACCTTAATCACGTATGTACGTCTATGGAGGTGTGCTATGAAATTTAGTTTATTATGTGTCGTATTTTTAAGTTTTCTGTATACTGCATTATGGTCATCAGAGTACAAAAATCCCCCGGAGCATATTCGAAAAGTATTTGATGCTCCTTCAGCTCCCTATATATATACCGTTTCCTATGCGACATTCGGATTTGAAATGACCTACAGAAGAATGGCAAAACTTCAAACCCTTGCCGAACCCCAGTTAGCATTGGCCGGTACACTCATCGCACCACGTTTGAATGCATCGATCGAACAAATGCCGTATACATCCCTGACCATTCGCCATTATGAGACCGATCTGACAGTGCCGGTGGTATTCAATCCGGAAACGCTTATCCGTTCAGTCAGCGTATCTCCGAACCGTGAAAAAGCGATTATTACCACAGAAGAAACGGACGGATTATATCTGTGGATACTAGATATCGCGACAGGAAAAACAAAACGTATTCCCGGAATTCGATTAAATGCCTCACTGAATGACAATATTCTTTGGATGAATAACGGCAAACACATCCTTGTTCGGACAATCCCTGATACACGTACCGATCCGCCGCACGCACCGCTGGTTCCCGAATCACCTGTTATCGAAGAAACAAAGGGAAAGGTCAACAGACAACGAATGACGACCAATCTATTAAAAAACATCCACGATGAGAAACTTTTTGATTATTATTTCACATCACAAGCGGTGATCATTGATCTTACAACGATTTCAATTAAAAAAATCGGTACTCCCGCAATTTACAGCAGTATGATCCCATCACCCGATAACAACTATTTTCTTGTCACCAGAATTATTCGACCGTACTCCTATCAATTCGGATATTGGAATTTCCCGCGTGTGACCGAATTGTGGGACAAAAACGGTACTGTTGTACGAACATTGATCAGTCGAGGTTTAACGGGAGACACATTACCGGGAGGTGCATACATCGGTCCGAGAAGTTTTGAATGGCAAGCCTTGCAAGATGCGACACTTGTGTGGGCCGAAGCACTTGATAACGGAGATCCCAAAACAAAGGTTACACATCGTGACAAAATAATGATGCTGACGGCTCCCTTTAAAAACAAACCTAAAGAGCTTACCAGGACTGTTGCCCGTTATTCAGGATTAAGTTGGTCAGAAAACGGAAAAGAAGCGCTTTTATATGAGTACAATGCCGATACTCGTTTTTACACGACCGATAGAGTGTTGCTGCCTTCCTTTAAACGTCTTCCTCTTTTCAGGCTAAGTACCCGCGACAGTTATAACGCACCCGGGGATATTATTGACTATCGCACGCTTCGCGGAGAATTGGTGTATAGACAGACCGGCAATACTATTTACTTCAATAATACAACCGGTGCAACTCCTGAGGGAAATAAACCGTATTTAGCATCCATTAATCTTGAAACAAAAGAAAAAACAATTCTGTTCCGTTCTCGTAAGGACCGTCATGAAACGGTGAACGCCATTTATAAAAAAGATTTTTCAAAAATAATTATCCGCACCGAGTCTCCTGCAGAGCCGCGTAATTATCGGATCGTATCGTTACCGGATATGCAAGAAAAAGAACTCACGTCATTCACCAACCCGTATCCTGAACTGACCGGTTTAAAAAAAGAAATGGTCACGTATACCAGAAAAGACGGCGTGAAACTTTCCGGCACACTCTATCTTCCTGCAAATTATAACGGTGAACGATTACCACTTGTTATTTCAGCCTATCCTACGGAATATACCGATACTGATACCGCAGGGCAAGTATCGTCATCACCGAATCGATTTATCACATTTTGGGGAAGTTCGTTAATCTACTGCGTTCTGCACGGTTACGCGGTATTGGATGACGCGTCTATACCCATAGTCGGAGATGTGGAAACCGTCAATAACACGTTTATTGAACAGACGATCGAGAGTGTTGATGCTGCGATAAAGTATCTTGATTCTCGCGGTATTATAGACCCGAAACGCGTGGGTATCACCGGGCATAGTTACGGGGCGTATATGACTGCCACTGTATTAGCACATAGTGATATTTGTGCTGCAGGAATTGCACGAAGCGGTGCGTATAATCGCACGCTCACTCCATTTGGATTTCAATCAGAACGTCGCTCATTATGGCAGGCAAAGGACTTTTATATCAAAGCCTCGCCTTTCATGTTTGCAGAAAAAATCAATGAACCTTTGTTACTTATTCATGGTGAAAACGATCCGAATCCGGGTACTTATCCGATCCAATCCGAACGAATGTTTCAAGCGTTGCAAGTAAACGGTGCCACCGCTCGTTTGGTCATTCTGCCCTTTGAAGAACACGGCTACTATGCTGAGGAATCAAATTTACACGTCTTAGCAGAAATGTTGGAATGGTTTGACGCATACGTAAAAAACAAGAAATAATATCTCAAATACTACTTCGTAACAGGCAGGTCATATTCCTGCCTTTTTTTTAAAACATACGCACACACAAAAGCTGTTAAACACTAAATATAGGATACGAGAATTTTGGGAAATTCAATAAAGTCTAATTCTTGGCTGCTTGTACAACATGGTATGCGGAAATTGTAGGAGAAGGGCGGGAAATACACGTTAAAGACCTTTGCAAAATTCAAAATCTCTCGTTTCATGACAGCTTGAGAACCGGGGTGTGGGGACGAAATCCCCACTATATAACAAGTTAAACATCTACTGTATTTTTGTATTTAAATGATACATATGCACGATAATATGCCGGGTATAACTTTCGGTGCCGGACAATCTTGATTATTCTTATTTAAAAATATCCATACTCCTGTAAGCATGATCGGTCACTTCTTGGAATGACCGAACATGCGCCTTTATTCTTCTTCGTTGATATGTAATGTTTTGAATTTCTTCAATTCCTTGGTAAGCTCTGCCGTGACATCATTACAAAGGTATTTATAGGTATATAAAATGGCATTTTTTATCGCTTTTTCATTCGAACTTCCATGACAGATCATGACAGGTTTTTTTACACCGAGAAGCGGTGCACCGCCAAATTCAGCATAATCGGTTTTTTTCAATATCCGTTTAATCGACGGCATAAGAAATAAAACACCGATCTTCGCAAGAATATGACGAGACACTTCGGATTTAAATAATTTAAAAATGAATTTGAATAAACTCTCAACAGCTTTTAAAACAATATTCCCGGTAAATCCGTCGCATACGACAACATCAACTTCACCGCTGAGAATATCGCGCCCTTCAACATTACCGACGAAATTTAAAAACGGCGTATCGCTGATCAATTTATTAGCTTGTTTCGTCAGTTCGTTACCTTTTTCTTTTTCTTCGCCATTACTCAATAATCCGATTCGAGGTTTTTCTTTATTGAATACAAGCCGCGCATAAACATCCGCCATTATTGCAAAATGAAGCAAATGTATCGGTTTACAATCTGCATTCGCCCCTGAATCGGTTAAGATAGTATGGCCGTAAGGCGTGGGAATGATTGTCGCGATTGCGGGACGCTGAATACTTTGAATTCGTCCGATCTCGACAAGAGCATATGCCATTACCGCACCTGTATTACCGGCACTGATGAAAGCATCGCCTTCGTTTTGACGTAACATCCGCATACCGACCGCCATCGAGGAATTTTTCTTTTCTTTCAAGGCTTTTGTCGGCGTCTCAGACATTTCGACCTCATCGGTGGCATCAACAATGATAAGTCGCTCCGGATCATATTCAAAATGCTTGAGTTTTTTTTCAAGTAATGCACGCTTTCCCACCATTTTTAATATGATATTGGGATTATTTTTAAGCGCCTGATACGCACCAAGAATTTCTGCATTCGGGCGTGCATCCGTCCCCATCGCATCAAGAATTATCGTCTTCATATACACCACCTCGCCAATCACTATACTACAGCATGGATAAAAAGTCAATCCGAAGACCGATAAGATTAACGCAATTATTGATGTGTGAAAAAATCTATGATAGTATCATCCCTCCACAGGAGGTTTATATGTGCCGAATGTTCGCAATAATTTCTCATACACCATTTCAATTAGGTAGTTATATTGATACATTATCTCATATGGCTGAATTCAGCTCCCACGCACCACATGCCGATGGCTATGGAATTGCCTACTATGACCGGCAATTCATCATTCATAAGGCTATCGAGCCCATATGGCAACATGATACCACACTGGATGCAGTCACGTCCACCGCTGCCGTAATGCATGCACGAAAAAGTAGTTTCGGCGCAAAAACAATCGAGAATGTACACCCTTTTATTGAAAATACTCGACATGGTCCGTTTCTTTTTATGCATAACGGAACTATCTATGATGCACAAGAGTTGTTTTCAGCCTTCACCGGCACAAAAGATGTCTGTGACTCGCGAATAATTGCGGACGCGATTGCTCGATCTGCCGACGATTGCCGGTCTTTTCATGACGCTGTGTACCATGTAAGCACCACTATTTATCACAAAAGCAGTAACTACACGTCCGCTAATGCCATAATTTTACATGACGCAACCATGTATTGTATTCGCACCTGTTGCGTTGAAGAAGATTATTACACACTCTACTATTCATTACAGAATGACCTCCTCATGGTCAGCACCGATCCTTTCGGAGATTACACCTGGACATTGCTTGAAAATCACACCGTCACCTCATTTTCTCCCAACGAAAAATCATTTACAATTAAAACTGTTCCCATCCGTTAGTATGACTATTCAAACGATTGCGCTTGATTTTTAACGCCTCATCTATATACTGTTCAAAAAAGGAGATGCCATGGAACGCATTTACCTCGACAATAACGCGACAACAATGGTTGATCCGCGTGTGCGCGATGCAATGGATCCGTTTATCCTCGATATGTACGGGAATCCGAATTCCCTTCATACATTCGGTTCTGAAGCCAGATCACATTTACATATTGCTATGGACCGATTGTATACAGGTATTCATGCAGATGACGATGACGACATACTTGTCAATGGCTGTGCGACCGAAGGGAATAATACTGTTTTAAAATCTGTCTACTATGATTACATTATGAAAGGTCCTCGCACACAGATTATTACCACACAGGTCGAGCATCCGTGTATACGCAATACGTGTCAATTTCTCGAAGGTCTTGGAGTTGAGGTCATTTACCTTCCTGTGAATGAAGAGGGCATTGTTGATGAAGCAATACTTGCGGCACATATACATCCTGATAAAACCGCGTTGGTATCAATCATGTGGGCAAATAATGAAACAGGTCTCCTCTTTCCGGTAAAGCAACTCGCTGAAATCACCAAAAATAACGGCGCTCTGTTTCATACCGATGCAGTACAAGCGATCGGAAAAGTTCCGGTATCGGTCAAAGATGTCCCTGTAGATTTCCTTACATTCAGCGCGCACAAATTCCACGGTCCAAAAGGAGTCGGCGGTTTATATGTTCGCCAAGGACTCTCATTCACACCGCTTCTTCACGGGGGCGAACAAATGGGCGGAAAACGTGCAGGCACCGTAAATGTGTCGGGTTCAGTGGGTATGGGCCTTGCAATGGAACTGGCGGTACACAGTTTGACGTATGAAGAACAAGAGGTACGCCGCTTACGTGACCTTCTGGAGGATGCGATTCTTGCGCTTCCCGACACCTTGGTAGTCGGTAAAAAAACACTGCGAACTCCTAATACTATCCTTGCAAGTTTTCGCGGTATAGAGGGAGAAGCGCTTCTGTGGGACCTCAATCAATACGGAATCGCTGCTTCAACCGGAAGCGCGTGTGCGTCCGAATCACTTGAAGAAAACCCCACTTTCACTGCAATGAAATTAGACAAAGAATTGGCTCATACAGGTATACGCTTTAGTTTGTCGCGTTTTACCACCCAACATGAAATAGAATCTACTATCCGCATTCTCAACAAATCGGTCGAACGTTTGAGAAATATATCTTCTTCATATCACCAAAGGAAGTCGTGAAAGGAGTATCCGTATGGGTAAAAATGATCTTATAGGCGGGTCACTGTGGGAGCATTATTCCAATAAAGTGGCTGAACGAATGAATAATCCACAATATCGCGGTGAGATCACCGAAGAACAAGCTCACACCATGAATGCAAAACTAATCGTGGCTGATTGGGGAGCCGAAGCATGCGGCGATGCCGTTCAATTATTTTGGGCTGTCAATCCGAATACTCATACAATAATCGATGCCCGCTTTAAAAGCTTCGGGTGCGGTACAGCAATCGCTTCAAGTGATATTATGGCTGAATTGTGCATCGGGAAAACCATTGATGAAGCAATGTCCATCACCAATATCGAAGTCGAGAAAGCGTTACGCGACAGTGATGAGATACCTGCGATACCACCGCAAAAAATGCATTGCAGTGTAATGGCCTATGATGTTATCAAATTAGCAGTTGCTTTGTATAAAGGTGTTGACGTTAAAACAATGGAGCGGGAAAATATCGTTTGTGAATGTGCTCGCGTTTCTTTACAAACGATCCAAGATGCAATCCGGATCAATGATTTGAAAACCGTCGAGGAAATTACGCACTATACGAAAGCGGGAGCATATTGCAAATCGTGCATACGCCCGGGCGGTCATGAGAAAAAAAATATCTATTTAGTTGATATTCTTGAACAGACACGCACTGAAATGGAAAAAGAAAAGGCCGCAGCTCAACCCGCCGCAAAATCCTTTCATGAATTGACCGCCGTTCAACAAGCACGTCTGTGTGAGAAAATTCTCGACACCCATGTGCGCCCTATTCTTGCGCGTGATGGCGGGAGTCTTGAAATTGCCGATATCGCCCATGTTGACGATCACATAACGGTTTATATCAACTATGCAGGTGCGTGTAAAGGATGCGTAAGCAGCACAACAACGACACTTACAATGATAGAAAATATTCTGCAAAAGGAAATCGATCCGCTGATTCGCGTCATTCCGATGTGAATACCGCAATAACCAATACATTCATTCAACACACACCGCCCGACGTGATATACAGGCGGTGTCACGCCGTATTATTCATTTCGCATTGCGAATTAGTTGAAGGTCGGTACTATAAATCATTAAGTATTGCAATTCGTGCTTACGTTGGATTGTATGCGTTATTATGCTTTTTTCCTTGCTATTTGATATGCATGCTCGTATAATTCGGTCATGCGAAAGATTTTTTTTCTTTTCTTTGTTGTTTTTGGCATTTTTCTGCACGTGCACTCGCAAACGGTTGAGGATATCTCTACCGTACATTATCTCAACGGGATAAAACCTCCGACGTATGACATACAAAAGCCGACACCGGCTTTTTATTTATCTCGAGGTATGTATCGCATTAATCATGAACACGATTTTAAAAATGGTCTCAATGATCTCATAAACGGATTAAGAGAATACACACATTCACTCTATTACCGCTATACATCGATCACAAACAGCATTCTCCTGCTCATGTGGATATCAATAATCGCCTTGTATGCGTCCGTTATTCTATTTTCACTTCGCTTTCACAAATCTGTCCTATTTAAAAAATTCCATACATTTTATGAGTCAGAACGATCATTTCTTGTAAAGATCCTTATGTCATTGGGAGTATTTATATTTTTTATTTCAGGGGGGTGGATTTTCTTTTTTATTTGCATACAAGGAATCCTGAAAAAAAAAGAGATCATTCTTATTCTTGTACTCACCACACTCTCAGCACTTCCGTTGACAATTGTTTCGCTTTTTCCTCAATTTTATGCATATATACACAAACCTGCCTTAATTACTCAATTACATATGTATGATAATTTCCAAATTGATTATATTGTTCGAGACGAGCTCAAGGAGCTGACCGCCGAACTCCCAGAATCATACCTTCTGAAATATCTTCTCGCGAAATATTACAAGGGAGCAAGCTCTTTATACAAAGACCCGAACGGATATCCGATGGCTCTTTCGTATTATAATGAAATGGCTCTCTCCGAGTATTTTCCCGAGGTTGCATATACTAACATCGGTAATATTTACTTTGTACAAGGTGATATCAAAAATGCATTTACCGCATATGAGAAAGCAATAAAAATTTCGCCGGAAAACCCCTATGCGCTATACAATATGTCGCAATGGTATTTATTTCGCGGAGATGATGATCTTTTTAATAACTTTTATAAAAAAGCCCTTATTACCGCTCATTCTCAAAACATTACACTTCCTGACAATAGCCAAACCAGTATTACGCTCTTTGATGCTGAAATTTCACGCTCGCATGTCTGGAAACATCATACCTATGCAATGTTCGCGATGTCCGGTATTGATGTCTTGTTTTCAACAACAACGATGATCATACTCACAACATTTCCGCTTATGCTACTCCTTGTCGGACTGTTATTTGCACGGTTCAATTCAAATTTTCGGGCGTATACTCACTGTTTTTCCTGCGATGTGCCACTTTATCCATCTTCTGCGCGTACGACATATATGAATAACACTCTCTGCCCGGATTGCAGTGTAATGGTCTCTCAAAATTCATATTCGGCAGATATTAATGCGAACAGAAAACGGTCTCTGTTTTTTGCATGTGTCAAAGCAAGTATTCTTCAAATTATTCTTCCCGGATCCGGTTTTTTATATAACGGCCATCTTGCAAAGGGAATAATTTTTATGATGCTTTCGATAGGATTAGCACTGCCGCACTTCGGGAGTCAGTTTATATTTTTTCCTTCCATTATCGATGATATGGTGCTTCAATCGTTACTTCCCCTCTTTTTTTGGTTACAAGGAATTACGATTCTCTGGTCGATTCTTATCTACATACATTTAATTCGGAGAAAAAATGGCTGATTTTGCAACGCAGGGACGCTTAGAGCAAATGGATTTTCGAAAAATGATTGATAATATTTCATTATTTGATATGACAGGAAGCCTTGACATTCGACCGGCTCAATCAAATGATGTCTATAGTTTTATATTTGTAAATGGTGCTGTTTCGTTTGTGCATGATAAGTCAAATAATCCGGGAAAAATGCTGGGAACGATCCTTTATCGAAGCGGTATTATGACCAAAGAAGAACTTGCGAAATGCCTTGCGGAAAAAGATGCAACATCTCGCCCCTTCGGTGAAATTATACTCTCGAATCGTCACGCGACTCAACAAGATATCACACGGATGCTCCATCGCCAAATTGAGGATATCATGCTCTCGATCGCAATGTGCACAGAAGGAAGTTATTTCTTCAATACACACGCTCATATCCCCGATGATCCCGTCATCGATCTTAACATAACAAATGCTGAGCTTGTGAACCGTTATTATCTCATCCAAAAGGAATGGCAGGAAATAAAAGATGAGGTCCCGTCTCTTGAATCAGTGATCGTTCGTGACAATGAGTTATTAGAAATGGCACAACCCAACGATCATGAAAAACCGTTGATCGCACAGTTGGCTACACCAACTCCATTTCATGTTATACTCGATGCAAATATTCATAACGGCAAATTGATGACGCTTAAACTATTGGTTTCGTTGATAAACCGTCATTTTATTAAAATTTTGAATAATCCCGCATCAACGCAAGAAAAAAAACCGCTTATCGAATCAACAAGTTTTTCGCAAATACCGACATCAATCGATAACACGGCGAGCTTTCTCACGACAAAACGTACACGCTTCAGTTCGTTTTTTGTTGAAGTGTTTTCCTTGACTCTTATGCTCCTCCTATTGTTATTTATTTTTTTATCACCCCTTCCTGCAACAATGCGGCACATACTTACCACCTATGGAACAATAGCAAATCAGGACGCAATGCAACATACTGCATACAGTAAAACCGTTGAATCACTTCGAATCGCTTCCATGTGTTCGCCGAGCGTTTTTTCAGATATAGCACTCGAAGACGGATGGGGCACGCCGTTAAAAATCGTTGACGAATACATCGTTTCCGCCGGACCGGATACTGAATTTGCGACTGACGATGACCTTCGTATCGCCCGATAAAAATCCAAGAAAAATAGTAATGATAGTTCCTCTATAGGAAATTGCACAACAGATTTGAGCCCTTTACAAAACTACCATTTTTTAACTTTGTGCCCACCCCTTACCGATTTCTCGGTATGCGGTTGCCGGCGGTCACCATTTTAAATAAATAGAAGTTTTAACAAAGTCTCGATGTTTTTATTCGGGAAGTAAGAGATACGTAGTATACGGGATAAATTTTTAAAGACAAACCGGCTCTGTCACAAAAATCCGTGTGTCATAAATACGGAGCGCTAGGCATGCGCCCGAAAACGTCACACAACCCTTTTCACGCGACAAAACACTTTGAATCGACTGAATTTCGTATAAGTTCTCCGATATGGATCAAATCATTACAACTCGATCATACGAAATAGAACGATCATTTGAATGTAGTGATTTTTTCAAGAGACATAAAAATTATTCGTGGCGACCTTTTACGGTTCTTTGCATTTCGCGTTCAACGTCGCGTTTCTTTAAATCCTCACGTTTATCATACAATTGTTTTCCGCGAGCAAGTCCGATCTCAACCTTAAGAAGATTTTTTTCATTGAAGTAGACCGATAAGGGAATGAGTGTATACCCTTTTTCAGTCACCTTACCAATGAGTTTACGAATTTCTTTTTTATTCATAAGAAGTTTACGCATTCTTTTTTCGGTATGATTAAATATTGATGCTTGCTTATATGGCGCAATATGACTGTTAACCAGTATCAGTTCCCCTTTTATAAAACGCGCATAACTTTCTTTGATAGAAATGCCCCCGGTACGGCATGATTTAACTTCCGTACCGGTGAGCACAATACCCGCTTCGTACTTTTCTTCAATATGAAAGTCGTGATACGCCTTTTTATTCTGTGCAACTATCTTATGCATGAATATTTTTTTTGGCGGTATCCACTAATACTTTAAAAGCGTCAGCATCCTGAATAGCAATTTCAGAAAGCATTTTTCGGTTAAGATCTATATTGGCATTCTTCAAACCGTACACAAACTGAGAATATGTCATGTCGTGCATGCGGCAAGCAGCATTGATACGCATAATCCATAATGCACGAAAATCGCGTTTTTTAACTTTTCTGTCACGGAATGCATACTGCATTGCACGAGCCCATGCATTCATTGCATACCGGTACAATTTACTCTTATAACCCCAATATCCTTTTACATCATGCAATAATCTTTTTTTACGTCTTCTCCGTGCGACATCGCTCGTTGCTCTCATAGTCCATCACTCCTTTTCAACCTTAAAACGCGTACGGCATCATGTCTTTAACACGGCCGACATCTGTTTTATCTGCGATACCGCTCTTGCGAAGATTCATCTTACGTGTTGAGCTTTTTTTCGCAAGCTTGTGGTTCATATACGCCTTGTTTCTTTTTACTTTGCCCCCGCCTGTTACCGAAAAACGTTTAGCGGCTGAGCGTCTTGTCTTAATCTTAGGCATAGTTGTCACTTCCTTCCTATTTCTTTGGTGCAAGCACCATCATCATAAGTCTGCCTGTATGTTCAACATCTTTTTCAACTTTTGCTACTTCATTGAGTTCCAAAACTACTCGTTCCAGTATCGCACGTCCTTGATCAACAAAACTCATTTCTCTCCCGCGGAAAAAAACGCCCACCTTCACACGATGACCTTTTTCTAAAAATTCACGAATATGACGAACTTTAAATTCATAATCATGTTCATCGGTTTTAGGACGAAATTGAATTTCTTTTAAATGAACAACATTTTTCTTATTTTTTTTCTGTTTTTTTGTCTGCTCAAAACGGTATTTACCAAAATCCATAATACGGGCAACAGGCGGTTTGGCATCTGCAGCCACTTCCACGAGATCAAGCCCTGCCTCTTCAGCCATCCGTAACGCATCACCGATACTTAAAACGCCGACTTGTTCGCCCTCAGGCCCTATAACACGTACCTGCGATGAACGAATGTTCTCGTTTACCCTCACACCGATATCTTTTGAGTCTTTTCGTATGATAGCACACCTCCTGTCAAATAAAAAAGCGGATATACACTATCCGCCTGTCCTTCCTTGCGATACAATCATATCGCCACTCTGGTACCCGACACCACCCTAAGGGGTATTCTGGGCGAGGAACAGACGTCCTGCTTCATGTAGGAAGACTATACCGCCATCACATTCCATTGTCAAGCGGTAAATTTAAGATGCTATGACATGCCCTGCGAATTACAAACTCTGAAAACCTGAAGCCAATATCATTCTTCGAATCCAGGGGGTATACATACTCGGTGATTTCATTGTTTTCGCACGAATGGAATACGTTAATGAACTCGAATATCGCCGGTACCGTCCGGTAAATCCATCAATGCCGTCATTCAAAGAATCGGCCAGACACTGCGCACTACGAAACGCAAAGCTAAAACCTTCCGCTGAACTCGGGCTGATAAAACCCGCCGCTTCACCTACAAGTGCTATATGGTTATCACCGGTCATGATATCGTTAAAGCCTGACGGACGATAGATGAAAGCCCCGTTTCTTCGAATTTCTTTTCCGATAAACGGAAACCTTCTTCGCACTAATTCAGAAAAATTCTGATAAGAATCGGTGACACGCGAATGAATATCCAGCGCAACACCTGCAAAAATCGTTCCATTTTTGGGTATCATCCACCCGTAAAAGTCGGTAAGATGAGGTGCAAATACGGCGGTATAATAAGGATCTCTTTCGTGTAATTCAAATTCACCCTGTAATGCGATATATGTTCTCGGTTCATGACTTCGATAAGTACAAAAACGACGGATATGAGACCGCGCTCCGTCAGCACCGATTACTACACGTGCTGAAAGGTTAAAAGGGATCCCTTGCCGAAATCCTCTCAATATGGTGTTTGAGTCACCTACCTGAAGATCGGTAATAATTGTATCAGTAAATCGGTCAACCGAAGATGGTATTTGAGAAAACAACCACCGATCAAAAGCCTCGCGATTGATATTAACATACGAACGTTGATAAATTCTTTCACGAGAAAACCCGATATCATAGGTTCGTACCGCAAATAACTGCGGATCGGCAGTCACCGACTTTGGCACTGCCATTCCAAATGACGCGAGCATTCTCTGTGCGTCGGGAGCTATTAAGCCGCCGCAGCACTTTTCATTTTTCGGATTGTCGCCTTCGTGAAGATTGCGCCGATCAATGATCGCGACAGAAAACCGAGATGATACAAGTCGAGCCAATGTTGCCCCTGAAGGCCCCGCGCCTACAATGACAATGTCATATGTCTTGGGTGATATACTCATTCGGATAAACTCATATCGGGTTTTTGGGCCGTATTCCAAAAAACACTCTTACAGACACATGTATCATTTTTCAATCCATCCGCTGCCGACGACTTGGAATTTTCCGTCGATAGTTTCCGTATATACCACACCCAACTGCCCGGGTGTGATCGCTCGTACCGGCTCCTGAAAAAGTATCTCAGCTGATGATCCTTTACTCTTCATTGCACACGAATGTAATGTGTCTCGTGAGCGTATTTTTGCAAAAAGCGGAGTAGTGATTGATTGAGGATCCGTAAATAGGTTCAAATCCGTAATGTGACATGACGTATGAAACAATTCTTCATCCGGTGTTATAAATACCGTATTTGAATCAATATCAACGCTGTGAACAAACCGTTTACCGGGAAGGCCACCCAATTGAATGCGTTGACCGATTGTATAACGAAAGTATCCGTCGTGAAAACCAACGGTCTTACCATTTTCTACGATGGGGCCTTTTTTACTTTCAAAACCATGGTCGTATAAAAAATGGCGATAATCCGTGTCTATAAAACATATATCCTGACTGTCTTGCTTTTGTGCACAATGAAGACCTGCGTCAGACGCAATTGCACGAACCGTGTTTTTTTCATACGTACAAAGCGGAAAACGAATATTGGCAAGCCACTCTTTCGGTATTCTGCTTAAAAAATATACCTGATCACGCCCATGCACCGGAGAACAATAAAGATATCCATTTTCAGAACATGCATAGTGTCCCGTTGCAACGAGATCAATAGCATTCGCTTTGCCAAATTCAAATGCAATGCCGAATTTCAAAATATTACACCTGCAACAGGGACTTGGTGTATGTCCCAGACGATATTCGTTGAGAAAATTTACGATAATATCGTTTTCAAAACGACTTCGTGCATCGATAACTTCAAATTTTATACCAATCTCATGTGCGACACGAGCGGCATCATCAATATCGGACCGCTGATCATCTCGAAACAACAATATATACCCTGTCACCTCATGACCATCTTTTTTTAACAAATACGCCGCGGTTGAACTGTCAACGCCACCGCTCATTCCGACAAGTATGGGGGGGTTAGTCATGAATCGGCATACCCTTACGCTTTTTCTTCTCTTCATACATCAATTCATCGGCATGCGCAAGTAAATCGTCGATACTCATCGTTTTTTCGGGATAATATGTCGCAATACCCACACTGACCTCTATCGGGAAGGGAACTTCATGAGTATGATTAAATGTTGAAAAACCGTTCGTAATCCTTTTTTTTAAACTTTCGGCTTGACTCTGGTCACTGCCTACAGCCAATACGACAAACTCATCCCCGCCAAGACGAGCGATGATATCCGCATCCCTAAAAACCGTCTTTAAGACCGAGGCTGTTGCCCGCAAGGCGGTATCACCGGCGGGGTGACCGTATTTATCATTTATCGTTTTCATATTATCAAGGTCAAAAAAGAAAAGTAACATTTCTTTCGCGTTTCTGAATGCAATCTTGATCTGTTGCGCCCCAACAGTAAGAAACCCACGCCTATTATACAGATGCGTAAGCTCGTCATACAACGATAACGCTTTTAATTGCGCCTCAATTCGTTTACGTTCGATCGCAATCGCAATATGCTGTGCGACAAATTGCAGAAGATTTTTTTCGCGTTCAGTGAAACGAACCGTTTCATTGTAGCTCTGAATTACCATAGCGCCATGGACTCTCGTACCAATTTTCAATGGTACACCTATCCAATCAATTGATTGATGACCGATAAGCTGCACCTTATCTCGACGGATCGCCTCTTTGTCAACTGAATAAAAATAAGGTTCGCCTGTCCGAATCACATATGCAGTAAGTCCGCTGTCCAATGGCAAAGGAGGCGGACACTCGTCATACTCATCAACATGATATTCAAACGTCATCATTGCCGTATCCGGATTGTACGTCGCTATATAAAAATTCTTAGCTTCCATCAACTCGCCGACAATACTATGAATCGCCGCATAACAATCCGCCATGTCGTCCGCAAGTGCGGTCAACGAAGAAATATGAAACAGAGCCACTTGCAGTAATTCTTGATCACGATGTTCGGTATCATCAAAAACATGTAAAACGGTATACGTCTCGATAGTATTCTTTAAAACTCGTAACGAAAGCGGAATATGGGTATCATATTGTTTTAATGAGAACGAACTCGGTGCATTGAGTGCGATAGTTTTTGCTTCTAAAAATTGCTCATTCAAATACTCCAGATTTTCTTCAGGCAAAGCAAACATTTCAAATATTTTCGGATTCACATAAATAATGTTTTGAGCGTGATCAAATACCACAATACCCTCAAAGGATGCGTTATAATAATATTCAAAATTAGCAGTCATAATCTTTTTGTCGGCACATAAGAATTAATGCAACGGCTCGCGCTTCAGTCCTTTGAGAATTTTTGACACATCGAGAAGGATAATGATCAGATCATTAAGCTTTCCGACACCAATAATATATTCAGATTCGACACCACCGATTGTCGACGGAGGAGGTTCAACATTTTTTTCAGGCAATCGTATAACCTCTGTCACCGAATCAACGATCAACCCGACGTATTTATCATCCTGCTCAATGACAATAATTTTGTTACTCTCTTCCATCGCTTTATCAGGATTGATATTAAAGCGTTTTCTTAAATTAAAAACCGGAATAATGATCCCTCTCATATCGATGATACCTTCAATAAAAAAGGGTGCTTTAGGAACACGCGTGATACGTTCCATTCGAATAATCTCTTTCACCGTAAGAATATTCAAACCGAACAATTCGTTTTCCAATTTGAACCCGACCAATTTCATTATATCTTCAGACAAAAGATCTGCCGTATTTTGCATGATTTCCGTTCTTTGTGCCATATATCCTCCTTATATCTTCTTCATTACTTCAACCAACGCGTTCACGTTAAACGGCCATGCAATAAACTCGTCAATATATCCTTCTTCTTTTAACGTATCAATTCCTGTCGGCAATGCTTTTGTCGTAACAATAATTTTTGAATATGACATAAAGGGACATACTTGATTGATTTTTTCATCTGACCGGATATACTTTGCGAATGTATCAATAGTTAAATCCGTAAGATTAATATCGGTAATCAAAAATTCAACTTTCTGCTGTGCCGTGGTCTTGATCAAGGATTGCAAGGCTTGTTTGCCCGTATCGAATTCTTCAATTTTAACAAACCCCATTGTTTTCAATGATGTTTGGATTTGACGTCGAAATATCTTATCAGGAAAGATAAGAAAAATTGTTTTTGAACGAATATCACTATCAATATTACCGAGCAAATCAATGACAGCAAGCATTCGGTCGATTATTTCTTCTTTCTTCGCACCTTCGTTCTGGCATGAGTGCATCAGTTCAACCAATTCATCCTTGGCGGCATTCACATTATTCATGATATTTGCTATTTTCTCTTTATCTGATGGGACACTCGTACTTTGTTTGGGAGGGGGGACATACCGAGGTCGTTTTTGTTGATATGAAGTCGATGATGTCGTTGATGATGTCGAAGGAGTATTCCCGCCTAATATTTGAGCCGCTCTTTCAAGAAACTCCGGTTGAAGCTCTCGTTCAATTTCTCTTAAACGTTCCTCATTATCGTCTTTCTCTTCGAATGGCATAAAAAGCCTCCTTCATATTGACTAACTTAATTATATGCAATATACTGTCGCAAGTCAAGGGAGAAGAGATAAGATGCTGAATGTTTCATTTCCGATTGCTTGGTTGATTTTTTTGATTCTCCATGTATGGACGAATACATATCTATTTTTTATACGATCAAAGGTACGCTTACGATACTTTTTCGTGACGGCACTTATTCTCAGTATACTACCCGCACTTATGATTCATTGGCATTACGGTATTGTCGGAATTGCAAGTATCGTATTGTTGCTTGTCGAAAAAAGAATCCTGAAAAAAATAATCCTTTTGAATAATATTACCGCCTCAATCGGTGTTTTTTTTATCATCTCAGGCGGATTCGAACCCATCAAACTTCTTCTTTTCTGCATCATGCTTGACTATGCCATAGAGTTTTCAACGATCATTGCATACAAATGGATTATTCAAAGGAGGAAATCCCATGATTGACATTCGGCCCGTGCATACGAAAAAAGACCTTCGTGCGTTTATCATGTATCCCTTTTCGTTATACAAAAATGATCCGCTTTGGGTGGCCCCAATGATCGCGGATGAATATAAAGTATTCGATCGTCATCACAATCCGTTTTTCACACATTCTGAGGTTGAATTGTATATTGCTTATAAAAACAACACTCCATGCGGCAGGATCGCGGCGATCATAAACCACAATCATAATACATTTCATAATGAAAATGTTATCTTTTTCGGATATTATGATGTCGATAATGACAAAGAAATAAGCAATTTTCTTATCAATGCGGTCGTAGAGTTCGGAAAAAAACATGCCATGACCGTACTTCGCGGGCCTATGAATTTTTCCACCAACGAAACATGCGGAATGCTGATAGACGGTTATAATTCTTCGCCTGTCGTGATGATGACATACAATTTTCCTTATTATAATGAACACATGGACTCGCTTGGCATGATAAAGGCAAAAGATTTGCTTTCGTATGAAATTGACGCCACCAAAGGATTACCGGAAAAGCTCGATCGTCTGGGTAAAATGCTCATAAAGCGTAACACTCACATTGAGATACGACATATTGATAAAAAGAATCTGAACGCAATGATTGAGGATGTTCGTATCGTC
Organism: uncultured bacterium; assembly: GCA_964423645.1. GTDB lineage: Bacteria > Macinerneyibacteriota > Macinerneyibacteria > Macinerneyibacteriales > CAYRFE01 > CAYRFE01. The sequence continues at coordinate 37,036 of CAYRFE010000014.1, read as the reverse complement.
TACAATGGCGCTTGGGAAAATAATTGGGGATTTGTTCCCTTAACTCCTGAAGAATTCGATCATATGGCTGAATCTATGAAAGCGATCATTGAACCAAGTATCGCATTTGTCGCATACAAAGATAATAAACCGGTAGGCTTCTCTCTCACGCTTTTAGATGCCAATCATGCAACTAAGCATGCGAAGGGACGTTTATTCCCCTTCGGACTTATGAAAATTCTGCATCATTGGAAAACCATCGATTGTGCACGTAACATAACAATGGGAGTTGTCGCGGATTGTCGAAAAATAGGTATTGAGGCAATGATGATCTGGTACACATTCACAAACAGTATCAAGCTGGGCGTAAAACGCGGCGATCTCGGATGGATACTCGAAGATAATGACATGATGAATCGCGAACTGATTAATATCGGAGCACATGTGTATAAACGATATCGCGTATATGAAAAAAAAATATAATATAGTTCTTACCGGCGGGACCGGTTTTGTCGGCTCAAATCTGGTGAAGTATATTCTTGAGCGTGATGAGGCCGACATCATATGCCTTGTACGCCCTTCCAGCAATACCGCCGCATTGGAATCGCTACCGGTAACCATTGCAGAAGTGGATTTCACACGGCAAGAAACGATATCCCCCTATATGAAAAACGCCGATTATGTCTTTCATTTGGCAGCTATGACCCATGCTAAAACATCCGAGCAAATATACGCGGCGAATCGTGATATTGCTCACATCATGCTCAACGCCTATCTTGAGCATCGAAGCACAATACGAGGATATTTTTTTTTAAGTTCCCTTGCAGCGATCGGACCAAAAGATTTCGGGTTTCATAACGCATTACGCATGGATAATCTCCACCCCCTTTCACAATATGGTGCAAGCAAACTGGAAGGCGAAAAACTACACTGGCCATACCTGAATGATCCGACATGTGCCATAAAAATAGTACGCGCTCCCGGCATATACGGAGACGGGGATAAAGATGTACGGCAATTATTCGATATGGTAAAAAAAGGATTCATGCCCGTCCCCCTTACAGGGAAAGGTCGCGTCACACTGTTACACGTTCGAGACATGGTGCGATTTGCCTATGCAATCACGGTACATTCAGATACCGTCGGTATAATGAGTATTTATGACGGCACCGTGTATGCTTGGAATGATATCGCACGTATCGCACGTCACGCCATCAACCGATTTGCAATGAAAGTGTGGCTCCCAAAACGTTTAATGTATTTCGCCGCATTTGTGAATGAAAAATTTGCAAAAAACGATATTTTTAACCGTGAAAAATGTCGTGAGTTTACTGCACTTGATTGGGCGTATACCCCGAATGATTATGAAAAAATCGGGGGGGCTCCCGAGTGGCCGCTTGAGCGCGGATTACAATCTCTTTATACAAAAAGCACTAATGTTTGAAAAAATAAAAACATCATTACGAGCATTTAAAAAAAACATCGAAATACTTTGGTGTGCATATTCACATCATGAAACATCTCTTGTCATCAAATGTGTGCTATTTTTAACTATCGCCTACGCCGTCAGCCCGATCGATCTTATTCCTGATTTTATACCGATAATCGGATATCTCGACGATCTATTGATAATCCCTTTTGGAATTTGGTTGGCATGGAAATTATTACCTTCAGCCATTATATCACATTGCACTATTCATCCTATACCGATTCCCAAAATAATGTCAAAGATCGGGATATATATGATCATAGGACTTTGGGTAGTGATAATAGGATGGGGTATTATTTTTGTACTGTCATAGATGACCGATCGAACATTTGATTTGTTATCGATGAACTACCACGTAGCAAGCTATGGACTATCTCCCCAAAAAACGCTTTGGGGAAGAGCTTAATTTCTCATATAGTGGGACTTCGTCCCCACACCCCTTATAATAACAAAACTATAATAGTAAAGCCGAAGCAAGCTTCAGAAAATTTGACCGATTGAGATTAAAATATACCCAAAAATTTGTTTCGTTTCGGACGTTCTCGTAAAATAATAGTCTTGCCTTCAAGTGAAAAAAAAGAACACATCTCTTTGCGTAATACTTCATAATCCGCTGCACTCATCTTTCTCTCGCGGATATCCACGACCAGATCAACCAGTATTTTTCTATCAACCGGTGTCACCGTTCTTTCAATTTTATAAGAAGCATTTTCATATGCAAATGTTTTTGGAATTGCGATCACTTCAAAATTTTTATGAATATCAATTGAAAAAGATACCGTTATACGTTCAGAATAGAGCGGTGCATAAAAAGCATTTTCCAAGCTATGAAAAACGTCCTCCAAGCCGGGAATATCTTGATATGGAAGAAAAAAGGAGTGATACGCCCCCTGAGTATAGACTTCGATGGGAGATTTCTCTTCAGATTGTGTGAAATAGTTATATCGTAGTATCGCTCCCGTACCATTTTTTTGTATTCTGACGGTGTAGCTATGGCTGCTTTTTTTTATTTCCGGCGTCACACACGCAAACCCGTGCGAATCGCGATAGAGTCGCTGTGAAAAGGGCAACAACGATCCTTCGGAGAGAGGTATATACATATGTATCTTTTCTCCCACCTGACTCCTCACCGCGAGGGCATTACTTTCCGATGGCTGAAACACGTCTTTTTCAGATTCAGAGCGGTGTGGTCCCACTATAACCGGTTCCGCCGAAATACCTGCCCTTTTACATGCAGCTAAAAACATCAACGCTCGTGCAGTATCATTTGTGTCCTGCATACGGTAGTTTTGTGAGAAATAAAATAACGGTGGTATCGATGCTTCACATTCCGTATACATCGCGATCCGTTTCAAAAGGTGTTCACGAAGTTGTTGCTGTTCAGGAAAATATTCTTTAAAATCGTATATACAAGCGGGAATATGGTGCTGAATTTCGTGTGTAATCGTATCAATATCGTGAAAGATGGATACAAACGGATCACGTCCTGTCGGGTGTAGTGAGAAAAAAACCGTTGGGTATCGGTATTCGTCACGAGACTGGCGTTCATGAACACTTTTTACTATATTTTGAGACGTATAAGTATGTGTTACAAGACCGAATGCAGACGTTTTTTTATGAGTAATGGCGTTTGAAAAACGATCCGTCATATCATACTCCGAAGAATGCGTAATAATCAGTGTGTCGTTTTGTATAGGAACATTGCCCGAGAAGACATGATGATCCGTATACATGGTGCCGTGTTTACTGATTGTATACGTCAAATCGATAATCGCACCGCGTTGTATGGTCGGTATCGTAATCCTCTTCGTCAATACACGCGTTTTTTCTTCATAAACCGTTTCAATCGAGGATTCCGATAATGGTGTGGTAATAAACTTTCTATCTTCACGGCGAACCGTATTGACGCTAAAAGAAGAGACAAAACCGTGTCGTTCATCATTGACAAATCGATACTCAAATGATCCTGACTCTAAAATAGAAAATATAATACGATGCGTGGCGGTAATGCCCGAAGAAAGAGCTTCTACCGTGCGTGTTTGTTCTAAAATCATATATGCGGGCTGTTGAGTGCGAAGTGGTGATAACGCGAAAAGATATATATTGCCGTAAAACAAACAAAATAACCCGACTAATACCAGACCGTTCTTAAGCAATATCTTCATCGGGTAAAATCCTTTTTCTTAAATAAGATACAGGGAAATGCCCGCTTCGGTGCCGTGATAGCTTTCAGCGCATCATATGTGGTATTGATGATGAGTGTATCATCCACATGCGTGAAAGATATACTGTCTTGCGTCCACATCTCCATACTGTCGAGAGTCCCGATGATCCGATAATTTTCCACATGTACGGTCAGTTGCTCCGCACACGATTCAAATAGATCGTCTCGTGTAAAAGACGAAGAAAAGAGAGGAAGTTGCAGCAACAATATATCACTGCTTTTTACCACAAACCCCTTGATCACTGCCTCATACGTAATAACCAGTGGGTCATGGAGCAATGGATTCTCAGGTAATACGGTAAAATCTCTGAGACACGAGTGCGGAGCATACTGCATGATTATATCCACAAATATACGATTCAAAGATTCATTACCATGCGCAAGCCGAAATGTGCGAAATTGTTCATTTTCTCCCGCTGCGACACTGACAGTACTTTTCACAATGAGATCATTTTCTTCAAGTGTTATGATCGTGGTGATAGTAGTTCCCGAAAAACACGATTGAATTCCTAAAAGAAAAATTGTCACTGCAGTATAAATATTTTTCATTTCGCGAACAGTATAACGCAAAAGATTTTATTTGAACAGATAAAAAAAGGGCGGTTGATACCGCCCTCACGTACAAAATAAAAAACTATTTCTTAAAATATAAATCTACAACCATGGTCTGATCAGCGATTTGCATCGTATCATTTTTATCTACATATCCGGCATAAAATGTCGAGGTCAGATAATAGGTTTTTCCATACGAACCGCCGATGTGTTTTTCTTTATCGATAATAATATAAATATCAGTATCGCTTACTCCTCCCGAAGAAGTAACACCGGCAAAATCGGAATCACTGCTGACGCTGAGCGTCTTGGTTTCGGTGATAGTGCCATTCTTTTCTTTTTCATAAATAAAAGTATCGTCACCAGGATAATACGTAAAATACTCGTTCAGATTATCGGCATATTCGAATTTTACCGCATACCACACTTCAACTTTACGCTTCACCGAGTTATGCAAAAGAATATCAACACGGATTTGATCGGAATCATAGCACGAAATAACTCCTCTGATATCACATTCAGGTGCATTACTGACCGAATGGTCACCTTTCTTTTCTTCATTCGGAGACACTATCCAATCAGGGTCATAGGCTTCAGTGACATCAGAAACCTCGAGCGAGTAACGTTTCGGTGCTGCCCATACCGAGCCCACGATCAACACAAGCACAACAACAAGCAGAATTTTTGCTTTCATACCAACCTCCTTTGTATGAAATGAAAGCCGCATATTAATCAGTGTTTTGTCACAAACGCTGATACACAACCATATGTAAATGTACTACAGGTATGCTGATATTTCAAGAGGAAAAGTGAAAATAAATAAATAAAATTACAAATATCTTTGAACTGAGACATTTCAAAACTAGTATTTAAGTGATTTGTGCCCACCATAAACCCCTCCCGCATCTCGGTACGATTGCTTGCGCAATCACTCGATGACCGTCGGGAGGGGCTTAATTTATTATATAGTGGGGACTTCGTCCCCACGCCCCTGTTAAAAAAAATAGGAACTAAGAATAATTGAGCTTCAAAAAGGTCTCAAAACTAATTTGTACCAAAAGAATAACTGAGCGAGAGCATGATATTGAACGGCTCAGTTTCATAACCGGGATAGCTGACCGGGCCGTCACATGACGTAATAGTTTCCATCGGGCCGTAGGGTGATGAGATGATCGCAGTTGTGTGCTCATAGCGCAGATTCATGATGTTACGCGCTACAACGGTTACTTTTAATGCGTCGGTCGCCTGCCATGAAGCGGAGGCGTTGACAAGCGTATACGGATTCAAGACAATATCGGGATATCCTGCACGGCGATCTCCGATAGTTTCTGCCTCAAGTTCGGTGCGAACAGATTTATATGTGCCGAAAATTCCTATTGAATGATGATAGAACGGCACTTGCGGAAGATGCGCTTTCGAATTGTCGGTAGTAGATGTCGGAACAGTTTTAGTATACCGTGCATTTATACCTGCCGTTGCAGTTTTTGAACGAAGCATGGTGATATCTGCATTGAGTTCGTAATATGTTATTTCTGCCGAATCTACATTGGCATAACGTACTTCATAGGTAAACGGCGTATATAAGGCTTTAATATAATCCTCATACCATGATTTCCCCGCGGAGACGGTTAGTTTCACTCGTGAGTCGATCAAATATGCATACACCGAGCTGTCGATCGTTTGGCTTGTTTCCGGTTTGAGATGATAATTTCCCGCGGTATACACATAGGTTGTCACATCAGGCCAATGTGAAAAATCACTTCCTTCTGCAAGACCGTATAATTGATACAACGACGGCAAATTATAGCCTGTACCATACTGCAGTTTTACTCCAACTTTATTCGGGTGTGTATCAGACTCAATACCGATGCCTGCTTTATAAATAAAATGCGAATCAAATGATTCCGGTGAAGGAATAACTATGCGTCCTGCTCCGCTAAGATTAAGCTTTACTGACGGACCCTCAAACGGGGTCATGAAAAATCCTGCATAGAATTCTTTTGTATCCATTTCCTTTTCCGATAACGACTGCCCGTACTGCAGACTCATTGAAGAATGTTCTTCACGATAATCAGCACCGATATACGCGGCAAAATACTCAAAAAAGCGCATCGTGCCTTTGAGGGACATGGCAATGTTCTTTCCTTCATAGATATCCGTTTGCTCGTTATCATGAAATTGCTCACGAGTGTTGCTTGAATAATCAACTCGAGCGTCTACCGTATAACCGTTGCCTGTATCATACGTTGATGACACAAACACAATTGAACGTTTGGCATCCTGCGTCAAATTGCCGTCCGTCGCTTCAAAAGTGAAATCATCATAATCAAGCACATCATGAAAATAGCGAAATCCTGCCTCAGTATACAATGCATCGGTGATATCTCCAAACACCTTTACCATAAATGACGTACCGTATCGGCCGTCCTTTTCGTTTCCCTGCGGGGCAAGGTCAAAACCCTGCACATGCGAATAACCCAGCGATGCGGCTGTACCGAAAGAACCGAATTTTTTTACCATGGTCAATTTTGCACCGTAATAGCCGAATGAACCGGACGTGATCTCAGCAGTTGCCGTTTCTTTGTTCGTTGCGGTAATGATATTCACTACACCGCTTGTGGCATTGGAGCCGTGCACGGCACTTTGTGCGCCTTCAATCACTTCGATGCGTTCAACCCCTGCAAGATCCATGTTCGACATGGTAAACGCACGATCGATACCGGACGGATCGGTGAGCGGAATACCGTCTACCATTACCAGAACATTTCTCGGACTTGCACCGTTCAAACGAAACGATGCCACACCGTAACTGCCATACTGCGGTACATACATTGACGGCACCAATTTCAGCGCTTCCGCAACAGTCGTAATGCCCTTTTCTTGAAGTTCCTGTTTGGTAATGACGATTGTCTTTTCGGTCACCGACTCCTCGTTCTGAGCAGTACGATGAGCTGTGATGAGAAACTTATCCTCTTCAGCACGTAATGATACCGCGACCACCATAGCACACAGAATACACCAGACCTGTTTCATAGAATACCTCCCTCGAGTTATGTGATACTCATTAGGTGTCCTGGCTTACGGCAACCTACTTACCCGCCTTCCCGCTTGACATGTGTGTCGTGCAGTGGCATATCGGGCGTTCGTTCCGCATACAGTTGCGGGGCAGCACAGGCGTTGCACCTGTTTCCCTTTTGAGTCGAAGGAAGTATAGCGCAGTATTTATTTAGGTCAAGGAAATCTCCAGATAGCACCAAAAAAAACAAACGAAACCTTTGTTAAATTTGTAAATTCCTTTCCCCCTTTGTTTTCTAAAAAGGGGTGTGGGGACGAAGTCCCCACTATATAACAATTTAAGCCCCTCCCGACGGTCATCGAGTGATTGCACAAGCAATCGTACCGAGATGCGGGAGGGGTTTGGGGTGGGCACACATTCAAAAAATGGTAGCTTGACAAAGGTCTTGAATTTTGATTTTTACAAAATTCACACTATGTACGAACTGAATTTATGACACCAACGCTCTCACCTTTTCACCTGCAGCGATAGCGGGGTCATGATCGCACGTAACTGCATCAAATACCGCCCGAACAATACAACTTCCAGCCACTGCAATTTGCGCAAAGGGCGCAAGGGCGACTACCTGTTCCCTGTGTTGAATGCCGAAACCCACCGCACAAGGAAGTACAGAGTTTTGTGCGACACACGATAACCATGATCCGGTTTCTTCAGTAAACGTCGACACCGTACCTGTAGTACCGCGACGAATTGCCGTATATAAAAAAGCACTGCCGTAGTGTGATAAAATCTGAATTCGTTCGGGAGAACATCCCGGTGCCGCTACGGGGATCAGCGCGATATTGTTATTGTTGCAACTGTCGCGTAAACCTTCGTCCGTTTCCATCGGAAGGTCGGGGATAATGACGCCGTCCGCACCACACTCGCGAAGTAATGTTACAAAGCGATCAATCCCATATGCCCACGCAATGTTTGCATACGTCATCACCACGATAGGGATTGTTATTGTTGTGCGCAATTGCATTACAAGACCACAATAAATTTCAAGGGTATACCCGTGTTGTAGAGCCTGAGATGAAGCATGTTGAATTATCGGTCCGTCTGTGACAGGATCGGAAAAAGGAATCTGTATTTCAAGGATCGATGCGCCGCCTTTTGCCATTTCCGTGCCGATTCTATAGGAAGTTTCCATATCCGGAAATCCCGCTATCATATGCGCCATAATACCTGGTGTACCAGCTTTTTTTATACCGTCGAGTGTTGCTGCGATTCTTTGCATAGTCGTGCTCCTTCCGCCTGTAAAAAAGACATCCATTCTTTTCCTCCGAGAGCACCGGCAGTGATAAACAGATCTTTTTCTCCGCGTCCCGACATATTCACAACGATCACGGTGTCATTCTTGAGCGACGGTGCGAGTGAGTATGCCGCGTGCAATGCATGACTTGATTCGAGTGCCGGTAGTATCCCTTCTTTTCGTGCAGTATGTGAAAATGCCTGTAATGCATCATCGTCGGTCGCAGTCGTAAACTCTATTCTTCCATTGTCGGCCAATGCGGCAAGCTCCGGGCCTATTCCCGGGTAATCAAGCCCTGCACTTATCGAGTGCGTGGCTGACAACTGCCCGTAGGCATCCTGCAGAAACCGTGACTTGTATCCTTGCACAATTCCTGTCGGCGCATTTCCTGTAATTCTCGAAGCATGTGCATGTGTGTCAAGTCCTTTTCCGCCTGCCTCAACACCGATCAAGCGTACCGAACGTTCTTCAAGAAACGGAGAAAAAAAACCGATCGCATTTGAGCCGCCGCCGACACACGCAACGGCGATGTCGGGTAATCTGCCGATCACTGACGAGACCTGCTCGATCGTTTCATTGCCTATGATCGATTGGAAAAAATGTACCATCGCGGGATAAGGATGAGGCCCCAATGCACTGCCGATACAATAAAACGTATCATCGCAGGAATGTGCCCAATCACGGAGAGCTTCATTTACCGCATCTTTGAGTGTGTGTGTACCGCTTTCAACGGGAATAACCTCAGCGCCGAATTGCTCCATCCAGAACACATTCGGTCGTTGCCTCTCGATATCCACTTTTCCCATATACACCGTACAGGGAAGTCCGAGCTTTGCACATGCAGCAGCAGTCGCCATTCCGTGTTGCCCTGCGCCTGTTTCGGCGATCACTCGTTTTTTTCCCATAAAACGCGCAAGCAAAACTTGACCGAGTGCGTTATTGATTTTATGTGCCCCTGTATGTGCAAGTCCTTCCAGTTTGATGAAAATACGTGCACCGCCAAGTTCATCGCTGATATTTTGAGCATACACCAACGGTGTCGGGCGTCCTACATAGTCGCGAAGTAACCGTCTGTAGTGACATAAGAAATTCTCGTCTCCGGAAAAATGATCAAAAGCTTCCTGTACACCGACCACAGCCGGGCGTAAAACTTCGGGAATATACGCACCTCCGTACATATCGTAAAAACCGTTATGATGTTGCATGGTTCTGTTCCTTTCGTGTGGTAAAACGTTGAGTATGAATTTTCGCCATGAACGATTTCATACGCTCGTGTGACTTTTTTCCAGGCGACGATTCTACACCGCTGCAAACGTCGATCATCGCCACATGATCATGCAAGAATTCATCCACTGTCTCAGGAGTAATTCCTCCCGCAATGCAGGGAAAACGTTCGTGTGCAATGATTGACGCCACGGCGCGACGATCAATTGGAGTGTCTGCTTTCCGCTCATGTGTGTGCGCATCGTATATACGAAAAAACACATCGCTCACTGATGGTGAATCGCATGCTACCGCTTCAAACCACGGCACACGAATAAAGGAATAATCATCATCCTGTGTAAGTCCGTGAATCTGCAGTGCGTCTATGATACCGCTCTTGACCAATCGTTCGCCAAGCGGATAGTCTTCCCGTCGTATCACTCCTATCAATAATGCATGTTTTCCTGTTGCAGCGCGAATTGCCCGTGCGTCGGATTCGGTGATTTTCCGCGGGCTTTCGGTGAGTATCAGCCCCAAACAATCTACGTTGTATGAAAGAGCCGCTTTCGCATCATCGGCATTGGTGATGCCGCAAATTTTGATGAACGGAAATTTTGCCGAGAGAAATCGCGCAGCGATGTGCGGATAAAAATCGGTGGGGTGAAACGCGCCGTTGCGTAATCCTTGCATGATCGACTGCATGTGCGACGGGATGTCATTACTGCACAATAATGATGTGCCGACGAGTACTCCCGAAAATCCCGAAGCAGCTGCGGTGAAGGCATCGTCATAGTTGCGAATCCCCGATTCAAAGAGTACGGTTGTGTTTGGTGGTACTTGAGGTAACAATGATACTGCATGGACACGATCGATCGTCATCGTGTCAAGATTACGCGCATTAATACCGATCACAGGCGCATGCAATGATTCGATGAAAGCAAGTTCCTCAATCGAATGGATTTCAACAACAGGCGTCATGTTGTAGGCGCAAACTTTTGCAAACAACGATCGCAGGCGTTGTAGTCCGTCAGGAAGCGGCATAAAAAGAGCCGCGATCAATAAAACCGCATCTGCACCCGCGCGGTAAGAAACGTCGATATCGTCCGGTTCGGTTAGAAAATCTTTTCGCAGGACAGGGATTCCCGGAAACAATGTTTTAATGTGCATAATATCAGTGATATCGCCGAAAAAATGCGTCGGTTCGGTGACGACCGAAATACACGAAGCACCGCCGAAGATATAGTGAGCGACAGTTGCTGCCACATCAAGAGATTTGAACATCCCCTGCGAAGGGCTCCCGTGTTTGATCTCTGCGATACAAAAAGGTGCCTTAGCGGGAAATGCCGCGATCGGACAAGCACGATGAGTCGGGATCGGTTTGCCGTACTGTGCACCGTTGCGAGATACCAGCAATTCTCTCTCGCGAATGATCGTATTAAGCACGTCGTGCATGGCAATCCCTGCTTTCTCGTATAAATCGGTTAAAAAAAGCTTCTGCCGTTCCGTTTGCACATAATTCTTGAGCACGAGAATATCCGTCTGCAAAAGAAGACACTACTCCTGTACAGTACAGCGCGGTGGCGGCATTGACATACACCAAACGAGCGGCGGAAGAATCTTGCCCCGATAAGATCTCGCGTAAAATACGTGCGTTCTCACATGCGTCACCCGATACGGTAGGCTCTTCGGTATCATCCGGTACACCGAAATCTTTCGGCGTAAGTGTGTAGGACGTGATGACACCGTGATCCAATTCTGCGACATCGGTAGGACATGTGCTTCCGATTTCATCAAGCCCGTTTCGGGCATGCACAACCAGCGCACGAGTCACGCCGAGATAACGCAAGGCATCACACATCGGTTCTACCAGTGTACGATCGTACACGCCGATGATCTGATGTGTGGCAGATGCCGGATTTGCGAGCGGTCCGATACAGTTGAATACGGTCTTAAACCCGAGTGCACTTCGTGCCGCCGCCACATGACGCATTGCTCCGTGAAACGTACGCGCAAAAAGAAACGTCATACCGCAGGAGCGGTATACTGCATACGCATTTTCTGCTGAAAGCATAATATTTGCCCCGGCTGCCTCAAGCACATCTGCACTTCCCGATCGTGAGGACGCCGCCCGATTGCCGTGTTTTACCACACCGACACCTGCCGCCGCGGCAATACACGCGCTTGCGGTAGAGACATTGAATTGTTTTTTGTGTGATCCGCCTGTACCGCAGGTATCCAATCTGATCTCATCGGACAAAGGCATAGGGAACGGCAACGCTTGATTACGAAGCGACCGCGCAAACCCCGCGAGTTCTTCCGCTGCAGGAGCACGCATACGCAGTGTTTGACAGAATGCCCCGATCTGTGCATCGCTTGCAAAACCTGCGGTGATATCATCCATTACCGCGTTCGCTTCGTCGCAGGTCAATGTACGGGATTCCATGAGCGGGATCGCCTTATGTAACGGAAGCGAATGGTGTGGAGCGCGAATGAAGTTTTCGATCATTGTGACACCGTATTCCGTACCGATCGATTCGGGATGAAATTGAATGCCCGTGCAACGGTAATGTGTATGTTCAACTGCCATAACATCACCATCATAACTTTCCGCAATGATTTGTAATGTGTCGGGCATATGCGTGCGATCAGCGACAAGCGAATGATATCGAGTGACCATTACATCTTTTGGAATTCTTCGAAAAATTCCTGTGCCGGTATGCGCTATTTTTTCGGTTTTCCCGTGCACAATGCGTTTTGCACGTACAATTGGTACGCCGAATGCAGCACAGATCGCCTGATGCCCAAGGCAGATACCGAGAATCGGTATTTTTCCCGCAAAAGTTTGTACTGCCTCTATGCTGACGCCTGCTTCTTGGGGTGTACCGGGACCCGGTGAAATAACAAGCACATCGGGATTTTTTTGAGCTATCTCGTCAACGGTGATACAGTCGGCGCGGTACACTTCTACCGCATGTCCGAGTCCCGACAATAATTGACAAATATTGTACGTAAACGAATCATAATTATCTAACACAAGGATCATAACTCCTCCTTTTCGCCATGAATACCGTACAGCGATAAAAATACTCGCATTTTATGCTCGGTTTCTTCATATTCTTTTTCCGGTACCGAGTCGTACACTATCCCTGCGCCTGCCTGTAACGTTACGACATTCCCTCGTTGAACTGCGGTACGAATGGCGATGCAACTGTCAAAATTGCCGACATGATCAATATATCCGACCAAACCTGCATATACTCCTCGAGGGGATGATTCACATGCGGTGATGGTATTGATCGCCTGAATTTTGGGAGCACCTGACACCGTACCTGCGGGAAATGCCGCCGCCACACACTCTCCTATACTGTAGTCGTCGCGCTTGATACCTTCAACATCGCTCACGATATGCATGACGTGGGAATAACGTTCAACATACATCGCTTTCGGTACTTGCACCGTTCCCGATCGAGCACATCGGCCGATATCGTTACGGGTAAGATCGACCAACATGCGGTGTTCCGCACACTCTTTCTCATCAGACAAAAGGTCGTGTTCCAAGCGGTCATCCTCACCCCGAGTGACTCCTCGAGGACGCGTACCCGCAATAGGTTTCATGGTGATGCGTCCGTCACGTACTGAGATCATTTCTTCAGGAGATGCACCGAATATCACCGATTGATCGGTGACCAGATAAAACATATACGGCGAAGGATTCGTTCTGCGCAACATACGGTATGCATCCTTAGGGGTATGATCTGTGTCGATTTGACGAGTTCGTGACAATAGACACTGTAAAAGATTCCCTTTTTCGATTTCTTCTTTTACAAAACGAACACGGGAAATAAACTGTTCTCGCTCATCCTTGTCACCGGCAATAAGTCGTGACGATCTGCATTGTGCGACAGCATATGCTTTGAGCGGTAGTGCCGAGACAGATGCGGCAAGCTCATCACACATTTCAGCACAATTGATCGTTTCACCTTCATACTGCACGACGACACATATACATTCATAGTGCAGATGATCAAAAATAATAAACGACCGACCGAATGTCATATACGCTTCATACTCATCGGAGCGAGTTGTATGTACGCGTACAGCCGATTCCATTTCAGCCACACATTCATATCCGATAAACCCTACGCCACCTGTCGGTAACGGATATACTTGCACCGTATCGCTGGCGGTGTGAAACCGAGGGGCATGTGAAAGCGCGTCAAAAAACGATACCGCGGAAATCTCTGTTTCTACGGAATTGCATTTTTTGTAATAGCGACCGTTTTTTTTGTAGACAGCGAACGCAACATCAATTACTGCAATACTGAAACGTCCTGTTTTTCCGGCACACACGGCCGATTCCAGTAATGCTACGGGATCACATCCGTACAAGATATCAACGGGAGTCAGTGTATCGGCGCTGACGCGTCGTATCACACATGCGGTATCAGTAGTTATCATACAAAACCTCCTTAGGGTTGGAATAAAAAAACCGCCGGTGTTTTCACAGCCGGCGGTCGTCGTATCGTCTATAGTTCGGCTGTGTTATAAAAGTACTGTGCGCCACCATATCCATGCAGAACGATTGGAAACTGTTACAGTCTGTGTGTGTATCTTTGTGTGTGTCAGGTCACGGATTTCTTTGTGCATATGAATACCTCCTATAATGAAAAAAGCCGTCGGTGCTTACGCCGACGGCTTGTAGTTATACTATTACTGCGGCGTACGTACTATAAATCTGAACGCCACCACCATGCACGGAACAATAAGGTTTGATTGTCAGTTATGTGAATATAATTCCTGCTCATGTGAAAACGATACGAAATAAAATCAGTGTTGTCAATAAAAAAGTTTCGCACCCAGTAATAAATTTTCTTGACAGTACGTTTTTTGTGTGTATGATACTCGCATGGAACAGAAAAGAAACACTTATAATCTTACAGTCGCAGTTTTTTCATTTTACTTTTGGTGGTATGGTATAGAGTAACGCTTGCCGCCGGTACAGAATAATACCAAAAGCCGTCGGGAGCGAAAACCGGCGGCTTTTTTTTAAGCCCGCCGGATAACGAAAGGAGTGTCAGACATGAACACGGTTATCCTCGGGTTCGGGACAATGGGAAAATGGTTGGCAAAACAATGCGCATCACAGGGGCATCGCGTCTTTATCTACGATCCCTATATTACGGCATGGCCGCGCTCGTTTGCCTACCGGATCATACCCGATCTGCAGGCACTGACTCATTCGGCTCCTGATCTTATCATTAATGCCGGTCCGCTTCATCGCACGATCGATATTTTCACAAGCTGCGAGCCCTATATCGCACCGTCAGTAATGCTGTGCGATACTGCATCGGTAAAAACGGGGTTACAGGAATTTTATGCCGCTTCGGGACATCCGTTTGTGTCGGTACATACCCATTTTAATCCCGAAAGTGCACAACGCACCGTGCAGGAATGTGCAATCATTTCCGAATCAACGCCGGATGCATATGCGGTGATGAAAGAATTGCTTGAAAAATCCGGATGCACAGTGCGGGATTTTACATTTCAAGCACATGACGAGGCAATGGTCAGCATGCTGATCGTGCCGTATTTATTGACCTATGCATTTTCGTCGGTAGGAGCGCCTCCTCCTGCGCACGGCACGACATATACACATTATTATGAGACAGCACGTCATCTGCTCGGCACGGCGCCCGAGTTGTTTGCGGATGTACTGCTTCAACACGAGAGCCTGACAATGATACCGCATATCTGCAGTCGATTGCAATACCTCGCGCATATCGTACGGCATAACGACCGCGATGAGATGGAAAAGACGGTCGCTCAATGTACAAAAAACCTTCTTTCTCGTGACGAGGTGACGGTATGAAAGATTTAGTGCGTGCAGGCCGTACCGATGCCTGTCAAAAAACGTACATCACCGTGGGGGCAGTGACATTCGGCAAAGATTTTCCCGTGATCGCAGGTCCGTGCAGCGTCGAAGATGAAGCAGTAGTGCTGGCGACGGCACACGCGGTGAAAGAAGCGGGGGCGTCATTGTTTCGTGCAGGCGCATTTAAGCCGCGTACATCACCCTATGCATTTCAGGGGTTGGGGTTACAAGGTTTGAAGATTTTGCGAAAAGTTCGCGAGGAAACAGGTCTGCCGATCGTCACTGAGGTCGTGGATACACGCGATGCGGAATGGATCTGCGACTATGCGGATATTATTCAAATCGGTGCACGCAATATGCAGAATTTCGCGTTACTCAAAGAGGTGGGGCGTTTGCCGCGCCCTGTGTTACTCAAACGCGGTTTACAAGCGACCATTCAGGAATGGCTTTTATGCGCGGAATATATATTGTCGGAAGGCAATCCGAATGTCATTTTGTGTGAACGGGGCATTCGCACGTTTGAACCCTATACGCGCAACACCTTTGACCTCAGCAGTGTTGTCGCCGCACAACACCTTACACACCTTCCCGTGATCGCCGACCCGTCACACGGCACAGGACATGCCTATATGGTACCCCCGATGAGCCTTGCCGCATGTGCTGCAGGTGCCGACGGACTTATCATCGAAGTCCACGTAAACCCGTCTGAAGCTACAAGTGATAAGGATCAGACAATAAGTACCGTCGATTTTTCACGACTTATGCACCAACTCGGTGTGCTGCGAGCCTCATTGAAAGTGCCGACGAGTGAGGGGCAGTGTGTATGACAAACAAAGAGGTTACGATAGGTACTTCATCGGTGACTATTCAAATTGAGCGAGGGCTTATTCGTACTTTCTTGCAGTATTGTAAGACGCAGCGAGTAGTTATCATAACTGATGCGACTGTTCATAAACACTACGGGAAGTATTTTCAGGAAGTACCATGCATTATTGTCGCGCACGGGGAAGCGTCTAAGTCATTGTCAACACTTGAAAGCATTGTTAAGCAACTACTTGCGTATGATGTTGATCCGTCGGTGCATTTGGTGGGTATCGGAGGTGGGGTTGTTTGTGACATAACAGGGTTTGTCGCATCCGTATACATGCGCGGCATATCATTTTCACTCGTACCGACCACGATACTTGCACAAGCCGATGCCGCCGTTGGCGGAAAAAACGGTGTAAATTTCGGGGACTATAAAAACATACTGGGCACGATCACACAACCGGAGGGAATATACATCGACCCCGATGTATGTGAAACGTTAGACGATGTACAGCGGGCTAACGGTCTTTTTGAGGTACTGAAATACGGATGTATTGCCGACCGTTCGCTGTTTGAATGGTGTGCCGTACATGCTCAAGACTTGTTGACGGGTGACTCAAAGGCATTACAGCACGCGGTTGAACAGTCTGTCGCACTCAAACTGGAATTTGTCACACAAGATGAGCGCGATACAGGCATTCGGCGCGCGCTTAATTTCGGACACACGTTCGGGCATGCACTTGAACTGCGTTACGGAATGCTTCACGGGTATGCGGTCGGATGCGGCACGGTGATCGCTGCGGCAATGTCGCATGTGCGAGGGTTGCTCGTGTATGACGAATTTGTACTCATCTATCGCACTATGGTAAGGTTCGGGATACCGGATCTTCCCGCCACAAGCACATCACTATTTAATAGTATTCGTATGGATAAAAAAAGGACTGATACCACGATAACGCTTGTATTGTTACGCACGGTAGGAGCGTATACGTTTGAAAAAATGAATTTTGACACCGTACACGACCTTTGTCTGAAAACTGATGCATTTCTCATGGCGGAAAAAAACATGTGTCACGCGGAGCAACAATCATGAACAGTTTCGGACGGTTGTTTCGTATCATGATCGCAGGAGAATCTCACGGGCCGGGTATTATGGTGATACTTGACGGAGTACCCGCGGGTATTACTCTTGCAGAAGAAGATTTTTTACCTGATCTCATGCGACGAATGCCGAATGTGAACGGCACAACGGCAAGAAAAGAAAATGTCCCCCCACACATCCTGAGCGGAGTCTGCAACACCACCACCACAGGGGCACCGCTTACGGTGTGTTTCCCTCATAATGATACTCGTTCTCACGATTATGAACAGTTTCGTGATATTCCACGCCCCGGACATGCCGATCTTACTGCACGTCAAAAGTTTTTCGGCTACAATGATCATCGTGGCGGAGGGCACTTTTCAGGGCGTGTTACCGTCGGTATTGTTGCCGCCGGTGTTGTCGCAAAAAAAGTGACCTCGTCTATGCAGATCCATGCGGAACTTATCGAGACGGGAGGAAGCATGGATAGTAAGAAAACAGTTGCAGACGCGATGGCCGCAGGGGATTCTTGCGGCGGAATAGTACGTTGTACGGTCAACAATGTTCCTGCAGGACTTGGTGAACCGTTTTTTGACAGTTGTGAGTCAGTGCTCAGCCATGCGATGTTTGCGATACCCGGCATAAAAGGAATACAGTTCGGCGCGGGGTTTGATGCGGCACGAATGAAAGGAAGCGAGCATAACGACAGAATCGTCGATATACACGGCACAACTGCCACTAATCACGCAGGCGGCATCAACGGAGGTATCACGAACGGTAATCCCCTGGTATTCACCCTTGCAGTAAAACCCACCTCAAGCATCTCGACATCGCAAGAAACATGCAACATCCGATCAGGGGAAATGGAAACGCTTGTGTGCGCCGGTCGTCACGATGCATGCTTCGCACTGCGTGTGCCGGTTATCGTTGAGGCAATGACCGCATGTGTGCTTGCGGATTTGCTCTTACAGCAACACGCATACCTCAGACCTTGTACTTGACACACCGAGGTAACGCTTTATACTACACCGAGTCTAAGGAGTATGATGATACGAACAATATTTCCCTCATTACCCTGCGGAACGATTGCTGCGCCGGCTTCAAAAAGTCATGTACAGCGATTAGCTGCCGCCGCGATGCTTGCACACGGGACAACGGTCATTCATCGCTTTTCGTCATGCGATGATGTTGATGCCGCGTTAGGAATTATTCACGCACTCGGTGCTCATATACAAAGGGATGATACCGTACTCACGATCACAAGCACCGGTTTTTGCTCACCGACGAGCGATTTACACTGCAATGAATCTGGTTTGTGCGCGCGAATGTTTGCCCCTATTGCGGCATTATCATCGACTCCCGTAGTGATTAACGGAAGCGGATCATTACAACAACGCTCAATGAAAAGTCTTATCACGGCGCTTGGGCAATGCGGCGTCACAGTGTCCCACCACAACGACCGTCTTCCTCTGACGATTACCGGGGCTTTACGCTCACCCGAAGGCGTTCTTGATGCATCGGAAAGTTCGCAGTTTGTGACAGGACTATTGATGGCACTGCCTTGTGTAGAGAAAGACTCTATAGTGTCGCTAGAAAACCCTGTGAGTGTCCCGTATCTGCAGCTTACAGAGGAAGTCTTGTGTGCATTCGGAATTGGGATAACACGAGAAGAATCGTATCGGTATTCAATCCCCGGCAAACAACACTATCGTCCTGCAGAGATCAATGCCGAAGGTGATTGGAGCGGAGCGGCGTTCCCGCTGACCGCAGGAGCGTTGTGCGGTGATGTGACGTTAACAGGATTGAACGAACGTTCGACACAAGCCGATAAAAAGATTGTTGAAATTCTTTCAAAGGTCGGAGCGCGTATACATCAACGTGACGACTGCATACGAGTGTCGGCAAATGAGCGTAACGCATTTTCATGCGACGCGACCGATGCCCCGGATCTTTTCCCGGTGTTGACGGCGCTGGCGGCACATTGCAAAGGCGTATCAAAAATTACGGGCGTGCATCGCCTTGGCGGAAAAGAAAGCGATCGTGCTGCGGTACTTGTGAAGGAATTCGGCAAACTTGGGGTAAAGATAACGGTTAAGGACAATAGTATGCATATCACGGGAGGCACGGTACACGGCGGTGCAATTGATGCACATAATGATCATCGTATCGCGATGGCAGGAGCGGTGCTTGCGCTGAAAGCGGAAGGTGCGATCACTATTACAAATGCCGAATGTGTGAGCAAATCATATCCACGGTTTTGGGAAGATTGTGAAAGAATAGGGATAGAAGTCGAAAATAACATATTTTAACAGGGTTAGACAGGATAGGGTTCATAAAAAAAAAAATTTAATTGACATTTCTATTTAACCTTGTAGTATGAAAGAAATAAGGGGTTGTTTTTGAAAGGAGAAAAAAAGTGGCATTAACAAATTGTCCTGAATGCAGTAAAAAAATAAGCGATACCGTTGAGAGATGTCCACATTGTGGAATGAAAATCAAATCTTCTCCAGTAATGAAAAAGTTTATAATTTTCCTTTTTCTTTTTGCCACTATCATTATTGCTTTTTCGGTTATAAAAAACAAAATTCAAGAGAATATTCAAACAATAACAAATTCCGATAGTAATAAAAATAATAATTTAAGTGTCTTATCGTTAGCACAAAAGGGACTTAAGGTTGAAAGGGTTTGGTCAGAAGGACAATTTACATATGCAATTGTAACATGGACTAATACAACAGGGAATGTCTTACGTAATGTTACAATTCAAGCTATTGCAAAAGATAAAGAAAACAATACTATTGAGTTTAATCAAAGATCCTTTTTTGAACACGAACGCGGTCCTTTGCAGCCAGGTTTTACTGGATCTTTGCGTATACCAATAAATACAGGATATTCCAAGTGTAATTCTGTATCATGTTCTGTTGTATCGGCTAATTAGACTATACAATGTCTTTGCTTTCTTAGTTACAAATCATTTCAGGATAAGGCAATCAATATTTTATGGACTTCTAAAAATTATTTATTCACCTCATACACACTGTTCTATATGCGCAAAACTCACGCCGTTTTTCATCATCTGTCTGAGTAAATGGAGCTTTTGGGTTGAGAATTTCCCCAATAATTGATGCTATTACTTTTTCAAAAATAATCTGATGCGTATTCCGTCGTAACAAAAGCGGATTTGAACGATATGAGCACAGTACAATACCGCTCGAAGGATTCTGAATAAACGCAATACCTGCGCAATATTCTTCGTTGGGTTCTATCTCGCCCGAGATACACAATAAATACCAATAAAATAACACTTGAAATACTGCGCGTTTTTTGCCGAATTCTTCACGCGCTGTTTTCGTATCATCAAGCTTACACAGATCAAATGATACTTGTTCTTGAGAACCTTTTTTGTAATCCACAAAGTGTGAGCAAATCATATCCACAGTTTTGGGAAGATTGTAAACGCATTCAAATGAAAGTGACGTAATGGACTTTACAGTGCTCAATAACGCACTTATCAAAATCTACATTTTTATGCCATGTGCAAAACTACCGCTTTTTGTTGTATAACGGAGACTTCGTCCCCACACCCCTTTATAGAAAATAAAGATGCTTTGGAAATTTTGAATTTTGCAAAAGTCTATTGTTATACAATGAGAAAAATGCGGGGACGATCGTCCCCGCACAGATGATATTATTTTTCCAAATTGGTAAGAGTTGAAAACATATCCTTGTTTTTCATAACCTCGGTTTCTCCGCCGAACACACTGACGATCGATGCATTGATCACTTTTTGCAGCATATCGGCATGAGCTCGTATCTTCTCAGGAGTAACCGAAAGTACCTCATTGCGTTCACGTTGGTAATCATCGTAGGTCATACCGGTCAAATACATTCTTAGATTCTGCGTTCCCTTCATTTGCGCAGATAGCGGTTGATCCAGATCACCGATAGAACCGATTATATACTTGGTCATTTCACGTTCATCGGCAGTAAAATTTTTCACATATTCTAACGAATCTTTATAGTTTTTTATGGTTACTGCAAGATTAGGGTCACGATACGAACCGAATATAATTGTCCCGTCACGCTGAATGGTAATTTGAGCACCGTAAGCCCCACCCTGAACCCGAACCCTGTTCCACAAGAAATCATTACGAAGAATGTTGCGCAAAACATGCATTGTCCCGTTATATTCAAATCCGAGTTTTTTCGCGTTATAGCCCATATACACATAGTTTACTTTTGATGTACCGTAAAATGCCTCATTCTTCTCACTTGTTTCAAAAACATACGACTGCTTTTTACCCTTTTTCGAGGGAAGGTCTGCGATAAAACGCGTTGCTGATTTCTCAAAAGTCGCATAATCTTCTTCAGGGATTGTCACACCTATCGTTAGATTTGATGCGTTGAAGATATACCCGGCAGTTTTTTTTAAATTTTTGACTATCGTATGCATTATCGAATCATAATGAGTGTCAATATCACGAATAAACATCAGATAGGGCACTCCGTCGATATGATCATTATACGCACCGTACGGAGTGAACGAAGAACGCACACGTAAAGATGCATACTGGAGACCTGAGGAATTCACGTCCTGATCCATATCTGCACGTAATTCATGAAGTATTTCTTTCAACCGAACAGTATCGGAAAATATCGTTTTCAGAAGAATTTGATATTCAAGATCAAACAGAGATTGAGCCTTATTGTACACCGATTTACCGGTTACCGTAAGTGCAGGCATGTAATCTTTGCCGTTTTTATGTGCAAAAACTTCATATCCGATAGAAATACCACCGGTTTGAATATTGATCTCATTTGCAAGATCACCGTATGCATATTTTTCAGTATTCATTTTTCTCATGACCGATACCATAAGCGGGATATAATGTATGAGTTCTTTGGGAACTGCAGAAGTATCAAACACCAGTTGCGAATACATGATATTATTGGTAAATTGCGGAGTATGGATGATTGGAATCTTTTTCAGTGATTTAATATTCGACGGGATGATCTTTTCTGTTTTATTGAGATCGTCACGAGTAAGTTGCGGGATCGACGCCAATACTTCAGCGGTGTCAGGAGTATTTTGACGTTTTTTTAAGTTTTTCGTCGTATCCAGTATCACTTGGAGATCTTTTTTACTGAGAGTCTTTTTATATGCCGCAAGTTTTTCAGCCAATAGAGTCGCATCTTTTTCCGCTTGTCCGGGCTCCGGTAATGCCGTAATAAGCACGGCATGAGGATTATCAAGCAAATATTTCGTGATCAATGATTCAAGATATGGTTTTTCGAGTGCATCCTTTAATCGAAGAAAATGTTTTTCGAACGCAAGATATTCAAGCGGATGCCCGCCGTATGCAATACTTCTGGAAACCATGAAATTATACACAAGTCCTTTTGGGAAACGGTTATAACTTGCTTCGCGAAGACGAAATTCTTTTGAATTGATCGATGATTCTATGAGTTTTTTGTCAATACCGTTTTTCGCGAGTGACTCAAGGGTTGTCGTAATAATCTTCTCGAACTCATCTTTACGAGATGCATCTGCGTTGGTCATAACAAACGTATATGACGATTGCATACTGCTTTCAAAATAACCGTAACAACTTTTTCCTATACCTGAATCCATTAATGTTTTACGCATCGGAGATGACGGGTTACCGAAAAATACATAATGAATAACGTCAAATGCTTCCCGTTCTTCCGGAGTCATACCGGTCATGGCGATACTATAACTCAAGTAAGCACGATTTTTCACCGGCATCCCCTGTGCAGACGGGTAATATACCGTAAGATCCTTCTTTTCGTTAAACGGCTGTTGTATCGGAATCGTCACTGTTTCATCTGAACGCGTAAACAATGACAAATATTCTTTATCGATAAATGCAAGATCATCGGCAACATCTCCATCCCCGTAGAGGTACAAAAATGCATTCGACGGATGATAATATTTTTTGTGAAACGCTGAGAACTCTTCTTGGGTTAATGTCGGAATGACACTCGGATCTCCCCCTGAATCATAGCGATATGGCGTTGCAGGAAATAATGCCCCTGAGATCGCATTGAATAATGTATTATCCGGAGATGAATAGACGCCTTTCATTTCATTATAGACAACCCCTCGGATCACGAGCGGCGCATCAATACTGTCAAGTTCGTAATGCCATCCCTCCTGCATAAGAATTTCCGGTATAGAATGAATGTTAGGAAAAAATACCGCATCAAGATATACATCCATAAGATTTCGAAAATCTTTCGCATTCATGCTGGCGACCGGATACGACGTGCGATCCGAGCCGGTCATAGCATTAAGAAATGTATTTAAAGAACCCTTATTCAACTCGACAAACGGTTCTTTCGACGGAAATTTGCGCGATCCGCATAATACCGAATGCTCAAGAATATGCGCGATGCCGTTCGAAGAAGCAGGCAATGTCGTGAATGAGGCTACAAATGCCTTGTTCTCATCATCATTGGAAAGGTACATGAGACGTGCACCGCTTTTTTCATGCCGAAAAATTCGCGCGGTTGCATTGATCTCTTGAACAAATTGCTGTTCTTCCAAAATGAATCCGTGGTAACTTTTTCCAACCTCGAATTGAGTATCGCTCGCGTATATCGCACTCGTGAATACGGCACACACACACACAACAAATAACCACATCTTTTCCATGCCTCTCCTCCATTTTAAAAAACGCCCCACCCTCATCTAAAAATTATTACGGTAACACGAATATTTCGTTGCACTAATCATACATGTCTTTGTGTCAATGAACAATACAAATGTAGAAATTTGCTCTTATAAAAACATTCTTTTCATTTTCTTCATTTCGTTGTATAATCAACATGATTCGCGAAAATAATTCGTAGGAGGAACATTATGGACAAAGATTATAAGAATATAGGTTTGAATGAAACTGAAATTGAGCTTCTTTTTTACGATTTGACCATAAATAAAGTTGGTGACCGCATCTATGATTCACCACTCAGCACAACACGCAAAGTACCCCATTCGCATTTTATTCCCAGTGATGAAAAAGTATTGGCGTTCATTGACAAGACTGTCGTTGACAATTTTTTCAACAACGGTTTACCCCCTCCCGCATTTGAAAAAGCAGGGCCGCGAATCAAACTCTTTTTTGAACCCGGAGAAACAGTTTCGGCAATTATTACCTGCGGAGGATTATGCCCGGGGCTGAATGCGGTCATTCGCGGTATTGTGATGATGAATTATTACCTGTACAACAATCAGCGGACATACGGTATTCGCTACGGCTATGCAGGCTTAATTAAAGAAAACGGGTATGAAGTACAACTACTAACTCCCGAAACTGTCGGCGACATACAAATGTTGGGCGGAACTATACTCGGTTCATCGCGAGGTGATCAGGATCCCGTGGCAATGGTCGACAGACTCGTCGAACTCGGAGTGGATGTTCTGTATACGATCGGCGGTGACGGCACTCAACGCGGTGCGATGGCAATTATGCAGGAAATTGAGAAACGCGGTTTAAAGATCGCCGTAGTGGGAATACCGAAAACAATAGATAATGATATCAACTTTATAGAAAAATCATTCGGCATGGAGACCGCCTTCTCTGAGGCATGCAATGCCATTCACGCCGCCCACACTGAAGCAAAAGCATCGTATAACGGCATCGGCATTGTCAAACTTATGGGACGTGAGTCAGGTTTTATCGCTGCAAATGCTACACTTGCAACCAATGAGGTCAATCTGGTGCTCGTCCCTGAAGTTGGCTTCGATCTTGAAGGTCCGGGCGGTATATTAGCAATGATAGAAAAACGCCTTCAGCGTCGTAAGCATTGCGTAATCGTTGTTGCCGAAGGCGCAGGGCAGGAATACGTCACCGATCCGCAAAATCCTTCTTACGATGCATCCGGTAATTTAAAACTCGGAGATATCGGCGGATTTTTGAAAAAGACAATTGCTGAATATTTAAAATCAAAAAATGTCACGAATACTATAAAATATATCGATCCCAGTTATATTATCCGCAGCTGCGGACCGACACCGAATGATGCAATCTTCTGCTCCCAATTGGCTCAGATGTCAGTACATGCAGGAATGTCGGGAAGAACAGGACTTGTTGTGGGTTTTTTAAACGGACAATTCATCCATATTCCTATGGATCTTGCAACGTCGAAGCGTAAGCAGATCGATACCGACTCACCGTTGTGGCTTTCAGTACTTGAAGCGACGGGACAACCGATGGTATTAAAAAATGACCTATAAATATTTTTAATAAATATTATTTTGGCGTCATGTAGTCTAAATTTGAATGATTATGTCGCATGAATGGGTATCGCGTGATCGATTTTCCTTTAAAATCAAAGCGATATTCATTCCCGTTCCAATCACTCACTTGGATATAATTTTCGGTCACAAAAAAATTTCCGGTTCCGTCCGGAGTGATAAAAATGTCCGCACCGCTTTGCTGCCATATACTATCACCGTTGCCGTTAAGACATGAGATCTCAAGTTCACCGTGAATAAAATAATACGATTGAACAGAATATATCTCAAAACAGTATGATTCATCTGCTTTGGTTTTCCACAATAATGAAAGTTCAGGTATTGATAAACAAAACACACTGTCTCCGTAGCACAGTGTAATTTTGTCGTGCACAACCACTGCAGATGATGCAATAAAATTGCATCCGCCGCCGTTGGGTATAATACGAACTCGTTTGATCACATGTGTATTATACAATAGTTGAATTGACAATTCAGAAAGACCGGATGAGACGGTATCACCATAAACGGCATCATAGTCACATAACAATTCTCGTTTCCGGTCATTCGATGAATTGAGTGTGGTTATAAGCAGGTGGTAATCACCACATTTAAAACATTCCATTATAGAATGATATTCCTTATTCTTTCTCGTAAAACATTACTTCTTTGGGATGTCGTTTAAAATAAGCATCTAATTCATGGCGAATTGAATAATAATCCGGTGCATTGGATACTTTTGTAAAAAACGCATATCCGTGAAAAAGATTCTCGCTGAAATATTGATAAAATCGTTGTGCTCTGCTTTTTAAAAACTCAGACGGTTGATACTGCTCAAGATATGTATGAAAACGTAATGCCGTCTCATAAAGATTCACTTCAAATATCAACGCAGGATTGTGCTCACGACCTCGCAAAAATGCAAAAAACCACGGCGCTCCGGCGGCTTTTCTGCCTATCATGATCGCATCAGCATTAAAACGGGTTCGTTTATAGTCATAATTCTCCCATGTCGTCACATCGCCGTTCCCTGCGACGGGAATACGCAACTCCTCTTTCAAGAGCGTAATATATTTCCACCGTGAACTATGCTTGAGTTTTTCGTTTTTCACGCGAGGATGAAGCGTAATAAAATCGATACCTTCCGACGCAAGTGCACGTGCAAAAGCCACAAGATAGTCAGGATCTTCTTCATAGCCGATGCGTATCTTTACCGACACCGAGCGATCGGCAGACACCGCACGGCGCACGCCGCCCGCTAAGGCACGCGCTTTTTCAATATCCTTCATCCAATGAATACCACTCCCGAAGCGTGCAATGTCAGGCGCAGAACAGCCCATGTTGATATCAACACCTGCAATGGCTATTTCATTGAGTTTTGCCGATGCGCGGATAATTTTTTCGGCATCGTTACCGAGCAATTGCATAATAAGTTTCGTGCCGTCAGGTTCGGTTTGCATATAATACTTTTCAAATACACTGCCTGCCAATAAGGCATTCACACTGATCATTTCCGAAAAATAATAATCACACCCTCCGAAATCTTCAATGAGCGAACGCAACCCCGCGTGGCTTAATTCCGCCATCGGTGCAAAGAGTAATGCATTCTGAATATTCATGTGCCAATCATACCTGTTTTTTCATGATACGCAAGGTCTCAGCGTAATAATTATGCATGTACACACCGACTTTTCTTGACAATATTTATGCAGTTACGTATAGTAAACCCACGGAAACGCTATGGAGGTGTTGTATGCGTAAAATTGTTGAATGTGTACCGAATTTCAGTGAAGGACGCGACTCGGCGGTAATTGAACAGATCACCGCGGCAATAAGTGCGGTTGAAGGTGTAACGCTCTTGGATGTTGATCCCGGTAAAGACACGAATCGTACCGTTGTCACTCTTGTCGGCGAACCGGAAGCAGTCAAAGAAGCGGCTTTCCGCGGTATTCAAAAAGCGGCAGAATTGATCGACATGAGCTCGCACTCAGGTGCACATCCTCGTATGGGTGCAACCGATGTATGCCCGTTCATACCCGTCGCCAATATGACCATGGACGAATGTATCCGTTTAGCACACGAATTAGGCGCACGAGTCGGTAAAGAACTCGGAATCCCCGTCTATTGTTATGAATACGCAGCGACTCGCCCGGAACGTAGAAATCTTGCCGACATACGCAAGGGGGAATATGAGGCATTACCCGAAAAAATGAAAAATGCCGATTTCAAACCGGATTTCGGTCCTGCACAATTCAATGCCAAATCAGGCGCAACGGTCATCGGAGCTCGTGATTTTCTTGTCGCGTATAATGTAAACTTAAACACACGTGACAAAAAACTCGCCCATGAGATCGCCCTTACCATTCGTGAAAGCGGATGTCCTAAAAAAGACAAACACGGCAATAAAGTACTCGATAAAGACGGTAACCCTGTCATCCAACCGGGACTTCTGCAATGCTGTAAAGCAGTCGGCTGGTACATCGATGAATACGGTTATGCACAAGTTTCCATAAATTTGACAAATTATACTGTCACCGGCATTCACCATGCATTTGATGCAGTGTCCTCGGAAGCTCAAAAACGCGGCTTACGCGTGACCGGTAGCGAAATTGTCGGCTTAGTGCCGAAAAAATCGTTGTTAGACGCGGGTGTTCATTATCTGCAAAAACAAGGAAAAAATATCGGTATTCCGGAACGTGAGATTATTCACACAGCAATGTTATCACTCGGTTTGCATGACACCGTTGAATTTGATCCGAACGAAAAAATCATCGAATATCGTATAAATAAAGGCACAAAACGCCTTGTTGATATGACTCTTACCACTTTCGCGGATGAACTCTCAAGCGATTCTCCCGCTCCGGGCGGCGGAAGCGTGGCTGCATTATGCGGCGCTCTTTCGGCATCATTGTCGTCAATGGTAGCCAATCTCACCTACGGGAAAAAGGGATATGAGCGCGTGACAAAGGCAATGACCGAGGTTTCTGTGCAGGCGCAAGAGTTGAAACGCACTTTTATCGAACTTATCGATCGTGATACCGATGCATTTAATACATTTATGGCCGCATCAAAAATGCCGCGTAAAACAGATGAGCAAAAAGCGGCACGTGAAACAGCGCTGCAGGCTGCCACAAAACACGCCACAATGATACCGCTTGAGACCGTTCGTGCATCAGTCGATATTATTCGTCTCGCAGGAGTTGTCGCCAAAAAAGGCAATGCTCATGCATTATCGGATGCGGCAGTCGCCGCTATCATGGCCGAAGCTGCCGCCGAAAGCGCATACCTGAATGTCAAAATCAATGTACCGGGAATCACCGACAAGACCTTTGTCGCTGATGTTATGAAAGAAGCGGATGAACTTTTAAAAACAGTAAAGACCGGTAGAAAAAGAATCGTTGCAGCTGTTTCCGGTAAGCTGTAATGTGAGATAAGACCTTTACAAAACTACTATTTGTACCTTTGTGCCCACCCCAAACCCCTCCCGTGAAAATCGGGAGGGGCTCAAGTTGTTATATAGTGGGAACGAAGTCCCCGAAGTAACACGCCGCGTAGGGCGAGATACTCCGCACGGCACTTTTTATCGCACAACTTCGTATGTTATTGTCGCTTCTGTTCGCTCATTCAGCGGGATGGCTGCCATCTGTCTGGCAAGGTCGTTAAATCCGATCTCAGGACGACTCCAAATACGGATACCGTTATACTCAACAACATCATCTTTCCCGGAATCAAGTAGTGGCAGCGGTTCTTTGGTGGCCACGATCTTTAATATTTCTATGGTTCGACTCTTCCCGTCAGGGCACATGGCTGTCATCTGCTGCGGGAATACCCACGGCGTATTGGCGGTAAGTTTGACACTTTTTAACATTGTTGTGGGGTAAATTTGATAGATTGTTCTGTCTTCGATAATGTTGAATATGGTAATATAACAATCCTTTGATGCCGTAATCGTCAGCGCAGATTTTTCTCCGTGATTGAAGACGGTTTTTCCAAGCTTCACCTGCATCACAAAATACGGATCAGGCTGGGATTTTCCCTTTGCGATTTTTACCTGCACCGTAACTCGAATGAGATCGATAAAATCATCTGTCTCTGTTTTGCGATAATCCTCGCGTTCCACTTTCAGCCGCTTAAAATCGATAATTTCACCGTAGGATATTGCACTGATGAAATCCGACTGCAGTTGAAAATTCTTTACATACGTTTCCGACTGCACCTTCGTGCCGCAGTATTGCTCGATAGCATTGCGTTTGGCGATCTCCTCGGCACGTTTGATGGCTTCTTGCGTGGTGATATTGTATGCTACGCATTCTCCCTGCGTCGTGATCCAATCAGACACATCGCTTGCCGAATGTCCTGTAAGGCAACAAACGACGATCAACACACTAAGTAATATGAACTTCATATTCCTCCGCATATTAAAAGGTGACGAGCGCCCTGTTTTTATCTTTTCCGAATATGGTCGGCGTTTGATCCAGATTGTGCAGGCGACGCGCATAATACGGCACACCTTCCGTACTGTTTGAAACATACGTAAACAACTCATCTGCGGTAATTATCCCGTCTTTGTTTGTATCTGCCGTTTTGTCATGAATACCTTTCAGGAAAAAGTAGGTGAACATTCCGTGATTCTTTTCATTGTACCACGTCGACAGCTGACTGCCCGTGCTTGAAGCAAACACCACGGCGTTATTGATGATTACAGCCGGATCCTTCACTTCGATCACCATCGGAGATACGTTCTTGAGCAAATCCACTCCCGAGAAACATGCGTCAAGAATTACCGTAAAGGAACGTGCGGATATTTTCGCGATATTGGCATAGAACAGATCCAGCGGATAACCTGTCAGGTCAACATACTGCGGATCGCATTCTACCGGCACGAAATATCCCTTTTTGGTATTCATACTCGGCGCACCGTGCCCTGCATAGTAGACGAACACATCGCTTATATCGGGTTTTACGGCATTGAACAGCTTGCCTTTGAAATTTGTGTCATTCCCGAAATACAACTCGAAGTCGCCTTTGCTGGCATTTTGCACGACAAAAATATTCTCTTCTTTATAACCGAATACCTTGATCAGATATTCTTTCATTGTAACCATATCATTTATGGCAAAATCAACAGGCTTAGTCTTTTTATAATCCTTATTACCGATTATCACGGCGATCGCATCGGGATTGGACATTGTCGTCACAGGCAACTGCGAATCCACATCGGACCTGCCGGTAACAACAACAGGGGTTGTAGAGGTCGTAGTCGTAGTATCAACTCTCCGTCGTTGCGAATGAACGGATAACGTCATAAACAGAACACATGCAAGGAACACAAAACTGCGTACCATGGCAACCGCCTTACCTTTCATGAATAAGTAACCATTACTTTCGACTTGTCCGTGCCTTCCACGTTCAGTGGCTGTTCAATACCATGCAAGCGTCGCTCATAATACAGTGCACGCTCACTATTTCTTTCTTTCATTAATGGTATCTTAATTACAAACAATGTCAAGAGACAAAGCTCACGCTCCATACACCCTCATATAGACCTATGCAAAATTTAAAATTTCCATTTTATTTATTTTCTAATAAGGGGTATGGGAACGAAATCGGGCGCATGATATGCGCCCGCTACATTAGGAATTTTTGTAGCAGAAGATTTTTTTTGCCCGCCTCCCGATTTTCACGTGAGGGGAGCTTGTGTTGAGCACTTCGGCTTCACTCAGTGAAAACTCCGTCGAAGCATGGGGTGGGCACAAAGGTACAAATGGTAGTTTTACAAAAGTCTTAATATAATTTCACACCCAATAAGGCTCCTTCTGTAAAGTTGATATGTAACCTAATTAACTCATCTCTCATAAGACCCTTTATGATGAGCCGCTAACCCTACTCTGAAATCATGCCCTCTATTTTCGATTTAAACTGGCTTATTTTTAAAAAATTGCTGTGCAATCCGTAATTTTTACAAAATAATAAATCGTTTTTAAAGAAGGCTTATTCCGGATCGAAAAATCAGTTATTGCTCACGATTTCCCAATGCCCCCCATTTTTAGGACCAACTCGTATGATTATATTTTCTGCTTTTAATATCTGCAGATTATACTCGATGCCTTTAAGTGATATTCCTATTGTTTTTGATAACTCTTCTGTAGTTACTTTATTATTCTCTGTAATCATTTGTAGAATTTTTCCCCTAGTTTTTCCCCTAGTTTTATCCCTAGTCGGGTCAGATAGTTGGGGTAATAATTTAAAATTTACAATAGTATAATCCAATGCTTGCTCAAACAATGGTGGTTCGCCGGTATATGTTTTCCATCCGTCAATCATTTTATCAAACCCAAAGCCGGCATTTTCAGCAAGTTTGACTAATCTGAATAATTTTGCCAATATAGGGTTGCGTGGTATGGACACGTCTGATTTTAATAGCTCAGATAATGGTTTCGGATAACAACCCGGATTGAAAAATTCAATGCGATCGGTAAAGATACGAACCCGTGATTTCATTGGCGAAAAATAATCTGCATGCATAAGCATATTTACCAAGGCTTCTCTAAGTGCTTCAAGATGCGGGAAATTACCAACAGCAAATCCTTCCGAATTCATTTTAAAGGGCTGATTGACTTTTTGACTGATGCGCTCAAACAAAGTAAAATAATATTCCCATAAATTTTCTTGTTCAGCCAAACGATACGTAAAACGTATTTCTGCATCATTGTAAGAAGTGCCGGGAATTTCCAAAAGGTCAATCCTGAAATCAGGAAATTGGCTGAAGATCGCATCCTGTGTGCCAAAAAATAAAAGCCCGGCATAGGTGACTTTCCCATCGATCATAACATGGGTTTTGTTTAAAAACTCGTCTAAAGATAATTTGTTATATGGGATTGCCGGATTAAACCGAGACATGTAATCGCGATACCGAACCAATGATTGTGAAGATAGATCTTTAACGGTAAGCCCTTCTACAATCTCCCCTGTCTTGAAACCAAATGCTTGATCACGGTACATAGCATCTATTTCAACTGCAGTTGCCCGAACATCACCGCTGCCGGACCGTATGAATGTATTGGACTGTGTATTATAATAAATCGGTTTTTGTTTGCTTGGTGGTATATAAAACGCAAGAACATGTTTCCCGTTAATAGTATAACGATGGGCTTCCGGTCGAATCTTCACATTGAACTTCTGACCATTAAGAGTATTGATAAATTCCTGTTCGATTTTTTCAGGGTTAGATACTCCGGTTATTGAAAAAGTCTTACCCTCTTTCTCAACACCTAAGATCAACCATCCACCAACAGTATTGGAGAATGCAGACACTGTTTCCCAACAACTCTTAGGAAGTTCCTGCGCTGTTTTTACCTCGAAATCTTCCCACTCAATGTCGGCAAGTCTCTGTAATAATTCATCTTTATTCATAGTTTTCCTTTGGGATAGTATACCTTAAAATATACAAAAAGACAATATTTCCTGCCAATAGAATCAAAATAATAGCGAAATGAATAGCCCAAATTTCCTACTCTTTAAGCTTTTTTTGCACAAAAACGGTGCAACTCAATCTACACTTGATTACGTGAAGCTAAATTATAAAATATCAAAAAGATACAAAAATTTACTATAACGCGCCTTAATTACCGTGTCAATACCAGGTTACGGCACCGATCGATCCTATGCGATTCCGAAAAGCCGATCATTTGACATTCCTTATCGTGCTTTATTTCACTTTTCTTTGAAGACACTTAAAACGTTCTGTGTGTAGCCGAAGTTGCCCGAAACATAGCGTGGGGCAGTTTGGGAGAGGGCGGCACTCCGCCCACTCGACGATATGTTGTGATGTAGCGGGTACTATTTTCGTTGTTGTACGGTAGCGTTTTTAAACGCGTTCAAACCGGCGAATTGAGCTGTTTTTCCTAATTCATTCTCAATCCTAATAAGTTGATTGAATTTTTCAATCCGCTCGCCGCGACAACCGCTTCCTGTCTTTAGGTGTCCTGCATTAATGCCCACTGTCAAATCAGCAATAAAACTATCCACTGTTTCACCGCTTCTATGTGACACAAAACAATTGTAGGAGTTTTTATATGCAAGTTCAATGGTTTCAAGAGTTTCTGAAACAGTCCCTATTTGATTCAACTTGATCAGGATAGAATTTGCCACACCCTTATTTATCCCGTCTGCTAAAATTGTTTTATTTGTGCAGAATATGTCATCTCCAACAATTTCAATTTTATTACCAATTACATCCGTTAGGTTTTTCCAACCTTCCCAATCATTCTCTGCTAAGCCATCTTCTAGCAACACTATAGGGTATTGATTCACCCAACTTTCCCAAAGTTTTATCATTTCATCGCTTGACATCAATTTTTGTGAACTTTTGAAGAATTTATACTTTCCGTTTTCCCACATTTCACTGGCTGCAGGGTCAAGGCAGATACTCACATCTTTACCGGGTTCATATCCGGCTTGAGTAATCCCTTCTAAGATCATTTCAACAGCTTGCTCGTTAGATTTCAAATCGGGGGCAAATCCTCCTTCATCACCAACGCCCGTATTAAATCCTTTTGCTTTTAACACTGCTTTGAGAGAATGGAACACTTCTGCACCCATACGAATTGACTCGGTAAAAGATGACGCATGATGAGGCGCGATCATAAATTCCTGAAAATCTACCGTATTGTCAGCATGTTTTCCGCCATTGATGACATTCATGCATGGAACCGGCATTATGTGGGCATTGGTTCCGCCTAAGTACTGATATAATGAAATATTTGAACTCATGGCTTTTGCCCTCGCATATGCCATGGAAACGCCAAGTATTGCGTTTGCACCTAATTTCGCTTTATTCTTAGTTCCATCAAGTTCGATCAAAAAGTAATCAAGTTCTCTTTGGCTGTTAAAGCACTTCTTTTCAACAGCTTGTGCAATAATTGAGTTAACGTTCTCAACCGCCTTTAAAACACCTTTGCCGCCATACCGTTTTTTGTCACCATCTCTTAATTCTGTAGCTTCTCTTTCTCCCGTTGATGCTCCGCTTGGAACCATTGCACGAGAGATCGTTCCGTCTTCCAGTTTTAAATTTACTTCAACGGTGGGGTTACCTCTTGAATCAAGGATCTCAATTGCTTCAATTCTTTGTATACTCATACGTATCTCCTCCTGATCTTGTTTTATCATTCTATAACAACCATAAACGGTACTTGTAATTTTATCTCCATTCACAACGTTTCAGTATACGCCACATGGCGCATATTTCATCATATCTCCTACCTGCTTACTTTCATGTAAAATAAAAGATATGTCAATACATTTTTTGTTTCCCATAAGAAGATCTATGCTTACAGCACCCTACTTCGCACCTTTCATTGTGCATCGTTCAATTAAACTGCTCGAACACAGCAGGTGTCAGTAAAGTTTTATTTTATAACGCGCCATACGGCTTAAAACAGGCTTATCATTGTAAAAACAGGGACAGAACCAAGGAAAATTGCCCTAACCCTTTAAACATTCCTTCACGTGCGATTTCGTCCGTTTGCTGAGGCACCCCCGTATACATCAAACCATCTTACGGAGTGTCTACGTTTTCTTGACAGGTTCATAACCCATAATTCCGATTATGCAATTTGATTTATAATGAAATAATGCAACGTCCCATAAGACCATTTATGTGAGCGGCTGCCTTTGTTTTCAAAACAGGGCATTTAAAATCAATTTAAAAAACCTTCTTCCTTAGCAAAGAGTATTTCCATCAGGGAAGTTTTTGTTTAAAAAGTTAGAAAAACATGTAAGCAACGTAAACACACGGTATTTATTCGTAATATGTGTGGCTAAACCACTATTTGTGTTTACAATATGTGCGAGTGCCGTTATACTGAATTACGGATCAAACATAATGGGGGTGTAGAATGCGTAGACTGTTAATGAATA
The DNA here is from genome assembly GCA_964423645.1 of uncultured bacterium. GTDB lineage: Bacteria > Macinerneyibacteriota > Macinerneyibacteria > Macinerneyibacteriales > CAYRFE01 > CAYRFE01. Next base: position 1,344 of record CAYRFE010000014.1, on the reverse strand, counting down.
ATCTAATTGCATGGAAAAATAAAAACAACAGATTGCCGCTTCTTTTAAAGGGTGCGCGCCAGGTTGGTAAAACGTGGCTTCTTAATGAATTCGGTAAAACACAGTATGAAGACGTTCTTTATGTCAATTTTGAAAACACGCCATCCTTAAGTGATTTTTTTGAAGGATCAATAGAGCCCCAACGAATTATTGAAATGCTGGGAACATATTATGGCAAAAAGATCCTTCCGGAAAAAACATTACTCATTTTCGATGAAATTCAAGATACGCCACGTGCCCTCACCTCATTAAAATATTTTGCTGAGAAAGCACCCAATTACCATATCTGTTGTGCCGGCTCTCTGCTTGGAGTCGCCCTCCATAAAGGGACATCATTTCCGGTTGGAAAAGTTGATTTTTTAACAGTCCACCCATTATCATTCGAAGAATTTTTAATGGCGAATAATGAGCAGGAGTTAATTAATTATATCCGTCAAAATGGACTTTCCGCTTTCCCGGGACCTTTTGTTTCGAAACTTACAGATTATCTCAAGTATTATTATATTATAGGCGGGATGCCGACAGCTGTTAAAACATGGATCGAAACAAAAGATATTGTGCAGGTCGAAGAGAAACAAAGAGCGATCCTAGACGCATATCAACAAGATTTTTCAAAGCATGCTCCGCCGAATATTGTTCCTAAGCTTCGGCATTTATGGAATAGCATTCCTTCACAGCTTGCAAAAGAAAATAAAAAATTTATATACGGTTTAATTCGTGAAGGCGCACGCGCTCGCGATTACGAAGATGCACTACTATGGCTTTTAGACAGCGGACTGTTAAGAAAAGTATCCCGCATATCAAAAGGTGCATTGCCATTAAAAGCGTATGAAGATCTTCGATCATTTAAATTATATCATACTGATATTGGTCTCTTGCGTGTATTGAGCGGACTATCTCCGCGCACAATCATTGAGAATGTAAAAATATTTGAAGAATTCAAAGGTGCCTTCACCGAACAGTATATACTTCAGGAGTTATCAGTAAATATCCATGAGCAGGAAATCTATTACTGGACATCTGATGCTCAATCAGAGGTTGACTTTGTTGTAACAGAAGATTCGGGCATTTACCCGTTAGAAGTAAAGGCCAGTGAAAATTTGAAATCAAAAAGTTTGCAAATATACAGAAGTATATATAATCCTCCACTAGCGCTTCGCGCTTCGTTGTCAAATTTACGTCTTGATAATGGCTTGTTGAACATACCCCTATATGCATTTTTTAATTATAAGGGGTATATATCAGAGGCACATAAAAAGGTGTGAGGGCATCTATCTTTTACTAAGGTCTGGTGATGTTTTTTGC
>CAYRFE010000013.1:0-95137 GCA_964423645.1 uncultured bacterium | reverse complement strand
TCGGGACATTTTCGCTTGCGATTTAGCGAGACATTTTCCCTTGCGAGCTACAATTTATAAAAAAAAATTGCAAAAAGGCTTGACAGACGTGATGAGCGGACTTACAATAACGGTGACGGTATAATATGTTTAAAAAAACATTCGAAAAGTATATTACATTTATGTTTATACCCCACGAAGAAACGGGGATGAAGACCAAGCGTATCAGTTATGGTTATTTCTATCTTGCGCTTATCGTGGTGGTCGCGATAATGGTTGCTCTTGCATTTGTATTTATCGATTACCGTAATCAATATGTTCAAAAACAAAACTACGAGGCGTTGAAAGCTGAGAACGAGGTTTTGCGCAATAGAGTTGATAATCTTAAAAATGCTTCTAATGCAAGCGAGACCGCTATTATGAGTATCCTTGATTCGGTTGACAATTTATTGGTGGTCAATAATCTTCCTCCGATGAGTTCGGTCATAAAGGAAATGGGAGTTGGCGGTATCCCGCCGATGAATCCTGAAGATGTAGAGACTTTCCAACTGGATCCCGTTTTAAAGAGTGAAATCGAAAATATCAGTGTTTCATTATCTACGACCGAGAAACGGTTACAGCTTGCTCGCGAACAACTTGAAAAGATTTCTGACAATGCAAAATTAAAAGAGCAGAACTGGGACAATGTTCCTACAAATTGGCCGGTATACGGTTGGATTACGTGTGGATTCGGACGACGGATTTCACCGCTTACCTTTACTGTGGAAAATCATACAGGCATTGATATTGCACAAAGTACCGGCGCTGAGATATTGGCTCCCGGTAACGGAGTTGTTTCGTTTGCCGGATGGCGTAACGGTTACGGAAAAACGATCGATATTGAGCATTCATACGGTATACAAACTCGTTACGGTCACATGGACTCTCTCAATGTTTCAGTCGGACAACAAGTTAAAAAGGGTGAAATAATTGGTAGAGTTGGCAGTACCGGATGGTCTGTCGGTTCACATTTGCATTATGAAGTTCGAATATTTGGCACGCCGGTTGATCCTTTGGAATGGATTCTTTCTAAGAAAGATTAGTTTTCATGAAATATAAGATCGTATCACCTGCCGAGTTGGTTACGGCTGCGGCAGGTTTTTTTGTTTTAGTTCTCGGAGTAATTATAGGATCAGTAATTTTCTGCTTGTTGGGCGGATTGTTGTTGTTGTCGTGTATCGGAATTATTTTATATACACGATATCATTCGGAATTTCATGTTGATTCGCTTCGAAAAATGCTCAATACTATACAACGATCAGAAATGAAACAGACCAATTTTGATGAGTTTCTTTCAAATATTGCTCAAATGACCACAAATAAAGCATTGAATCGGTTCCTCATAAATAATTATTCAAAACATTTTCCCATTCTTAAAATGGTGATTTTATATGCAAATGAAGGGAAAGTGTATTCGACAGGGGACACCTCTGATACTTTTATCGGGAAATTCGACGATATAAAGGATTTGTCGGTCTGTATCAAACAAAAAATATTTGAAAAAAAGACATCACTGCTTGCCGATATGCTATTTGGGGAACGCAATTTTACCACGCTTTCAGTATTTTCATATAAATTGGACGATAATAAATTCTATTTTCATGTATTTGATACAAATGAGTCTCTTGATACAAATACGGGACGATTATTCTATAATGTGCTTTACTCGGTTCTGATGCGAAATTATTTCACCACTATATGGCAGCATGAACGTAAGATAAAAGAATTGTTTCGAGGTATTTTGGAAATATTTATCACCGCTTCGACCGAAGAGCATATAATTGAAACATCAACTGCGCTACTGAAGCTACATGTTGAATATGACCGATTGGATATTTTACTTCTCAACACCACGAAGTCTGCGCTTCGCAGTATTCTTTATCCTGCAACTTCATTGATATCACAAGACTCTCCGGCGCAAGATGTTATCACTGCTTCAAATGCACGAGTCTTAGATCTCAAAAAATCCGTCATTATTGGTCCTGATGCATTTAAAAAAGTGCATTCCGGTATTCGCGAAAAGCATTTTATGGCATTACCGTTATATTTTAAGGATAATATTATAGGCGTTGTAGATATTATTCGATATAGAGATGAGGAATTTTCCCAAGCAGATATGGTTTTGCTTGATATTTTTGTAAAAATGCTTTCGGCGGTGTTAGATAAAATCGAATATGTAAAAGAGCAGGAATTTCATGCTCGGTATGACGGGCTTACCGGTATTTTGAATAGGCGCGCGTTTATGGAAAAAGCGGAAGAGGAATACTTGCGCTACAAACGGTATTCGGGATCATGTGCGATATTGATGCTTGATGTCGATTATTTTAAAAAATGTAACGATACGTACGGTCATGCGGCTGGTGATTTTGTGTTAAAAAAAACATCGGAAATTATGCGTCAATCTGTTCGTGAGTCTGATTATCTCGGACGATACGGTGGAGAAGAATTTGTTATATTTTTACATTCAGTGACACGTGATAATGCGTATGCATTCGCAGAAAGATTACGTATGACAATTGCCGCTTCATCATATGAGCATAGTGCAAAAATAATTAACGTTACCGTGAGTATCGGCGTTGCATTATATCCTGCGGATAGTGAGAATATTCTTGAATTATTGAAATTCGCTGATGTCGCACTGTATCAATCAAAACAAACAGGACGCAATAAAACAACAATATTTGCCGAGGCTCAACAAATAGAAAATTAGAAGGAGTAATGATATGGTTTCACGTATATCGGTCACTTCGGAAATTGGTGTTTTAGAAAAAGTAATATTACATTCGCCGGGTTATGAAATCGAACAAATGACTCCTAAATCAGCCGAACAAGTTTTATATAATGATATTATTCCTCTCCCTGTTATTGCTGAAGATCATAAAGAACTGCGCCAAATATTAAGTATGATTACTCAAACATATGAAGTTAAAGATCTATTTATTGATATTTTAAAAAACAATGCAGTGAAAACAGAATTTATCAAAACAGTTTGCGCGTTATTTCCGGATGTCAAATCACGACGGGATGAATTCGAAATGTGGACTCCGGAAGAGTGTGCAACTGCGATAATTGAAGGCGTTCGACAGAAAAAAAATTCATTAACGAGTTTTTTATCCGATATCATATTTGATTTGCCACCGTTACCGAATCTGTATTTTATGAGAGACAGTGCAATAGTTGTCGGTAGTAAAGTGGTGACCGGATCAATGGCCACTCGTGTACGTATGATGGAAGCATTGATCATGAAATTTATTTATAAATATCATGCTGATTTTAAGGCCACCGGATTCATATTCGATGGAATGCTTGAAGGCAATCTTACGGATGTTACCATAGAGGGCGGCGATCTATTGGTATTACGCGAAAATTGTCTTGCAATCGGTGTGTCGGAACGAACAACACCGCAGAGTATTGACAGGATTACCAATGCGCTTGCGCGTGATATACATGAACCATACACCATCTTTGCCGTTGTACTGCCGAAAGAAAGAGCGACCATACACCTTGACATGGTGTTTACTATGGCTGATAAGGACATGTGTGTTGTTCACCGTCCGTATATTCTCGAACGTCCCGGCCTACCGGTAGTGAAAATATCAATTTATCCCGACGGTAAGAAAACCTATGAAGAAATGGACAACTTGATCGATGGGTTAAAGACTATCGGTATTGATCTCATACCGATCATTTGCGGAGGCAGTAATCCTTTATATCAAGAACGTGAGCAATGGCTTTCGGGGACTAACTTTTTTGCTTTTGCTCCCGGGAAAATCATCGGTTATGACTGTAACTCACGAACGCTTGAAGAATTATCAAGGGTCGGATTCGAAGTATGCCATGCGCGGGATGTCCTTTCCGGTAAAAAAAGAATTGATGATTATTCACGGGTGGTTATCGGTATCGACGGTGCTGAACTCGCACGTGGCGGTGGCGGCGTACGATGTATGACCATGCCTGCCAAACGTCAGCCCGTGGAGTGGTAATATGAAAACGTTCATTCTTATACTCACCATGTCTTTTTGTTGTATGACGATTTCAGCATCTACGCTTGGCGAGCATTTTTCTCAGTTAAATTCATTGAGTCCGCATGCACCCGGATCACTCAATCATAAAAAAGTCAAAGACTATATAATCGCATCGCTAAAAAAATCAGGCGCTGACGTTCGTGTACAAGAATTTGCATACACGAATCCTTATTTAGGACCACAAAAGGGTTATAATATTATTGGTGTGTTTAAAAAAGGTACTACTGCGCTTGCCTTTGCGTCACATTGGGATACTCGACCTGTTGCAGATAGGGAATTTGCGTCCTCTGATAGCAAAAAACCGGTCTTTGGAGCGAATGACGGTAATTCGTCAACAGCAGTGTTGCTTGCCCTTGCAGATACAATCGGGGCTCGTAAAAAACATACGGAAACAATTGAATTGTATTTTTTTGACGCTGAGGATAGCGGGAATAGTGCTGATACTTTTTGTATCGGATCGCGCTATTTCGTACAACACACACCACCTTCAATTCGTTTTGGAATATTGCTTGATATGATCGGGGATAACGATCTAAATATATATTATGAGGGTTTTTCATATCAATCAGTACCGGTGTTAACTAAAAAAGTATGGGATACCGCGCGATCACTAGGGTATATGTTTTTTCATCAATCTGTTCGACATAGTATTATAGATGATCATATACCTTTTTTGGACAAAGGAATCCCTTTTATTGATATTATCGATTTTGATTATCCTCAATGGCATACACTTGACGATACTCCCGCGAATTGCTCTACGGCAAATATGGAGAAAATTCTTCATCTCATGCAAACGATTGTTGAGAATTCGAAAAATTATTGAAAGTGCCATAGTTGTAACTCATTGTCTCGTATACAAAAAATTAATGTCTTATTTCGGATAATCTCGTATGATATTTTTTATTTTTATAGGATTTATCTTGAAGGTAATAATTCTCTGTGGTATTTTGTGGAAGCAGTATATTACGGTATACGAAAACAAAGGGGGTATACAATGACATCCCATGATTCAATCGAGGCATTTCGTCATGAGCGTGAGTCGCTGAATGAAATTGTGTTGAAATACGGAAAGAAAAATATAAAAAGATTTTTTAATCTTGATACGCAATCCTATGAGAGTGGTGCGTTATCTGCAAAAAACAAAGAGATGCTCGGCCTTGTAGCTTCATTGGTATTGCGTTGTGACGATTGTATCTTATATCATATTATACGTTGTTTTGAAGAGGAAGTGACTGATGACGAGATCGAAGAGGTATTGAATATCGGACTTGTTGTTGGCGGGTCGATAGTAATTCCGCATTTACGGCGAGCATTTAAGCATTGGGAGGAACTACGCATGAAATCAATTAACGGGAAAAATGAATTATTTGCATCAGTATTTGAACACATAAAACAGTTAGACGGGAATGATTTTCTTTTGAATGTGTGCAAACTCCTTCAAACACATGTCCCATACTATCATTGGGTAGGATTTTATTTTCTTGATCCTCACAACGCACATGAATTGGTTTTAGGACCTTTTGTCGGGGCACCAACAGAACATATACGAATTCCTGTCGGTAAGGGTATATGCGGACAAGCGGTTGATACAAAGAAAACGTTTGTTGTACAGGATGTCTCAAAGGAGACCAATTATCTTTCTTGCAGTTCACACGTAAAATCAGAGATAGTGGTACCAATATTTAAAAATTTTGAAGTTATTGGAGAAATAGACATAGATTCCCATGATATTGCGCCATTTTCTGACCATGACCGTGAATTTTTAGAAAAAATATGCATGTTAATCGCAGAAAGGATATAATCATTCCATGTCATACTCGGTATTACTATTAAGTACACTGGTATTAACGATGGCGTATCTTTTCATTACATGGCTTGCCCGAAAAAAAGTTTGTCATTCAATATTTGAACGAATTATTTTTTTTATATTGAAAGCCGCATTATCGTTTGCAATTGTATTTATTGCACTGTATGTTGCAATGAAAAAACTATACTCTCTATACGGACTTGCCGGGTATGAATCAGCAAAAACAATCGTTTTAAGTATGATTGTGTTATCTTTTGGTATGGCCGCCCTTGCCTTTGTAAATTTAAAAACCGTTGAACGTATCAGAAAGAAACGATGAGATTATTTATTGCGGCATCATTGCCGGTCTCTGTTATTGAGATGATTCTTACAGAAATATACAATCTTCAAAAGACGGTCAATGGCGTAACATGGGTACAATCTGATGCATTACATTGTACGATAAAGTTTTTGGGTGAGGTTTGCGACTATTCATTGATTGACAAAGCTCTTACTGCGGTAACTTTTACACAATCAGATGCGCTTCTTTCAGATTCTTTTCAAGTATTTTGCAGGGGAGACCGTGCATCCGCGATTATTCTCCCGTTTCGAGATCCCGGAGCGTTGATACGCATATACACGTCGGTGGAAAACGTCTTAAGTAACATTGGAATAGTACCGGAATCACGGACATTTATACCACATGTTACTGTCGGTCGATTTAAAAAATCTGTTTCATGTGACGAAGCGCGTTCATACCTTTCATCGGCTGCGATACCATATAGTCCTCATATCCCCACCGGTACTATTCATCTTGTACGGAGTACGTTGTTGCCGACGGGGCCAAAATATGATATACTGTGTTCCTATGGAAGGTGATTTATATGGAAATGGTTAATAAGTATATTAAATTACCGTTACCTCGAAACGATATTGAATATATTTTTGATCGTTCTCTACCGGAAGTACCTGAACCAATTTCGATAAACGGTATTTATCAATATCCGGTTTTCATTGACCTGTCATTATTTAACGCAATTGAAAAATATGTTTACCATCTGAACCGCATTGCATCTGACCCGAAATATGTCATGAAAATAGATATTTTCCCCGCGCATAAATATTCATCACACACCGCGATCGATTATGAATTAAATTATGAGAATAAGCTTAAAGCGTTGTTATATACCGTCATGGAGCATGATACAAATGGAATGTACCTCAATTTGTTTTTCACTGTATTGAGTGTCGTATTTTCAGAGTCGATTAAGCAAGTGTTTCATGATACACGTACACAGTTTACGCTTAATCCGCTTGTTCATTCGTTCCATAAACGAGTTTTGGATGAAGTGTTGGAATCCTTTCGAAAACATCATCCGTATCGATATAAAGTAAATTATTCCGATTTTAAGATGACGTTTATTAATTTTATTTTACGAGATCAATTAGCGTTATTTACCGGGAGGGCACAACTATTACCGGAGCATTTTTTACCTGAAAAAGGGGCGAAGTATTTCAATGCACGGTTTTTGTTATCATTGCCTGTATTTAAGCGCATACGCGATATTATGATCGAAAGCGCAAGGTATATACATAAAAATGACCGATATGTGTCATTATTTAAACGTAAACACCTCGCCATTCCGGATGACGGCAATTATGAACGTTTTGTATACGGAGTTAAAGAGACCGTTTTCTTATTGCAAAATGATTATGTATTATCGCAGTTATCGAAAGAAAGGCTTCTCAAAGATGAAGCGGACAAACTCAATATATCGTTACATGAAATGGTCATCTTATATCAGGATATTATCTTTGCCCTTAAACGTAAACTTGTTCTTACCGCCTTGCAAGGATATGTTTTTCTTCATTCGATTACGACTGATGTCAATGTCTTGCACAAGCGTTTTGAGGACGGCGTGGTTTTTCGATTTGAGGAAGATTGTCAAGTGCACAAACGTGTAAAAGAATCATCTGTCTTTTTCATTGATATACGAAATTTTTCACACAAATCGCGTAATATGAATCCCGATGAACTTACCAGGCAGCTTCATTTAATTCTTGACCCGATCCCTGATATTGTGACCGATTATGGAGGTCAGGTTGATAAAATGCTGGGCGACGGGCTTATGGCGCTTTTTGGCGTCGATGAAGAAAATGAAGATCATGCGATGAATGCCGTCCGTACAGGAATTGCCGTACATGAGTCATTCAACATCGTCAAGCAAAAAGTCGCATTTGAGCATATTGGGATCGGTATTAACACAGGAAGAATTTCAATCGCACAGTTTGGACAAGTCACTGCCATAGGGCAGACTGTCAATGCCGCAGCAAGACTATGCAGTTCGACCGCTCGTGAAATCGAACAAACTCCCGAAGAGAAAGTGTTTGAGGTAGTGCAAGGCCCGACCTATGTGATTGAGCGCCAAATTGACAGCCAACGATTTAACTCAATTCAAGCGGAACATAATGTTGAGATCACTGAAAAGGGTGATCTGTTCAATATCGGTATTGCGGTGAGTGCCGGTACAATAAATTCAATTAAAAAACAATATTCACTTCGAGAAATGACCGATGGGAAAATGAAGTTTTTTTATATGAAAAACGCATACCTTGGGAATGATATAGTTTTTCGGCAAGCCGGGAAAGCCAGTTTAAAAGGCGTCGGCGATGAGATCGTGTATGATGTCGTGTGGGATAAGCGTAAGGTCTCCGAGTTTAAACAGTATGGTTCGGAAATTGATATTGATACCGATGAAATGTTTAAGCGGCTATTAAACCATGATTCATAAACGAATACGTTTTCTTGGTGAGGCGGCATTGGAATATTATTTGGCGGCAAATGAATATTTTTCTGTGTCGTATTCGACACATTTTAATTTTTCACATTGTATCGGCGGTGATGTGTATTGGGCGCTTCGGTGGGCTGCATCATTAGGCAAAGAATTAGCCGTTACCACAATTCGGGAAGAGGGAATACGCGGCGATGAATTGGTTATGCAGTTAGATGCGTTTAACGGCAATAATGATCTTCGTGTTGTACCCGGGTACCGACACAATGATATTATTACTGTTCATTGTTTACACGATGGTCGTAAAACTGTATTTTCCAGGGGTTCAAATGTACCTGATTCGACAAAAATTCTTGCTATACATAAGAACGACTATCTGATAACAGCAGGATTGTTCGACTGTATCGATGACGACGCTTTTCATGGGACGGTTATTTTGCGTGATCCGTATGATACCCCGTTAGCGCGTATCACACTACCGGATATTTGTGTCTGTACACCTTCAATTGTACGACATTTTACCTCATTATCCGGGTTATGGGATGCATGTCATGAGTGGTATGACATTATAAAACGCGATTTTTTTGTTGTCAGCAATAGTGCGGAAGTATATTATATGCGAGCAGGAGAGTTATCGCTGTATGAACCGCCGGCAGAGATCAATGTGTGTGATCCGGCGTTAGCATTTGGTATTGTCGCCGGATTACGTCACCATGAAGAACGTCTTGATGACTGGGTTTATTCGATCATTGAGACGATGTGCGGGTTACCCACAGAAAGTGATATCGATGTTACAAAGTCATTTTTACCGAAAAGATAATACGGTCTATTTCCTTGATCAGCGTCTCTTACCGTATAGAGAGGAGTATTGCAGTGCAACGTGCGTTGAAGAGATATATGATGCAATTATACATCTTAAAATACGTGGAGCCCCGTTAATCGGTATTGCCGCTGCATACGGACTATGGCTTGCGTGTAAAAACACATATTCGATCACAGTGTTCACGCAACAATTTACATCCGCGTATCAACTTTTGTATTCTTCAAGACCAACTGCAGTTAATTTAACTGCAGCGCTTGAGCGTATGAAATTCATTTTTGACACCCATAAAGCACACACAGACGCAGGCGATATAATTGCTTTATTTCGTAATGAAGCTGATGCAATTTATAACGAAGATCGTTCATCATGTATAATGATAGGCGATTATCTCCAAGAATTTATTCCGCACAATGCACGGATTCTTACTCATTGCAATGCAGGTGAACTTGCAACTGCTCAATACGGTACTGCTCTTTCAGGCATTTATACTGCGCACGATAGAGGGAAATCTCCTTTTGTATGGGTTGATGAAACACGTCCGTGGTTTCAAGGAGCCCGTCTTACCACGTGGGAGCTTGCTCGTCGCGATATTGAAACGTGTCTTGTGATAGATTCCTGTGCCGCATCATTAATGCGTGATAAGAAAGTTGATCTGATTATCGTAGGGGCTGATCGCATTGCCGCAAACGGGGATACAGCGAATAAAATAGGTACTTATATGCTTGCGTGTGCTGCACATGAAAACAAAATTCCTTTTATCGTAGCGGCACCGCGTTCGACTTGGGATGAGTCGATAGCTGACGGATCCCGCATTGTTATCGAAGAACGGGATCATGATGAAATACGATTGATACAAGGTAATCCTATCACGACACGCACACAAAAATGTTATAATCCTGTGTTTGATATTACACCGGTACATCTTATAACCGCACATGTATCAGAGCTTGGGGTCATGAGGTATAAAAATGAGCATTGACAATAGATTGTTTTATTTTAATCATATCGGAAATGTTGGCGATATTGTTGAGATTAATGACGAGGAACGATATCATCTCGAAAAGGTATTGCGCTGTAAAGTGGGCGATGTCATACATGCAACCGACGGTAATGGTTCTTTTTCCGACTGTCGCATCGCCGTGCTTGAAAAAAAGAAATGCGCGGTTGAGGTTCTCAGTAAAACTTATGCGTCTGAATATCCGTTACGTATACATTTATTTTGTGCGATAACGAAAAGGGATAAATTTGAATGGCTTATTGAGAAAAGTACGGAGTCCGGAATTTATTCGATTACACCGCTTTTGTGTGAGAGAAATCGGGAATATGCAAAGCGGGAGAAGGTCGAGCGATATGAAAAAATCGCTGCCAGTGCGATGAAACAATCACGGCGACCATTTTTGCCTCACATCAACAGTATACACACGTGTGCTGATGTAGTTGCCTTGCCATATCCCGAGGAAGTGTATATACTGACATTTGGAGCAACACATTTTACATCACGGGACGGTAGATGCAAAGAGTGTGGGCTAATAATCGGTCCGGAAGGCGGTTTTACTGCCGCAGAAGAGAGCCTGTTTTTTACATGGGGTGCATCAGGAAGAGGATTTGGCGAGTATACGTTAAAAACCGAGACCGCTGCATTAAAGGCTATAATGCTTCTCAATCATTATAGGGGAGAGTTTTGATGCGCATCTATATCGCGACATTCGGGTGTAAAGTGAATCAGTATGAATCCGATGCGATCGCAGCCAATTGTACCGCACACGGATTGGAACTTGTCGATTCCTGGCAAATCGCTGACGCGATAATACTCAATTCATGTGTGGTAACCAATCGTGCAGAGCAGAAATCCGCATCAATGCTTCGAAGGATCATTCGGGAAAACCCGAATGCGAAAATTATTCTTACCGGATGTATGACTGAGAAAACTCATACCGATTACGGTCAGATCGATGTAAGGAACAAGGATAAGGTTGAAGAAGTTCTTCGTATGTTAGGTGTATCAGGCATTATTACTGAAGCACATATGCATGATCGAACTCGGACATATATTAAAATTCAGGACGGGTGTAATGCGTGGTGTTCATACTGCATAATACCCCATGTCAGGGGGCGTGAAAGAGACGAAGACATTCATTCTATTATAGCACACGCACACAATGCCGCGAAGAATGGATTTAAAGAAATAGTATTGACCGGTATACATACCGGGCGCTTTTCTCAATTACCCCAATTGATCGATATTATCGGAGATATTCCGGGAATTACTCGGATTCGATTGTCCTCCATCGAATTGAATGAAGTGACCGATGAATTGGTCGAGCGATTGGCCTCCGGTAAACTTGTTCCGCATTTACATATTCCGTTGCAAAGCGGAAGCAATGAGATATTATCTCGAATGAAACGACCGTATACGCGAGAACTCTTTATATCACGCCTTGAAGAACTTACGAAAAAAATCCCCGGTATCGGGATTACGACCGATCTTATTGTAGGATTCCCCGGGGAGACGGAGGAAGATTTTTTATACTCGCTTGATACCATTGAGCAGGCCGGGATTCATCGAGTACATGTATTTCCGTATTCTCTGCGGGAAGGAACCGTCGCAGCAAATATGCCGGCACATTGTTCAGTCACAATGAAAAAAAATCGGGCCGAACGAGCTCGTGAATTCGGGTATGCCATGTTTGCACGTTTCTGTGCACAACAATCGGGAATGAGACAGAAAGTTTTAGTTGAAGAAATTAATAATGATGATATAGTGTCCGGGTATACGGAAAACTATGTGTATATTCAGTGTTATTATCCAGATGCAGCAATCAATGAGTCTATAGATGTGTTTTTGGGTGAACCGCAAAAGGGTGAGTATGTGTGCATGGCACATAAGGCATGATGGACGAGAAGGAGGAAGTATGGAGAAAAACTATGACGGATCAAACGAGTTGTTTTCAACACGACTCAGGGCGGGAATGAGAACCTATTATTTTAATGTTAAGTTATCTTCAAAAGGCGAGAAATATCTGGTATTCAGTGAGCAGCGGAAAAAGGAAGACGGTACTATTGATAAAACACGGATAATTGTTTTTAATGAAGATATTTATGGTTTTTTTAATAAATTTAAAGAAGCTGCGGAGGTATTAACTCGTTCAACAATGCCTGGAGGTGACTTACATGGCTCTTCTGGAAAAAATCAACTCTGATCTGAAAGAAGCAATGAAAGCGAAAGATTCAGTGAAGGTCGGAACATTACGCATGGTCGTATCGGATATAAAATACGCTAAAATTGAAAAAATGAAAGAAATGGATGATGGTGATATTATTGCGGTTATTCAAAAAGCAATAAAAAGTCGTAAGGATTCTGCCGAACAATATAAAAATGCACAACGGCCTGAACTTGCCATGAAAGAAGAGGCGGAGATCGCGGTGCTGGAAGTGTATTTGCCCGAGCAGATGAGTAGCGAAGAAATTGAAAAAATTATCCGTTCTGTAGTACGTGACATCGGCGCTACCGGAGCAAAGGACATGGGGAAAGTTATGCAAAAACTCATGCCTCTGGTGAAAGGGAAGGCAGATGGAAAATTGGTAAATGAAATAGTAAAAAAAGTATTAGGTTGATGATGGGGAAAAATTATTTTTTACTCGTGCTGTGTATGTGCGTAGGGGTATATTTAACTGCTGAGCAAGGATTTTATGCCAATTTCGAGATTCCGGTCGCTCAATTTTCAAAAGTAACGGAAGAAACAGAACTCACGTCATCAGCGATAATAGGTGTTTCGTTATCCTATGTAATCGATATTCCTCTGTCAGAAAAAATATATTTAAGCACCGGAGCCGGATTCAGATCATACGGAATTGAAATACAGTCCGTTTATGATCATATTACTCAACAAAATGAGCTACGATTTAATGAAATTGTTTTTCCCGGTATGATCAATATTCGTATCTCCGAGTCGTTGTATATGCAAGCCGGCGGAGCATGCGTGGTTCAGATGAATGCGCGGAATAAATTCGGGCAAGATATCAGTGATTATTACCGTTCCGTGTATCCTACGGCGAATGCAGGTGTACGGTATTTTCTGACCGAATCAATTTATTGTGCGGTCACATATGGTCGATCAATGTCTGATATACGAAAAGATGATCCCGCTATGCATGTGAATTTTATTTCAATGGGTGTCGGTATCATATTGTAATCATGTATGCGGGAACAAAAGTATGGCCATGCTGTTATATTCGTATAACAGGAGGATTGATATGAAACGACAATTTCTTCAGGGATTATTTTTTGTAAGTGTCGTCGCGTGTGCAAGTGCATTTGTTCACGCTGATGAATTGTGGGAAAATGCGATTGATGCATATGAACGCAGTAAAGATAATCAACCCAAAGTAATGCATATGCGCTATGAAGAATTAAAAAAAGACGGTAGCGTTGATGATGTTCGTGAGATTGACTCTGTTTTTGTGAAAAAAGAAAACGGACAAACTGATTCCGAAATTATAAAAGTAGTACACAACGGTAAAGATATCACTGAACAAGAAAAAAAGAAAAGTAATGATGATAAAGGGAAGAAACAGACATTTTCATTGCGGGGAGATCTTTTCGCACGAGAAAAACAGGACAGTGTCAAATACTCACGTTTGGAAGGCAGTACCCTTGTTGCAGAGAAAGACTGTGTCGTCTATGCCTTTGAACAGAAAGTGTCCGATACCGTCAATTATAAAGGGAGAGTGTGGCTTGATTCAACAAACGGGTTGCCGGTCAAATCAGAATTTACAATGAATCCTCTTCCGTCAAAAGTGAAGAAAATGGATATCGTTGTTCATTATATGGTCAACGACGGTTTGTTCGCGTTCAAAACGATCAGTTTTAATGTCCATGCATCATTTTTGATAATTTCAAAACGAATTCGTACGTTTATGGAATTTGGTTACTGACGAAGAAATGGATGTATCGCATGCCAGGTATTAAAAAACTATATACCCGTAAAAACCCTGCACATCCTGCGGATGCACATACAGACGCGAAGCGGTGGTTCAAAAAGAAATCGCGAAAAGCTGTACGTAAATATTTAAAAAAAATGATAGAAAAGGAAAAAGAATGAAAGTTATACAAATCGTCGGATACAAAAATACGGGGAAAACAACGGTCGGAGAACGATTGCTTGCTGTTTTTTCCGCTATGGGGTTACATGTAGTCGCTGTGAAACATAGTCATTCTTCCGACGAAAGTTCAAAAACGGTGGATACGGAACGATTATACAACGCGGGCGCAGAGAAAGCGTATTTTTGTAACGATACAATGACACTATGCACCGGGAAGCTTCAAAGTCTTGAGAAAATTATTACTGACACAAATCATACGTATGATATCTGTATAATAGAGGGATATAAATCCTTTGTTTATCCGCGCATTGTGTGTATGGACACACCTTCAGAGACCCTGCTCGACGGCGCATTCGCCATTGCAGCGAAGACCTCGCATCATTTGCCTGAAAGTGGCGTCCCGGTTTTTAATGCATTGAACGATGACGATATTCAAACGCTTGCAGACCTTTGTTTGAAACTACCGAACTATCCCGCCGGTCTGGACTGTGGCGCATGCGGGATGACCTGTCGGCAGCTGTATCTTGAACGTACATGCGGCGAAGCAATGGTATGTGTGGCAGAACAAGCGGGGACGATTTCAATCATTGTTAACGGAATTCCGATTCCGCTTGCTCCGTTTGTGCAAAATGTGGCATTGCAGACGTTTAGTGGTTTTGTCAGCAGTTTGAAAGGCTATGCTCCCGGTGATGTCGCAATCAATTTTACCACACGAGATTGAGATGGTTGATCCCTTGCGGTTGGTATGGCGCTCATATGTAAAAAACACCGGGTTTGATTATTTATCATAACAATGATCGGTATGAAATTATTCTTTTCTCCTCGAAAAACTCCCGATATTTCGCAGTCATGTATCAAAATTCATGATGTCCCGGTGCCGTGTATGTGGGTGAGTGAACGACGAAAAACATTTGCCGTCAAATGGAATACAGAACAAGAACAGTTCATCATCAAATACCCTGCAGGGTGTTCCGAAAGGGAGCGTTGCGGTTTTATTGAAAAATATTATGATCGAATTGTGAAATTATATGTTACACGAACAACGACGCGAACCTATGATGACGGCGAAAAAATACTTCTTTTCGGAGAACAAAAAACTATTCGAATATACATAACGGGGAAAACATCCGAGCGATACGATCCGCAGACACAAGAGGTCATGCTTTCATTAAAAGCTCATTCTCAAAATGCGATAAAACGCGCATTACTTTCGTTTTACACACGGGAAGCTTGTGTGTTGTTTCCGGAATTAGTGAAGCGGCATTCAACACAAATGGGTGTCAGATGTAATGGAATCAGTATCCGCAATCAACGTTCACGGTGGGGAAGTGCAAGCGCAACCGGGCGGCTGAATTTTAATTGCCGTTTGATCATGGCCCCATGTGAAGTCATTGAATATGTTGTGATTCATGAGTTGGCTCATCTTGTTCATATGAATCATTCAGCTGAATTCTGGAAATGCGTAGAACAAAATATGCCGAATTTTCGGGTGCATCGGAAATGGTTAAAATCTCATGGAATGCAGTTGACTGTTTAAAAATAGGTATCTATTCGACGTGTATGATTCTCTATTTACGCCATATTAAAATTGCTAAGGGGCAGTAGGTGTGATATAATGACATCAGGGAGGAACTATGTCAGTAAATTGGGGTATCAATATGTATTATTATCTTATGCTTGCACTTATCGGACTTGTCGCATTAGTGCTTATCATCAATCTTTTGTTTAATGATAAATGGAAGAAAGGACGGATAAAGTGGAATGTTCTTGCCGTAATGACCAAAAACGGTGAACGTTTGATCGTATCCATGTATCAGGATGGTCGAATTATGGGGACATACAGAAGCCGACCGAGCGCGGAATATGCGATGAAATCAATATCGAAGAATAAAAAGATTCCTATTTTTTCCGATAAAGACAAAATGTTTTAAACGATCCCATAGACATTTCCATCAAAACAGCACTGTTGTGAAAAAAGTGTACGGAAGAAATTTATTATTTTTGAAAAAGTAATTCATTCATAATGTCAAGCGATGCACTTGCGCCGATTCTATCTGCTCCCGCCGCAATCATATCCTTCACTGTGTTCAGCGTGCGAATACCACCTGCCGCTTTTACGCCAAGTGTACCGCATGCGACGGTCCGAAGGAGTGCCACATCTTCCATCGATGCTTTCCCGTTGACTCCCGTGGATGTTTTCAGCATATCGGCACCTGCCATGACTGCAAGAAGTGCGGCGTGTATTTTTTCTTCATATGTCAATGAGGACATTTCAAGAATAACTTTGGCGAATCCGCCCGATTCAATTGCCACACGCAACAGATCATACACGGCACGATAATATTTTGTTTTAAGAAGGCCGATACTCAGAACAATATCGAGTTCATCGGCGCCGTTTTTAAGCGCATCTTTTGCCTCTTCTCTACGTGCGGATAATGATGATGCCCCGAGGGGGAAGTCGATAACCGATGCAATCTTATACGATGCATTGAGTGTATTTCTTCGTGCAAATGCTGAGCGAACCCATACGGGATTGACACATACCGCTCCAAAACCTTGGGTATATGCATCGTCACATAAGGTTTCGATCACCGATGAGGTTGCGTCGAAGGTTAAGTTTGTATGATCGATGCACGAATGTATCTCGATATCGCTGAAATCATGAGGGTGATAGTCAACGGATAAAGCATTCTCAACATATTTGATTGATTCATTCGGAAGAGTGTGCGTGACGATCAAGTTTTTTGCAATAGTGACAATCGCTTCTTTTGTAAGCATGTATTCCCCTTATGGTTTGAAGTATAGCATAAAAACGGATATGACGACAGCCTTAATATATGAATATTATTTCTTGAGAAAACGGTCTTGGCAACAAAACTTACGAGCATACCGAAATGATATTTTCACACAATGACTGTTCACGAATGATCTTATTTGAAAGTGTATCATTTGCGGTGTGTTTTTGATATTCACGCAGAATTTTGAATGCTCGTTCATCGGTGAATCGTTCCGATAAGAATCCTTTTCGAATTTCAAAAAAGTACTATTGTTTTTTGATTATAAAAAAGGTGTGATCACGAAGTCGTTATTATATAACAACTTAATTCTTTCCCCCCCGACCTCGCGTGAATGCGTCGGACAATAATACGAATTTCGTGTAGAGATGTTTGAAGGAGTTGTCACAAATTCCAACAATGATACGTGCGTTTAGAGAAAAACACGTTAAAATCGAGGGGTTTCGCTTGACGAAGCAGAGTGATGCGCTTATAATTGAATCGCGAAAAACAACGCATTATCAAGGAGGAATTCATGAGCAAATATGAAAAAATCGAAAAAGAATTATTGAACACCAACAAAAACGCATGGCTGAAGCATGATAAAGAATATCATAAAAAAGCATTTGCGTTTGCCGAGGATTATCGTAAGTTTTTATCGTATGTAAAAACTGAACGCGAGAATGTGCTTGAAGTTGCAAAAATGGCGGAAAAAGAAGGTTTTTTGCCTATCGAACTCTTAAAAAATAACAAAAAACATACCAAATTTTATGCTTTAAACGGAGAGAAAAACATTGCGATTATCGTTCTCGGTTCACAGCCGGTCAAGAATGGCGTGAATCTTGTCGCATCCCATGTAGATGTGCCTCATATTGACCTTAAAATGAACCCGCTGTATCAAGACGATGAGTTTTGTATGGTTAAAACTCATTATTACGGCGGAATAAAAAAATATCAATGGGTTTCGACGCCGCTTGCATTGCATGGTGTCGTGTTTAAAAAAGACGGAACACGGGTGAATATCGTATGGGGGGAAAGCGAGAAAGAAGGTTGTTTCACCTTTGCTGATCTTTTGCCTCATTTATCACGTAAGGTTCAGGGCGAGAAGAAGCTTCTCGACGGTTTTACCGGTGAGGATCTCAATATGATCGCCGGATCAATACCTGTCGATGATGATAAAGTTAAAAATCATGTTAAACTTCATGCATTAGAAATACTTAATAAAGAATTTGGTATTACCGAAGCAGATTTTATTTCTGCAGAGTTGCAATTTGTGCCGGCAGGCATTGCTCGCTACATCGGTTTTGATAAAGGACTTTTGGGTGCTTTTGGCCATGACGACAGAATTTGCGGATATTCGTCAACGAAAGCAATTTTTGATATCAAAAACCCTGTGCTTACCGCAATCAATTTTCTCGCTGATAAGGAAGAGATCGGCAGTGAAGGTAGAAGCGGAATGAAGTCATGGTTTATTCTTCGTGTTATTTCTGAACTTATCGAATTCCAGGAAGGTTCATTCAATGAACTCATGCTTCGCAAATCAATGGAGAAATCGTATGTAATATCGTCCGATGTAGGTGCCGGGATTGATCCGAACTTTAAGTCTGTACATGATAATCTCAACGCACCTCGATTAGGGTACGGTATTACTCTTACCAAGTATACGGGAAGCGGCGGAAAGGGAGGATCGAGTGATGCAGATGCCGAATTTATGGCAAAGATACGTGCGCTATGGGATGATGCACATATTGATTGGCAAATCGGTACGCTCGGTAAGGTGGATGAAGGCGGCGGAGGAACGGTTGCAAAGTTCTTAGCTGAGTACAATATGAGTGTTGTTGATGCAGGGCCTGCATTGCTGGCGATGCATGCGCCATTCGAAGTTGCATCGGTTATAGATGTCTATTGTTGTTATGAAGCATATAAAGTGTTTTTCGAAAAAATGAAGTAAGGGAAGGGTGTTATGATTAGTTTTGATGCATTGTACGACAAAGTGCGCGGAAAAAACAAAGTTATTTCTGTCGCATTACCGTATGGCGATGAAGTGACTCATGCACTCGAAGATGCGAGAAAAGAGAAAATCGCGACATCCATTTTGGTGGGAGATAAAAAGAAAATAGAATCATCCTTCAAAGAGTTAGGGATTGCTCTCGGTCCGTATGAAATCGTGGATGTCGTTGATGAACGTGAAGCGGCATTGAAAAGCGTAGAGATCGTATCAAGCGGAAAAGCAGACGCAATCATGAAGGGGAAAGTAGCGACGGCGGTTTTTTTGAAAGCAGTATTAGATGAAACCGTCGGATTACGTACCGCCTCGCTTTTAAGCCATATTGCGGTGATTGAATCTAAAAAAATGAATAAAACCTATTTTTTTACTGACTCAGGTATGAATTTATATCCAACGATCGATGAAAAAGTTAAGATCGTGCAAAATGCGATCGATTTCGTTACAAAATTAGGCATTAAAATGCCGAAAGTAGCGGTTGTTTCAGGCGTTGAGGTTGTAAACCCCAAAATACAAAGCACTGTCGATGCGGCGATTTTGGCAAAAATGGCTCAACGCGGTCAGATAAAAGGTGCTCACATTGACGGTCCCTTCGGATTCGATAATGCGGTGTCAAAAGAAGCAGCCGATATTAAAGGTATCACGTCACCTGTCGCAGGGGATGCAGATATTATCCTTGTGCCTGATATGGTATCCGGTAATTTAATGTGCAAAGCCATAATGTATATGGCGGAGTGTCGATTTGCAGGTATTGTCGTGGGCGGCAAAAAGCCTATTATTCTTCTTTCACGCGCTGATGATGCTGCTACAAAACTCAATTCGATTGTGTTGGGATTGTCATGAAATTACTTGCCGTTGTGATACTTATCTGTTCATGCACGTTAAATGTGTTTTCTCAAACGAATACGACACAATTTTCGTATGATCTGGAGCGTTATATTCAACGGCAAGATTTGAAAATTTTGGTGCGATCGGGTCTTCTCAGTTTTGATACCGGGGATTATCCGAAAGCGCGTAGCGAACTCGAAGATGCCGTTAAAAAGGGAGTGAATTTACCTGAGATATACAATTATTTGGGACTTATTTACGATCGGTTTGAAGATTATTCACGATCGGTATTGTATTATGAAAAGGCCTTGTCAATTGATCGTAAGTATATCCCGGCACGTATTAACCGTGCGGTTGCCTATTATAATCGTGCTGACTATCCAATGGCGGAAGAACAACTTAAGATATTATATTCCGAATTCCCGAATCTTCTTGTGATCAAATATAATATGGGAGTGTTGTATCTCAAACGTGGTCAACCGGTAAAAGCGGAGGCAATTTTTGCTGAATTAATGACTACTTCATATGAGCATAAAGCTCGCGCAGCAACACAGTTAGCGTATATTGCGATGAAACGAAACAATGTGAAAAAAATGGAAGAAGAATTAGGACGAGCCTATCTGGCTGACCGATATGATCCGTTTGTATATTATATGGCGGGTTTGATGTACATGAGTCTTGAGGATTATAGTCAAGCACGAGTTCTTTTTAATCAAGCGCTCACGCTTAATAAAAATTATCCGCGTGCATTATATCAACTTGCATCTGTCGAGTATATAGAAGGTAATATTACTGCTGCGGTCGGATATATGCAAAAATCGGTCGATATGGTGCCGGAGAATGCTGATTATCTGACGCGGATGGCTGACCTGCATTCTGCGGCGAAGGATTTTAAAAAAGCTGATGAAAGTTATCTTAATGCGCTGAAATATGCTCGCGGAGATGCACGAGCTCGTACATACGGTCTTTATATCGTCTATAGCGTCAGTAAAAACGATCTGGCTCAGGCGCAATCACTTCTTGTACAAGCGAAAAGAGAATTTGCGTCGAATCCGTTTATTGCATTGGCAGAGTTTTTCATTATGCTTGAACGAGGAATGAAATTCGATTATGAGCAGGCAATCCAAGTTATTCGTAAAAATTACGAATTGATGAATGAATATCCATTGTTATATCTAGTCTACGGTGAAATACTACGGATAGTTGACGAGAAAACGGCTGCGATTCAACAAATCAAAGAAGGTACAAAATTAAGTCCTGCGTTTTATCGTATGCGGTTCATGCTTGCAAATATTTATCGTGATTCAAGATTATATCGCGAAGCGGTTGAGGAATACGGGAAATACCTGAAAGTATTCCCGAACTATGGCCCTGCGTACAACGGCATGGCTCTTACTTATTCGGAGACCCAGCAATTAGTGAAAGCCGAAGAGATCTTATTGAAGGGTATTGACAAAGCACCGGAATATGCCCCGCTATACAGTAATCTCGGGCATGTTTATGTTCGAATGGGAAAAAATGATGAGGCCATGAAATATTATGATAAGGCTTTAGCTATTAATCCCCAATTGCCTGAAGCGTGGAATAATAAGATTTTACTTTTAATTGATACGAAGCAATATGATAAAGCACTTCTTGCATGGGAGTCCATACAATCCAAATGGCCCGATACTGCTGAAATGCAGGTGTTAGCACGTAGAATGGAACAGATTAAAGATATAATACAATGGTCACGTCAGAATAAAAATGAAAAAAAGGAATCAGATGTTAAAAAAGGTAATTAGTGTATGCATAGTAACCGTTATTACGATGACTGTCGTATATGCTTCAACAATACGGGCACTCGTTTTGAAGGAAAATTTTACCGATTGGCCGACACGTCACTCAAGTCATACGATCAACACGATTACCGGCACCGAAAAAGATATCGGTTTGTGGATTTTGATAGGAAATACCTCTCAAAATGAACCGGTTCGAATCGTCATTAAAAAAGATACATCTGTCGTGTTTGAAAAAATATTTTTAGCAGGCGGTTATGCAAACGATGTTATTTTTTTCAATGATCCTTTTGTTGTGTGGGAGAATACACGCTACACAATGATCGTTTCAACACCGACTGAAAATAAAGAGTTTTCGATCCCGGTTTCTGTCAATTCAAAACCTGATGATGTAACCCAAGTAGATATGACACAGACACTCGTTGAAACGTCCGATTCCTTATTAAAAAAAATTGCCGATGCGATTAAAAACAAACAATTTCATAACGCCGAACAACTACTCGCAAATACTTCTGCCACCAATGACACTGATGTATTGACTGCCGCATTACTTGATGCGTATTTCGAAGAGTATGATTTTGAGGGAGCGCTACGGGCTTGTGTGCTTTTGCGGCGAACATCAGACGGAGAAAAACGTTCTGAAATAATTTTCAAAGAGTTGAATGAACGAGAAACTCTCAAAGAAAATGCCACACATGAAATCTTGAAGCGTTATTATCGTATGAAAAGACTTATTGATGAAAAAAATACGCTTGAAGTTCTCAAAATGGGAGAAGAATATCCTGTTCTTGCATCTTTGTTTTCGCATGATATCGCAGTGCTCAAGAACGATTCCCCCACACGCTTTCCATATGTATCGATAGTTTTATTGATGTGTGTGGTTCTTATAATAGTGTACATTGTTCACAGAGCACGTCCTGATTATTTAAAAAAAGGTTTGTCGGCTTATCAAGATCAGAATTTCAAGGTCGCTGCTGATTGTCTGGAAAAATATATTAAAAAAACTCAATCCGTTGACGTATCGATCTATAGACGATTAGCGGAAATATATGTAAAACTCGATGATTTTGATAGAGCGATAGAAGTGTATAAACAATGTGATGCATTATTGCACGTGCATACCAAGGAGGCATGATTATGTACGGGAAATTTAAGGATTATCTGACCAAAGAAATTGACGGTATTCGTGAGGCCGGTCTGTATAAAGAGGAACGAGTCATATTCTCAGACCAATCGGCAGAAATTAAAACGCAAAAGGGAACTGTTGTAAACATGTGTGCGAACAACTACCTTGGTTTAGCGAATAATCGTGATCTTATCGATGCCGCGAAGAAAACATTATCCGAGCATGGATTCGGTATGTCATCAGTCCGTTTTATATGCGGGACACAAGATATTCATAAAACACTGGAGAAGAAAATTTCTGAATTTCTTCATACCGAGGATACTATTTTATATTCATCATGTTTTGATGCAAATGGCGGTTTATTTGAAACGCTTATGAAAGAAGAAGACGTGATTATCAGTGATGAATTGAATCATGCCTCGATAATCGACGGTATTCGTCTTGCGAAATCAGAACGTCTACGGTATAAACACGGTGATATGAAAGATCTTGAAGAAAAATTGAAAGCCTCACAAGATAAAAGATTCCGTCTTATCGCCACAGATGGTGTTTTTTCTATGGACGGTGATATCGGAAAATTGGATGAGATTTGTGCACTTGGTGAAAAGTATGATGCTTTGGTAATGGTCGATGAATCTCATGCGACCGGTTTTTTCGGTAAGACGGGGCGCGGATCAATTGAATATAAAAATGTTCTCGGGAAAGTAGATATAATTACCTCAACTCTGGGAAAAGCATTGGGTGGAGCATCCGGTGGCTTTACGTCAGGCAAAAAAGAGATTATCGAGCTGCTTCGTCAACGTTCACGGCCGTATTTGTTTTCAAATACGGTAGCTCCAGCAGTTGTCGGTGCAAGTATTCGAGTCATGGATATGCTTATGCAAACCACTGAATTGCGTGATCGTCTGCATAAGAACACACTGTATTTTAGAGAAAAGATGACTGCAGCCGGTTTTGACATCAAACAGAGCGAACATCCAATTGTGCCGATTATGCTCTATAATGAAAAACTTGCTCATGACATGGCACGTGATCTTCTTGAAGAAGGTATTTATGTTATCGGTTTTTCGTTTCCGGTTGTACCGAAAGGACTTGCACGCATTCGTGTGCAAATTTCAGCTGCCCACACGCAGGCACATCTTGATAAAGCGATTGCTTCATTTGTCAAAATTGGCAAAAAACACAGCGTTATTAAATAGTAGTCCATTGCAGCGGGGGGTATATTCCCCGCTGTTATTTTTCTGTACCTTTTTGAATACTGAAAGCGCGTGAGGTAGAAGATGTTTCTAGGAAGAAAACAAAAATACACAGTGATCTTTACAAAAAACTTTATTTTAAATTTGTGCCCGCCTCAAACCCCTTCAAGATTCGGAAAATTTCTATCTTTCAAAGGTATAATGTATGAAATTTTCTCATGATGATTCGGTGATTAATGTAAATTTGGTACCACTTCTGGACACGATTTTTATTATTTTGGTGTTTTTTACTATTATTCTCATATCCGCTTCATTTACGGAGATTATTCCGATTGATGTTCCCGTTTCCGCAAGCGGTAATCCTGTATCACTTACTATGCAAACAATTACGATCGAAAAAAACGGGACACTTTACTTAAATGCGAAAGTCATGCCCCTTGATGAACTTTCGAATAAAATAGCGCTACAACCTGAGAATACTTTTATGATTCGCGGGGATACGCGTGCATCTTTTGGCGCCGTTATTGCTGTTCTTGATGTACTGGGGAAATGTGGAGCAAAGAATGTATATTTTGAAGTTACACCTCAGTAATATATATATAAAACACAGTATCGTGTTTTGGTGTATTCCGTCTCTTATGATAGTTTCAATGATTACTTCAACAATATTGTCTGCACCATCAATGCATACAAAAGAAACCCGTTCCGTGAAGGTCGCATTATATCAACATCGCATAAAATCAACTTCTCGATCGATCCAATCAGAATTGACATCTGCTTCTCAGATGCATGTACGTAACGACCTTGAAATCACGACAAATAGCGCGGAAGAAACCACGCAATATCACTCGATCGAAGTTACGAATGAAAACACCGATAGTCTTATTCCGGCAAAAATTGATTTTAAAAAACCTGTCTATCCGCAAATTTCAAAGCGGTTAGGTGAAGAAGGGGATGTGTATGCGGCAGTAACCATTGATGAGTCTGATACTATTGTATCGATAATTATTGAAAGATCCAGCGGATATTCTCGCCTAGACAAGGCAGTGCTTGATACTTTGAAACATGCACACGTGCAGGCCCAGGTTGTAAATGGTCATAAAAAAGCTGAAACTCTCCGTTTAGGACCTTTTCGCTTTCGGATTATTGAATCCGATTAATTGACAGGTAAAATATGTTACTCTTGTATCTAAATAATGTCGTATATATAAGACACAATTTTTTCTTGCACAAAAGAAAATTTCTGTTAGAATGTTCGAAACCAAAACCTCGGAAGGAGTTGATTCTATGAAAAGGCAGATACCGCTTCTGCTAACATTTGTATTCGGCCTTGTCGGTATATTTTTTCAAATTGTGCCGGCTTCAGCTGATGCATTTGAAGTATTTAATGACTGGATTGCAGTCATGGCAATTTTTGCGATACTTATAGGTATTGCGAGTTTGACAAATTATCACCTTACTAAGATCAGACGCAAGCACAAGGACATTTTTTTCAGTTACGTTGTGTTCGTTTCAATGATAACGATGGTGATTGTAGGTGTGATAGGGTACCATGTGCCAAATTCGATGTGGACCAGATTGTTTAATAATTTATATACATATTTGAGGGTTCCGTTAGATTCAACGATGTTTTCATTACTTGCATTTTACATAACATCAGCGGCGTACCGTGCTTTCAGAGCACGAAATTGGTTAGCGACCGTTTTATTGGTATCCGGTATCATTGTTATGTTGGGACGTGTTATCGCCGGACCGTGGGGAATATTCAGCGGTTTGACCGGTTGGATCATGACCGTGCCTAATACCGCTGCTATGAGAGCGATTATTATCGGAGTCGGATTGGGCTCAGTTGCGACATCAATTAAGATCATTTTAGGAATTGAACGTTCCTACCTTGGAGGTGGTGACTGATGGATAAGAAACCTTGGTTTGAACGTGCATTAGCACTGGATCGTAAGTGGCTTTATATAATGCTTTTAGCATCGGTTCTTATTCCTTTTCTTTTGAAGATGACATACAATACCTATGAAACTCGTGAAGTGGAACAGGTGTATAATGAACTTGAACGTATTTATGAATATAATATGTCACATCCTGACGATATACGGGCAATCTGGTTGGCGATGGATTATAGCCCGGGCACTAATGCAGAATTAGACCCGATGGTTTTTGCGATACTGCGACATGCGTTCCTCAGAAAGATCCCGGTACTTGCATGGACGGGATTACAAGATAACATTACACTTGCTGAGCGAAATCTTAACCTGATCGCGAAAGATTACGGCGCGGTGTATGGTAAAGATTACATCTATTTCGGTTGGCCGTATCCATGGCTTCAAGGTGTTATAGGGTGTAATTCGAATATTCGAGGTTTTTTTCGTGTTGATTATTACGGAAATGATACGACAAAAATGCCGATTCTTGATCAAATACCTAACTATAGCAAAGTTGATGTGATAATCACAATATCCGGCACTGCATATCCTCGCTTATATGTAACGTATGCAAACGGGTTATTTAAAAAGAAAATTGCAACAGGTACGACCGCAGTGTCTGCTGCCGAGTTTTATCCGTATTTGCAATCCGGTCAAATGATCGGCCTGCTGGGCGGGTTGAAAGGTGCTGCAGAATACGAGCAAATGGCAGAACGTCTTGAGCAATCGGTTTTGAAACAAGATGTGAGCGAATATATGGTCAATTTATATAAAGATAAAGATAATTCGAAATATGACGAAAAATATTTCAAACCTTCATATTCAACAAATGAATTGAAAATGAGTGTTGAACGTAGGAAACAAGCACGAAGAGGTATGGCACCACAAGCCGGTGCGCATTTTCTTGTAATCGCATTAATTATGGTCGGCAATATATGCTTTTTTATCAAGCGTAAAACCGACAAAAAAGCATAGGAGGTCTTTATGAATATTTTAGATCTAATATGGCCAACCATTGCAGTTTTGGTTACCATAGCGATATTTTCTTTTCTTTTTAAAGATAATCCTGTGTATAAATTTGCAGAACACATTTTTATAGGATTGAATGTAGGATATTTGATCGTTATTGACTACCGAAATGTCGTTATACCTAAGATCATCATTCCATTGCGTGAATCTTTTTCAACACATACGTGGAGTGTGTTCTTTATTACGGTTTCGGCAGTTATGGTTGGTCTTTTGTATATTACTCGTTTTTCTAAGAAACATGTTTGGATGAGTCGGTACCCGATTGCAATTTATATCGGTTTCTATAGTGGTTATGCTATTGTTGCCAGTTTTCAGGCATCAATTCTGCAACAATTATATGGCACCGTGATCGACAATAATACCCAGCAACCGATTATAAATGGTCAAAAATTTGTTGAATTTTTTAACAATCCGACGGGGAAATCTTTGATTGAAGCGTTAAACGGACCGATTTTCGTGGTCGGAGTTCTATTTGTTTTGATTTATTTCTTCTTTTCAATAAAAAATGAAAATCCGATCGTGAGATTTTCAAATAAACCCGCACTGCTAATGCTGATGCTGGCATTCGGTGCCGCCTTCGGATATACATTCATGGGACGTATCAGCTTGTTTATCGGACGTATGAATTTTATTTTTGGCGAGTGGTGGGGTATGCTCCAATCCACTTTTGGAGGCTAATATATGAAAAAATACCTATTATTCTTAACAGTAATGTCTGTCTTAGTAATCAATGCGGTGGCAGTGAGTCCGATCAAAAAAGACGATCTTCCGCCTCCCGCTGAACCGAAGGGGACGATATCATTAAAGGATGCCAAGAATGACAACGGCAAACTGGTTGAGTTGCGATTCATGCCGGGGAATAAAGTCAGCGAGATCGCTAAATATTATATCGATATAACGATAAAAAACACAACTGATGATAAAATTACGACAAAAGAAGTGATCAATTCAGAAAGTGAATTATTGCTTACGATTGATGTTCCTCATTCCAACACGCCTGTACATGTTGACGTGTATACGCTAAATGAGAATGGTGAGAAGAATATTCCTTTTGCGGTCGCCGATGTCGTGTCAAAAGCAGAATGGATCAATTCTGAAAAAATAAAACCATCGATTTATGCATTATTTTTTATCGTTCTTATTATTTATCTTATTAAAAGAGCAAAAATGGGAGCTAATTTGTATATTCGTCGTATCGCAGGCCTGGAAGCATTGGATGATGCGATAGGTCGTGCGACCGAAATGGGTAAACCGGTGTTTTATATTCCGGGTACTTCAACAATGGATGATATTGCTACTATTGCATCATTAAATATTTTAAGACCCGTGGCTCAAGATGTGGCAAAATATGAAACACCGTTACGCGTTCCTATAATAGATCCTATTGTATTGACCGTTGCGCAAGATGTTACAAAAGAAGCGTATATTTCTGCCGGCCGTCCGGATCTGTACAATGAAGGTACCGTATTTTTGGCCTCCGTAGGACAATTTGCCTATGCAGGTGCCGTTTCAGGTATGATGGTGCGTGAAAAACCGGCGACAGTATTTTTGCTTGGATATTTTAATGCAGAGTCGCTTATTCTTGCTGAAACTGCTAACTCTATCGGAGCCATTCAAATATCAGGAACTGATTCGACTGCGCAACTCCCGTTCTTTATCGCGGCATGCGATTACACCCTTATCGGTGAAGAGCTGTATGCAGCATCGGCATATCTGAGTCGTGAGCCGTTATTACTTGGCACTTTAAAGGCGCAAGATGTGATAAAAGGAATTTTGATCGCCTTTTTATTCCTTGGGATTATTGCAAACATTTTCGGAACGAATGCAGTAGTAGATTTTTTACTGAACTATAAAAAATAATCATAAAACGCGCCGTTATTACGGCGCGTTTTCTCCTTATCGACACGTCATTCATCTTGACAGTTTTTAAAACAGGTCTATAATCTCGCCGTATGCGTAAAGAGCAATTTATACGAATTTCAGATATTGTGCTATTTTTTTTGGCATTAGTGAATTGTATACTTTTTACTCTCGATTACGGATTTTATTTTTCATCAGACACGAGATTTCTTATTCATCATATCGGGTATATGACCATGATTTTATTTTTTGTGGATAATATCATTTCATTGTTCTATTACAAAAAACCATTACGAGAATTTTTACACAGGAAAACCCCGTATTTGATAATATTATTCATTTTGATTCAGTTTGTTCTTATCAAATATCAGGTTTATTCTCTCGCCTTTATGTATATTGGTGACCCCCACGGATATGTGATCATCACACAAATTTATATCTTTTATATGTTATTTCAAAAAATTTCCAAAGTTAATTATTTTTTTATACCAATAATGAATATCGGACCGTTGCAAATGTTCGTTCTTTCTTTTGCAGGGATCATTCTGATTGGGGCATTGCTTCTTATGATGCCTCGTTCCACGGTAACAGAGGGAAGCATGTCATTTATCGATGCATTGTTTACCTCAACATCAGCCGTTTGTGTGACAGGACTGACAGTCGTTGATACGGCAACACAATTTACAATAATGGGGAAGTCTATTATTATGGTGTTGTTTCAAATCGGTGGGTTGGGACTCATGACATTTACCTCTTTTTTCTCCTTGTTTTTTTTACGAAAAATGACCATCAGAGAGCAGTTTATGATGAGCGAAGTCCTCAGCTACGATTCTATCGGAGATGTATCCGCATTAATACGAAGTATAATTACACTCACTTTCACGATTGAATTTCTTGGAGCAGCACTCTTGTTCATACGCTGGAAATCTACATTCACATCCACATTTGACGCAGTATATCATTCGGTGTTCCATGCAATATCGGCTTTTTGTAATGCCGGTTTTTCAACATTCACGACTAGTTTGGAACAATTCAAAGGCGATATTATTGTTAATACGGTCATATCTGTTTTAATAATACTCGGGGGATTGGGATTTGTCGTACTTGCCGATATGTTTCAACCCAAAGTGAAAGGTCATAATCGCTTATGGTCGCTTCAAAGCAAGCTTGTATTGAGTGTTTCGGCAATTCTGATCGCACTCGGAACGGTCATAATATTTGCATCAGAATATTCACACTCTCTTGCCTCATTGTCGTTGAGTGAGAAAATCATGACGTCTCTTTTTCAATCTATTACCACTCGAACAGCAGGATTTAATACGCTTCCGATCGGATTGTTGTCATATCCGGTGCTTATGAGTATGATCGTTTTAATGTTCATCGGTGCATCCCCGGGATCGACCGGAGGCGGTATAAAAACAACATCGGCAGGACTTTTATATTCGGCAGTTATAACATCGCTGAAAAGACGATCAACTGTTGTCGTATTTAATCGCACGGTACCGTTCCAGTTGATCAATCGAGCATTTGCAATAGTTGCGGTGAGTGTGGTGTATTTGACGATGATGTTTATTATATTGTTAGCAGTAGAACCTTCCCGACCGATACAGTTGCTTTTTGAATTGGTCTCAGCATTCGGAACGGTCGGTTTATCGACAGGTATTACATCTTCATTGATGCCGTTATCAAAAACGGTTATAATTATTACCATGTTTATCGGAAGATTGGGACCGGTAACTCTTGCGTTGGCGTTAAGTAAAGGACGACGTGAACCGTCGATCAGATATCCTGAAGAAAATGCCGTAATGGTTGGATAGGAGTAGTATGTCACGAGGGAAATATCTTATTATCGGATTGGGTCGTTTTGGACAAAGCGTTGTTGATACACTTTTAGACGGGGATGTTGAATTGATGGTTTTTGACAATGATATGAATAAGATCAACGATGTCAAAAATCGCATTCATAATGCCTTATGTCTTGATGCAACGAATGAAGAAACACTCGCAAAGTTCGATATGACCGATTTTACGTCCGCAATTGTCACTATGGGTGAAAATTTCCAAAATAACCTCCTCACTACGGTAATACTGAAAAAATTAAATATGAAAAAGGTTATCGCACGAGCAAGCACTGAGATCGAAGAAAAAATTCTTCGTCAGGTCGGTGCCGATATGGTTGTTTTCCCTGAAGTTGAAATGGGCAGGAAGCTTGCAAGTACAATTTTGCGTAAAAGTGTCGAGGAGGCAATCCCGTTATCCGATGACCACTCCATCGTGCATGTACGTGTAACCGAGTCACTTATCGGGAAAACATTACTTGAAACGGATATACGAAAACATTATCATATCAACGTGTTTGCGATTCAAAAAACCATTGATGATAAAGAAGAAACGGTTATCCCCGCCGCTGAATACGTTTTTGCTGAGAATGATATTTTAATGATCGTGGGGCATAATAATGATCTTGATCGTTTTGTAAAAGATATCGCATAAAGGAGAATCACGTGAAAAACATACTTTTAATAACCACCGGCGGTACAATATCAATGAAGTTGGATCGCCAAAAAGGTGGTGCCGTACCTTCTTTAAAAGGTGATGATCTCGTTCGAGCGTTACCGCCGATTCAGAATCTGACCAATCTTGATGTTTATGAATTTGCGAATATACCAAGCCCGTATATGACACCGGCGTTGATGCTGGAACTGGCTCATTTTATCGATGAAAAATGCAAATCTCTTTATGATGGTGTCGTCGTAACGCATGGGACCGATACTCTCGAAGAAACAGCGTTTTTTTTAGAAACGGTATTACATACCACCAAACCTGTTGTGATCACTGCCGCCATGCGAAACACCGATGAATTAAGCGGCGATGGCCCGCGAAATATTTGGGCAGCTCTCAACACGGCTGTGTGTAAAAGTTATACCGATGATATTGGTGTCACAATTGTACTGAATGATGAAATTCATACTGCACGTGATGTAACCAAAACATATACATCAAATGTCGCCACATTTCGATCTCCATTATTCGGACCTGTGGGTTTGGTCGACAATGATAAAGTGACATTTTTCTTCAAGCCCTATAATCGAGTAAAAATTTATACTCCTCGAGTCGAGAATCGTGTAGCGTTGTTGAAAGCATATGCGGGGATGGAAGGCGATATTATTGAATCCATCGTCGGACTTGGATACAAAGGGATTGTTATTGAAGCATTTGGAAGAGGGAATTTACCGAATTGGATCGTTGAACCGATTAAAAAGGCTATTGATGCAAATATAGCGGTCGTTATTTCATCACGTTGTTATATGGGGAGAGTATTAGGTGACTATGCATATGATGGCGGGGGAAAAAAATTGGAAGAAGTGGGCACCATGTTTGCATACGATCTGCGAGGAATCAAGGCGCGAATTTTGCTCATGCTTGCATTGGGAAAATATGATTCTGATATTTCGAAATGTCGTCAAATATTTTCTTTTTTAGAGTAGTGGTATAATGAAAAATGTGTTGCGTGACCTCTTTAATCAACAACAATTTCATGACATGCAACTACATAGTATTCTCAATGATATCAATTTCGCATTGTGGTACTTACATGAAGCTGAAGTATCGAAAAGTTTTGATTTTGATGAATTTGTTACGCATCTTGAACCTTTAAAAAAAGGGAAAATTGTAAATGTTGATTACCTTACCGAAATATGGAGCAACAAACGCGGTATTACTGATATTATTCATTATTTTGAAATGAAAAAAAAGAGATATGTCGAGTTTTCATAAATTACTATTTATTTGTTTTTCATTTTGTTTTTTTAGTCATCTTCATGCTTATACTGAGGCCGGTACCGCATCATGGTATGGTAATCCTTTTCATGGCCGGAAGACTGCGAGCGGTGAGACATTTAATATGTATGAGATGACCGGAGCACATAAAACATTACCGTTTAATACGATCGTACGCGTCACACGAAAAGATACCGGAGCAACAGTTACCGTAAGAATCAATGATCGAGGTCCTTTTGTAAAGGGGAGGATAATTGATGTTTCCTATGCAGCAGCGTTGAAATTGGGACTTGTGCAGTCAGGAACTGCCATCGTAACGATAACAACGCAGGAAAGTACTTCAGTCCCAAAGGGAACGTGGTATATTGTCGCAGGAAGTTTTACAAAAAAAAGTAATGCTGAAAATGCAGGAAAACGTATGAAAACCGGGAGTGATCAGGTACTGCTTCATTATGATGGCATATATTACAGATTACTTATCGGCCCGTACACATCCCGAGAATCAGCACAGGATAAATTACGAATATTCAAAACAATTGATGGGGGGTATGTTGTCGATGGCACTCGTTTCGGTCTTTAATCTCAGCAAATCTTATGTGAGCAGGAATTTATTTTCTAACGTATCGTTTACCATCGAACGATCGGAAAAATGCGGACTTGTCGGCGTGAATGGGGCAGGCAAATCAACGTTATGTAGAATTATTGCCGCTCAAGAGACGTCTGATATCGGTTCCGTATCAATGGCTAAAAATACGAGCATTTCATATTTGACGCAATTTTTTACTCTTCGAAATGATTTAACCGTACACGAAGAACTTGTTTCCAATTTTGAGCGTCTTTTTTTATTATTTGAAGATGTTATGAATGCTGCACATATTCTCGAATCGGACGCATCGGCGATTGATACCTATTCTCGTGCATGGGATATATATGAACGGGCAGGCGGACTCACCTATGAAACAGAAATCAAAATGGTTCTTAGCGGGTTGAATCTTAGTGATTTTTCAGAAAGAAAAATTGCGACATTATCCGGCGGTGAGCGAATGCGTGTTGCATTAGCTAAAATATTATTAAGTAAGGCTGATTTGATCATTTTAGATGAACCAACAAACCACTTGGATATACAGTCCGTACAATGGCTCACGCAGTTTTTACGTTCAACTGAAAGTGCGGTACTTCTTATATCCCATGATCGATATGTCCTTGACGCGGTCGTGAAGAAAGTGTTTGATCTTGATATGCAGGAAGTGACCGTTTATTCGGGTAATTATTCGCAGTTTCATGCACAAAAGGAAGCACGACTCGAATTACGTGAGCGTATGTTTCAACAGTATAAAGAAGAAAAAGAAAAACTTGAAGAATATGTGCGGAAATATAAAGCAGGAAATAGAGCAACGATGGCTAAAAGTCGTGAAAAACGACTTAATAAATTGGAAGTTATTGAAAATCCTGCTGAATTTCAGTATAAACTTAAACTTAATTTTAACAATTTCAAAGAATCCGGGAACGATGTCCTTCGCTTAAAAAATGTATCCATTCGTTCTTTATTTACGATCGAACAAGCATTGGTACGTAGGGGTGACAGAATTGGCATTGTGGGGTTGAACGGAAGCGGAAAGACGTCTTTGTTTGCCGCATTATTAGATTCGGTGCCGGGTGTTAAGTGGGGCCAAAATATACGGATCGCATACTTTGACCAACATTTAACCGTGCCGGATATTCACTTGACGATGATTTTGTTTTTAAATATGCATTACGATCTTGATGAGTGGGAAGCGAGAGAAGTACTCGGGCATTTCCATTTTAGCGGTGATGACGCATTTAAAACAATAGAAACGTTGTCGGGCGGTGAACGCGCACGATTCAAACTTCTTACGATGTTGCTGGAAGAACCCAATGTGATAATGATGGATGAACCGACCAACCACTTGGATATAGGTTTTTTGGAGCTTATAGAGTCCGCTTTGGCCTCATATAAAGGCACGTTGCTTGTTGTTTCACATGATCGATATTTTTTACGATCTGTTGCGACCTCGCTTTGGATTATTCGTGATTCACATGTGCAGACGTATCATTATGACATTCCTTCCGTTCTTGATACATTGAGTTTTGCCGTACAAGGTGCGGATCAAAAAAATGAAGATGTGTCATATGATGAACTCAAACGACTTAAAAATCGTATAAAAAAACTTGAACGTGAAGTGGAACAACTGGAGGTAACGATCAGTGATACCGAAAAAAGAATTCGCTCGTGTGATGAAGAAATGCATGCTCACGGAGCCGATGCGGCTCGGTTGATG
This sequence comes from uncultured bacterium, assembly GCA_964423645.1. Taxonomy (GTDB): domain Bacteria; phylum Macinerneyibacteriota; class Macinerneyibacteria; order Macinerneyibacteriales; family CAYRFE01; genus CAYRFE01. Next base: position 59,977 of record CAYRFE010000013.1, on the reverse strand, counting down.
GCGATCGTTGAAGAAAAACAAAAAAATGAACAAGAGTTAAACGGACTCTATACGCATTGGGAAAAAATTGGTCGCGAACTGCAGGATTTATTGGCGGAGATCCGTCGGGAGGGAGAGTAAGGTATGCGCTTAGCAAATCTGATTTCAAAGGATTTAATTTATTTTAAATCTGACATTACCGATTATCAAGACATTTACCGACTCATGGCGAAGGGTATTGCTCATGAATTTAAAAAAAATGAAAATGAGATTTATCAGGCATTTCTTGAAAGAGATAAATTGGGACATACGGTATTACCCGGCGGTTTTGTTATACCGCATGGAAGAATTGAAAATTTAAATGATGTTATTGTTGCAATAGTGAGAACAGAGAAACCTATTTCTGTTTCTAACGGAGAAGCAGATATGTTTTTTGGGATATTAACAGGAAACATCGCATCCAATCTGTATCTCAAAGTACTTGCCGGGTTAGCCAGAATTGCCGCGACAAAATTGGATGAATTAAAAGCACAAAAAACACCATCAGAGATCATTAATTTCATCGAAAAACAAGATATTAAAATCGGAGAGGTTGTCCGTGTTAAGGACATTATGCCGAAAACTGTCGTATACGCGCATACAGATGAATTGATCTGTACTATTGTTGATCGTATGAAACAATATGATTTTACTTTTTTACCGGTTGTCGATGATCAAATGAAATATCTCGGGACAATAGACATCAATGATGTGATGCGTTTGGCATATCCGGCACATCTTATCATGATGAACGATCTTGCATTCGTAACAAATTTAAGACCGTATGAAGACTTTGTAAACGCAGAGAAAAATGCATATGTTCGAGAATTTTATCAAAAAAATAATGATAAAATAATACATGATGATATGAGTATTATTGAACTTGGTTTTTTATTAACGAAAAATCATTGGCATCATGTTGTGGTTGTTAATAATGAAAAAAAAGTAGTCGGGGTTGTCAGTACAAGGACATTATTGAATAATATTATTCGAGCATAGAGGGTGGCATATGGATATGTTTGCATGGGGGGCATTGTTAATTTTTATTTTGACGTATATTTTTATCGCATGGGGAAAGATTGAACATACGTTGGTCGCAATAACAGGTGCGATGTTAGTACTGGTTTTCAAAATAGTTCCCTTAGAAAAAGTTTTCTCGGAATTCATAGATTGGCATACTATCTTTATGTTATTGAGCATGATGATATTCGTTACGATCATGGGAAAGACCGGATTATTTGAATTTCTTGCAATTAAGTCAGCGAAAATTGTTAAAGCAAATCCGTATTCGATAATGCTCATTTTGTTTTTTGTGACCGCGGTAATCTCGGCATTTCTTCCGAATGTGACCACCGTCATGCTTATTGCACCAATCGCATTACTTATCGCATCAGAAATGAAAATATCGCCATTCCCTTTTCTTATTTTACTTATTTTCGGTTCTAATATCGGAGGAACGGCGACAATGATAGGCGATCCGCCAAATATGATGATCGGTATAGCAACCAAAATTCCCTTTATGGATTTTATTAAAGTACTGGGCCCGGTCGTATTGCTTATACTTTTCGTGAATGCGGGGATCTTTTATCTCATTTTTAGAAATAAACTGGAAGTGACCAATGAGAATAAGGCCAGGATCATGGATTTTAACGAACATCTTATGATCAAAGATAAAGCATTACTTAAAAAATCATCAATCGTATTCGCATTGAGTGTTATTGGATTTTGTGCGTCAAATTTCATCGGATATGAAGTTACGGTAATTGCATTATTAAGTGCGACCGTTATGATGCTTATAGGTAAAATAGATACTGAACACCTATTTCAGAGGGCAGATTGGCAGACCATTGCTTTTTTTATCGGACTATTTGTGATAGTCGGCAGTTTGGTTTATAATGGTTTAATTCAGATTGCCAGTAATGAGATGGTCTCGTGGACAAAAGGTGAATCGAGAACAGCCATGCCGATAATATTATTTTTATCAGGTATTATATCTGCTTTTGTTGATAATATACCCTTTACGGCATCAATGATTCCGTTAATACAGAATATGGAAAAAGAGCACATGATTGTCCAACCGCTATGGTGGGCGTTATCATTGGGGGCGTGTCTTGGCGGAAACGGAACGCTGATTGGGGCATCCGCGAATATTGTGGTGAGTAATTTATCTAAAAAAACAGAATATCCGATCACGTTCGGTAATTTTTTTAAATATGGTATGCTTGTAATGTGTGTCAGCTTGATTATTTCATTTTTTTATTTATACTTATTGTTTTTTTCATAATCCAGAAAGGTAATGTATGGAAACATCAGGATATCTTGCCATTGTAATATTTATAATCGTATATGCTTTTATTGTTTCGGAAAAAGTCGCACCGAGTGTCGTGGCGTTACTTGGAGCTTCGGTGATGATCATTACTGGGATCATTTCCCAACAAAATGCATTTGCGCATATTGATCTTGATGTCATACTTCTTTTGATAAACATGATGATCCTTGTGCATATTTTAGAAGGAACCGGATTATTTGAATATATCGCCATATATTCCGCCAAACTGGTGAAGGGTAATCCTGTCGGTATCATGATAATGTTGTTTTGGGTGACCGCAGTATTTTCTGCATTTCTGGACAATGTGACAACCGTGGTATTGATCACTCCGATAGCGATATTAATAGCCAATGAGATGCGTGTTACGCCGATCCCTTTAATTATGACTATCATTTTCGGTTCAAATATTGGAGGAACTGCGACCCTCATTGGTGATCCTCCGAATATCATGATCGGTATGGCCGCCAATTTGACATTCATGGATTTTCTTATTAATCTAAGCCCCATCGTAGTGATAAATCTTATAATAATGGCGGGAGTATTCTATTTGCTTTTCAGGAAAAAACTTCATGTTACGAATGAGAATAAAGCGAGGATCATGGATTTTAATGAAAAAATGATGATCAAAGATGTCGCTTTGCTAAAAAAATCTCTTATTGTGTTCTTCATTACTATTTTCGGATTTATATTTCACGGTATGCTTGGGTTGGAAGCAGCGACGATTTCCATTTTTAGTGCGGCATTACTTCTGTTATTGAGCAAATCAAATGCTGAAATTGCGTTTAAAAAGGTTGAATGGCTTACGATATTCTTTTTTATTGGCTTATTTATGATTGTTGGCGGTTTAGTGGAAACAGGAGTAATTAATTGGGCAAGTCAAAAAATGGTTGTTTTCACCAAAGGGGATACAAAAATTGCATCGCAAGTAATTTTACTGTTTTCAGGCGTAATGTCTGCGTTGATTGATAATATTCCTTACACCGCTACAATGATACCGTTAATAAAAGAAATGGGAGCACAGGGCATGACGATACAACCTCTTTGGTGGGCATTATCATTAGGTGCATGTTTGGGCGGTAACGGAACGCTTATTGGTGCATCAGCGAATGTTGTCGTTGCTCATATGTCAAAAAAATCTGGTTATCCGCTTACATTTTTAACATTTTTGCCATATGGTTTGTTGGTCTTAGCAATATCCCTACTTACTTCCTATGTTTATATTTTAGTTCGGTATTTTTAAGCACTTCATATATGTGAAAATTTCCTGTAGTTCGATTTGTCGGTAGAATATCAGAGTTTCAACGAACAATCTGTGACTAGAGTAATAATTATACAACAAATTATCATACTATTTTTTGTATAAAAGGGGTTTCAGTGAATACAAATTGAGAAAAATCCGGTAATGTACATTCTAGACCTTTGCGAAATTTAAAATGTCTTCGTTCTCTTTTTCCTCAAATAGGGGTGTGGGGACGAAGTCCCGATTATATAACAAGTAAACGCGTATTCGCAACGGGGAGCTGAATTCATATTACAGAGAAATTTTGCCAGTAATACAAGTGGCGATCGCAACATATCACGACGTTTGTTTCATTACTCCCTTGACATTTCTATGCAGTACGCTACAATCTGCTAAAAAATATGAAGGAGATGATATATATGAGAAGAACTGCGTTACGTGACGTTCATGAAAAGGTCGGGGGGAAACTGGTTGATTTTTCGGGATGGGAATTGCCTATTCAGTATTCACAAGGTATGGTTCATGAACATATGGTCGTGCGTAATGGGGTAGGAGTCTTTGACGTATCGCATATGGGCGAATTCGAATTGAAAGGAAAAGATGCACTTGCATTAATTCAAAAACTTATCACCAACAATGCTGAAAAATTGGCTATATACCAGGTATTGTATTCTCCGATGTGTTATGAGAACGGAACGATCGTTGACGATCTGTTATGCTATCGTCTCGGGCAGGATCATTTTTATTTTGTTGTCAATGCGTCAAATATTGATAAAGACTGGGCATGGGTCCAGAAAAACGCACAAGGTATGAATTTGGAGATATTACGTAATTTTAGTGATGAAGTGTCACTTATTTCCGTTCAAGGACCTAAAGCAGAGAAAACAGTACAGAAACTCGTAAAAAATGATCTTTCAAAAGTAGAATTCTTCCACCTCGTCAAAGATACCGAGATCAAAGGCATTAAAATACCGATGATTTCTCGCACAGGTTATACCGGTGAGGACGGCTTTGAAATCATGGTAGAGAATAAGTATGCCGTTGACGTATGGAATGCGGTTTTCGAGGCCGGTAAAGAATTCGGTATTGAGCCGATCGGTTTGGGTGCTCGCGATACATTGCGTTTTGAGGCAAAATTAGCGTTGTACGGCAATGATATTGATGATACTACCACACCGATCGAAGCCGCCTTAAAATGGACGGTAGACCTCGAAAAACCCGCATTTAACGGACATGATGTCATTAAAAAACACGCATCTGAAGGCACAACGCGTGCATTACGCGGTTTTGAATTGGTAGACAAAGGTATTCCTCGTCACGGCATGGATATTTATAATGCGAACAATGAAAAAATTGGTGTTGTGACCAGTGGAACATACACGCCGTTTCTTGATAAAAATCTTGGTCTTGGGTATGTGCCAACCGCATATACAAAGATCGGAACGGAAATTTATATCGACATTCGCGGTAAAATGAAAAAAGCCGTGATCGTCAAAACTCCGTTTTATCAAAAAGCGTATACAAAGTAAGCGTAATTTCCCGACATAATCGGGAATACATTACTTACGTATTGTAACGGCGTATGAGAGTACGCCGTTTTTTTATTGGTAAAGGAGAATAGTTATGTTTAGTAATATTGAAAAACTTGAATTTGACCGTGTGAAAGAAATGCTCAAGCGCAGTGCGCTTTCGGAACATGCACGTGCAATAATTGATGAGACGGATTTTTCCACCGATCGTGAAGAGGTGGAAGCGCGTTTGCAATGTACCGCGGAAGCGCGGGATTTGTATCTCAAACAGGATGATTTCGCCATCAATCATGTGTATGATCTGGATGAATTGTTGACGGGTATTTCAAAAAGTCAGTATTATCATGAACCGCTGATGTATAAAAAACTGCAGTATATGTTGGAGGACATTGGACGTATACGTAAAGTACTTGAAAAACATACCGAATATTATTTGTTGCATGAATATACGTTTTCATTGTTTCAATTTGGTGATATCGTTGCACTCATTAATGCAAAGATCGACGATGAAGGCGCTATTAAAGACACTGCATCACCAGAGTTGAAACGACTCTTTGCGGAAGAAGCAAAATTGCGAAAACACGTCGAAAAGCAGTTAAATGAGATGCTCAACCGCTACCGTGGCGATAATCTGTTGCAGGAAGACTATGTGACATTACGTAATGACCGTTATGTATTTCCCGTAAAGTCGGCAAATGTGCGTCAGGTAAAGGGCATCGTGCAGGGCAGTTCTGCAACCGGTGGTACAGTGTATGTGGAACCTCTTGCGGTGATCGATCTCAATAATGATCTGCAGTCGATACGATTTCGTATTGAAGCAGAAAAACGGGCGATCATATACGATCTCGGTAAACGAATTCATGCAGACATTCGTGATATCATGATCAGTGCCGATACGTTTTATTATATCGATTTTTTGCTTGCAAAAGTGCGTTTCTCGCTGGATTGTAACGCCGTAAAACCTTTGATCAATACGCAAGGCATTGTCGAGATCTATCGCGGACGACATCCGCTTTTGGATAAAAAGACCGTTGTGCCGGTAGATATTTATATCAAAGACGGGAAAAAGGGGCTTGTGATCACCGGCCCGAATGCCGGAGGAAAAACCGTCGCACTCAAAACGGTCGGCTTATTCACGCTGATGGCGATGTACGGATTATTGATCCCGGCCGAGCAACTTTCCAATATTGCGCTGTTTGAGAATATTTTTGTCGATATCGGCGATTTTCAGAGTATCGAGGCAAATCTTTCAACATTTTCAGGACATGTGCAACATTTATCGCAATTTGCACGTGACGTAAGCACCAGCACGCTTGTGTTACTTGATGAAGTGGGTGTCGGAACTGATCCCGAAGAGGGGGCCGCACTCGCGATGTCGCTTATCGATCATTTTCTTGACAACGGTGCGGTCGTGATCACCACGACACATTATAATGCGCTCAAACGTCATTCGATGGAAGACGGACGACTTGAAAATGCATCGTGTTTATTCGATTATGATAATATTCAACCGTTATTTGCGATAAAGATCGGTATCCCGGGATCCAGTAACGGTCTGCTTGTTGCAAAAAAACTCGGTATGCCGTCAGAAGTTATCGATAGGGCGTATTCACTGATGGATACTACGCATATCAAACTTGAAGAAACGATCACTCGTCTTGAACGTGAGCTTTCATCTACCGAGATACTTCGTGCCAATTACGAACGTGAAAATGCAATTCTTGCAGAAAAAATGGCGCGTTATGAACGCGAATTAGAAGATATTACAAAGAAGCGCACGCGGAAAAAACTCGAATCGCTGATGGATTTTGAAAATGAATTTGTGTCTATCCGCAGTGAATTGAACAGACTTGTAAAAGAGATCAGAGAAGGAAAATCCGATGAAGAATCATTGAAGAATGCGAAAGAAGCGGCAGTGATAGCCATTGAGATGGCGCAAGTCGAGCGTAAAAAGGCAGAAGAAGGAATAGAAAAAATTACCGAACCGCAGATCGGCGATACGGTGTATATCGAGAAATTCGGTGTTCAGGGGAAAATAACGGCATTTGATGCGAAAAAGAATGAATACGATCTTGAGATGAACGGTAAGATCATAAAGATCAAGAAAAGCGACATGCGCGGGCATAAAGTGAAACAAGCAAAGAAGAAGGAACCCGTTGAGCGTGTGTATCTGGTGGATAGCGCCAATAAGTTTGTCGGGCAGGAGCTTGTGCTTGTGGGGATGAACTGCGAAGATGCGCTCGATAAACTTGAGGATTTTTTGTCGTATGCGCTGTTGAAGAACTTCGAGATGGTGCGAGTCGTGCACGGGGTAGGAAGCGGCATACTGCGAAGAGCCATTCATGACTATCTGAAGCACTATAAACCGGTAAAATCATATAAATACGAGAACAACCGCGGTGTGACCACGGAGGTGTGGTTGAGGTAGTTAAAAGTTTGTACTTAAAATTTATAAAGTGTGGTGGAGCGTATGAAGAAATTATTGTTTTTATGTTTTGTTTTTTGTGTTTTTGAGATTACTTTTGCGAGTATAATAATAGACTTTGGACACATTGGTATTGTAAGTTTAGAGGGAAATGTAATCTATGAGAATCCGAAAATGAGGCTTGTAGAAACAAATAATGATTTTGAGCGATATGATGATCTAATTCCTGTAAAAATATTGAGAGAAAAATCACCTTATTATTATCAATTGGGATATATATCATATTCTGGTAAATTGGTTTTTAATGATACGATTCAATATAATGGGAAAATATACTCAATTGCCCGTAATCAACCTTTTTATGATAAATATGCAATTGTAACAATTAAAGATAACGATACAGAGAAATATCTTGATGGTGTAATTGATATTAATGGCAATTGGGTAATAAATCCTGAATATGAAACAATTTATATGATATTAATGAATGGAGAGAGTTCCTATGCATTGTTAACTGGACCTATAAGTAATATCGAATGGAAATATTATACGAGTCTATCCCTAAAATGGAAACTTCAAAACTGGAATTCTGACTATTGGGAGGAAAATGATGCTAAAATTATAAGAATAAATAAAAATAATAAGTCTTATTTTGGAATGATGAATTTACAAGGAAAAATACTTCTTGAGCCAATATATGATTATATAGGCTCAGCAACATGTGGATTATTCATTATAAAAAAGGATTTAAAGTGTGGCTTTATCGATAATAAAGGGAGTATAATCATTCCAATTGAATATGATTATGTGTCGCCTTATATAGATGGAGTAACCAAGGTTAGTAAGGCAAATGAGGATTTTATAATCAACAGGAATAATAAGATCATTTATAAGTACCATATGGATAGAGATTTGAACAGGTTTAGCGTTTATAAAAATCAAATAATTGTCTATGAAAAACATAATGACAAAACTTACGCGGGATTATTAACTACTGACGGTGAGTGGATTATTAAGCCGGATCAATATCAATGTATAACCTTTTTTAATGAAGGTTATGCTATTGTGTGTAATGAAAATGGAAAATATATTATTAATAGGGAACTAAAAATAGTTAATGATATATCTCATATTAAGGGATATCCACATATTATGGGTTTTAATAATGGGTATTGTATATTTCAAATATTTTTAAAGGATTATAATCTTTACAAAGGATCTAATGGTAACTAAGAATTTTGAAGCGAAAATAGATTTCAGAACTCCCCTCATTTTCAAGGAGGGGTTGCCTGAAGCGACGGGGTGGTGAAACTCTGCCTTACTTTTTGTCTTGACACAAAAAGTAACAAAAAGGTCAAGGCTGTAAAAAATTATCTACAATTCTGCGTATTTTCCCTACAGCGCATAAACTCGCTACGCTCAAACAGTATGCGCTGCTTAACGAAAAAATACTTGAATTGCTTCACGATATTTTTTTAATGCCGATTGTGAAGTTCTTTAAGGGGTGTGGGGACGAAGTCCCCATTATATAATAATTTAAGCCCCTCTCAAATTATACGAGAGGGGTTTGGGCAGAGCACAAAGTTGAAAAGAGGTAGTTTCGCAAAGGTTTCTCGAAATGTTTTTTATGAGTTATTCTTGCGAAAAAAGTAAACCGGAAATATTTGAAATCATCTGGATTATCGGGTCAAGCCCGATAATGACACCCTGTTTTGATGTTGATTTTTTAAGGTCTTCTTTTTGGAAAATCGGTATACCGGGCGACCACAAGGGGTCGCCACGACTGCAATCGGTGGCACAACCTGCCGGGGTGGTGAAACTCTGCCTTACTTTTTGTCTTGACACAAAAAGTAACAAAAAGGTCAAGGCTGTAAAAAATTATCTACAATTCTGCGTATTTTCCCTACAGCGCATAAACTCGCTACGCTCAAACAGTATGCGCTGCTTAACGAAAAAATACTTGAATTGCTTCACGATATTATTTTAATGCAGATTGTGAAGTTCTTTAAGGGGTGTGGGGACGAAGTCCCCACTATATAATAATTTAAGCCCCTCTCGAATTATACGAGAGGGGTTTGGGGAGAGCACAAATTAAAACTATGGTAGTTTTGAAAAGATCTCTCCTTGTGAAAAATAAAAAAATTTTAAAAATATTCTTGACACCGAAAAAAATCTGTGTATTATGTCGTTTGAGCGATAAAAAAAGTTTAAGGAGGTGACCTATGGCCATTGTAAGAAACATACGAACATATGAGGTTGTAGCGTTACCTCGTAAAGCAAGCTCTTTCTAACAAAAAAAGAACTTCCCTACATTACGAGAAAACGCCGACCCATCAACGATGCAGTGGCATTTGGTTTTGGTGGTGTACAACGTGAAAAAAAGGAGAAACGACGATGAGTATTTCTATAGATACGACTTTTGACCAATTTATCGCATCAGGTATCATTACCGATGTCGAAACGGTCATAAAAAGCGGAAAAGAAGCAGTGGTATACCGCTGCACGGCACATCCCTCTACGGGATATAACGCGATCGCTGTTAAGGTATACAAGGATATCGACAAGAGAAGCTTTGCAAATATGACAGACTATCTTGACGGTAGGATTGGGAGAACCATACGAAAACGCAGAGATATATTGCATATGTTCTCCGACAGCGAGACAATGCAGGCATATTGGGTGTGTGCGGAATACGAAGCGCTCAAAACGCTGAGTAACTACGGAGTGCCGGTCCCTCGTCCGTTTGCGCAAACGGGCAGTGCACTGGCGATGGAATTTATCGGTGATACAACTATCGCTCCCCAGTTAAAGGACGTGAAACTCGATAGAGACGAGGCACAGTCGATTATGACCGGGATCACCGATGCAATTCGCGATATGCTCCGATTGGATATGATACACGGAGACCTTTCGCCGTATAATATATTAGTGTATAACGGCGCTCCTGTGATCATCGATTTTCCGCAGGTGATTGATGCACGGTTCCACTCGCAGGCGAAAGAGATGTTTCGCCGAGATATGTTGAATGTGGGACGCTATTTTGAACGTTACGGTTTTGGTGCGGATATTGAGTCCCGCGTTGATGAAACATGGGACTTGTATCTGCGTAATAAATTGTAAGGAGAGCGTTATGCAAAACGATCATTTTTTGAATTTGTGCCCACCCCAAACCCCTCCCGTGGAGATCGGGAGGGGCTTACCATGTTATATAGTGGGGACTTCGTCCCCACACCCTGGGTTAAGAAAAGCAGAAAAATGGAAAAATACGAATTTTCCAAGGACTCAAGGATGTAAAATAATGTTCGTGAAAACGTGCAAAGGAGGTTGTATGCGCAGTCATTTTAAGTAACTTGCGCATCATCGTCATGTCACGACTTCTCAGCGAATTCGTGACGGACCACTAGACGAAGATGCGTGCGTCTTGCAGTAGTGGAATTGGTTTGGCACAGCAGAGGAGAGCAACTATGAAGAAGAATTTGTCTCTTTTATGGGACGTTATGAAGGGTTACAGAGCGCTGTATATAGGTGCAATTGCAGCTATCGGGTTTGCAGCGTTGTTTTCACTCACCGGTCCGCTTGTGTTGCGGTTTACCATCGACTCGGTGATCGGCAATCAACCGCCGAATGGCCCCGAGTGGATCATGGGTTTTATCGCAAAACTCGGTGGTACGAGTGTGTTGGCGCAGAATTTGTGGCTGTGCGGGTTTGCATTTGTTGCACTCGGAGCTGCGAACTGTATGTTTTTGTATTATCGCGGCCGGTGGTCGGCGGTAGCATCCGAAGCGATGGCAAAGGGTTTTCGCACAAGGATGTATGACCGTTTGCAACGTATGCCGTATGATGCGCTGGTGAAGGCAGAAACGGGAGATCTCGTACAGCGTTGTACGTCGGATATTGATACCGTACGTAAATTTCTTGCAAGTCAGTTTGTAGAGATAGGTCGTGCGATCTTCATGCTAGCCATCACTGCTGGCTTTATGATCGCACTTGATCCCGGATTGACGCTGGTGGCTATGGCAGTCATACCGATCATCTTTGCGTTTGCAGTCGTGTTTTTCATGAAAGTGCAGGCTGCATTCCAGAAATCTGATGAAGCGGAAGGACGTCTTTCAACCGTGTTGCAGGAAAACCTTACCGGTGTACGGGTCGTGCGTGCGTTTGCCCGTGAAAAATTTGAGATTGAGAAACTTGATATAAAGAACCGTGAATATCGTGATCTGACGTATAAGCTGATCCGTATTCTCGCGTTCTATTGGTCGGCATCAGACTTTTTATGTATGTTGCAGATCGGAGCAGTGTTGACCGTAGGCGCGGCACGCTGTATCAAAGCACCGGATGTGATGACGGTAGGGACACTTGTGGCATTTCTCTTATTTGAAGCGCGGCTCTTGTGGCCGGTGCGTCAAATGGGACGTATCCTTGCCGATTTGGGTAAAACGATGGTGTCGCTCGGGCGTATTCGTGAGGTGCTTGAAAAGCCGATTGAAACGGTTGAGACCACTCTAGTGGCACCTGTCATAACGGGTGCGATCGAGTTTCGTAATGTTTCATTCGGGTATGCTCCCGATAAACCGGTGTTGAAAAACATCAGTTTCAAGGCTCAGCCCGGTGAGACCATAGCGATCTTGGGTCCTACAGGAGCGGGAAAAAGCTCGCTTGTGCACTTGTTGCCGAGGTTATATGAGTATGAAGGATCGATCACCGTCGACGGAGTCGAACTGAACACGATTGATAAGACCCATGTGCGTAAAAACATAGGTATAGTCCTGCAGGAGCCTTTTTTATTCTCGAAGACACTGTTTGATAATATCGCACTTGCGGTACCTGATGCACACAAAGATGATGTAGAAGCTGCATCAATGACTGCCGCTGTACATGATGTCATAATGGAGTTTGAGAACGGCTATGAAACTGCGGTTGGAGAACGCGGGGTGACACTTTCCGGTGGACAAAAGCAACGTGTTGCAATTGCACGCACGCTTGTTCGAAAGCCTGCGATAGTAGTATTCGATGATTCGTTAAGTGCCGTTGATACCGAGACAGACGCTGCGATCCGAAAGGCGTTGCGAGAACGCCGTGATAGAGCCACGACGTTTATCATATCGCATCGTATTACGACGCTTGCTGAAGCCGATAGGATTTTGGTACTTGAAAACGGCGAATTGACGCAATGCGGTACGCATGAAGAGCTGATTGAACAAGACGGATTGTACAGCAGAGTATGGCATATACAGAACGAGCTTGAAGAAGAGCTCAGTGAAGAGATAGACAGCGCACCGAACGGCGCAACGGCGCACGCGGTGTAAGAGGAAGAAATGATAGATACGAAGTATTCCGTGAAGTCGGAAAGGAATTATTATGAGTGTATTACAAGAAAAAAACTATACATCGAAGTTTGACCTTGGATTATGGAAGCGGCTTGCCCGCTTCCTGATACCGTATTGGAAAGTAAGTCTGGGTTTAGTGGGTGTCATGTTGTGCGTGGGCGTGGTGGATGTTATTTTCCCGCTTATGAACAAGTATGCGATTGATACGATCATTGCTTCGGGTGATCTGGCAGCATTACCTGCATTTGCGTTAAAATATGCAGGTCTTGTCGTGTTTCAGGCGATCAATGTATTTCTCTTGATCGCAATCGCGGGAAAAATCGAGATGAGTCTTAACTACGATATACGTAAGACTGCCTTTAAACGATTGCAAGAGCTTGATTTTACTTATTACGATAAGACAGCAGTTGGATGGATTATGACACGTATGACCTCGGATAACTCCCGTCTTGCGGATATCATTGCATGGGGACTCGTCGATGCGACCTGGTCTTCCGTTATGATGATCGGATCTGTCGCAATGATGCTTGTCATGAACTGGAGATTAGCGTTGGTCGCACTTGCGGTCGTACCGGTGCTGGCGATCATAAGTTTGTTTTTTCAGAAGAAGATATTGAAAGCACATCGGGATGTACGTAAAACAAACTCACGTATCTCAGGTGCATTTAATGAGGGCATCATGGGTGCGAAAACGACAAAAACGCTTGTACGAGAAGAAGCGAATTTGCGTGAATTTTCCGGTCTTACAGGAGAAATGCAACGAGTATCGGTTCGTGCAGCGACATTTTCTGCATTATATATGCCGATCGTCTTTTTTTTGGGAAGTGTCGGTACAGCGCTTGCGTTGTGGTACGGCGGGTATGGTGTGATACAGAATGTCATCACGCTCGGGACATTGGCGGCATTTATCGCATATACTGTGCAGTTTTTTGAGCCGATCACAAACCTTGCCGGATTATTTGCAGAAATGCAGTCTGCACAAGCAGCAGGTGAGCGTATCATGTCATTAATTGATACAGAACCGTCAATAAAAGATTCCGAAGCGGTCTTGGCACGATACGGCGTTGATTATGACAAAAGTGACTCTGCGTTATCGGAGATGAAAGGTGCGATAGAATTTCGCAATGTGTCGTTTTCATACAAAGACGGTGCACACGTGCTCAAGGATTTCAACCTTACCGTACGTGCAGGCGAAAAAATTGCATTGGTTGGTGAGACGGGATCAGGAAAAAGCACTATTGTTAATCTTGCATGCCGTTTTTACGAACCGACAGAAGGCGAAATATTGATTGACGGTGTGGAATACCGTGAGCGTCCGTTGGCATGGCTTCATGCAAATTTGGGATATGTACTTCAGACGCCGCATTTGTTCAGCGGAACGATCCGCGACAATATTCGATACGGCCGATTGAATGCGACAGATACTGAGATCGAGCGTGTTGCGCAACTGGTTAACGCGCATGATTTTATTATGAAGCTTGAAAAAGGATATGATACAGAGGTCGGTGAGGGCGGTAACATGCTCTCTACAGGGCAAAAACAACTGATCTCGTTTGCGCGAGCTTTGCTTGCAGAACCGAGGATATTTGTGTTGGATGAAGCGACATCATCGGTGGATACCGAGACTGAACAGCTCATTCAACTGGCTATACATACTGCACTTGAAGGAAGAACAAGTTTTATCATTGCGCACCGGTTGTCTACGATACGATCTGCCGATCGAATTCTCGTCATCAAAAACGGCACGGTTATCGAGTCCGGTACACACCATGAATTGTTGAATATGAAGGGGTATTATTATCGCTTGTATACCAATCAGTTCATGGAGGAAGAAGAAACGCGATTGCTGAATGCAACCACGTAACAGAGGAGGAGAGATCCTCCTCTGTTTAATTATTTAAAGACAAATGTACTAAGAACTTTTGCGATTTTATGCTACTGTATAATAACTTTACTTTTTGTCTTGACACAAATGGTCTTCTCATGTGTCATCCCCGTCACCGTTTTCGCGAGGATACATTCCAACGGTAATCCGGTAGTGAACCGTCGCGACCGTTCTTTACAAAAAAGTTCCGGATTATCGGGTCAAGCCCGATAATGACACCCTTATAAGTGGAAGATTTTTTAATGCCGTCGTTTTCAATTGTCACAAACTCCCCGCCTGGCAAAGAGGGGGATATGATGTAATCATTCGGCGGAGTTGGACAATAAGTCTTTAGTAGGAGCTCTTTACGGAATTCGAAAATTTTCATTATTTAGTTTTCCTTAAAAGGGGTGTGGGGACGGTGTAGAGACACGGCATGCCGTGTCTGTAACCGAAAATTAAAGCCCCTCCCAAAGTCAAAGGGAGGGGTTTGGGGTGGGCAAACAAATTTGCTATCACGTGTAGTTTGCTGCAGTTCATTAATCATTACTTTTTTGGAAACACCTTGAAAGTACCTTCAAGTACCGCTTGGATTTCTGCTTGTAATTTTTTCTGAGAAGACATCAAAAAGAGCATCACAATAAGCCCCCCGAAAAGTGCACGAGCCCAAGCTGCGGGGATACAGTTAATCAGATCAATGGTTCCTTTGTCTTCGTAGATACGAACCCATACGCCGACAAATGCGTTACGTTTTACCTCAATGTAATCCCATTTGAATACGGGATTTTTGAGCAATCGCGTTTTATACTGAGGCAGAGCTTGTGATAACACTTGATGCATAGCAGGAAACGTCAAACCGTCAACCAATTGTAGTTTCATAACACCCTCCTTAAAATATCTGTAGTATAGCATATTGTCGAATCACAGTAAAGGGTGTGTTTTTGCATTTAAAGGTTACTTATGATATAATCGCGTAAAAAGGAGATCATAATGCCGGTTATTATTCGAAACGACTATGTTTGTTTACGTACAACGGAAGAAAATGATATTGCCGATTACGAACGATGGAACGATCCGTCGTTACAAGCATGGGAGACTGACGGGCCTTGGTTTACAGATGATCTTTCAGGTTTGATCGCCGCACGTAAAAAACGGCTTGAAAACGAACAACTTCCTCCATACCGTTCGCTTGAGATAGAAGCTGCAGACGGCACGCATATCGGCTGGGTGGTTATTTATTATGATTCAACGGATCCGCATATGACGGAGATCGGTATTGATATTGTTGAGGACGCGTATTGGAGAAAAGGGTACGGGAAACACGCGCTGGAGCTGTGGGTCGCTTACCTTTTCCGAGAACGAGGGCTTACACGGCTGGGATTCAGCACATGGTCCGGTAATATCGGGATGATCAAACTCGGAGAAAAGCTCGGATTTACAGAAGAAGCACGAATCCGCCGCGGTTGTGAAGTGAAGGGCGTATTCTACGATAGGATCAAGATGGGAATACTGCGTGAGGAATGGAAATAAATTTTAAAGACGTACGAAAAATTTAATCTAAATGGGGCAAATTCCCCGAAGCTTGCTTCGGCTTTGCGATTATAGTTTTGTAATTATAAGGGGTGTGGGGACGAAGTCCCCACTATATTAGAAATTAAGCCCCTCCCAAATTCAAAGGGAGGGGTTTGGGGTGGGCAAACAAATATAGTATTTTTTGCGGAGATACCCCGTAGCTTGCTGCGGGGTAGTTCATTTTTTTTTACAACCGAATACATCTCCCGAAGGTTGCGTCGACGTAACTATGGTAGTTTTGCTAAGGGAAGTGGTATGAGGACAGCAATGGGGTTTACCACAACCAGAAATTCCCGAAAATAAATGCCCACTGTGGAGAGTTTCTATGCCGCCTCGTTGAGGTTGATGCACAAATAAAGTATTGATTTTTAGAGTTACCCCGTAGTTTGCTACGGGGTAACTCATTATAAGGATATCATTACTTTTTTTGTACAACAACTTTTCTACCACTTATTACTGCACGGAATCGGTTGTTATACATGGCTTCAACCAATGTTGACGGCAAGGTAAATGTGCCCGCAGTGACGACATTTATTTTCACAAGGAAATCCAATTTCGACTGATTTCTCGGATAATCAAAGAACCACATGATCCTATCATCTCGAATATCAGTGTATGTTTCAGCGTTCAGGTTAAGATTTTCTGCCCACGGCGGTGTATCTTCTCCTGACAAGCGTGTGTTTTCGATTTCCCAACCGGCAGGAAGGATTTGGACAAGGGCACAGTTTTCAACAGTGAAATTGTTGTTATCGGTACGAGTGACCGAGATATGCGCCCAGAAGCGGTCGCCTTGTGTGGTAAGGGTAGGATTGATCCGTTTGCCCTCATCATTATAAGCATTGATGCTCAATGTCATATTTTCCGATACATTCGGAAGAATCGGTTGAACCGGTATTCCGCTCCACTCAACGGTGACATAGGGCATTACAACATTTGTTTTTGATGAAAACGTTACTGATACCGGTTCCCCGAATCCTTTGTCGATTGGAGCACTAAACGTGACATCTTCGGTTGAGAAGGGGATTTTCGAGCCGTCAGGCAGTGTAATAGTACCATCCATGACTTTTTTCTCATCTTTATTGCCGTTCAGCGTACGTAAGTATTTACCCATGGCAAGGAGCATGTATGCACTGGTTTGAGTGGAATACCAATCTTCAGATTCCAGACGGAAAGAAAGTTCATCAAAGAGTGTGCGAACGTTTTTCCAATCTTGAAAGCCGATAAGAATTTCAAGCATCATCGCTTTATCACGAAGCGCGGAACCGTATGTACCGCCGAATTCATTATACTCTTTCACATTGAATGTCGCATTTCGTATGATCTCAAGTGCTGTTTTTTCAGATCCTGCCAGTTTATATGCACCGCCAAGAAGCCACATATCCAGGTTAGAAAGTTTTTTCATATGGTTTTCACGAATAATGTTCATTGGCCCGATTTGCGGTGAACCGGCGAGCGCGAGAAGATACAAGCGATACACACGCTCGGTATAAGTGTCATCCGAGGATTGTGCACGGGATTTTTGAAATGAAATCCATGATTTTAACATTGATTCCGGTACGGTATAACCTGCTTGTTTTGCTTCAAAAAGGAAATGCCCGGCATAATTGGTGCCCCAGACGTTGACCTCTTTTGCTCCCGGCCAATATGAAAAACCTCCTGAAGCCAATTGAAAACGTGATAACCGTTGAATTGCAGCGTTAATATTGGTATCGATCTCTTTTGCTTGTTTGTCAGATGTTTTTACGACATCTTTTAGGTAGAGTTGGGGGAATACAGATGATGTTGTTTGTTCTACACATCCGTACGGATAGTGAATTAACCAATTGAGTCGTTTCCCCAAATTCAGTTTTGGCAAACGGGATATTCTTACTAATGCGTTGTTGGACCCCGGAATACCTTTGTCCGGGACAATGATCGTGACCGTGCCTTGCGGTTTTCCGTCACGAGTAATTGTTTCGAAAACACGCGGGGCAGGATGTTGAATAGATATATCGGTCACTTCTTTCGATACATGTGAACCCGATGTTGCCGTGATAGTGATCGTTGCATTACCGATGGCAGGATCAGCCTTGAGACTAAAGAACACATCACTGTCACCGATCTTAGTAAAAGTAAGCATTTTTTTCTTATCGCCAACGATTGACACAGGACCGTCAACCTGAACACTCACGGTGACATTCTTTATATCTGCTTCGGTGGCAAACACAGTGACGGGAACAGATATCTCATCTCCCGATCCGATAAAACGAGGAAGTGTCGGTAATATCATAAGCGGGGTTTTCACGGGAATAGCTTTTTCTGTGTTTCCATAACGGTTGTCGTCTGACGCGATCACCATGACACGCACAGATCCGATATAATTCGGCATATCAAATGTTACTCGTGCATAACCGTTTTTGTCGGTTTGAATAGGACCTTTGAACATGCAAACCGGTTTAAACCGTTGGGATTTTTCGCCCTGTTGGCCGAGACGATATAAGTCCATGTCACCGCCGACCGAGAAGCGCTTGTAGACATCGCCTTTATTTGCACCGATTATTGAATCATAAAGATCATATGTAGACACACTCAAGCTCTCACGTCGGAAGAACCATTTCCATGGATTCGGAGTTTTAAAATCGGTGAGATCAAGTAAGCCTTCATCAACGACCGCGACGGTCACTTGTGTCGGTAATTGATCGGTCGTTTGAATATCAATAGAGAACGGGCTATTGGGAGCAAGACGATCAGGTGCCGTGAGTGTGACAGTATGATGTGTGCGAGGCTCTTCAACTGCGATAGGAACGATACCGTACACGCGGATAGGACGATCATTAAGTGTTTGTGCATGCGGTTGTATTACCGATACGCTTATATAGGCGTTGGGAAGCATTTCGTCGGTAACAGGGATCTGTACACGCATGATACCATCAACTGTTTTAAGCGGATAATGGCGTGCGTCCAGAATTCGATTGCCTTTTTCTACCGAGATCAGTACGGTGCCTTCGGCAGGAGCAGGGAACGAGACGGTAGCTTTTTCACCGGGGCGATATGTGTTCTTGTCGGTTTTCACTGCGATGATATCGGCGCCTTTTCGTGCCGCGGCGCTGTCTCCCCAATAGTATGCCGAGAAAAACATACCGGCCGTATGACCTGCAGAGTCGCGAATTTCAAGTAAATACTCTCCCCAATATTCAGGAATATAGGAAAGCGATACGGGATTCTGCGAAGAAGAGAGTTTCCCTTCAGTTACTTTTTCAGTATTTTTATCCGATTTGAATTTCAATGAACGATTCGACGATTCATCATATTCCCACCACCATGAATAGGAGTTCTTGTAAATGGTGTAGGTAAGTTGTCTTCCGGAAACAGCATTTCCGTCTGTTGTCACGCATATCGCGCGAAATGACATCGATGTGCCGATGGTACCGTATGAACGACCGGGCTCGGGTTTTTCGATACCAACATAAAACGGGTACGGATTAATCGGCATGTATACGGTACGTACGACACCGCGTCCGCCACGCTCGACCACACGTGTTTCCAATGCGGCACTTAGCGCCGAGGGAGGTGAATTAAAATCGGGGATCTGCCATTCAGCGGTCAGTTCACCGTTGTCATCCAAGACACTATCGATCAATGTGGATTCTAAGGCGGTAAAAACCTCAGCAGCATTGGTAAATAAAAATCCGGGATACTTTTTAAATTTTTTCTCAAAGTGGTCAATACGTACATTCACTGATGTTTCTAATCCTGCGGCAGGATTACCCATGAGATATTGCGACATGACTTTGATATCAATCTTTTTATCCGCATGAGTTATTTCAGGTACGGAGGGTTCGATATTGATTCGAAGCCTGTTGGCGACCACTGTTTCGATCTTCAATTCATGAGTAAATGTATTGGTGCCGATAGTAAAGACCGCACGCCAGTTTCCGGTCATATCTTCTTGTTGAGTTGAAAAAGGCATGACGTATAAGCCGTTTTTCCCGGCAGTATTGGTGGTCGTGTAGACCGTTTGGTTTTTTGGGTTGATGACCGATAGCGTAACGGGATGCCCGTCGGGGATCGCTTTTCCGTTCTGACGAGCGATAACGCTGAAATTGATAGGATCTCCCGGTCTATAAACTCCCCGTTCGGTATAAATAAACGCCGTGATACCGGACGCATCTAATTTCTCACCGCCTATATCAAAAGAGGATAAATTCCATCTCATCTCATTACATTTGATCACTGCTCGTGAAGTGGATTTTTCACCAATAATATAATAGATGTCTTTCGTTACGGCAGAAAAATCCGCGAATCCGTTCGCATCGGTGGTCACCGAATCAACCAATTCATTTTGGTAGGTGTATAATGTAACTTTTACTCCCGGTTGCGGTTTTGCGGTGGCGATATCAGTCGCAAATACCAGATGTTTATTGCTACTTTTTTTATAGGTCAGCCCGATATCATTTTGAATAAGCGGTTTGTAAATTCGTCCGTGACGATACACATAACCGTCATTTGCAGGATCAGAATAGTAAGAATCATCATAATATTCATCACTGCCTCCGGTGCGATCATACAACATATCGTCTGAGTTGAAATGAATGGATATCAAATATAATGCTTTATCATTTTTCTTGAACAACTCTTTAAGATCGATTTCATGTTGCAACCAACGGTTTCGTTCCGCTCCGATCTCAACTTTCTTTGACCACACGACCACACCGACGCGCTCAACATACTGATCATTGAAATCGGTATTTCGGTCGCGTAGCGCACCAAGATTTTCTGTTTGCAGAAATTGTCCCAAATTATTTTCAAAAACCTTTTTGATTTCGATATATGCATTTTTTACGTTGACTGTTTGAAAACGAAGCGTTTGTTCGTTCGCTGTCGGCAAAAATATGCCGTGACCGGAAAACGTCAATTGTGGCTTGATGTCTTTGAGGTCAATAGTTTTGGTGTACTTTTGATTTGTCTTAATACCCCATTTTGAGCGAATCCCTTTATCGACGACGATCGTATATTTTTGCCCGAACACAAAATCTCCGCTGAGATAAACGGACTTTTCGGTGATTTTTGTTTTGATCGGCATATCAGGTTCAATGCGTATCAATCCGGTTATGTCCTGAGCCATATCGATCTCATCAGTGAATTGAATTTTAAATGACGGGTGATCGCGGTCTTCAATGATTGTCCAGGATGTAGGTACAAAAATCCCAAGCGGTTCGAGTGTGAATGTGTTTTTATATGTTTCGCTCAGATCAAGATCATTTTTATCAACGGTAAATACAAACACCTTGCGTTTTGCGGTGCGCTTGATGTCAGATGAAGTGAATGAAAATTCGCCGTTTGTTGATTTTTGAACAGTAAGTGCTATTTTCGTACCGTCAGCAGTAAGTTTAATTGCTTTCTCGATAATTTCAAGGTCATATGATTCTGAAAAGGTGATCGTTGCTTTATAGACCAATAGAGACGGATCTGCCTGATTTTTTAGATAGAAATCTCCGGAGTATTCAAGCAACTCGGGAGGGGACACTGAAAATTCAAAATCAAAAATCTGAGGGGATTGTTCATGCCACTTTGAAAAGAGTGTTTTCATCGTCATTTTTCCGCGGTATTCCTGGCGATAGGAAAGAGGTTTGGCCGGGGTAAAAACAAGTGTACGTTCATCTTTCCATTGTGTTTTCCCGGAGATTGACGGTTCAAAAGAAAACGGATTGTTTTTCAGTTCGATACCGATATCGTTTTTGCCTACCATCGGGTCAACAAATTTGACGATTATGGTATCATTGGCACGGATCAAACCTGCCGTCGATTGTGCAATGATTTGCGCAATGTCAGTGGTATACACGATAGGTGTGCGTTTTTCGGTTTCTTTACAGGATGAAAGCGTAAAAGAAATGAATACAACCGCAATGAGTACAGACAGAACCGCAAAAAATGAACGTTTCATAGATTCCTCCTTGTATGATTACAGATGTGTAGTGTATACCCAAAGAGATAAGATTTCAACCAAAAAACATTGTCATGAACACTCACTTTATTGCATTCGTATTGTCGTGTAATTTTATTTTTCGGTATATGATTCGACAGACATTCCACTGCACAGAGCAGAAGCATCGAATAAACTAAAGTTTAATTGATTTGTGATGTTTTTTTTGTTACTCTTTGTAACGAAAACGTCTGAAGCAAATAGGATGTAACAAACAGGCGTTGTGTTTATGCGAAAAACAGAGGCATGGTATTTCTTTTGCAACATATATACGAACGAAACGTATATTATATATTGCATTGAAAGTGAATATGTCAGATACTGTTGTTAAAGTGTTTTTAAACTCAAGGGAGGATGACTATGAAAGCGTTGTTGAGCGTAGTGCTGACTGTATTGGTAACAATGGCGGTGTGTGGTGCGCAAGCTCCAATGACCACTAATCCGAAAGAGGCCGCATTGGTGACTGCGATTCGGGATAAAAATAGCGCACATGTGAAGAAACTTCTTAAAGAAGATAAAAATTTGATTTTCTTGAAAACTCAAAACAATGACTCGGTTCTTCACGTCGCAGCACAATTCAGCGATGACGGGATTTTCAAACTATTACTTGATGCAGGTGCTGATATCAATGCCATGAATAATCGCCGCAGTAAACCGATTCATGCGACGACAATGTTCGGAAAAAAAGAAATGACGGACTTGCTGTTGCAAAAGGGCGCATCATTACGCGAAATGAATGCATTCAGCTTATATCCGATCCAATACGCCGTAGACAGTGGAAATATACCGCTTGTAGAATTATTAATAGCACATGGCGAAAAGTATACCGAACTGTCAAACAGAAATGCCACATTGCTTCATTTTGCTGCCGGAAGCGGAAGTATTCCTATGTATGAATTTATTGCTTCCAAAGGTTTGGATCCGAATGCTCTTGATACACAAGGCAACACCATGCTTCATCATGCGTCAACCGGTACGGTGGATATGGTCAAATATTTAGTCTCAAAAGGATTTGATATCCGTGCATTGGATACATGGAGTATGATACCTGCCGTGACTTCCGGATTGTGGAGTAAACAAGATATTCTTTCGTATTATTTAGCAAACGGAATTTCTGTTAATGAAAAATTCGGTCCCGACAATAATACGATGCTGCACATCATTGCAGGATTCGGGTCTCCGGAAATGGCGACTTTTTTACTTGATAACGGAGCGGATGTGAATGCTATCAACAGTGATAATGAGTCAATCCTATCGTTGGCAGTGATCAATAACAAGTTTGCGACCGTTAAATTGTTGATCGAGAGCGGTGCTGTTGTGAATCCCGGTTTGTGCAAGGATGGGACTACTTGTGCGACAGAAACACGAATTCCCCTTCATATGGCAGCGCTTACCAATGTGGAATTGACAAATTATTTACTTGAAAAAGGAGCAGATATCAACGCTGTTGACACACTGGGCGATACCGCATTGGTCAATACGATCTATCGGAATAAACCCGATATTGCAAAAGTTTTGATCGACCGCGGCATAAAAACTGATACTGTGAACGGTCGGATGAACACGCCGTTGCACATTGCCGTAGAACAGGGGAGTTTAGAGATCGTTAAACTTTTGATCGACAAAAAGGTTACCGTCAATGCAAAGAACAATTTAGGGCAATTGCCGCTACATATCGCGGCAGCAAAAGGGTATGGTGATATCGTCGCCTTATTACTGCAAAACGGTAGCGATGTGACCGTGAAGGACAACACAAAGCATACGCCGTATTATTACGCCGACTATTTTAACAATGAAACGGTCAAATCAACGCTCGTTACGTATAAATCGAAAACGAATGATCGTGATAAAAAGAAAGAAAAAATTGAAAAGCACATCCTCAATAACGGCGAAGCTGTTGTGTGGTTTTTAGGGCACAGCGGCTTTGCAGTAAAGACCAAGAACAACCTTATGATATTTGATTACACCGAGGGAACACGCGGGGCTGACTTGAAATCATTATTTAACGGAGGGATCAATCCTGAAGAATTGAAGGATCTCACGGTCACCGTTTTTGTTTCGCACTCACATGGAGACCATTATTCGCAGGTTATCAATTCATGGAAAGATGTCGTTAAAAATATCACGTATGTGTTCGGTTTCGATGATCCGAATGCAAAAGTGACCTATACGAAGATTATGCCGAGAGAAACTAAAAATGTAGGCACGATCAATGTTACGGCAATTTTTTCAAATGATTCAGGCGTCGGATTTGTTGCCGATACAGACGGAGTTGTTCTTTTTCATTCCGGCGATCATGCAAACCGCAATCGTGACCTGAGTGGTAATTATTGTCCGGAGATCGATTTTATTGCTTCGCTCAATAAAAAGATCGATATCGCATTCTTGCCGGTTACGGGATGTAATTTCGGTGATGTGGAAGCGGTGAAGATCGGTGATTTCTATACGATCAATAAATTGAATCCGGCTTTGATCGTGCCGATGCACGGTAATCCTGCATCTTTTGAACCATTTATTACGTCAGTGAAAGAAAAAAAGATAAAAACACCGTATTTCCTGCCTGTTGGCAATGGAGATCGTATACTTTTCAGTTCGACGAAGTGATCATTGCGTCAGCATCCCCTCTTCATTATTCTTGAGGAGGGGATGTATTATTCGATTATGGGATCAATGAATGAACTACCCCGCAGCAAGCTACGGGGTATCTCCCCAAAAAATACTATATTTGTTTGCCCACCCCAAACCCCTCCCTTTGAATTTGGGAGGGGCTTAATTTCTAATATAGTGGGGACTTCGTCCCCACACCCCTTATAATAACAAAACTATAATAGCAAAGCCGAAGCAAGCTTCGGGGAATTTGACCCATTTAGATTAAATAGAAATGTTTTTATCAGTTTTTACGCATTTAACCGTATTATCGTTATAGTCTTTTTCAATAAGGAGATAATGAGTATTGAGCCCGGCAGATTCAGGCTTGAAATCGACAGGAATTTCTATTGTCCCGGTGTTATTTTTCAGGAGCTTGATCATTTTATATTCTTTCCCGTTTTTATCGTAAATCGATATCTGCACGTGAGTATCGGTTTCAAGCCGGGTACTTTCGCCGTTATTAGAAAAAGAAAACTTCTCTAAAGAATACGATAATGATACTACATAACTATTTTTATCGACCGCAACGTATGATGAATTGGTAACCGTAATACTGTAAAGCGTAACATTGTTAAGCCATTCATTCAGAAGATAATGAAACTCGGTAGGAGTGACCGCTTCGAATTCCTTATATAAATCAGATGAAAGTGCGAACGGTGCTTTTGTTGTGGCAAAATTTCTACAGTAGTTTCGGAGTGCATTATTACATGTCTTTTCTCCGATATATTCTTGCAAGGCGTTCATAATAATGATGGATTTTTCATAATGGACATACGGATGTTCCGGTGTTGTTTTCATCATCGACGGTTCATATTCTGTAGCGCGGCGTCTTCCTTTGAAATAATCCTTCACGGTGTTTTTCAAGGTTGTATCAAACGCGTGCACTGAATAACGTTTTTTCATCAGTGCCACTGCCGTATATTGCGCCAACATTTCCGTTAACATCTGATGTCCCGGGTAATTTGCGCATGTGACAATATGTGCCCACCATTGATGTCCGATTTCGTGTGCTATAGTTCTATAGACGTATTCAACGCTATCCGGTTTAAAGCGAGCTATAAATCCAAATCCTTCAGATATCGGAATTACCCCCGGAAATGATTCGGCATATATTTCGTAGCGCGGAAATTCAACAATCTGGATTTTCCCATACGGAAAATCTGAGAAGTTCGCAGTACAATAGGTTAATGAGTTTTTAATAGCCTCCATCATAATTCCGATATTATATGTATGTTCGGGATGATAATATACTTCAACAGGAAGCGATTGCCACGTATCTTTGGCAACATTATATCGACCCGAGAAAATAGCGAAATATTTTAAAATCGGCTGATCGGATACGTATCTCGTGTAAGTGCGATTGTTTTCCTTCCATTGTTTTCTGCAGGTCCCCGGAGCGATCGTGGTCTGATCGTTTTCTGTTCCAACAGTTATTTGCAGAGTAACATAATCCGCATCTTTGCAAATCATAGCGTGCATACGTGCAGTATCAGGATTATTGCTATATTGTTGATGAGGTGGTAATCCGTATTGTGCACGTTTAGCAGTATCAGTTATTTCTTTATGTCGATTCGCATCATAACCAACGCCCGGTATAAGATCGAAATAATATAAAAAAGAACCGTTGGGAATTATATCTCGGTCATGTCCGCTATTTTTAATTCCGAAATTTTCACGACGAAAAGAGTACGATATTTCAAGGGAATCCTGAGGTTGTAATGTTTGCAGAAGAGAAAATATTTTGATATTGTATGAAATGTCATCGATTTTCAAATGAGCAGATGTGCCCATAGACACAGAAACACTTTTTGCGCCATCCGGGAACTCAAGAAATATCTCGGTTATCGGTTCAGTTGTCGTGTTTTCAAGGGTAAGGGTTCCCTGTACGGTGCAGTAGCGTTTTGAAGGATATAAATCAGTATCTAATACTATTTTTGTTATTTTCGGATGTGGAACCATACAATAAGATTTATACGTTTTTTCATAGTTGACAGCATTTTCCTCTATCGCTGTATCGTTTATGAAAAGATTGGTTTTTGTCGTAGTGTAGTATGCGGTAGTGCCGAATATTCCAATGAAGAGTAACCCGACCAACGCACCGAACGTAATATTTCTATTCATATTCGCCATAAATGATGAAAAACGATAGCGTAATGTGAGAAGATATCCGTTTTTCCAACAACCGATGCCGATACTTATAAATAGCACAGAAATACCTGCCCAATATCCGTTAAAAAGTAATGATCGTGTTAAGTATACATCGAATCCATTCATGTCCGAATAGATAATCGACATAATGTTGGCAAAAATAGCAAGATTATGTTGTGAAATGAAATCATATATGATATCAGGCATAGCGTAAAAAATGATAACCATTATATAGCCGATGTATTTTTTTGGTGCAATGACTTGTAGAATGAGACTGACAATTGCAATCAATGAAAATTGAACCCAGCGAATAAGAAAAAGTGTTATAAGATATTGACCGAAGTCATATTTAAAATAACCATGGAGTGTTTGAATCACAATCCCGATTATCATAAAAAGTGTCATCAATACGAACACAATTGTTGAGACCGATATGAGTTTTCCGATCATCCATGCTGAATTTCGTGTAGGAAGCGTGTCAAGATATAGATATGATTTTAGGTCTCGATCGCGCCATACTGATTCAGCCGTTGTGAAAGCGATGATCATAAATACAAACATAATGAATATGTTTTCAGAAATTTTCAGTATTTCGTAGGTTACGGGATAGGTTTGTGTATTTCGAACAATTCCTACATATTTATAACCAACAATCAATAGTATAAGTGTCGCAAGTGAAGTAATCATGATAAAAAACCTGTTTTTACAGAGATAACGGAAATCCTGACGTGCGATTTGTAATACTGTATGTAAAAAGCTTTTTGATGAATAATCCTTCTGAGGTTCACAATGGGTAAAGCACGGAATAGGGGTGGGGCTCGATTTTTTAGAAAAATCTTCAGAACACGACAAATTAATTTTTTTCAGAATAATGTATGCAAATGTTGCCGTTATAAGAAGCCAGAATAGACGGTTAAGCACTATTTCATTCTGTAATGCTATAACAAAAGTATTTTTTTCTGTAATCGACCATGTTTTAATTACACTGCTCAGTGCAGATATCCCAAAAGGATCCAAAAAAATTGAGAGAACAGTTGATTCGAGTTGCGTCGTTATACCGGCGAATATTTTCAGGATAATACTTGATGTTGTAATAAGATATACAGGAAACAATTTTCGGGTAAATAACGTCAAGAGATATGAGAAAACTCCGAAAATCACTAAATTTGGAATAATATTTGTGATATACGGCAGTATAAAGCTACCGGTGATATGTGCAGTCATCGGTGAGGTCGAATAGAATGATGTCGCAATACAGGCTCCGAAACCAATTCCTGAAAAAATGAAAAGATGACGTAAGATTTCACTGATTAGATTTGCGGTAATGTACGTTGATTTTTTTACGGGAGTTGTAAACACGAGTTGATAAGTGTTATGATGGAAATCACGTAATCCCAATCGTCCGAAAAAGTAGACTGTCAGAAGAATACAATACTGAAAGACGATTGCAGTGAGGAAATATACAATAAAGGGAGCATTTACTTTTATTTCATTCATCCCGGCGCTCAGAGTTTTATAAAGAGGACCGCCTTTATGATAGGTCAGCAGAAAACAAGTCAACGATAATGCAAAAAATAGTGTAAATAAAAAATAGGTGGAAAATTGTCGGAAACGCTCTTTGAGAAAATGCAACAGTACTAATCTTATCATCACATACCTCCTTCGTGAGCACGAACAGGTAGTTCTTTTACTGCCGTGAAATAGACATCTTTCAGATCGGGGAAAACTTTCTCGAAGCCGTTTAACGGATTTTTCTCTGCAAATATGTGAAGCAGTATTTTCCCTTCCTGCAACGCGGTATATAACACGGTATGGTGTTCGTCATAGTAAGGTAACTCATTTTTATTGATTGTTTTGCTCCAGATTTTACCGGTAATATTTTCAATTGCATGTTTTGGTTTGGAAGAAACTATAATTTTGCCATTATGTATCACTGCCATGTTTGAACACAGTTGTTCTACGTCTTCAACGATATGGGTTGACAATATAACAATGATCGAATCACTGATATCGCTGAGAATGTTTAAAAACCGCGTACGTTCTTCTGGGTCAAGACCGGCTGTGGGCTCGTCAACGATCACGAGCTGCGGGTTGCCGAGTAATGCCTGCGCTATGCCGAATCGTTGCTTCATACCCCCTGAGAATGAATCGAGACGTTTATTTCTATACTGAAGGAGGTTTGTTCGATCGAGCATTTCCAATACGTTATAACTTCGTTTTTTCTTGTCGATAAGACCTTTCAGGATTCCGATGTGATGGAGCATTGCCTCGGCTGTCATTTCAGGATATATACCGAATTCTTGCGGTAAAAACCCAAGATGCTTACGAAGCGTCATTTTATCCTTTTTTATATCAATGTCGTTAAATCGAATTTCGCCCGTATCCTGTTCCTGCAATGTTGCAATCGTGCGCATCAGTGTTGATTTACCGGCGCCGTTGGGGCCGAGTAAACCGAATAAGCCGTGAGATACTGACAGATTGATATTCCTTAACGCCTGAGTACCGTTTACATACGTTTTGGAAACGTTGGTAATAATGAGTTCCATAGAATCCTCCTTTGAGTGAACCGTGTGATCCGTTCTATCCGCTTGATGGATTGTAGGGGCTTTAAATCGATAAATCTATGAGTAGAACGTCCTGTTTTAACGAATAGGAATATTTTCCTATTGGCTTTTTCATGTGAAAACGTTACAATAGCGTTGTAAAGGATGGGGTGTATGATAAAAGATCATTATCATGTGTTTTTTATGCTACTTATTGCTTTAGAGGGTTTGTTAAGTGCGATATTTGTATACCACTCGTATAAGCAAACCCGCTACAAACCATTATATCCACTATTCTGGTACACACTTATGATGTCGTTTTTCCCTTTTATCGCATATGTGAAAATTTATATTTCGGTTAATTTACGCATCAATAACCTTGCTGAATTATCACCTTTGTTTCAGAAATGTGTTATGACGTCGTTTGCTGCGATATGTTGTGTTTTGCTGTGGATGATGCTGAAGTTATGGTTGTATTTTAATGGTAATGACAATCATGTGCGTGTCGATCGTATTTGCAGGAATGTCTTTATAGTAATTGTCCTGATCTATGCAATTTTAAAATTTATCAATCCTCAAGGTTTAGGGATGATCGTATTGAATATTTTTGATAATTATATTTTTGAGAATATTATTGCTCTTGAGATACTATTTTTAATAGGCATGTTGACTCACTCGCGTAAAGAACGAAATGCATTGAAGAAAAAAATGATTAAGGCATTTGCATGGTTATATCTTGGACGGTACATATACCTTATACTGGTGTTAATATTAAAAGAAATAAGTCCTGTTATAGACCAGACCATGGATAAATCTGCCGGTGTAATACCCTTGGTGGTTGTCATATTTTTTGCACTAATTTTTCTTTTTGGATTTCCGTTGATCATCATTATTCCGGTGATATGGATAATTCGATATTTGAGACCGTATCTTGCTGTTTCAATATTACCGACCGAGGATTCCGAAGCTTTATTAAATGAGATAATTGAAGATTATGCTATCAGTAAACGTGAAGCTGAGATACTTAAATTGTTATTATGCGGGAAATCAAATAAAGAGATTGAAGATATGCTTTTTATATCCTATCATACCGTGAAAAATCATATCACGAATATTTTTCAAAAAATGGGTGTCACCAGCAGATACGAGTTGATGTTTAAAGTCAATTCAAAAATTCATAACTGATGCCATTTTACATCGACATACTTATTGAGTCGGTATTTTAATTTCATTGGTCAAGACCTTTGCAAAACTATCATATTTTTGAATGTGTGCCCAACCCCTCCCGTGAAAATCGGGAGGGGTTTAAATTGTGGTATAATGGGGACTTCGTCTCCCCATCCCTTTTTAGAAAATAAAGATAATTTGGAAATTCTGAATTTTGCAAAGGTATAAAGTTTCACACAGACAGCAACATAAAGAACGTATTAATTCTGTAACAACAATTCTCCTATCAACCGGTGTAATTCCCATATATCGCAATCTTGATTCGCAAGAATAATGCTTGTTGTATCTATAGACGGGTAATACGCTGCCATTGCTCCCACTCCTGCATTCACTCCATCTTTGAATATACGCAACAAATTTCCGTCTTCATCGTAACGGAATTGAAAACCGAAACCGTATTTCAATGTTCCGTTTTTTAATTTTTTGAACGGTTTCGCTTGCGGCGAAAAGAGCATGTCGGAATAGTGCGGAGAAACAAGGTCTGCATTTTTTATTGCACGGAATAATCGGTCAAGATCTTTCACAGAGGTGCATATTCCTCCATCAGCTGTGCCGATCGGCGGATAGGAGTAAATGTTTTTGCGCCATACAATGTTTTCGGCTTCTTCATTTTCACAGAAGTATCCTTCTGCAACAGCGGTCTCGGCATCATCTTTCGCAGGAAAACCGGTTTGTGATAACTGAATTATTTCTATGATATTTTCACGTACATAATCGCGGTAATTGTGTTTGGTAATATTTTCTATCACTAGACCAAGTAAGATATACGCGCAATTGTTATAGCGTACATTGCTGCCTGCCGGAAATATCGGATCTTTGTATGCAAACTGTGGGAGAAAATCGATGCAATTGCGGATCGAATAATTCGGTTTGGTGATGAAAAGGTCCTCGTATTTTTCTCCGGCTTCTTCATCTGCGTCATCGGCGATACCGGACGTATGGGATAGAAGCTGATGTATGGTTACGTCGTTGGGTATTTTTGTACCTTTCAGATCAATGATATCGGTTATTCGGTCTTCAAACGATAATAATCCTGTCTGAACAAGTTGCACGATCGATATTGCGGTAAAAAGTTTCGCGATTGACGCGCTGTCAAACATCGTATCAATTGTATTCGGGATCATGAATCCCCGATGTGCATAACCGTATGCTTTCTCGAAGATAATCGTATTACTCGTTTTCACACGAGATACACCGGAAAAATTATGTTGAGTATGCCATGTGTCACATAATGTAAGAATTTTATTTTTCATAAGAATCCTCCTTATTCAATACAGGAATATACGTCTTGTTGCATACAATGTTTCAAAATAATTAAAAAATATTATACTGTACATCATTTTACCGAACATTTCCTTCACAGTGAGCGTGGTATTTTATGATAGTTAAATACCGGAGATGTTTTCGAATTCTTGACAAAGCTTTAAAAAAACCGTATGATATCAATGAGGGGTCATATATGAGCAGCACGGTGAGTGTTTACGGAACGACAGAAAGGCAGTGATAACTATGGATGTAAAAAAGACCACAGAAAACACAAACACATTGCGGAAAAATGAGGGGCTGAACATGCGGTATTCGATCATCATCGGACTTGTGATCGCATTATTGTTATTTTGGCTTGCACCGACCAAATCGATTGTCAATATCAAGAACGCTATGTCATCCGGTAAGTCTGATGATAATACTCTTGAAGTTATTCAAATGCAGTCTGAAGAAATTCCCGTTCCGCAGAAACCGGATAAAAATATAAATATTGATCAGGATGCAGACAAAGTCATTGAAACGATTAAGGATACATCTGAGCCAAAACTTGGAGATCCCCCGGTAAATCCAGACCTTCCACCGGATGATTTTGTGTTTTTTGAAGAAGCTCCGATAGTTATAAACAAGATAGTTCCTGAATTTCCTGAAATGGCAAAACAGAATAATATATCAGGAAAAGTTCATGTTCGCGTATGGGTAGATGTGAACGGTAACGTAAAAAAGGCTTTGATAATGAAATCGGATAACCCGATGTTTGATAAACCTGCATTAGATGCTGCCCAAAAAACTAAGTTTACCCCTGCAAAGGTTGATAACAAACCGGTGGCAGTATGGTTTGCACTCATTTACAAATTTGAGATGCATTAATTATTTTACTCCTATGAATTTTACGGACAGGCCTCGGCCTGTCTTTTTTATTATTATTTAATTGACGCAATATCAAAACCATCTATACTACACGAGGTACGTGAAGAAAGGGGCTTTTTATGGCATCGATTATTACTTGGCTTGTTGATGCAGAGACTTTAGCCGAGCAATTATACGCAGAATGTGCTGTATATTTTAAAAACAATACTGCATTATCCGAATTTTTATCAACTCTCAGCAAAGATGAAAGCGGTCATAAAATTATTGTAACGCGTTTGGCAGAACAAAACGTATTGCCATCAGATATACCCATTGAGTTATCGGATGATTTTAAAGATCGTTTTTATAACTCAATGATGATGATACCGGAAATGATGAAGCAGGGAATACTTTCTGAGGAGACACTTCTTCGCTATATAGTTGATGTTGAGTATTCGGAATGGAATGAAATATTTATTTATATTGCACGGCAATATTCCAGAGTAGAGACTGCGCATCAGTTTGATGTGGCAATGATGCAACGTCATATCAGTCGGATTGCACGATTCATAACACAAGAGAATTATACCGAATTATTACATAAAATTGAAGGAATCCAAAAAATCTGGGATTATCGAATAATGATCGTTGATGATGAAGATGGAATACGTGATCTTTTTGCAATGTTATTTGGCAAGAATTATCGTACTACATGTGCATCGAATGGTCGTGATGCATTGGATCTATTGGAGCAATGGCACAGCGATGTTATTATCACTGATATTGATATGCCGTATATGAACGGTATCGAATTATATGAACAGTTATTACAAAAAGATAAAACGATTGCTGATAGAATGATCTTTATGACCGGCAATGATCGACATATTCCGTATTTTCAGATGCACAATCTCAAATATTTTATGAAACCGTTTAAAATTGACATGTTGCGTGCGTTAGTTGATTCTCTTATACTTGAGTAGATGAAAATTGGAAACACGTTGTTCGGGAAAGGCATTTCCCGCAACGAATACATACACCGTTGTCTATAATACCGTTTTC
Source organism: uncultured bacterium (assembly GCA_964423645.1). Lineage (GTDB taxonomy): Bacteria > Macinerneyibacteriota > Macinerneyibacteria > Macinerneyibacteriales > CAYRFE01 > CAYRFE01. The sequence goes on along the minus strand of CAYRFE010000013.1, from coordinate 25,970 downwards.
GGTAATAGCTCCGACGGGACACAGTGTGTGACATTTATTACATGAAATGCATGACTTTTTAAGTCGAATTTGAAAAAATGAATATCGTGATAGTAGTTCTAAAAGAGCTCCGAGCGGGCAGAAAAAATGACAAAACGGGCGATAAATCCATATGGAAACACCGGAAACGAACACCAAAATGATCCATGATGCAAGTATCCCCGAAAAAGTGAAAAGCGTACGGAATGGGTCAAATATTCTGAAGTGGTATTGTCCTGTATAGGTCGCCGCCAAAAGCATTATAAAAAAAACCGTAAGTCGAATTATAAAACCCGTTCGGTGTAATCTGAGGTTGAGTCGAATGTGTGTTTTTCGTATCCATCCGAATATTTCTTGTACGGCACCCAACGGGCATATAAAACCGCAAAAAAATCTACCAAAAATAATACTGTTGAGTATGACGGCTATGAGTAACAATGCGGGTGTCACCCAATAGGGGTTTCCTGCTATCACTGATGCCACGGTTTGCGCATGTGCAGTTACCGGACAGGGGCATCCGCCTTGATAAAAACCAAGATAGGCGCATGAAATCAGTAAAATCGGATAGCGCAGCGAATACCGTTTGAAGAAAAAGACAAGATTCCCTACGAGAAGCATAAGAAGGAGATACCAACCCGTTTCAAAAAATATTACATGTGTAACACGCTCCCATAGGGTTGGGATCACAGTCGGCGCGGTGTCGGTAATCTCGATGAAATCATCTTGTGCGGTAAGCGGGTTCAATAGGAAGATCGCGAAGAAAATATAAAAAGAAAGTATCTTTTTGTGAGATAAATTTTGCACAACTGATACCTCCGATAGGTATAATCTGCGATTATTATTGTACGAATAGAGTCAATGTTTGCTTGTCGCCGCCCTTTGGACAGAATTTATCAACGGTGACGGATGTTTTTTTGTCCTTGATAACAATCTTATATTTTATTTCGTAAAGACCGTGGGCGTTTTTTTTAAACGGCGTCTTTGCGGTAATATCAGCACCGATCGCTGAGAAGGCAGGTTCGAGTGACTCGCGCGTACAATTTCTATGTGTAAGATCTACGGTCACGGTTATAATCGCAGTCTCTTTCAGAGAATAGGTTTTTTTGTCGGTCGACAGTGTTATGTTACATGCATAGGTATATAATGCACTCGACACCAAAAGAAACATACAAAGGATAAAATATTTCATAGTACCTCCCGACGGAATTGTAAAAGAAATAAGTCATGAAGTAAAGTAAAATAACTGAGCTCACATATATCAATGCTCCATTTTAAACAAATCCATGTATCGGAAACTCTATTTTCATTGCACGAATCGGGTATTTGTGTTACCTTTATCGAGTGTCTGTATTCATATGAAATTATAGAAGGAAGGGTATGATCGAATATCGTAATGATTTACACGGGTTGACATCTGAGACGCTGACCGGATTTTTTACGGGTTGGCCGAATCATCCTTCTGAGTCCGCGCTTTTTTCGATCCTATCTCATTCGTATCGATTTGTGATAGCAGTAGATAGTAACAACGGGAAGGTCATCGGTTTTACGTATGCGATAAGTGACGGCATTTTGGCCGCATATATTCCGCTTTTGGAAGTATTACCTTCATATCAGGGAAGGGGCATAGGCAAGGAATTGGTACGACGACTCATGGAATCACTTGGAGAGTTATACATGATCGATGTGGTGTGTGATGAAGAGGTGACGCCGTTTTACAAGACACTGGGGTTTTATCGTAGTGCAGGCATGATAAAGAGAAATTATGAACAACAGGGGGGACGATTATGATACGAGGTGAGAGAGTCAGTATACGATTGTTTCAAGAAAAAGATCTTGATGTGTATTGCAGATATATATCTGAGATCGGTGAGATTGGAGAGTTTTGGCCGATGCACCTTTATTCAGAGGTGAGCATGCGGAATCGATTTAAAGAAAACGGTTTTTGGGATCAGGAACGTGGTGGTTCTATGGCAATTGCAGATAAAGATGATGAACTTATCGGGCAGTTAAACTTGTTCAAGGGTATACCGTATACGGACGGGTTTGAGATCGGCTATCGTATGTTTCGTCCTGAAGATAGAGGAAAAGGATATATGACGGAGGCGTTGAGATTATTTACCGATTACTTGTTCGAGTTAAAGCCTATCAATCGCCTTCAAGTATGTTTTGATCTTGATAATCATGCAAGCAGGATTGTTGCTGAAAAATGTGGATTTATATCTGAAGGAGTGTTACGAGGATGTATTTTTCATAAAGGAGTATATGTTGATATTTGTATTACATCCATGCTACGAAACGAATGGGTAAAACGAAAAAGCTTGCCTGTAAGTAAGTAACAAGCGGGAGAAGAAGTGTTCAAATATGAAACAATTTCTTCGTTTGACAGACTAAAAATTTCAGTATATGATTCGCAAAACGAAATAAGGAGGATGTATGGCTCTCAAATCTATTCGCCCCGAAGATCTGTATGACATGAAGACGGTCTCGTATTGTCGTATTTCGCCCGATGGTAAATACGTGGTGTATGTCGAGCATCGCGTTGAGAAGAAAACAGAAAAAAAATACGCTAATCTTTGGATAATGAGAACAAATAGCGGGAAACCCCGTCAGTTCACATTCGGAAATCAAACCGACGCGCAACCTGTATGGTCGCCCGACAGTAAATCGATAGCATTTTTATCAAATCGCAACGGTGCAGAACGTATGAGTTTATATGTTATTCCCGTCAACGGCGGTGAGGCACGTGTGGTGAGCGATATGAAGGGTTCCTTCGGCACACTGTACTGGGCTCCCGACGGAAAAACGATATATTGCAGTTTTACAAAAACTGACCCCGAGGTTTTGGAACGCGAGAAAGATGAACAGAAGAAAAAACTCGGCGTGGTAGATCGCGTGTATACATCGGTGCATTTTAAAAATGACGGCGGCGGTTACGTTGCAAAAGAAAAAGCACATTTATGGTCGATCAATATTAAGACAGGGAAAACACATCAAATTACCGACGGTAATCACAATGAGTATGATTTTTCAGTATCTCCCGACGGGAAATGGTTTGCTGTTTGCGCCAATCACAATGAAGACCCGGCGATGGTCCCGCATCTTACCGATCTATGGTTGCTACCTGTGAAGGGTGGAGCGTTTAAAAAAATTCCAACTCCTGAAGGAGGTAAATATTCACCGGTGTTCTCGCCCGACGGAAACACAATCGCATATTTGGGAAGCGAATATGCCGAGACATGGAATAAGTATAGCAATCTTTGGATCGTCCCCGCGGACGGCTCAAAGAAGCCTGTATGCGTCGGTGAATCCCGCGATGTGAATCGTTCGGTTGCCACACTCACCGACAGTGCAAATGCCATGGCAGAAGATCCTGTTTGGTCGCCTGACGGAAAAGAAGTATTTGTGCACTATTCGCATCACGGCGCAACCCATGTGTGTGCCATCAATATTGAAACCGGTAAAGAACGGGATATCACTTCCGGAAGAGGCGTGGTCGGTTCATTTAGCCTTGACAAAACATGCCGCATTCTTGCTTTTGTATGGCATACACAGACCAATCCGTGTGATGTGTATTTGCAGAAAGTTGGCGAAACAATTGCGGTTCAGAAAACTGCAGTCAATAAACCGTTGCTTTCAAAGCGTTTTGTGCAAGAGCCTGAAGAAGTATGGTTTGACGGAAAAGAAGGAAAGCTTCAAGGGTGGATCCTTAAACCGCATGATTTTGACCCGAAAAAGAAATATCCTTCAATACTCTACATTCACGGAGGGCCGCATTTGCAATACGGCTACATGATGTTTCATGAATTCTATGTGCATGCCGCCAATGGGTACGTTGTGTATTATACCAACCCGCACGGTAGTGACGGGTATGGTGAGAAGTTTATGAATTCTATTCACAACGACTGGGGCAGTATTGATTATGATGATTTTATGCTCTGGTCTGATCATATGGCCAAACAACCTTATATCGACAAAGATCGAATGGGCGTGACAGGCGGAAGCTATGGCGGATATATGACCAATTGGATCATCGGTCATACGACACGTTACAAAGCCGCAGTAACTGCACGTTGTGTAAGTAATTTTCTGAGCATGTGGGGATCAAGCGATTTCAATTGGGGTTTCCAGCGTATAATGAATAATCTGCCGCCATGGGAAGATACCGAGAATTACTGGCGTCTTTCTCCGATGAAATATATGGGTAATGCCAAGACACCTACGATGGTCATTCACAATGAAAAAGATATGCGATGTGAGATTGAACAAGGCGAGCAAGTGTTTGTGGCGCTCAGACGTCTTGGTGTGCCGACAGAGCTTGTGCGGTTTCCCGATGAACCGCATGGTTTGTCACGTAACGGACGTACGGATCGACGCATCGCGCGTATGAATCATATTGCACGATGGTTTCACACGTATCTGAAATCATAATCGGATTTCGCACATTTATTTAGAAAAAGAGCGCAATATTGCGCTCTTTTTCTAGTTGTTCTCGATGTCCCCCAAAAACTACATAATCGAATAAGTAAAAAAACAAAAAATAAATCTTGCTCTACATGACGGTACGGATTATAATAATATTTCAGAAGTTTTATAAGGAGGGGGTATGAACAAACTCTATGTAATAAGTGTGATTGTGTCTATTTTATTGATAACGGGTTGTCTTGCGGATCCGACGACAGAAGACCTGGATGCAGAGACACTCACTCGACAGGGGTGGGAGTATTTTATGACTGCATCGAATCTTTATCCGATCACTTCGGAATCGGATTATTGTAAAGCGATAGAGAAATTTGATCTTGCAGTATACACTGATTCAAATTATGCCGATGCATTTAATGGACTTGGTTGGTCGTATTTACGAATTAATCTCTATGCTGAGGCATATTTTAATTTTGTGAAAGGATTAAAAACAGCGACAGGTGAAACAAGACGCGAAATTCTTATCGGGTATGCGTCGGCACTTTTACAAGAAAATACCATACCTCGTGCAACACTCGCGAAAGACTTTCTGGAAAATGTTGTATTCGGGAAAAATCTTTTACTTGTTGAAGGGGATGAGTTGGAATCAACCTGGTCATTTAAACGTGACCCGAATATTCGTGACAGTAATGTCCATATGAACCTTGCGTGGGCATATATTTATACGTCACGGAATTATGCAACTGACAGTGAAAAGCGTGCAATAATCGGTTATGACGATGATGCGGAAGGGGCCTCGACCGCGTGGGGGCAGTATTACTCAGGTCAAAACAGCGGTGAAATCGGCACAGAAGAGTTGAATAGATTATTTAACGCTTTAAAAAGTTTTGAATGAGAGGTAGTGTATGAAATATATATTTGTTGTAGTTTTGACAGTATATTTTTCCGTTACGGCTATGGCTCAGATACTTCCGCCAACTATTGTTGCTCCTGTGGATGGTGCGACAAATGTCATATTACCTGATATTACCTTTGAATGGAATGCAGTACCGCTTGCGATAGAATATCAGTTTCAAATATCTGATTCTTCAGGATTCACGTTTATTGTAGAAGATATAACCACCGATCAAATTCTTTATACATTGTCAACTCTTTTACACGAACGAGAGTATTTTTGGCGAATACGGTCGATTGATGGAACGGGACCGGGTGCGTGGTCAACGGTTTATTCTTTTTTTACCGAAGAGTTTTTTCCGCAATTATCTACGACCGGATTTAACGGTGCGTTAGGACGTTCACGCGTAGATGTTGGCGACTATAACGGTGATAATGAATACGATTATCTCCTTTCTGCCGATATAGGTTCTGCAACTTTCAGAACGTATATCTATACCTCAAATTCGTACACGTTATCTGATTTTTCGGTTACTTCGACAGATCTCGGGTTTAATAATGTCGAAGGCGAAGTACGGTGGCTTGATTTTGATAATGACGGAGATCTTGATGCCTTCGTTACCGGATGGAACGCTACAGACAGATTTTCTCAGCTTTATGAAAATAATTCAGGCTGGATACAAATTGCCAATCCTGTGAACGGGACATCAAATTTCCCCGGGCTTGATTATTCTACGATTTCTGCAGGAGATTTCAATGGCGACGGTTTAACTGATATACTCTTAACCGGATTTGACGGGATATCCTATATTATCCACTTATACATTCGAGATAGCGTGAATGGTTACTATACGTTGGTAACCGATCACGGCATTCCTGCCATCGAAGTGAATTCGGTTGATTTTGCTGATGTTGATTTTAACGGCTCTCTTGATTTATTAATAACAGGGATATACCTGTCATCTCCAATATCTGCATTGCTTGTGAATGACGGCAGCGGTTATTTTTCGCAAACTCACAGTTTCTTAGGTGTACAATATGGAAAAGGATTATTCGGAGATTACGATAATGACGGAGATTTCGACGTCGTGGTGTCCGGAGAAAACAGCAGTGTCAAGTATTCTCGATTATATCAAAATAGCTCCGGTACATTTATTGAAGTGACGGGAGCAGGGCTTCCCGCAATGATGAATTGTTCATTACAATGGGGAGATTACGATAATGACGGCGATCTTGATTTGCTGATGTATGGTGATAATGCTACGTCTGTTCCTGAATATCGTCTTTTTGTGTGTGAAAATACAGGCGCTGACACTTTTACGGCGATTAATTTTACGGGAGTCGACACAGTACCGGGAACTGCTCAATGGACGGATTATAATTTTGACGGGAAACTGGATATTTTTCTTTGTGCGAGTAATGCGGTTCATGTGTTACGCAACAATGTTGCGGTATTTAATCAAAATCCGCAACCTCCTTTGACAGCTTGGGAAACCGTTGATACCGCTACAAATTCAGTGTTGCTTGAGTGGGGAAGCGGGACGGATGATCATACACCTCACTCAGGTTTAACGTATAATATCTACATCGGTCGATCTTCTGGAACGACTGAATGCGTCAGTCCGATGGCGTATATTAACGGTGTTGATAATCCTCCGGGATTTAGGTATGTATTCCGTCATGGAAATGCAGGGAAAAATATACATGCCCAGATAACGGGACTAACCCCCGGGGTGTATTATTGGGGTGTACAATCCATCGACAGCGGGTATATTGGTTCGCCGTTTTCTTCTGAACGACACTTTATTGTCGGGACACTCACGTCAGTCATTCTTATTTCTCCTGCAGATACAAGTACGAATATATCCTACGCACCATCTTTTGAATGGGCTCCGATTTCGGGAGCTGTTTCATATATCTTGCAATATGCTGAATCAACTGTTTTGCCGGACTGGAATGATACCGCATTAGTGACAACACAATCAAATATTCGTACAACTAAAGCAACGGTCAGAGCAACTCTGGGACTCGACACGCTATACTATTGGCGAGTTGGTGCGGTTATGGCTGATAATACTGTTATATGGTCCACTGAGGGAGGTGGTTCCGGAGCATGGTCATTCAGAACGGCATCTAACTCTATTCGTCTCGAATATGCAGGCATCGGGCTTTTTGAAGATACAGCAGTAAATCCTCAACGGGGATTTCAAAGTGAAGAGCATGTTTTTCGTGTGAAATATACCAATGCCGACAACTATCTTCCGGTAACACCAAAAATATATTTCAATTTATCCGAATTGCCGGATTCATGGATTGAGTTGGATGAGGTAGATGTGTCTGATACCACAACATCAGATGGAAAGTTGTATCAAATTACGATCACTGATATGCGTTTTTTGCTTACAGGAACACCGTCACAATTCTATGAAGAAAATTTTGTTCGATTTGAATTTGAATTTATTGATGTTGAATCGAATGTTGTGCGGCATATCACATATCCTAAGGGGACTCCTATCCAAGATGTGATCAATAAAGAGCATCTGTGGTTTATGAATTTCCGTAATGCGATTGTCATGTACAATTCGGTTATTCGAGGTGCCGTAAACGTACTTTTACCGAACGTGACGATAACATCTTCAGAGCGAATTACCATGACCTCTGATCCTGCACTTGTTTGGACAGACGGTACACTTTCAGAACCGAAATCTGAATTTTTAATGCATCCGCTACTCATGAATCCTGATTTTGTATCTACCTATAATTCAGAGTGGTGCCTTGTGCCTGAACAATTATTTACACGATATAATTTTCTCACAATGGCACCCGCGGGGACACATACGTTATCGTTTCAATATTATAGAAATGCAATGTTAGTGACTCCATTTTCAATGATGGAATTGCCGCAATACACTATAAATACGGTTGATATCATGCCTTCGGGCACAACGGAATCAGGACCGGTCGTATTTATTTCAACAAAGCATGAACCGATACGAGTGATCGCCGTTGAGCACAATGAAAAAACAATGGATATATTGTTTGCTGAATCACTTGTTGAAAATGTGGCTATCTCATGGAAACAGCCACTTAAATCGAAAGAAGGAATTTACTACAAAGATGGATTGAACTACCGATGGATCGGCAAGGCTAATGCCCCATTACGTATTTCAGGTACGTATACGGTACGTGAAGATACGGTCAAGCCTGTTATCCAGTCAATTGCAATAAAAAACGGCATGCTCCTCATAAAGGCATCGGATTCGCTGAGCGGTATTGAGACAATTTCAGTTCTCACCGATAAAGGGACATTCTGCAATACCGAGGGCGTGTTCCCGCTTTCCGTGTTATCCGGTCCTTCTGCGTTGGCCACGATTACGGTTAAAGATCGTGCAGGGAATTTGATTACATCTTCTCAACAGATTGAAGCCGGTACGATACCCAAAATATTTTCCCAAAATAAAAATATTATCAACTATCCTAATCCGTTCAATCCGGCAACAACTGTTGAAATACGCGTACATGAGTCGGCGCATACGTCAGTGAGTATTTATAATGCGAGGGGGAACGAGGTAAAAGTAATCCATAATGCGTATACAGAAAGAGGCGTACTGGTTCTGACATGGGACGGAAAAGATAAGACGGGGAAAACACAACCGTCAGGGGTATATTATGTTAAAGCGGTGAATGGCGGAAAAGCTTTTATTCATAAAATCGTGCTTGTGAAGTAGGGGGAAAAACATGAGAAAAAGTATCATTATTATAATCGCGATGTTTTTCGTTATTCTTTCGGCGTACGCTCAAGACCGAACGGTAACCGTAAGGGTTCAATTAATCAAGGGATCATTGCTTTTAAAGCAGAACAATGAGTGGATTCCGCTTGCAGTAGGGGATCAACTTCTCAAGGGTGATGTAATAAAGACCGAAAAGCGTAGTTTTTCTGAACTAGTTTACGCCAATACGATTATCATAAAAATGGCGGAGAACACTGAGCTGGAGATCAAAGAACTTGAACCGGCAAAAAAGACTATTCTTCAACGAATAGGGAAGATATGGGTAAAAGTTCAAAAATTGGTCGGAGAAAAGTTTGAAGTTGAAACTCGGTTTGGTACAGCGGGTGTTCGCGGAACCTCATTAGGTTCAAATACCGATCCTGCGACAGGCACTGATGTGACTTGTGAGGAAGGTACTGTTTTTCTCCGCACGCTTACCGGTGAAGAAAGTGATCTGAAAGCCGGTGAGCAATCGGGGTTTGATGTGAACGGGCGAGTGTTATCACCACGTCCCATCAATGAAAATGAAGGTTTTGAGAATTTCGGAACGGACAGTGATACCGGAATGCTCATTGACATGATAAAAGGTATCTATGATTTGATTGGTGAAATTGAACGAAGAATTGCCGAAAAAAAACCATTTGATGAGCAAATGAAAATTCTTTATGAACGTATTCGCATGCTTGAGAACTTTGCTCACACGAACGCGATCACGATCGATGAACTTCCGCAAATAAAGGAAAAAGTGCGTTCATTACGAGTAAAAACTGACTCTGATGACGAATTGTCGATGTATATTGAAGCTCTTCAAAAAATCAATGATGAGATAGATAGATGGAGAAATACTTTTACATTGGAGGGGGCTGGAATTGATTTTAAAGTTTTATCGTTGAAAATAGATTCTTTTATGATGTGGTATAAGGATACCAAAAACAGCATTGATACAACAATGACAATTATTGCAGGGATAAGTAATCCTGAGAGTATCCCGTTACTGCAGAAGTATAAGCAAGCTATGATTTCACTTGACTCGGTGTTCGCATTATCAGAAAAAGTTAAAAATATTATTATCTTTGAAAACCAATTATATACAAGAATGACTGCAACACGCGAAAAAGTGGCAGCATTTAAGCGTGAATTCGAACAATTTTCAGCTCAAATGGTATCTTCGGCGCAATGGATTGAGTCCGCATCCGGCATGATTGCCACAGGTTCGGTAACACAGGCGGTACGTTATCAAGCGAAACAGTGGCAGTATTTTATGCGTCGCTATGATGCATTACGAAGTGAATATGCTGATTATGAAAAACTGATCGGTGAGGCAAAAAGAAAAGGTGTTTTATTTATTTCAGGACGAGTGACACAGGAAGCAGATAGTATGAAGGCATTGGTAACCAATTTTCAGGTCAAAAAAGGTTGTTGTAATGTCACAATGAATTTTGGACAGCTGAAACAGATATTTATGATATTATCATCGTTTCTCAGCGGTGAAGGGAGAGTGTTGTTGCAATGAAAAAAATAGTATTATTATTAGTTGTTTTTATCACAGGGCATCTGCTCCATGCTGAGGAATGGACGTATAGTGGCGAGATCTATGGCGGTGGCGGAAGTAAGTATTCTTTAAAATACGATATAGATGGTGAGGAACTGAAAGATTCATCTTTTTTCGGTGAAGGAAATTTGACATTGTCTGCAAATAATGGATATTGGTATACTTCATTGTTTTCAGAAATTACACGCGATAATTTTTATCAGGAAATGCAGGCAAAATTGTCGTGTGCCATTGTTGATTCTGATGTCGGTAATTACCGCGTGTATACATTATATAAGAATAACAATGATATTACAGAGTCTGATAACGATTATGCGAGTATATCAGTGTATGCAGAGGGTATGAAGTATTTTAATGAAAGCACTTCACTTCATATTTATTCGAGCTACTCCGGAACAACGTATAAAGAACGAAAAAATGAATTATTTGATTATAGAACGATTGCCGGATCAGCATCATTAACGTATACTGATTATAATGTGAGGATTTCATCGGAAAAACAGCTGTATGATACAGGCAGTCTTGTGCCTGATTTTACGACAACATCTCTTGTGTTCTCCACATCATTTTACAAGGACACGTTTGTATCATCAAATTCACTTACTTATGAAATAAAAAACTATGATTTTGTCACAAGCGATTACCGTTCTTACGCGAAAATTGTGCTTTCGACACGAACAGGCTATCGTATGTCAAGTGCGACGATGCTCTATCTTTTGGGTTCGCTGACACAACAGAACGAAGATGCTGATGCGAGTGGGGACGGGACGAATTCATTAAAAAAAATTGGATTGGAGGCAAGTATTTTTTCGTATCCCTTGAGTTTTATCGTGCAATATGGTCGTCAAGACTATAGAGAGGTAAGTACGAGTGCAGATCGACTGAATAAAAATATCTATAGCGTTGATATCAATTGGTCATATTGGACAGACCGATTTACATTTTTTTTATCGAATGTATGGGAGTTGCAAAAAGTTGAGGATATAGAAGCGACAGAGTATCCTGAAGCCAAAAACAGCAATTATGTTGATAGTACGGTATGCAGTGTTGAATATGAATGGAGTGAATCGTTGCGTTCTGCTATTGATTTTAGCTATGAATTCAAAAAACACTTTTTAGAAGATGAAATGAATGCGAATTATTTCTTTTACTCGGTGAAAAAGACATTCGATTATACACTTTCTTTTTCGTACAGTCTTCGCGCAGAAGCTACGTATTCGGTGTCGCGTTATGAGACTTTTACAGAAAATGATACGAAGGAATTGGGTTTGAAGACAATGATACGGTATTATTTTTAATCTACATGGGGCAAATTCCCCGAAGCTTGCTACGGCTTTAAGTATTAGGGGTGTGAGGACGGTGTAGAGACACGGCATGCCGTGTCTCTACACCGAAAATTACCCCCCCCGCCCCAAAAAAAAGGGCGGGGTTTGGGGTGGGCGCACAAATATAGTGTTTTTTGGGGCGCTACCCCGTAGCTTACTGCGGGGTAGTTCATTCGTACTGAGGCACATTACCCGAAGGATGATTTGCGAGAAGATGTGTGGGACGAAGTTCCCACTGAATAAGCAGGCGAATCTTTCCCAAAGAAAAGGGAGAGACGGAAAAATATATACAGTTTGTTGTTGTTATTTCTCAAAAGGGGAATTTAATCCCCCCTTTAAAATGATTTAATGATTAACCGGTGTGTATACTTCGCGTTTTAATACGGCGATATAGGGTAAATTGCGGTACCGATTTGCATAATCAAGCCCGTATCCAACGACAAATTCATCAGGTATGGTAAAGCCGACATAATCAACGGCGACATCCACTTCACGTCGTTCGGGTTTATCCAAAAGTGTAATAATTTTGAACGAAGAAGGGTCTTTGCCGAGAAGGATTGTTTTCAATCTGTCCAGCGTTCTGCCGGTATCGATAATATCTTCTACGACCAGCACATGCTTATTTTTAATATCGGTTTTGATGTCATAATTGATACGGATCGTGCCGGAAGAGGTGGCTGCATCTCCATATGAGGATACCGCCATAAAATCATAAGAAAGTGGCATATTCAATTTGCGAATAAGATCTGCCATAAATATAACCGATCCGCGAAGAATACCGATCACGATAAGCGGAGCACCGTCGTAATCTTTGTTAATTTTATCTGCAAGTGACGCAATACGTATACGTATTTCTTCTTCGGATAACAACACTCGCTCAAGATCTTTTTTGATATGCATCATATCCTCCTTCATCCGCATCAAAAGGCAAATAACTTTTCAACGGACATTTGAAGCATCGCGGCTGAGGCTTACAATAGTGCTTACCCGCGGCTACTATCAGTGCGTGGAACTCATTATACACAGGAACTGACTTTTCGCAAGAGGCGGTGAAAATATTCTGTATCTCGTGATAATCTGTACTATCGGTGATCCGATGACGATGTACGATTCGTTTTGTATACGTATCTATCACGAATGTCGGTTTGCCAAACGCATAAAGAAGAATACTGTCGGCCGTTTCCGGACCGATCCCGTCGACTGAAAGCAACATAGCGCGGGCAATGTCTAATGGCATTGATTCGAGCACAGTGATATTACCGTGTAACTCATCCTCAATGAATCTGAAAAAAGATTTCAGGCGCTTTGTTTTTACTCGATAAAATCCTGAAGGTCGGATCATTTCTTCAAGTGTGGCATGCTCAAGTAGTTTCATCGCATTATATGACAAAACGTTGTGATAGCGAAGCGTCTCGATTGCTTTTTCAACATTAGCCCAATTCGTGTTTTGTGTAAGTATTGCACCAATAATTATTTCCCACTGTGATGTGCCCGGCCACCAGTGTTGGGTACCGAAATGATCTGATAAAATCGTGTAATACAAAGGAAGATCAGATGCCGAAGATCGCGCGTGCATTATTACGAACCTGTTCCGAGAAATGTTGTGGCTCTTCTTCGCGTAGATTAACAATAAAATCGAAAACATGACGAACAAAAACCGGCTCGTTTGATTTACCGCGCATGGGTTGCGGAGCAAGGTAGGGCGAATCAGTTTCGATGAGAATTCTGTCAGCCGGCATTGCCTTTACCGCATCACGAAGCGCTTCACTGCGTTTTCCGGGATATGTCACCGGTCCTGAGATGGAAAAATAGTAACCCATCGCATGTGCGGTATGCATCATTGCGGTGTCACCTGAAAACGAATGCAATACGCCTTTCACAGAACCGTTGAACTCGTTCATTACTGACAGAACATCGTCATGTGCATCACGATCATGAATGATGACCGGTTTTCCTAAATCGGCAGCGATGGTCATTTGTTTTCTAAATAATAGTTTTTGATTAGTAGGAGTATCCTTCATCCAGTAGTAATCAAGTCCGATTTCCCCTATTGCCACGACTGAAGGCTCATGAGCCATATTTTTGATTCGTATAAGGTCATTTTCGGTTACTCCGACCGTATCGGCGGGATGTATGCCAATTGCTGCCCAGATAAACGGATAACGAGCATTGAGTGCGATCGACGCTTCGCTGCTTTTCAGGTCGAATCCCACATTGATAACAAAAGCGAGCTCATTATCTAATCGCGATATAACGTCATCACGATTATCATTGAATTGCGGAAGATTGAGATGACAGTGGCAGTCATACAGAAAGTTGTTTCTCATGAACGGATTATAGCAAGTTCGATCATTATTTACAAGAAGGAATACATCGTGAATGCTGAATAGAATCGATGAAAACTCCACTCAACATAAAGAATAGTGGTTTAAGTTCGGTTCAATAGAAAAAAATTGTCAGTATGTGCGATTAATGACGTTTTTACTTGACTTTTATGCTATCCAATTTACAATGTTGAGGAACAAGAAGGAGATAGTCGCATGCGAGTATTTAAAGATATTTTTATCTGGATATTGTTGCTTTTTTTAGTGATAATATTATTTCAATGGTTGAATGACACGAAGAAAGAAAAACCGGTTGAAATTACCTACAGTGAATTTATTCAATATATCCAAGACGGTATTGTCGAGAAGGTCGAGATACGTGAAATGGATGTATTCGGTGATTTAAATAAAGAAGTGACTGTCGCAAAACGGACGTCTAAAAAGTTTATCACTGTCGTCCCATACGGCGATATGGTGACCATTCAAAAAATGCTTGAGAAGAATTCAAACATTAAAATCATGAAACCGTCATCAGGCGATTTTAAAATGTTTCTTATCTATGTATTACCGACACTCATATTTATAATCTTTTTTGTCATGTTCATTCGCAATATGCAGGGCGGCAACAATAAAGCATTCACTTTTGCAAAAAGTAAAGCGCGTATAATCGGAAAAGGCGACATGGATGTAAAATTTAAAGATGTCGCAGGATGTGATGAAGCGAAAGAAGAGTTAGAAGAGATTGTTGAGTTTTTATCTGAACCGGTCAAATTTCAGCGTCTCGGCGGTAAAATTCCAAAAGGCGTTTTGCTGGTAGGTCCTCCCGGAACAGGTAAAACAATGCTTGCAAAGGCAGTTGCCGGAGAAGCAAATGTTCCGTTTTTCAGCTTAAGCGGATCCGAGTTTGTTGAAATGTTTGTCGGAGTAGGTGCAGCACGCGTACGAGATTTATTTGAACAGGCGAAGCGTCATGCTCCTGCAATTATTTTTATTGATGAAATTGATGCGGTCGGACGTTCTCGCGGAGCAGGTCTTGGCGGAGGTCATGATGAACGGGAGCAAACCCTTAATCAACTGCTTGTCGAAATGGACGGATTTGATACCAAACTTGCTATCATTATCATTGCGGCTACGAACCGACCTGATGTCCTTGACCCGGCATTACTTCGACCGGGACGGTTTGACCGACAAGTTGTACTGGATTTGCCCGACGTACGCGGACGCGAAGCAATACTTAATGTGCACGTAAAAAACATTCCCCTGGCCGATGATGTCAAACTTGATGTACTTGCAAAAGCAACACCGGGAATGAGTGGCGCTGATCTCGCTAATATGATCAATGAATCAGCGTTGCATGCGGCGAGACGAAATAAAACAAAAGTTGAAATGGAAGATTTCGAAGAAGCAAAAGATAAGGTCATGATGGGTAAAGCGCGAAAGAGCATGGTGATCACTGACGAAGAAAAGAAACGTATCGCATATCATGAATGCGGGCATACAATTATCGGTATGTTTACTGCAAATGGCGATCCGATCCATAAAGTGACGATCGTTCCCCGCGGCAGTGCGTTGGGGCTGACACACTTTCTACCGCTTGATCAGCGTCATCTCTATACAAAATCATACCTGACATCACTTTTACACAGAATGCTTGGTGGTCGGGCTGCTGAAGAGATTATATTTAACGAAGTAAGTAGCGGTGCATCAAATGATCTTGACCGCACTACCGACATTGCTCGTAAAATGGTCACAAATTGGGGTATGAGCGAAGAGATCGGTCCGATGACATTCGGGAAAAAAGAAGAGCATGTGTTTTTAGGTCGTGATTTGGGTACTCGCCAGGACTATTCGGAAGAGACTGCAAAAAAGATTGATAGTGCAATTTCGACAATAATAAGAATTGCCTATGATGAGGTCAAAACCATTCTTGAAAAGAATAAGGATAAACTTGTTTTATTGGCAAATGCCTTGCTGGAAAAGGAAATATTGGAAGCATCTGAAATCGAAGCAATTATAGGCAAGGTGCCGAATACTGAAGAAAATGTATAAGATTACCGGAGTGAAATGGTTGTACGAACCTCGAACATATCATAGAGCATTTCGTATGATTTCGTTTTATCGGAAAAGCCGATTTATTTTATCATATTATTTTATCCTGCGGTTTGTCGTGTATATATTTAATACAAGAGAAAGAGTGTCATATGGGAATTGATAAAGAAAAGATCAAACAATCGATTATTGCAATACTTGAAGCAATCGGTGAAGATCCTCAACGTGAGGGTTTGATCGATACTCCACGGCGAATCGCTGATATGTATGGGGAAGTATTTTCCGGGTTGAATGTGTCAGAAGAAGAACTTCATACTATTGTAGTGGAATTTCACACCAATTTCGACGAAAATGAAATGGTAATAGTGAAAGATATTCCATTTTATTCTATGTGTGAACATCATCTTTTGCCATTTTTCGGAAAGGCGCATATCGCATACATTCCGAACGGCGACAGAATAACCGGATTAAGTAAATTGGCACGAATGGTTGAGACCCTCGCGCGACGCCCGCAACTCCAAGAGCGTCTTACGACACAAGTTGCGGATCTCCTCATGAAGTACTTGCGTCCGATGGGAGTTTTTGTTATTATAGAAGCAGAACATATGTGTATGGCAATGCGAGGCGTAAAAAAACCCGGTTCTAAGACAGTTACGTCAGCTATGCGCGGTGTCTTTAAAAACAAGACCACCCGCGAAGAGGCGTTGTTTCTTATTAAAGGGGGCGTGTGATTGTTTGCGCGGTTGATTGATTATCTTCAACAGTTTTTTGTGTCTTTGATCTTGCAATTCAAATATATTACTTTTGTGGACATGATAGACATCTTGGTAATTGCGATATTTATTTATTTTTTGGTCACGATGGTAAAAGGTATAAAAGCTTTGCAAATGCTGCTATTGTTTTTAATTATTACCATGACATCATTATTGATTGATCCGGAACGTTTTACGCTTATAATATGGTTATTGCGTATCATGCGCTATGTATTGATCGCTTATTTTGTGTTGATATTTCAACCGGAATTTCGTGCATTTTTAAATAAATTGAATACTATACCTCTTTTTAAATTCTTTTTTAAAAAAGAATTGACAAAAGAAGAGTTGGTGATCACGCAAATGATTGATGCGATTCTGGAAATGTCTTCACGAAGGATCGGTGCACTTATAGTGTTTGAACAAGAAGCGAATATCAAAAACTATATCGACAATGAAGTGCAATTGGATGCAGCGATAAGCCAAGAACTTTTGGTGACAATATTTTCACTCAATACGCCGCTTCATGATGGAGCGATCGTCGTAAAAAACAATCGTATCAAATGTGCTCGCGGTATATTACCTTTATCAGAAAATGCTGATCTACCCCGTGATTTCGGGACTCGACATCGTGCCGCAATCGGTATAACCGAACTGACTGATGCAGGTGTCATCGTAATATCAGAAGAGACAAAATCAATTTCATATGCGAGTGACGGTCAATTTATGGCTCGTAACATGAATCGCGCAGAGTTGGAAAGCGTTTTGTATGATCTAATGCTACGAGAGAAAACAAAAGAAGCGTATGAAGAAGGCGAATAATGAAGTTTTTTAAAAAAACGCAAAACTTTCGTGTGTTGAGCTGGTTCTCGCACAACTGGAATTATAAAATACTTTCTTTTTTGGTGGCTGTTTTGTTGTGGCTTGGTGCAGTACGTGATCGGGAAACCACAGAAATACTTCGTTTTCCGGTTCGATTTTCCGGACTTTCAGAAAATTATGTTGTGTCGGTACTTGAACCGGCAAGTATTTCATTCGTGGTGAAAGGCAAATCTCGAGAGTTACTGAAAACAAGTAAGGATCGTGCGAATTGGTTCTATGAGATCGATCTTGCAGGATTTAAAAAAGGTGATTATCGACTCAATGTGTCCAAGCGCAATATCATGAATTTTAATTCTTCCATTGATATTTATTTGTCTGATAATGATAAAACAATCTCTTTGACGATTGATGAAAAAGAAGAAAAATTCGTGAAAATAGTACCGGAAATATCGGGAAAAGTAGCAAGCGGGTTTAAACAAATCGGTGAAATACAGATGCAGCCTCAATTTGTAAAAATCAGAGGACCGAAAAGTGTTACTCACATTACGACAAGTGCCGTCGATATATCAAACGAAAAGCGAACGGTCACGCGTGAAGTCAATATTATTTTACCTCCTAACACCGATCTTATCGATACGACCGGTACAAAAGTATTTGCGACTGTTGTGATTTCCGAATTAAAGACCATTGAATTAAATGATGTTCCGATTGCCGTGAAAGGGGAATATTCATTGCTTGCGCCAAAGATTGTCAAGGTAACGTTGCGTGTTCCCATTGATTACAGTGTTGAACGAGTCAGAGTCGATGTGACGGCGAGTGTTGATCTGTCAACGTACTCTCGTAATGAGTTACTCAAATTAAAGCCTGTTTTGAGTATTCCCGCGTATGCCGAGCTTGTGCAATTTTTGCCTGCCGAGTTGCAGGTCATCAAACGATGAACAGTTATAGGTCGATATTTCATGAATGATCAAGTGACTCAAATTATACAGCGGGTTGAAGAATTACCCACTTTACCGGGAATAAGTATGCAAATCATGCAAATGGTGAATAATCCATCAACATCAGCGTATGAATTAGCAAAACTTATCGAAAAAGATCCCGCACTGGCTACGAAAATTTTAAAAACAGTGAACTCTGCATATTATTCTCTTAGCAGGAAAATAGGCAGTATACAACATGCAATCGGTTTTTTAGGATTTCGTAAACTTTCACAGTTGATAGTTACTGTGTCGGTGTTTAAGGATCTTACGGTATCGGAAAGCGCGTATTCAATGAAGAAATTTTGGATACATTCATTGCTTACTGCTGAGTGTGCGCGTATCGTGTGTGCGATGACACGAAAAAACCGAGAAGATGATGCATATACAGCGGGTCTTCTTCATGATATCGGGAAATTATTTCTGGTGAAGTATTTTCCGGTTGAAATGCACGCAGCCCTTGAAAACGCGGGAAAAGAAAATATGTTTGCGATCGACTCAGAATTGCAGTTTATTGGAACCGAGCATGCATATGTTGGAGCTCTTCTTGCACAGAAGTGGCGTTTGCCTGATTTTATTGTTGATGCGATTCGCCATCATCACTCAACAAGCACTGATCCGATACTACCCGAGAACAAAGATATCGTCAATATTATCGCATTTTCTGATGTTTTTATTCATATGATGACGGCGCAATCATATCCGGTGACAGGGGTGTATGAGTATTCTGAGAGTGCGCTCATATCCTTGGGGTTATCAGAGGATTCGCTTCGTGTCGTCGCGTCCTCTATAGAAGCAAAAATGGTTGCCGCAGAAGAATTGTTACATATTTTACGGGAATAAAAAAGGAACACCGGCCATAACAACCGGGTTGACCGCATACAAAACGAAAGGAATACGTATGAAATTTAGTGAATTAGAGTTATCGAAAGAAATGTTAAAAGCTGTAGGTGAGATGGGGTTTGAAGAAGCATCTCATATACAAGAAGCAGCAATACCGGTTATACTTGCAGGAAAAGATATGATCGGACAGGCTCAAACAGGAACGGGAAAGACAGCGGCCTTTGGTATACCAATCATAGAACGATTAGATACAAAATTGAAATTACCGCAAGTATTGGTCATGTCTCCGACACGTGAGTTGGCAATACAAATCGCGGAAGAAATAAAGAAGTTATTGCGTTATAAAACCGGTATACGTGTAATTCCCGTTTACGGCGGGCAACCTATTGAGCGACAGATACGTGCATTGAAAGAAGGAGTCCAGATAATAATCGGCACTCCCGGCCGCATTATGGATCATATGGAACGCCGAACAATTAATCTTTCTCATGTAAAATTTGCCGTTCTCGATGAAGCTGACAGAATGTTGGATATGGGTTTCCGTGATGACATTGAAATGATTTTAAAAACCTTGTCTCCCGAACGGCAAACCTTATTATTTTCGGCGACCATGCCTTCTGAAATTCGTCAATTGGCGGAACGGTTTCAGCGTGAGCCGGAATTTATAAAAGTCGTACCAAAAGAGTTAACCGTTCCTACGATCGATCAGTATTATTATGAAGTGCGCGAATCAGTCAAGCTTGAGGCATTATGTCGTTTGCTGGATATGCATACCTTTCGTTTGTCAATAGTATTTTGTAATACCAAACGTGCCGTCGATGATCTGATCGGTCATTTGCAGACACGCGGGTATACTGCGGATGCATTGCACGGAGATATGACTCAGATGCAAAGAGACCGAGTTATGAAAAAATTCAGAACAGGTGCAATTGAAGTTCTTGTTGCGACAGATGTCGCCGCACGAGGCATAGATGTCGATGATGTCGATGCGGTTTTCAACTATGACGTTCCCTATGATGAGGAATATTATGTTCACAGAATAGGTCGTACAGGCCGTGCAGGCCGTGCCGGAAAGGCGTTTACGTTTATATCCGGTCGTGAAATTTACAAACTACGTGATATTGAACGATATGCAAAAACACGTATCAATCGCAGAGAAGTACCGACTATTCAAAGTGTTGAAGCGAATAGAAAAGCAGTGTTTCTCGAAAAGGTTCGCAGTATCATGGATGCCGGTGAGTTGGAAGAATATGCTCGCTTGGCGGCTGAATTGTTGGATAATGAGCATACGTCATTAGATGTTTCCGCAGCATTGTTAAAAATGTCGTTTGAAACTGCAGTTGCAAAACCGGGTGAGGTTGCGACCGAATTTGAAGACACCGGTGCAGCCCCGGGCATGGTACGATTCTTTTTAAATGTTGGTCGTTCAGCGGGTTTAAAAGTGCGTGATCTTGCACAATTCATTGCAGGAGAATTACAATTGCAAGTAAAGGGAATCGGCGATATCGTTATTTTTGAAGGATTTTCTTTTGTGGAAGTCCCCAAAGAAAATGCACAAGATATGATGTTTTCCCTTAATGGAAAAAAATTGAAAGAAGTACGATTGAAGATAGAACCTGCTCGTCCGAGAGAATAGACTCGTTGCATTATGGTACTGGCCATTATTGCATTGATGCTGCCCGTCGTGTTTGGATTTTTATGTAAGCTTTTAAAGCTTTTCAGTGAATCTGACACTGCGGTGTTACGCAAATTCGTAATAAAAGTGTCAGTACCGTTTATTATTTTTAAAAATTTGTATACATCAAATCTTGATACGATACATCAGATTGGTCCGGCTGTCGCCGGACTATTTATTATGACGGCGATTTGTACATTTCTTGCGTATTTTCTATCAAAATATGTTCACAATGACGCGCGAATACAAAATGCATTTGCTTTTTCAATTATGGTTGCGAACTACGGATACCTTGGCTGGGGAGTCATGGAGTTGTTTTATGGAGAGAGCGGACTGACGAGAGCCGTATTTTTCACATTATTATTTTGGCCGGTATTTTTACTTTTTGGATTTTCTTTGATATATTTCAGAAATAAACATAAAGGTGCCGATTCATCAGTTTTTCTCAAAACGCTTGCGTCAAATGCGATCCTTCCCGTTATTGCTGCAGGCCTTGGATTATTTGCTAATTTCTATGGAGTAATTCTTCCCGATATTTTAAAAACATTTATATTCAACTTCGCTTCATTTACAATACCGATGATTCTTTTCACGATCGGTCTTATGTTTAATTTGCGCTTGAAGCGAGAAGCGCTTTGTGTGGTTATGTATGGCTCGTTATTTCGCCTTATTTTCGCATTTCTAGTCGGAGTGATCACCGTTCTCATTGTCTCGCTTTTCAGTAATCCTGATATGACCACAAAAAAAGTAATTCTTCTTGAATCCGTCATGCCTCCTGCAACAATGGTACCATTTTTTGCCGATTTTATCGATACAGATAAAGAGATAATGTCCGGTATTATTACTATTGCCACCATTATTTCAATGGTGACAATTCCTCTGTTTTATCTTCTGATCGAATCATATTTTTGATCTGTGCAAGGTATGTAACACCCGCATTGTCATCTGTCAAGTCACTATCGATTGCATGTATCAAATTGATACAAAGGTAAGATTTTTAAGAAATTTACACAATCTTCATTCTCGATAGTTTCAAAGCCGGGAGATAGGGATGAAGTTCCCGCCATATATCACATTATACACACATTCAGTAAGTTTCAATACATAATGAACTACCCCGCAGCAAGCTACGGGGTATCTCCGCAAAAAATACTATATTTGTTTGCCCACCCCAAACCCCTCCCTTTGAATTTGGGAGGGGCTTAATTTCTAATATAGTGGGGACTTCGTCCCCACACCCCTTATAATAACAAAACTATAATAGCAAAGCCGAAGCAAGCTTCGGGGAATTTGACCCATTTAGATTAAAACAAAAAAGGGCACAATGATGTGCCCTTATCGAAGGAACTTCTGACGTGTGCTAGCGTTCATTTCGTGTGTTGATGAATCGCATAATAGGTTTGTAGGTAGCACTGAAAAGTAAAAAACAAATAACGACAGAACCGCCCGCTTGAATAAGGTTTCCGGGTATTTCTGTAACTGCGGCTGAAGTGCCGTAAAGTATTTTCTGAACTATAAAATATCCGCTGACCATCCATAAGGTTGCAGGTATTGATGTAATAGGAACAGATACAAGTGTTCTTTTTTGTTTAAACAATCCTAAAAGCAGCGCCATGATGAGAGGCTCGATCCCTTTGATCACAAATGTATACGGCGCCCAATGAGCATAACCGGAGACAACATCGGCAATTGCAGAACCGAATGCGCCGACAAATGCACCGAATGGTCCGCCAAAAAAAACAACACTGAGTAAAATCATTGAATCACCCAGATTGATATATCCTTGCGTCTGAGGTACAGGTATTTTGGGAAGTGCGGTCATCACGACTACCAATGCAGTGAAAATCCCCAAAAATGCAATGTGAAGAGTATTTTTTCGAGCCATCGTATACTTCCTTAAAATTTAAACGGATCATCATCCGTTTTGTCGGTTGCATCATCCCAAAGATCATCTGTACCGGCAGTGTCTATTTGTAAAAAATCATTCTCATCTGACTGAGAGGTGGAAAATTCAGAATCAGCAATCGAATCTTGCTCATTATTCATTGGAGCAGCAGTTTCGACAACGGGTTCATCATGTGATTCACTGATCTCAGAATCAACAGGCGGTACAGTTTCATCTTCAGGTGATGTGATGGAGGATTGTGTTTCTGCCGTAAGGGTGGATTGGTTGTGTGTTCCAGTTGTTTCAATGAGAGTATTTTCGTGTGGTACATGAAGCTCTGACTCATTTGTCGTTTCGATGAGCGGTGTAGACTCGTTCTCAATTGAATCATCATCAGCTTCGGGGGTAGCACTCTCGAGAATCGGCGCTAAGATTTCAACCTCGGCGTTGTCCATATCACTATCGAATGTGTCAAGATTGGTTTCAGTAAAAACGGATTCTTCGACCGGTTGGACTTCCAAAACAGCGACATCGGTTGTAGCGTCCGGTGTCTCAACTGAATTCATATCATAGAGCGCGGATGTTTCGGTTTCAAAAGATTCTTGTGATTCAGATAACAATTCGTCGTCAGGAATATTGGTCATATCGGTGATCGTTGATGGGGATACGATTCCTAAAGCTTCTGATGCGGTGTAAGCAGTGAGCGGTTGTCTATAGATCATATAGTAGGTTTTAAGGGTATTCAGCAGCCCCAGTGCTGTACGGATATCTCCATCTGATTCACGAGTAATAATGGGGAAAACTGCATCATCGAGAAGTATGCCTTCTGATATCGCCTTGGCTTTTATAATAGCAGTAAGCGTATATCCGTCCGGCTGAGAAAGTTTTATCGTGACTGCGGTTTTGAGACGAGAAATAAAGTCTTTACCAAAATTATGTAATTCATGAGGCGCTTCGGTAGAGGTGAAAATGATTTTTTTGCCCGAAGAAAGGCTTTTTTCATAGAGATATTTAAGCTCAATCATTGCTTTTTGATCGGTAGAAAAAGATTGCAGGTCATCGATTATTATATAGTCATATCCGGAATATTGTTCTCTGAATAGCGGTAATGCACCTACGGATGAATAATTCTCATACGATATGATAAACTCTTCAGCAGGAATATATGCGACCGCTCTCCCTGATGATTCCATAATTCTATTTCCCATCGCATTGACAATATGTGTTTTGCCGGTTCCGTTTGTACCGTAAATAAAGACCGGGGCTTGCACCGCATCGCCTTGTGATATTAAAACGGCGGTGTCAAACGCAAATTTATTACATTCTCCCTTCACGAAATTGTCAAAACTAAATTCAAAGAGAGGATTAAATGCCGAATGAGTTCGTTTCTCTATCAGTTCGAGAAGAAGGTTGAATTGTTTCTTTGCATTCTCGAGCTGCGCAGGATCATGAAGAAATTGTTGTAAAACTGCAGTTTCCTTAGCAAATGACGAATGATCAAGTCCTTTCAATCGTTCTGTAAGATTTCGTAATGTATTTAAATCATTCATGTATGCATTGAATGCTGATTGCAATTCATTATCGTTGAATTGAAGCGCATTATCGAGAGCGGTCGTGGAATACCCGGAGATCTTTAACTCAAGAATAGTTTTTTCAATTAAACTGCGTAAAGAAGATGAGGCGGCATCTGATCCGCTCGACTCAAGAGGTTTCAGATTGCGCGGTGGCGGAATAATTTCCTCTTCAACGGTTTCAAGCGTCTGAGTTGCTAATGAATCGGGGAGCGGTAGGGTAGATTCCATTTCTTCTTCAGTAATATCACCTGAATAGACATCATTTTCACGACTTTCATTGAGCGGGTATGATTCTTCGGAAGTCATTTCTTGAGGGAAGGTTTCTTGTTCAGGATTATCAAGTGTTTCTTCCTCGGTTGTGTGAGTTTCTGCCTCAACGGCTGCTTCAGCAGAAGCTGCAATTTCTTGTAAATTTGAAGCGGAATGATCGGTTTGATCTTCAGAATCAGCGTAATCATCACTTTTTCGAGCAGTCGAATCGGTCGGTTTTTCGAGATATTCTTCTTCAATTACGCCATGAGGTAATTCGACGTGTGATTGTGATGTCTCCGAGGGTTGAGGGAGAATATCATGTTGATTGATATAGGCGACAGCATCACCATAGGTACGATAATGGGGTATTTGAGATTCGAGATTCAACTCTTTGAAAATGGAAAACACAAATGGTTTTAAACGAATAAGAACAATACTGCCATCGGAATCCTTAAAAAGCATCATTTTTTTCAGAATCGCATTCCAACCTGACGATCCGATCAATAATACATCGGAACAATCTATTATGACATTGACTAAGTGTTTATTGGTAAGAATAGTCATCGATTCAAGAAATACCGGTAATGTGGTATCGATCAGTTTGCCGGTAATTTTTAAAAAAGCGATGCTTTCGAATTTTTCATCCCGCGAGGCAATAATACCAACATCATCTTTGGATAACTTAAACAATTCAATCATAATGACCTCCGCTTATTAGTATTGCTCAGTTAATTGTATATTGAAATGTAATTATTGTCAAGATAAATGGGTAAAATACTCGGTTCATGTAGCTCGCAAGGGAAAATGTCTCGCTAAATCGCAAGCGAAAATGTCCCGAA
>CAYRFE010000012.1:0-97716 GCA_964423645.1 uncultured bacterium | reverse complement strand
AAAATTTATCGTTTTTCTGCATTTTCAAAACAGGGGTGTGGGGACGAAGTCCCCATAATATTAGAAATTAAGCCCCTCCCAAAAAGAAAAGGGAGGGGTTTGGGGTGGGCGAACAAATATAGTATTTTTTGGGGAGATACCCCGTAGCTTGCTGCGGGGTAGTTCATTGCCGTTTTATTTTCCCCCTCTTTTTTGCAAAGAGGGGGAAACGCGTAACCGCGAGGGGGAGCTAAATTAGACCATAAAAAAATGTTTTGTGTCATTATCGGGCTTGACCCGATAATCCAGGTGAATAAAAAACTCACCATAAGTTCAAGAATATGTACCGTAAAGGAGCATTATTTTCATTATTGAAAGTGCTTTATGATATCCGGCAGCTCCGTAAAATCTTCGATGATACGATCAGGTGAACATTGTTCAAGTTGTTCGCGAGTATACAAACCACCCGCTACCGCGACGGTGACTGCGCCTATGTGTTTTCCTGCTTCAATATCAAGCGGTGTATCGCCCCACATTATAATCGTGGTGAGATCTGTATGAAAACTGTCTTTGCTCCGTTGGACAGCGATTTCAGCAAGATCATTGCGTGTCAATGCATCATCACCGTAAGCGCCGCACGTGAAGTAGTCAGATAGGCCTGCGCTTTGCAGTTTGATTTCAGCGCCTTTTTTCATGTTGCCTGTGATGATGGCGCGGGGTGTACGGTTTTTTCGCAGCAGTTCAAGAAACGCCACAACCCCCTCGATCGGCATGTACGGTGCGGTGATCACAAGCTCGGTGAGAGCTTCGGCAAAATACGTTTCAAAGTGATGCCAGTAGTCGTCAAAACCGTTGCGTATTCCGAGTTTATCCATCACCGCGTGAAACGTTGCAAGATCGGTAGTGCCTGCCATAGAGATCTCATGCGTCAGTTTCTCTTTGCCGAACAAACGTTTCATCGCATGATCGAACGCGATACGACCTGTGCCCTGCATGCGTACAAGGGTACCGTCGATGTCGAAAAGGTGGAGGGTAGGCATTATTATTCTACAGGTTTAAATGATTGCAGGTCTTTTATATAGAGCGATTCTCCGTCAATATAGACCACAGCAGATTGCTCTATCAATCCTAAATATTCTTTTCCATTAATCATAATTTTGTTAATTTCACGACTGTAACTTGCATTCGGTATCGGATGAAAGGTGTCATGTGCAATGTAGAAGGCAATGTTATGATTAGGATATGCAGATATTAAATTGATATAGCCCGAATATTCTTTTGATTTATGACCATTAAAGAGAAGTTGCTTATGATCATTATCAATTATAATGATTGATTTCCATGCACTAATATGTGATTCTTCACGGGTTGTACCATCTGAACTTACCAGTAAAAACTTATCAGTAATAGTTCGCGTAACAATAGTTGGTTGATTTGAGTTTTTTTCAAACCAAACATTTTCAATGTGCTTATAAGGGCCGAAAATTTTTGCTCCCGTATAGACATAATATT
This sequence comes from uncultured bacterium, assembly GCA_964423645.1. Classification (GTDB taxonomy): domain Bacteria; phylum Macinerneyibacteriota; class Macinerneyibacteria; order Macinerneyibacteriales; family CAYRFE01; genus CAYRFE01. The sequence goes on along the minus strand of CAYRFE010000012.1, from coordinate 96,225 downwards.
TTTTATCGATTTGTACTGTATAAAAAAATGTCGAACTATCAGGTGAAAAGTCGAATTCTCCAATATCTTCGAAAGGTCCCTTTTTTTCTTCATTGACGTGCAGATAATGACCGGATGAATCCCGAGTAACATATGCATAAGACTTGCTGTCAGGTGATATCCTTACTTCCCCTTCTCGTCCATTTACGGGTACTCTTTTGCCATTAAAGATAATATTTTCCTGGGTAGGAGCAATGTACTCTACTATAAGTGGTGAAGTAGATCCCGTGTTTTGGTACACATGAGAGGATATAAGAGAATACTTTTTGTCATTTACTATTGTGTATTCTTTATCAACTTTTTTAAAGGGAATGTATGTACCTTCTTTAACTTTTGTTGAATATGCAAAAAGGTTTTTTTGTTCATCAAAGAAAAGGGATATTGCCTCTCCTTGTAGGGTTTTTATGATTGAGCCGTTAAAAAAGTTGGTTTGATGTTTTGTAAAGGCAAGGGCATAAAAAGTGTTGTTGTTTTTCCAATATTTTCGATTTACAGTGACTGATATGAAAGGACCGTATGTTTTTCCTTCAAAAACAAGAAATTGTGACTTTTTAGACTCATATGTGTAGAACATTTTCCCGTTATCAAAAAAATTAATTTGCGGGAGCGTTTCTAAGGATTCTGAGACATTAAAGGAATCAAATTTTTTCTCAACAACACGATATTTATCATGTAATAGTGTGATGGAAATATAAAAACAGCCTGTTTCATCAAAAAAAACTTTTTGCGGAGAGCCGTAGTTAAGCGGAAAATTTGGGTCAAAAAAGTGTGTTTTTTGTTCATCACTTTCGTTTATGAAAATAGCAGTTTTTATATATTTATTTTCATAAAACTCTTTCCAATTTTCATCCGAAGGATTGAATTGTAGCTCTTGTTTTATTTCACCGATAAAAACGGAGCGCTTAGAACTACTTTTATCATTATCTTGATGAGATGTTTGAAAAATAGGAACTGATGCTCCGCAAGGTAGAAATGCTAGTTTTTCAACGCTTTGAAACGGGCCTTTTTTTACAGAGTTCCACATAACGTACTCGTTAACATTTTCCTTTATAACGAATACTGTGGTAGTGTCGTAGGGAGATGTTATAAGAAGCTTTACATCTGTAAAAGGTCCCTTTTTATCTTGTGCACTATACACATAATATGCTTTGTCGCCCACGGGTTGCGCAGCAAATACCACATCACCGTCATAGGGAGAAATTTGTATTAGTTTTATATCGTCGTACGGACCGTATACCTTTTTTTCTGTTATAAGATACCGAGCGACGATTGTTTGTTCAGTGCCGTCTTTTACTTGCTTGAAAGGCTTATATGCTTCACATGCGAATGTTTTTCCATCGGAATGCACCTGCGTTATATAAGGAAGATAATCTTGTGGCAGAGTGAAACTTTTTTCCTCAACTGTAGCGACATCTGTTTCGAAAGTGATTATTTTTTCTTTACATGAGAATAAAAAGACGACTGTTGTAAGGGTAAAAAGTATGTATTTCATATATACTCCTATGCTTTATTTCTGGTTTTATAATACCTGCTTTTTATGTGAAATCAATACTAATGTTGTGTAAAAAAAGTGTTTACTCACTATGCTTTTTATTGTAATATTCAACGAAAGGATTTATAAAAAATGGGGAGGAAATATGCGGAAAATACTTTATTGTGGCGTAATTGTAATGTTGCTGCTAACGATTATGCTCGTTTCTTGTAAAAAGCAAACAGACTCATCGGAACAGTTAAAGAAATATCTTGAAAACGCACCCGAAACAAAAGATTTTTTGGTATATGACGACAATATAGATTATGAAAACCCGAATGAGATCGGTAAAAACACAATACCGAAATATAATTATGATGAAGTTCGCGCGTTTCTGACAAAGTATCAATCGACCGATATCACAATGGAAAAAATTGACGATCCAAAGGTTGAATATGCGATGCCTAAGGAATATCTCGATGATCCTCTTGAATTTAAAAAACTCGACTATGCTCGTTGGAAAGATAAAAAAGCCATGGTCGTAGGTAATAATGGGGTAAAGCTGTATGATAAAATCATGACCGACAGTGATGATGAGACTGCTCATACAATTGCCGATTTGCCGATCGGTACGATTTTAGAGGTGACTAAGGTATTTGAGAAAGATAAAGAGAATATTTCATGGGATTACGAAAATGAGGATACCTATCTGCGACAAGCGTACTATTATTTTAAAAAGGATTATAATAATTGGTTTCAGGTGACATATGAGGGCAAAAAAGGTTTTGTGTTTGCCGCGTATGATGCCACGTATTGGCAGGCAGTGAAAGGTGATGATGCCCTCGATCTCTCCTATTTCTATCAAAAGAAAGAGTGTTCCGATGAATTTGTGGCAGTTAACGGGAAATATCGTTTCAGTGATGAGTTGATGGCAACATTAAAAAAACAACATTTTGCGCTTGAACGGGTAAACAAGGATGAGTACGAATTGTATCTAACAGCTGTACAAGAAAGGATGTATGACTCAGAGAACAACTCAGATGACATGGTATCTTTATACAAAGATCTTGCAGATGGGGCATCGCATCCTCATTTTTCATTTAGTGTTTTTGGGAACTCATTTTTTAATGATCGAATAACCTCAATATATATTACAACAGATTTTATTGTACATTCTCTCCATCTTGTCTTTGATCGTATGCTTCAAAGGATCGAGCAGGACAGATTTTTCCCGATACTTATGGTTATGATTGAAGAATATTATAAGGAAGCCGATGAGTATGCTAAAACGGCGAAAACCGATGAGGAAAAAGAAGCAACCGAGTTGGTAAAGGCATTTTTCTTGGTAGTTGCCGATACTATGGGAAAACCGCTTATTGACATTAAAGAGTACCCTGTCGCAGTAAAAGAGGAGATTGCAGCTATAAAGGATGCGACTGCTACCGGGCGTGTTTCATCGATACTTAAAAAATACACGGAGGATTACACTCAATATAAACCTCGCGGGCATTATACGAAGAATGCAGTATTGGCGAATTATTTCAAGACCATGATGTATTTCGGGAGGATGCATTTTGGTGTTGAACTGAAAAATGACTCGACTAAAGATGCATTTGCTACTGCCAGAGCAGGTATTTTGATGACCTATTTCGCACAAAAAAATAGTACAATAGAGAACGGGTGGCGCGCATTGACTGAGCCGATCAATTATATCATGGGGGCTTCAGATGATGTTACCTTGAAGCACATGCTGGCGTGTCTGCGCTCGTTTGAGATTTCCGATATGTCACAATGGATTTCCGATACGAGATCTGTTATTGAGTTTTCAAAAAAACTCAGTTCAATCGCTCCGAAACCTCAAATTGCCGGATTTTCACTGTATGATAACAATGTGAAACTAGATAATAACGCTGAACAGCCTATGGGTTTCCGATTGATGGGGCAACGATTCACATTTGATAATTATATTCACAATATGCTGTCCTCACCTCGTATCGGTGATTATACTGCTCAACCTCCGACCGGACGTACAATGGTCGCAGGCACGGATGTTATGGCTGTCTTGGGGAATAAAGAAGCTGAAGAGATAACTTTGAACGCGGTGAGTCATATAAAAAAGGGCAAGGAGAATTACACCAAACTCAAAAAAATGGCGGAAAAAATGGAGTATAACGACTGGTACTCTACCTTTTATATGTCGTATCTCGGTTTAGTAAAGGATAGTGCTACGTTTACCGATAAAGGGTTTTATTTTATGCAAAAACCCGAATGGAGTAAGAGAGTGCTCCTTACCGCTCACGCTGCATGGGCTGAGTTGCGTCATGATACGTTGCTATATGCCAAGCAATCATATGCCGAGAAAGCAGGCGGCGGCGGTGATCCCCAACCGACATTTTCGATTGAACCTCTGGAATATCAAAAAAACTATGTAGAGCCAAATATGGAGTTTTTTTACCGATTACAAAGTCTTTTAAAAATTGCATCGATAAAATTAGAAACAGCAGGATTTTTAAATGATGCGTATAGGGTTAAAATGAAAGACCTTACAAATGTTGTTAACAATCTCACGGAGATAGTGCGAGTTGAAGTAAAAAATGGTGTTGTTTCAGGCGATGATAGTGAATATATTCGAAAAATTCCCGCAATACTTGTTGATGTTGTCGCGCCTACCGAAGGAAATCGTGTTGAAGAAAAAGATCTTCAAATGGCGCTCATTGCAGATGTGCATACAGACTCTGATAATGATCAGGTTTTGGAAGTTGCGACAGGAATGCCATATCGCATATATGTCGCATTGAACGATGGAGATGGCGGGAAGCGGATCGCGATAGGGTATACCTATAGCTATTATGAGTTTACACAACCCCAGGATAATCGACTTAATGATGATGAGTGGAAGGCGCAGGTATATTCTGATGACAATAAAAAGCTCGATGATAAGATTCCTGCGTGGTTGCGGCCCATTACACCTAAAAAGTAATAATATGCGGTATGAGAGGGTGTGTAAATATTGAGTATGTGATGGAAATGTGTTGAAAATATTAAGAAATGTAGTATTGTAAAATATGTAGGGGGAAGGTGTAGAGATGAAGCTTATTGCAATTATTATCATTGTGCTTTGGAGCTTTGCAGATATTTATTCCAAACACCCCATTGACGATTTTGAAATAATGGCAGAAGTTTCACCGCCGTATAGTTATCTCAACAGTGACGGTAAACCTGATGGATTCAGCACCGAGGTTTTGATGATGATACTGAAAGATATGGGGTCGGAAATGAAAGCATCCGATATAAATTTTTCATATCCGTGGGTGCGAAGTTTTCATATAGCTCGGACAGAGCGGAAAAAAATGTTGTTTACCGTTGCGGTGACGCCGCTTCGTTCTCGATTATTTCGATGGGCAGGCCCTGTTATCACCACGAATGTTACTCTGTTTGCGCTCAGGGATTCAGGTGTTAAGATTACCGGTGTCTCTGATTTCATCAAATATAAAATCGGTGTCATACGCGATGATATCGCTGAGACATTGCTGCTGAATACTCCCGACGGTAAAAAGTTGTGGCTCTATGATGCAGCTTCGCTTTCAGCATTAATAACACAAGTTGAAAAAAAGCGGTTAGATATGCTTGCATACGAACAAATTTCCATAGAGTGGCTTCTTTCAACGCAGGATAAGGCAAAGCTGTTTACTCCCGTATATACATTACAAACCATTACGGTGTCGTATGCGTTCAGTGCTGATACATCGGATGGAGTGATCAATGATTTTAATGTCGCGTGGAGAAGGGTGCAAAAAACCGCGGAGTATGAAAATCTGGTGAAGAAATACAAATTCTCGGGGTTGAATATTCGTTGAACGGTGTGTTGCTAATTTGTTGACAAAATAAGTAAAATATAATATCATAAGCGCATGATTGTCTATACTGCATCAACAATTCAAAAGAACAAGTTCATTATTTCCACCAAACTCGGCTCCGGCGGTGAAGGCACGGTCTACGCGGTGGAGGGCAATCCCGACATCTGCGTGAAGATCTACCACGAACAAAAGCGTACACCCGAACTTGAAGCCAAGCTGAAAGCAATGATCGACGCGCCGCCGAAAGACCCCACGCTTGCGGCAGGGCATTATTCCATTTGCTGGCCGACCAATGTCGTGTATGAAGATGAAGCCTGTACGAAGTTCCTTGGTTTCACGATGCCGCGCATTGATAAAAACACCTTCAAAGAATATCACCTTCTCTGCGATAAACCAAGTATCCATACATCTGTGTGCTATCGACTTGAAAATTTCGGAACAAATTTTACGTATTTAAATATGTACGCAGCTGCACTTAATCTCACAAGTTGTGTCGTGAGTATTCATAAAGCTGGTCATGCAATCGGCGATTTGAACGACAAGAATATTCTTGTGTCCTGTAAAGACAGTAAGATCACTATTGTAGATTGTGATAGTTTTGAGATTCATAATAACAAAGATATATATTCCTGTTTGGTATATACGCCAGAATACTCTGCACCTGAAGTTATAAACCATAAAAAAATACAAAACCGACAAGAATCTGACTGCTTTGCATTGGCTATTTTGCTTTTCAAACTTCTTATGTTGAATACCCACCCGTTTGCATCCCGCGGTTTAAGTGTTGAGCATCTGAATACCCCAGAAGAAAAAATAGTCTATGGGTACTATCCGTACGAAAAAGACATTAGCCTTGATGTCATCCCACCAGCTTATGCGCTTCCTTATTCGTTGATTCCGCCCGCAATAAGGTATTTACTCGCTCAATGTTTTCTTGAAGGACAGCATATGCCCGAAAAAAGACCGTCAGCAAAGGCATGGTTAGTTATATTACAAGACGAATACACGAAAATGATTGACATGGTTCAAAGAAATGATTCATTGTGTAAAGTAAATAAACGTCATGTTTATCCAAGTCATTTGAGCGATTGCCCTTGGTGTAAAATGAAGGAAGACTATTTCCCTGAAAAAATACGGAATTATAAACTGGAAAAAAATCAACTTGTAAATGATTTGAAGTATTTGCAAATAATGCTCAATGATTTGCTAGGTGATGGTGTATTAACTAAAAATGAACAACAAGAAATCTATAATGAAGCGAAACTAAAAAATATTGATCGCGAACGCATTGATATGTTAATTAAAAATATTCAAATTCGAAATCCTTCAATTTTATTGGGGGAACCTCCTGAAATTTCTCAAAAAACTTTCAATTTCGGTATAATTGAAAAAAATGATATGATTAGAACGATTACATTCTCGATTAAAAATAATTTTTTATATCATTCATTGCGAATATCAATCCCAGTTTTGGCTGAATATATTACAGTGATACTATGTCCTAATATTATAGAAAATGAAGAGAGTGCGAAATTCGAGTTTATTATTGATTTTAATAAAATGCAAGATGTTTCAAAAGGACTTTTTACCAAATACATTCCTATTCATGTTACAAATGATATGATTGATACTAATATAAATATTATGATAAACGGAACCATACGAGAATATTTTTATGAGAGTTCTGAATGGATTAAAATTAATTCGGAAGATTATTATGATAATTTAAAAGAAATGACTTTTGCGATGGCGAGGGATAATGTTCTTTCGCAAGAGGAGTTTGATATTCTTGAAGGATTGACGCGCAGAAACTTTATAGACGGCAAAACACGCCTTGTTTCGTTATTGAAAATGTTAAAAGCCACAAAACATGCCTACTATATTGGTGATTATCCTACTGTTTCAAAAAATAAAATATTATTTTATCCCGTTCATATTTTTTCAAAAAATCGCACGAAGTCTTTAGTAATTGAAAATCATTATTTCTTAGATGATCTGAAAATCGAAGTTATCCCACATGACACTTTTTTGAGTATTGAGCCTACGTGTATTACTATTCCGGCATTATCAAAAGAAACATTTTTTGTAACAATGCATCCTTCTCAGATACCATATGAGGATCATACTAAAATTATGTGTACTATTGATATACTTATAAAATCTTGTAATCTTCCCGATAATAAGCTTTCAGTGCAAGTAGAATTTTTTTTTGTTGCTAATGCGAATCCAAAGCAACCATTTGTTAATCAATGGTTGCTTTTTTTGAAAAAACTATTTTCGTAAGATCGTGAGAAGGGTACGTTAAAATATGAGAGATTGTCATTCTATTGTTTTTTTGAAATTTATTGACAACCTACAATCTATTACTCTCTTTGCCAAACTCGGCTCCGGCGGTGAAGGCACGGTCTACGCGGTGGAGGGCAATCCCGACATCTGCGTGAAGATCTACCACGAACAAAAGCGCACACCTGAGCTTGAAGCTAAGCTGAAAGCGATGATTGACGCACCACCGAAAGACCCGACACTTGCGGCAGGGCATTATTCCATCTGCTGGCCGACCAATGTCGTGTATGAGGATGAAGCCTGCACGAAGTTCCTTGGTTTTACGATGCCGCGAATAGATAGGAATATTTTTAAAGAATATCACCTGCTGTGCGATAAACCCGGCGTGACGACATCCACCTGTTACCGATTAGAGCATTTCGGCACGGGTTTTACGTATCTGCACATGTATGTCGTGGCGCTCAATCTTGCAAGCTGTGTGGCAAGTATTCATAACGCAGGACACGCCATCGGCGATTTGAATGATAAGAATATTCTTGTATCGACGAAAGACAGCAAGATCACCATCGTGGATTGCGACAGTTTTGAGATCCATGCACAAGACGAAAAAATCTTCCCGTGTTCAGTCTATATGCCTGAATATTCCGCTCCTGAGGTCATTCAGCGTAAAGACATAAAGAACCGACAAGAGTCCGATCGGTTTGCATTATCAATTCTCATTTTCAAGCTTTTGATGTTAAATACGCATCCGTATGCGTCTCGCGGTTCAAGCGTGGAGCATTTGAATACACCGGGAGAAAAGATCGCAAGCGGTTATTACCCTTATGAAGAATACGCCGATCTTGACGTGAATCCGCCTGCCTATGCGTTACCGTATGAGATAATACCGCCCAACATCAAAGCACTGTTTCGCAGGTGTTTTGTGGAAGGTCAGCACGAACCTGAAAAACGCCCGACCGCGATAGAGTGGTTTGTTGCGATAAAAGAAAACTACGAAGCAATGACCGCGAAAGTGCAGAATAAACTCGTCATGTGTGGCAACAATGCGCGTCACTTCTTCCCCACACATCTCACGACCTGTCCGTGGTGTGCGATGGAAGAGGATTATTTTCCTGTTGTTGTCCCGCAAAAAAAGCAGAGGCAAGCAGCTACGCAGACTGTGATTGACCAATTTGCTTATTTGCGTGAAATGATTGATGATTTTGCGAAGGATAATAGAATTAACGGTATGGAACGAGTCGAGTTGTTTAAGATAGCAAAAGCGAAAAAAATTCCTAAAAGTGAAGTTATAAAACTTATTAATAAAAAATCTCAAAGCATGAGTACGTTGATTTTAGGGGATAACCCAACAATTTCAAATAACGAAATACTGTTCAATGATAAAAAAGAAGCAAGTTTTACTATTACCAATAATTTTTTTAATGATCCTTTAACAATAAAAATTCAAAAATGCCCTGTATCTTTTACTATTCAGCCGCAAAAATGTATTTTACTACCAAGCAAGGCCGTCACAATAAAAATTAACATTAGTCGAGTAATGAAAGTAAATATAGATGAAGAAAAATTTGAGATTTCACTGAAATCAAAAAACTATACATCTGTTGAGTCCTTTTACTTGAAAGTAGCCCCCGAATTATATAAAAAAATTACCAGTAGTCGAAATAAAGAAGTATATAAACAAAAAACGAAAAGCGAGCAAGAAACTGAAAAATTCTTTACTACCATTGCACTTCTAATATACCTTGTGTTATGTATAGTATCATTTAGTTCTGTTGGAATAGAATTTATGGTGGCAATTATGATAGTTATAGTTTTAGTAGTTAGTATCATATTTATTAATACCTTAGTTAATGGTCTTTTAAAAATATTTAGAAAAAAGTAAAATAATGTTGAGGATATCGTAGTGTTTTATTCTTTTTTTAAAGGATGTTTTTGAATGTTTGACAAAATAAGTAAAATATAATATCATAAGCGCATGATTGTCTATACTGCATCAACAAATCAAAAGAACAAGTTCATTATTTCCGCCAAACTCGGCGCTGGAGGTGAGGGCACGGTCTACGCCGTTGAAGGAGATCCCGATATTTGCGTGAAGATCTACCACGAACAAAAACGCACACCCGAACTTGAAGCCAAACTTAAGGCGATGATCGATGCACCACCGAAAGACCCGACGCTTGCGGCAGGGCATTATTCCATTTGCTGGCCGACCAATGTCGTGTATGAAGATGAAGCCTGTACGAAGTTCCTTGGTTTCACGATGCCGCGCATTGATAAAAACACCTTCAAAGAATATCACCTTCTCTGCGATAAACCCGGCGTGACGACATCCACCTGTTACCGATTAGAACATTTCGGTACGGGTTTTACGTATCTGCATATGTATGTCGTGGCGCTCAATCTTGCAAGTTGTGTTGCAAGTATTCACAATGCAGGACACGCCATAGGCGATTTGAATGATAAGAATATTCTTGTATCCACCAAGGATAGTAAAATAACCATCGTGGATTGCGACAGTTTCGAGATCCATGCACAAGACAAAAAAATCTTCCCGTGTTCAGTCTATATGCCTGAATATTCCGCTCCTGAGGTCATTCAGCGTAAAGACATAAAGAACCGACAAGAGTCCGATCGGTTTGCATTATCAATTCTCATTTTCAAGCTTTTGATGTTAAATACGCATCCGTATGCGTCTCGCGGTTCAAGCGTGGAGCATTTGAATACACCGGGAGAAAAGATCGCAAGCGGTTATTACCCTTATGAAGAATACGCCGATCTTGACGTGAATCCGCCTGCGTATGCGTTACCGTATGATATCATTCCTCCGAATATCAAAGCACTGTTCCGCAGGTGTTTTGTAGAAGGTCAGCACGAACCTGAAAAACGCCCGAGTGCAACGGAGTGGGTTGTGGCAATTAAGGATAATTATTTAGAAATGTCTGAAAACCTTAGAGATGCTGCACAGTGTGAGAAAAATCAGCTGCATAATTTCCCTTTACATCTTTCAAGCTGTCCTTGGTGTGCGATGAAGGAAGATTATTTCCCAAAAGAGATCATTACTACCCAAAAATACCGATCAAGTAATGTTATGGATGGTCGATTTGATTATTTGGATTCGATAATACAAAAATATACCGAGGATAATCAACTCACTCAAGAAGAATACTACTATATTCTGCAAGAAGTATCATCTGAAAACGTTACTCAAGATGACTTGAAAAACAGAATTGATCATTTTAAAAATAAAAATCCATCGCTATTGGTTGGTGATGAGCCATTATTTTCGGAAAAACGCATTGAATTTGGAAGAGTTACGAATGATCTCACATCTGTTGAAAAAATAGTTTTAGTCACGAATAACTTCATAGATGAACGCTTAAGAATATCTTTTACCGTTAATAAATCATATGTTACGGTATATCCGAAATATCTTATTGTTGAACCAAGTCAACAGAAGGAAATAACGGTTACACTTTCCCCCCCGAAGATATTCAAATCTGAGCATGACAGAACAGTTGAAGCAACGATTGAAGCGATGTATTCGATGAAGGGAATGCAGTATAAGTCTTTGTTGTATGCGTCAGCATTTTTCCAAAAAACACAAAAAGAAAAAATAGCTCTTGTCATTTCAAATATAAGTATTATTTTGGCGTTATTTTTCTTTTTTGCATTATTTTATATTATACCTAATTTTAATTTACCTATGAGTAGTAACAAAAAAAGGGTATACGAATTACTCGATGTATATAGCACGGATGGTGTATTAACTTTTGAAGATGAATATAACATAATACATCAGTTAGTAAAAGAAGGAATACACACTGATGACTATATAAGATATAAAGAAGATTGGGAAAAAAAACGGCTAAATAAGTCTCAATCGTATTTTCATTAATTAAGCTTATAAGACTGTTTTTTTGTGAGATTATTCTCTTTATAAAAAGCTGTCTTGCGTCATTTTATAAAAAATGCTATACTCCTCGTATGACATGGGAAAGTCTTTTTAATTACTCGATCCTTGCGGCCATCTTCGGCTTGGTATTTGTTCTGCTTTTAATCATTAAAAAATGGGTATTTGCGCTTTTCCCGTGGTGCAAAAACCTTCGAATGCTCACATTACTTGCGTTCATCGGAGCACTCAACACTGCGGTTGAATTATCCGGTGTTGCGCAAACACAACTATCTACCTATATTTCTTTTAAATATTTTATTTTTACCGTATGGTTTTTTGTGTTTTTCAATATTTTTCACTTTGCTGACACGATATTTTTTGAGCAATATCTTCGTCGGCACAGAAATTTTGAAATACCGCAATTGCTTCGCAATCTCATCAAATTTCTTGTGACCACCTTTTTTATATTCCTGCTTATTCGCGAAGCAGTTCCGTCACTATCATTGAAATCATATCTCGCGTCATTGGGTGTGATGTCGGTTATTATCGGTCTTGCGCTACAATCAGCATTTTCTGATATTTTCGCCGGTATCGTCATATCGATCAATGCTCCCGTAAAAGTGCGAGATTGGGTGAAGATCGGGGATTATGAAGGTGAAGTCGTTGAGATCAATTGGTACTCAACGAAAATTAGGACAATAAATCACGATCATGTGATTTTTCCGAACGGACAGCTTCTCCAATCGCCCCTCATCAATTATTCACGCCCGTCTTCTCGTGAACGTGTTGATATTGAGATCGGTGTATCATATGCGGCTCGACCGGCGCAGATCGATGCGGCGATTAAGGAAGCTTTGGTGGGAGTACAGCATATTGTACCGCGAGATCCGGTGGAAATTTTATTAAAGGATTACGGTGATTTTGCCATTACCTATATTGTACGTGTGTTTATCGAACACAAACGTTATCTTGCGAACACCAGAGATCATCTATATCGTAATATATATTATGTGTTTGCGCGTCATGGCATTGAGATTCCGTTTCCGATTCGTACCGTCTATATGCGCCAGGAACCTGTTCCGCCACAAGCCCCCGCGTTACCGAAATTTGAGTTTTTTTCTTTTCTTGATGATGTGTCATTTGCACGTTTTTCAACAATCGGTGCAATGATTGCTTATGGAAAAGGGGAGTATCTGCTTCATCAAGGGGAAGAAGGAAAGGGTATGTTCGTCGTGGTAAACGGATTTGTCGATATTATTCGCGACGGTGTCACGCTTGTCACGGTCGGCGCAGGAGCCGTGCTCGGTGAAATGTCGCTTGTTAAAAAAGATGCGGTAAGTGCTGATTGTGTTATGCAGGGCGAGGGGACAGTGTATTTTATCGAAAAACGACGTATGTTTGAATATTTAAAAGGAACCTCTGCGTTTTTGGAAAAATTAAGTGAAATGATCGCACGACGTGAAATTGAAAATTCGCAGAAAGAAAAATCTCATAAAGAACGAGAGACATTGATAACGAAGGAAAAAAAGCGTATAATAGATCAGATATTTAAACTCTTTGAGGAGTGATTATGAAGCGTTATATGATCATTATTGTTTTGTTGTGTGTTGTTCCTTCGCTTTTTTCACTTGAGTTTATTATCTCAGAGAAAAAAAAGAATCCCGACCAATTAACTGCTCCGGATTCAACGTCTGAGTTGACAACCAAAACAAAATCAATTGATGATGTCTTGGGTATGGTGAAAAAAGTTGATGATGTTGATGCAAAATTGAAAGACATGGAAACATCCAAAAATCTTAATATTTCACCGATCACTAAATCTGATATTGCGGGAACCGACATGGTCGGCAATATTGATGCCATAGAGAGCGACATGAAAGATCTTTCGATGAAACGGTCAGAACTATCCCCTGATGACATTCAGACGATTCGTAAAGACGAAGAAATGAAAATATCCGAAATTAAACTTGCGATAGCCACGTTAAATGAGACAAAAATGGCATCGCCGCAAGTCATAGAAAAACTCAACACCGAGCTTAAAGATCGTGAGACAAAGCTTGCAGAACTTGATTCTCGTCTTGCTGACTTTGAATTACGCCAGAAGGAAATGGAGATCAGGCTTCGTGATTTGAAACAAGAATCATTTATGACCTATACCATAAAATACGGCGATTATTTATCAAAAATATCAAAGCGTCCAGAGTTTATGGGGCAAGGTGCGTTGTGGCCGCTTATTTATCGCTACAACAAAGATCGTATAAAAGATCCGGATCTGATCATGCCGGGTTGGGTTATCACTATACCTATCAAATGGTATGTGACCGGTGATGACGATACGACGCTCTATGTCATTTCTCAAAAGATTTACGGTACTCGCGAAAAATGGTTGTGGCTTTCCTGGGCAAATGCGCAGATCATTAATAATCCTAATCGTGTGCAACCTGGCACGAAAATCAAAATTCCGTTGGAGTAATGTACTTATTCGAAAATTAACCGCAATGGGCAGCGAGATTATAAAAGTGATTTACGCGTAGGGTTTGCCCCTACCCGACGTATTGATAATAAAACCTTGTCTTACTTTTTGTTTTGACACAAAAAAGTCTTCTTATGTGTCATTCCCGTCCCCATTTTCATGAGGATAAATTCCAACGGGAATCCATGTATTTGTCAAGAATCTGGATTATCGGGTCAAGCTCGATAATGACACCTTTTTTTCTTTATTTTTTAAAAAGGGGTGTGGGGACGAAGTCCCCATATTAGAACAATTTAAGCCCCTTCCGAATTCAACGGAAGTAGTTTGGGGATGGCACAACGTATAAAATCCTGCCTTACTTTTTGTCTTGCCACAAAAATCCGGTATGTGTCATTCCCGTGAAATCGGGAATCTAGAAATTTATAAAGTCATCTGGATTATCGGGTCAAGCCCGATAATGACACCTAAATATTTTCTGTAGAGACGTAGCATGCTACGTCTTTACACAGGTATTATTTAACGTCGATTTTTTAATGCCGTTTTTCTTTCCCCCTCTTTTTTGCAAAGAGGGGGAAACGCGTACCCGCGAGGGGGAGCTAAATTATTTTCTTTTTTTGCTTACTGATTTATTATTATTTGTTTATGGGATTTTCTATTATTTACAGTTTTAAAGGGGTTTGGGGTGGGCAAACAAATAAAGTTATTTTTCGGAGATACCCCGTAGCTCGCTGCGGGGTAGTTCATTTTGTGTTCTCCCCCCCCTCCGTTGAAATCAAGAGGGTCTTATTTTTGGAAATTGTGTCCGCTTGTGCAGCGATATAGTCAGCTGATTTGCAGGGGGAAATTTGTTCGTTGCATGATGCAATGATCTGATAATCCGAAGGAGGTATCGCGTGGTATACGACGGAGTCTGTTAATAAAAAAAGTCTCTTGTTGTCAGGTTTACGAAACCGGCACACAGATACATTTCAGCACTGTAAAAAAAAGGGCGACGAGCGCCCTATGTAGTGTCCGTGCCGTTTATTGTATGGTCACTACCCACCCGAACGGATCGTCCAATTCGCCGTATTGAATACCGAGCAACTGATCGTACAATTTCTTTGTCAGTATTCCGGGTTCTGTGCTGATAGAATATTCGATGTTTTTATATGCGATTTTCCCTATCGGGGCAATGATGGCCGCCGTACCCGCAGCAAATGCTTCGGTCACGGAACCGTCTTGTATTCCCTCAACAATATCGCTGACCGCGATGCGACGTTCTTCAACCGTAATCCCGAGTGAACGTGCAAGTTCGATAATTGAACGACGGGTGATGCCTTCTAATATTGTGCCGGTGAGCATAGGCGTAATAAGCGTATTGTTTCGAACAAAAAAGATATTCATCGCACCCATTTCTTCAATATAGGTGCGTTCACATGCATCAAGCCATACAATTTGTCCGTATCCTTTTTCTTTTGCGATGTGAGTTCCCAGCATACCGCATGCGTAATTTCCGCCGGCTTTTGCATTGCCGGTACCGCCCGGAGCAGCACGAACATAATCCTCACTCACCATCACTGAAATCGGTTTAAAACCATCAGGAAAATATAGCCCGCATGGTGAACAGATAATATAAAAAAGAAATTCTTTTGCCTCGCGAACGCCGATCGCAGGCTCGGTTGCGATCACGGTAGGGCGTATATACAGTGATGTTCCTTTGCCTTTCGGTATCCATCTCTTTTCAAGTTTTAAAAGTTCCGTTTCAGCCTCAATATACAATTCTTCGGGAAAAGTCGGCATACACATGCGGGAAAGTGAATGATTCAATCGTTTTGCGTTGTCAAGCGGACGAAACATGAGGATCTTATCATCCGGGGAAAGATATGCTTTTTGTCCCTCAAACACTTCCTGTGCATAATGGAAAACCATTGCGGCGGGGTCTAGGACAAGCGGTTGATAGGGTTTGATTTCAGCATCGAACCACCCCTTTTCCGTCGTATACCGGCATGTAAACATATAATCGGTAAATACTTTGCCGAATACAAGTTTGGATGAATCGGCAAAAAGGGGTTTTCGCTGAGAATCCTGAATACGTGTCGTTTTTATCATACATTCTCCTTTCATGACAACTTAAAATCGCAAGAAATAAAATGGCAATAAGAGTGAGTGGTGATAATCGGAATAATGTCTGAATCAGGTGACAGCATAACACCTCGCTTGGATGATACTACCGCATAAAATGCATTTTGGCAAGCGTGATTGTTTCGGTTAACTAATCAATGAGTATGAGTTACTGCGAGTTGGAGATCATAGGGCCGACTGCATAAACGGCAGCGTATGAAAAAAAACACGGGGAGATAAAAAAAGGTGTTCATTCGAAGGATATGCCGTATCAAACATCAAAAAAACTTGTGCAATCTTCATATTTCGTGTATTATTTCAGCAGATAACTATGAGTACGTATACAAATACAAATGAAGTCAGTAGAATAATCGATGAAGGCGGGCTATGAGCTCACCCGGAGTGCCCCATTCCCTTGTCGATGTGGTGAAATTTTTTATTGCTACCTATTTGTTACCCCCTCAGGTTACCAAAATAAAGTTCATTACGGCGATATTTTATTGCGGTGTCATTTTTTTGTTTTATACATCAGTGGTGCATAAAAGGATTCCGCTCATCATCGGTGAAGCGGCATCAGATACGATAGTTTCAACGGTTGAATTTACATGGATCGATGAAGAACAAGCCGAACAAGCAATACGGGAGAGATTATCCTCTGCACCGTCAGTCTTCATGCTTGATGACAGTGTGTATGACAAGCAAATCGCACTCTTGGACAAAGATCTTGTTGAGGCACACGAAGCTCTTCGACAACAGAAAAACGCTTCACGGTTTCAAGCCATTATAACCTTGTGGGAACCTCTTACCGATAAATCGGTGGTATATTCTCTTGATACGGCGATGCTGACGGCTATCGAGCCAATTTGTAAGAATATTCTATTGACGCTGTATGAGCGCGGTGTGGCATCGAATGAAGTAAAGAGTAATTTTTTTAGCGGTTTAGTTGAGATCAGGAGAAAATCGGACAATATTCTTGTTCGCAAAGACACGATCGTCAACTATAAGGAGATCGATTCTTTCCTCAATGACTATATTTCTCAAAGTATTGAAGCAGATTATCGCTATGTAGAGTTGACCAAATATATTGTTAAAAAATATATTACCGACAATGTGTATTTCAGTTCAGAACTAACTCAAAAAAACAATGAAATGATTCGAAAGAATTATTTACCCGATCGATTGTATATTCGTAAAGGGGAATTACTTTGTTCAAAAGGTCAGGTTGTCGATAAAAAAATGTACTTGAAAGTACAAGGCATGTACATGGAACTCAGAAAAATGCTTGTTGTTCGCATTATAGGATTTTCATTGTTTTTGGCATTTTTATTTATTATTATACGCCATTATTTGCGCGTGTATCACGAATCTCAATATTCGATGGCGCGTAGCATGTTATTATTCACCGGTTTTATGTTTATATTGATGCTCGGTTTTTTTTCACGTATTTTTCCCACGGGGTATTTATATATGTTCCCGTATCTTGGATTTTTATTGTTGATATTTTTTGTTTTTAAAGCCGAGTTTACGTTGTTTTCTTCACTTGTGTTCAGTGTCGGCTTGATGATATTTCATGCGGATCCTCGTTTTGCATTGATGCATGTTATTTCAACTGTGTTTTTTCTTGTATACGCCTCGCATTTTCGGTCTCGCATTCCTTCTTTACGTACAGTGATTATCACATATATTATAACGTTCGCCGCTGCAACAATGCTTGATACTGCATTCTCAGGGGTCATTTCTTCCTTAAGTTTGATGGCGTTTCGTACGGCAGTCTCAGTGTTGGGAAGTTTTGTGGTAGGGTATGTATTGTTGTATGTGTATGAAAAAACTGCCGATATCACGTCTGACATGCGATTGAATGAACTTTTGGATATGAATCATCCTCTGATGAAAGAATTAATGGGACACGCGCCGGGCACGTACCGACACAGTATTATCGTTTCCGAACTTGCCGAAGAAGCGTGCAAACAAATTCATGCCGATGCGTTACTTGCGAAAGTAGGTGCGCTCTATCACGATGTCGGAAAGATACGACGACCGGATTATTTTATCGAGAATCAAATGCTTGGTGTCAACAAACACGATGCATTGCCGCCTTTAATGTCGGTGCGAATTTTAAAAAATCATGTTACCGACGCTGAAATCAAATTACGACAATACGGATTCGGGAAAAGAATTCGAGATATTGTTCGTGAGCATCACGGGAAGAGCTTGATACGATATTTTTATACCAAAGCAATGAAGAATACGCGTAAAGAGGATGTGATCGAGCATTATTTTCGCTATGACTCCCCATTACCGTCTACGAAGGAATCGGCGGTTGTCTTTTTAGCGGATAAGACCGAAGCAGTGTCGCGAGTGCTTTCGAATACATCCATAATCACATTGGGCGAACGTATTCACCGATTGATTTCTGATGCGCTTGAGGATGGTCAGCTTGATAATGCACCGATTACCATTGCCGAACTCACGATAATTGAAGCAAGTTTTATCCAATATTTCAGGGGTATGATGCATAAACGCATCGATTATCCTGAGATCTTAAAGGACTGATATGATACGAATCTCTACATCCGAGACAACGGTCATTACGGATTCATTGATCACGCGCTGTATGACGATCGGCGAGAAGATTCTTATTGACTTCGATCGGATTGATCGGGAAATTGATGTGTATTTTACGGATGATATTGAAATTCACCGCCTCAACAAAGAATATCGCGGAAAAGATATGCCGACGGATGTTCTATCGTTTCGCCTGAATGATCCGTATGATTCACTTGAAGGTGAAATAATCATATCGCGAGACTCGGCAGAGCGTCAACGCGGCGAGCGTTCTTGCGATGACGAGTGCATGGTGCTATTTATACATGGCATGCTCCATATTCTCGGCTATGATCATGAGACCGATGACGAGTATGAAGAAATGCATCATGAGGAGATGAAATACCTGCCGTATGCGTAAAAACAGATCAATTTGGGAAAGCTTTAATAACGCGATTTCAGGTATTTTTTTTGCCATAAAATATGAAAGAAATATTCGTATTCATTTTGTGTTAGGATTGGTCTGCCTTGTGTATTCATTGTTTTTACCGTTAAGTTTTACCGATCGTGCATTGGTGGTGTTTGCGATTGCGTTTGTTATCGTGACAGAATTGCTCAATACTGCGATCGAACATATTATTGATCACTTTATCTCTGTTTTACACGATCCGATGATCAAAGTAGTAAAAGATTTAAGTGCCGGCGCGGTATTTTGCGCAGCAATTAATGCAACGTTCATAGGATATTTTATTTTATATCAAAAATCTACAATGTATATTACTCATTTTGTGGATTTTATCCGTAAGTTGCAGGTAAATGCTGTATTGTTTACACCGTTATTTGTCATGATAGGTGTCGTCATGTTGAAACTGGTCACGAAAAGCGGGTCACCTTTTCGCGGAGGATTTCCGAGTGGTCATGCGGCATTTTCATTCACGGTATTTGCACTCACCGTGCTTTATACGAATCACCATCTTATTATGGTTTTGGTGTTTATATTGGCGTTTTTTGTATCAAAAAGTCGAATTGATCTTGCGATACACACTACCTGGCAAGTTGTTTCGGGAGCTTTGCTTGGCTTTTTCGGTACGTTGTTCCTTAATGTTATATTAGGAGGTTTGGTGTAAAATGGAATTACCTGAGTATTTGTGGATCATTGCGGCATCGTGTAGTATTTTTCTTATGCGGTATATTGAGATCGCGTTTGTGAGTGTTGAATATGATGCCATTAAAGACATTGTAATGAAGAAAAAATTTATAAAAACCATTCTATTGCGGTGGTTTGAACATGCAAATATTATTATGGCGTCTTTGCAATTCATCCGCTATGTCTGTGAGATTGCGTTGTTGTACATGCTGATTAATCACCATTCATGGGTATATGCGTTGGTCGGATTTGCGATTATTCTTGTGTTCGGTGAATATGTTCCACGAACTCTTGCAATGCAAAAAGGGATACGCTATGTATATTATCTTTTTGTGCCGTTATTGTATATATGCTATCTCATATCACCGATCGTGCGTTTGTTAATGTTTCCGGCAGATATTATTATAAAAATGTTCGGTGGCACCATGGTATTCAACATTCCGTACCTTACAAAAATTGAGGAACAAATCATTACGAATGTATTGGCTGAAAAGACTGATTCACATGAAAGTGAGATGTTGGCAAGTGTACTCGAATTTAAAGATACGGTCGTGCGAGAGATAATGATACCGCGCGTCGACATCGTGGCTATTCCTTCAGATCTCAGTTATGAAGAAATGATCAAAATTGTGACAGAGAATAATCATTCGCGAGTGCCTGTGTATGATGATCGAATGGATAATCTTTTGGGGGTATTGTACATAAAGGACCTCCTGTCGGTTAATACTAAAAAGTTTTCGGTCAAAACAATGCTTCATGAGCCGTATTTTGTGCCGGAAACGAAAAAAATACATATGTTGTTGCGAGAATTTCAAGCCAAACATATACACATGGCGTTTGTCGTTGATGAATACGGCGGGCTTGTCGGGCTTGCAACCATCGAAGATATACTCGAAGAAATAGTCGGCGAAATTGCGGACGAATATGATGACGATGAAGAAATGTATACAAAGATTTCCGAGCATGAATATAGTATTTCGCCTAAGATGTCATGTGAAGAAATTGATGAAGTATTTGGTATCGATATAGAGGAATATGCTCCCGATAATGATGAATCGTATGAGACGATTTCGGGATTTATTATATCCTTATTGGGGAATTTACCTAAAAAAGGGTATGAACATGATTTCGGTGATTTTAAATTGAAAGTGCTTGATGTTGATAAACGCCGCATTTTAAAAATAATTCTTACGCTTAATGAGGCGTTACAACAGGAGGAAAAAACATGAAATCGGGTTTTGTTGCAGTGATAGGTGCGCCGAATGTCGGGAAATCAAGTTTTGTCAACAGTATGGTTGGTTCTAAGATCACCATTGTTTCTCCGCGTCCCCAAACAACACGGGACAGAATATTCGGTGTTGCACATTGGAAAGAAGAGGATGTGCAAGTTGTGTTTGTGGATACCCCCGGTTTGTTTAAACCCAAGCATGCGCTGGATAAGCATATGATCGGTTCGGTAACGAGTTCATTGCATGATGTCGAGGCGATATTATTTATGATCGATGCGTGTAAAGGATTCAGTGACGCAGATGTCGATGCCTGGGCGCGTATCAAGCCGGATCTCAACAAGACGGTCGTGGTGATCAATAAAACCGATTTGATAGAGAACAAAAACAGATTACTGGATATTATTCAAACGATTCATAATCATACAGGTTCAGATTCGATATTTCCGATTTCGGTATTGCGACAGACCCATACCGAAGAATTGAAACGTCATATTTGCACATTATTACCCGAAGGTCCCGCATATTTTCCCGCTGACATGTTGACTGATAAAGACAGACGGTATATAATCAAGGAGTTGATACGGGAGGCGGTTATATTTAACGTATTTGACGAACTTCCGTATATGATAGCTGTTGCTATTGAAGAACTGCATGATGCTCATATTAAAGCGTCGCTTATTTGTGAGCGTGATTCGCAAAAGGGGATTCTTATCGGAGCAGGCGGGTCAATGATTAAAAAAATCGGAAGCGCAGCCCGAATGAAAATAGAATATATGTTTGGGAAGCAAGTGTTTTTAGAGTTAAGTGTTCGCGTGGTAAAAAATTGGCGAAAAAATGACAGGATTCTGAAAGACTTGGGTTATGATCAATAAAGGAGTGATGCGTGGAGAAGCCTGAAAAAATTCTTAAAAAGGTCACAAAGCACATTTCTTCGAGCCAATTCACTGAAGCGATGTATGTTTTGCAGGATGCGCTTATGGAGGATGCGAAATCAGAGCCTCTTCTGTGGAAACTTGTTGAAGTATACGGATTTATGAAAGATGATGTGAATGCGGTCAACACGATTCGAAAGATCATTGCCAATGACCCGGGTACCGCCAATAAAGTTGTCGTACTTCAATATCTTCAAAACGAGTTCCCGACTTTTTTCCCGCGATCAAAACACGCGGATGTTCTTGAATTTGAGATAAATACAGAACGCAAAGATATCATCAAAGCGGTCGAGGCTTTCAGGCGAATTTTACATCAGGACGCAATGAACATTATTGCGACATATAAAGACAGATTAGATAAACTTATTAAAATCAATGGCGAACAAGCGGCAATACGAGATAATATTACGTTATGTTATCAAATTTTCGGGGGTTATTATACCCATGAAAAATATGATGAAGCGTTTGATGTGCTTGCACGGGTTGCTTTAGCGAGTGCAAACGAAATACCGATCATTGAGAAAATGCTTTTGAATCTTGAGACCAAAGATGCCATGAATCCGTATTTGTTTTTTTATCTCGGGAAAATTTATCTTGGTCAGAATAAAATACCTCTTGCGATGGAAAAATTCAAAAAAGGTATTGAGGCGAATGGAGCCTTAGCACAATTCATTTTGCCGTTATGTGAACCGCTCTTTGAGTCTTTCAAAACTGATAAGGATTTTGTGCGGTTTTATGCAATGCTGCATTACTATAGTGCAAGCTACGAAAAGGCTTTTCAATATTTTGATGTATTTCTTTCATTGGACCGTAGTGAGGCGGCATTCAATTCATTGAAAGAAATTTATGAAGATATCTATATTAAAGTCGGCGGGAAAACATATGTGCTCATTGCAATGGTTAAATTGCTATTCGAGATTGGGGATTTCGACGGAGCGTTGCGAAAGTTTTTGCAAATACGTGCGTATGATAATCCTGAAATAGAGACGACGGCGCTTACGTTATTAGAGCATGTCAAGGAAAAATCCGATCTGCATAAGATGCTTGCAGAGTTTTATATTGCACGTGATAACGTTGAAAAAGCCGTACAATTTTTAGGGGATCTGTTTGCATCTGATCCGGGGTATGCCGATTTTATTACCGAGAAACTTAAAAAAATGGATGTCACCGGCAATAAAGGGTATTTGAAATTACTGGGTGATATCAGTGTCTTTCGCAATGATCTCAAAGATGCTTTTGCGTTTTATAAGCAGCTTGAGGAGGCTTTCCCTGAAGAAGTGGATGCAGTGATCGCAGGATACGAGGGATTATTGGCGAAATCAGAAAAGTCCGTTAAATTACGCCAAATGCTTATTGAAATGTATATGAAGTATCAACACTATGTGAAAGCGCTGAAAATGCTCGGCGAAGTGTTGATGATGGATGTATCGTTATTTGGATCGGTCTATCTTCATTTTAATACTATCGCTGAACACGAACCGACAATGGCGGATAAAATAAAAGGTCTTTTGGAAATTCTACAGAAAAAAACTCCCACAAATCCCTATATTCAATTCAACTTGGGTTTTTTAGGATATCTTACGAATTCCGTTGACACGGTGGTGGCGTTTTTTGAACCGGTCATGCATTCTTCGGATGAAGAATTATTACAGCATGTAACAGAGATATATTTTAAGTTACTTGAAAAGAATCCTCATGATATTCAATTACGTTGGGTTATAAATGATATTTTGTTGAGCAGTGCACGCTATCACGATTTAATCAGTAGTTTGAATTCATTATATCTTGATTTTCCCGCTGAAAATCGCCGTATTCTTGCCGCATTACAAATCGTTTTTGAAAAAGAATATGATGACGATGATATTATCCGTTTGTTTGCACGCATCGCATTTGAACAACAGTTGCATGACGATCTTGCACGTTTCATCGTGGCGGTCGAGCAAAAAAACCCACACTCGTCAGCATTGTATTTTGCACGGGCCGAATTGAATTTTAAAAAAGGTAATATTAAAGATGTAGTGAAAGATTTTCAAAAGCTTCTTAAATACGGCACTCCGGAAGATATTGCCGGGAGTATTCGTATCGCCGAGGAAGTGAAAGCGGTAGTAAAACCGAATCCCGGCGTATATTATATCTTGGGTGCACTTTATCAAAAGAATGGAGCCAATTCGACTGCATTAGAATTGTATAAAAAAGTGATCGGAATTGAGCGCGATAAAGATGATTTGATCGAAAAATTACTGGATGAAATGATAATTGCGGTACCGAACGATCCTCAGCCGAGGATTTTGCGTGGTTTATTGGTGATGAAATATGAGCGCTATGATGAAGCGATCGTGTTGTTCAATCAGGCTATTCAAATCGACAGTACAGTCAGAGAGATCGTTATTGCACGTTTTGAAGAGATAGCCCGAAAGGCACCGCAACGAGTCGAATATAAAATGGAACTGGCACGACATTATGCGAGTCTGAATCGTCCGACCGATGCGCTTGAATTACTACGCATGTTAGACCCGTCAGATGATATGTATATGAAATACCTTCAGACAGTAAAACTTCTCACTGAGCAATGTGCTGATTTTTCTCCGGGATATCGTTTGTTGGGCGAGTTTTTATGGAAAAATGAAAAATATGATGAGTGTTCCGAGCCTTTCAACGCGGTTCTTGGTTTAAATGTGCGAGAAGAAATAGTACCGATCACCTCACTATTGGGCGCAAAAGTTTTTTCTCTGAATCGTCAGGGGTTAGCGGAGATATATTGTGATGCCGTTTTTGCAACCGGCACGACCGAGGATATCCTTACTGCTTGTTCACAGTATTTGACGGTGTTTAAAGATGAAGCGACATCGTATCTTGATGCGGTATTGGGCAAAAAAACTCATGATCCCGAATTGGCATGGCTTGTATTGGATATTTCATTGATGCGAGAGAATTTTTTAAAAGCATTTGAAATCATTCAAATTCATTTCAAGCTATTTTTATCTGAATCCGATACGATTATCAATGCAATAAAGAAAATTGAACGAGCATTACCGGGAAATTTGGATGTCTTTGAGACCTATATCGCGATATTGCTCGAATTAGATAAAACGGATATACTCCTTGACGAATTGTCACTTATCGAATCATTACCATTCCCCGATCACATAAAAGCAAAATATCTTATTCTTCTCGGCGAATTGTTTGCCAATCGGGATAAAGACAAGTCTTTGCAATTCTACCGAACTGCACGAACGCTTGTGCATGATATGAAGACGTTCTTAATGCTTTCTCGTGATGCACAGAGCCAAGCTTCTCAATCATGGTTACATTACTATGAAAAAAACCCGTCTCCGGAAGCTGATCTTGCCTGTGCACGCTTATATTTGGAAAAGGGCATGTATGAAAAGGCGGCACTATATATTGCAAAAATAAACGCGGAGTTATATTTACGTCAGAAACAATATCTCATGCTTCGGTATTTTTATGTAAAATCTGATTTCACTGCGGTATTGAACGCTGCTCATACCATGCAATTTCCCCCTTGGAAGTTGGATAAAGATGATATTGATGCGCTTCATCTAATTATACGTGCCGCTCGATCAGTACGAATGTATTCTACTGCCCGTGCCTATTTAGGTATGCTCAAGCGGTGTATTTCTCAACAAGAATATACGCAATGTATCTCTATTATTCAGAAAGAAGAACATTTGTGTAATAAAGAAAAATTCGGATTAACCGTTACGTATTGATGAACACTAAAAAGGAGATTGAATAGTATGGGAAACATTTGTCCGTTCTTACCCAGAGAAGGCGAGAATTATCAGCATTGCTTGGGGGAAAAGTGTTATTTATTTAATAAAGGTGTAAAAAATTGTTTATTTTCCGGTATCGACCTCTCAAAAGCAACGAATGTGAAAGCGATCCAGGAGGCGATAAGCAGTTCTTCGCAGTCAACGAATGATCTCATTAAGAAAATCGGCGGGTTATTGACAAAACAATCGAAACCGATTATGGAATACCTTGATACCATAAAAAACGGGAAAGCTGTTCTTGAAGCCTTGGGGAGTATTCAGACTGCGTTACAAGCCAAAACTTCTGCGCAGATCGATCCCTCATTGATGGAGGAAACCGTTAAGATTCGCACGGCTCTCGAGGAAATAATGACATTTTTAGGGAAAGCCGCTCATGTACCAACACAAGACAATTCTTCTGTTGCACATGAGGTTGTTGCAGTTTCTCACGACTATCAAGATATGGTTCAAAAAATTGATACACTTATCAATGTGCTCACATCATCGCAATCGGAAAATAGTGCCGGTGAATCCGACAATATCACCGCCCTTCTGAAAGATATCAATGAGGTGAATAAAACTGCCTATAAAGGACTTTATACATTGGTCAAGACCACTATGTCTGAGCATTCGGAACTGCTCAAATCATTGCATCAATTTGTTACCGGTACTCAAAACAGTGCGTCGGCAACATCCGAAAATGAAATTCCTGCAATTGCCGATACGGCACTATTAACTTGTCTGCGTTCTTTTGAGCCATTAATCGATTTCCAACAAAAAATGCATAGTGCGGTTATGGATGTTTCAAATGCTCTTTTTGAGACCAAAGAAGAGATTTTAGGTATTCATAATAACATCAAGGATTATCAAGCTGAAAACCAGACTCAAATTCGTACATTTATGGAAAATGTGAATGAATGGCTTCATGAATCACAAAAGAACAGTGGAAATAACGATGTTCTTGCAGAGCTTCATGAAACGCTCAAACAGATGATCAAGAACTTCGGATCACTCGGGATCAATATTGCCCAGATTGAGCAGAAAATTTTTGATAAAAATGATGAACTTGTCACCAACTCCGCGAAAATCGGCAAGGCACTTATCGAAACAATAGCAAAGACAACCGAACAAGTGCAACGAATTGCACAAAAACAAGAAGAACAGCACATTCATTCCGGCACATCATTTGAGGCTGTTCTCGGACGTTTTGACAAACTTATTGCAATTCAAGAACAGCAAACCGATCTCCTTACAAAAATGGAACAGACACAGCAAAAAACCGTTGACGTGTTACATGTTCTGGTTGAAAAAATTGAACCGTTGCAGGGATTTGATGCGATGAAGGCAAGCGTTGAATCGCTTTCGCACGGTAATGAAGCATTTCAAAAAACACTTGTCGGAACTGCCGAAAAAATGCTCGAAGTATCCTCGCATCAGGAAAAATATATGCAATCCGAGATCAACGCCTACAAATTCAGAAAAGCGGACGAGCTTAATACGCTTGCCGTAGCGCTCTTGCTGGATAAAGATTATTCCGGTGCGATAGAAAAAAGCAAAAACGCCATAGAATTGTATCCGACATTGTGGGGCGCTTACAATACTCTCGGCATGGCATACGCCGAATCAGGTGAAAAAAAGAAAGCAGTGGAAGTGTTCAAGAATGTTATTTCACAAAATTCAGATTATTCGGAAGCATATTATAATCTGGGTGTGATCATGGCACGCGACAAAGAATTTGAGAAGGCGATCGGGCTCTATAAAGTATCCATTGAAAAGAATTCTTCCTTTATTAATGCATATCGTGCATTGGGAGATGCTTTGGAAGAAAATGGTTCGTTAGAAGGCGCTTTAAAAGCATGGGAGCGTGCATGTATGCTTGACCCGACGCAAACCGATTTGATCGAGAAAGTAGCGAAATACAAAGAAGTTTCTACAGATTAGAGGTAATACATGAAAAAGTATAATTTTTCCGAAGAACTTCAACAAGTATTGCAGGCGGCGGAGGATACCGCAGCCGATTTGATGCATGCACATATTTTACCCGCTCATTTGCTTGTTGCGCTCATTGAAGGACATAACGATGCTGTTGATAATTGGTTTCATCTCCATAATATTGATACCAATAAAATTATATCTATTGTAAAAAAAGACTTGGAAGTGTTGGAAAATTTATCCGAAGGTGATGAGTTGGAAGTTTCGGAATCGACCCGTGATGTTATGCGGCTTGCGGGAGTGATCGCAGTACAATCCGAAGAAGAAGAGGTTACCCCGTTGCATTTACTCATGGCGGTTCTCGATGATGCGGATGAAATTGTAACGAGTGTGTTCAGCGCGGTTGGAATTGATATTTCCAAACTGGATGATATTTTATATATCGAAGAGCTTAAGAGAAGTTATGTGGAAGATAAAAGTACACTAATGAAGTATGGCGTGAATATCAGTGCATTAGTTGAAAAGCGTCAAATTGTACCGTTTACCGATAAGTGGAGTATTACAGATGATTTTATTGAGATTTTGTCTCGTGATATCAAAAATGTGCCTGTCATTGTAGGTTCATTCGGAATCGCTCGAGATGCCCTGGCGGAGGGTTTGGCGGCGCGAATTTCATCAGGAGATGTTCCTGATAAATTATCCGGTAATAATATCATACATATTATGATCAACCCTATTATCGCCAATTCGAAAGATTTGAATGATTTTGTTGCAATTTTACGCCAAATAATTTCAGAGGCCGAAAATTATAATAATATTATTCTTTATTTTGATGAATTATATCCTGATTTTTATAAAATGGGAACGATAGATATTTTATTACTCTTAAAACCTGCATTGGGGAGAAGAAATATCAAAATCATAGGATGTTCCGAAAAACCCAATATCAAGTCGTACATACAGCAGGATTTGCTTCTTGACAGTAAAGTTGAAATTGTCAAGATCCATAAAGTTTCTGAGGCTCGTGCCTCGGAAATACTGAATAATTATAGAGAAACCCTTGAAGCACTTCACAACGTAAAAGTTAAAAAGGTTATTTTTGAGTATGCCTATGCAACCGTAAAAAGATATATTACTACCGAACAGTATCTGGAAGAAACGATCAATCTTCTTGATATGGCGGCAACACGAGTTCATTTAAAAAATATAAATAACGGTCAACATCCTGTCGTGATCAAAAAAACCGATATTGACGAAATTGTTGCACGAATTATCGGCATTCCTCGTTGGCGAGTATCCCGCGATAAGCGCTATTATGACAGAATAGAAGAACGTTTGCATGAACATGTAATCGGTCAGGAAGAAGCGGTAAATTCGGTGGTGAATGTGATCAAAATGAAAGAAAATTATTTTAACCTTAATCCGAATTTGCCTGACGGCATATTTTTATTTGTAGGACCGCGAGGCGTCGGGAAAAAGGAATTCATTAAAAGTCTCGCACAAATATTATACGATGATGAAGAGCGGGTCACATATTTTGATATGAAGCAATACAATGAGCGTGAATCGATACTTGATTTTTTGGGGTTTCATGATAAATCGAAAGATGATGTTTATCCTTCCGTATTAACAGGAGCTATAAAGGAATATCCGTATTCGATCCTGTTTTTGGATGAAATAAATCAGACTGCTCCGGAAGTTCGAAACCTGCTACTTGAGATTTTTAAAACCGGTATGTTTGAGGATAATTTTGGTAATAAAGTTTTTTTTAAGGGAATTACCATTGTGATGACAGTGAAAGCCTATGAAGAGCAAAAGAAACAATTGGGATTTTTACCGGGTTCCAAAACAGACTATAATGTTGAAATGATACACAAAGGACTTGAAACCATGCTCGGTGCCGATATGTTGCATACAATTGATCAAATAGTTGTATTTAAAGAGCTTTCTTCTGAACATATGAATGAAATCATTCGAAAACGATTATTTGACCGATTACGTGAGAAATTACCGATCACTTGGTCTGTTGAGCAGTCAGCTATTGATTTTTTAAAAAATGCCGTAGATCAGGAACCTGAAAAATTACAAGCACTCGAACGAGTGTTCCAAAAACATGTATTTTCATTTCTCGCGATTCATTATTATAAGGACGATCTGTGTTATCAGAACAAAATTACCATTAGAGCAAAAAACGGTGAATTACAGTTTGTGTGAGAAAAGGCATGGAGCTCTTTCGGTATAATTATTCGCTGGCTGTGTATGAAGTTACATGTGTGATTGTGATAACGATATAAAATGCAGTGTGCCTGATGAGAAAAAAATATTTTAGAACGGGGAGTTGATTTTGCTATGAGTTCATTATTTCAGGGAATTCGATCCTATAAACGGTCAAAAATCAATTGGTATCTTATTGCGGCGTCGGTTGCAGTTTTTTTTATTATCACTACTCTTTATTCGTGGTACAGGCCGATTACATTTCAAGGAGTGGTATATTTAAAAGTTGAAAAGGGCGATTCCGGCATGGTCGTACTACGGACATTGTTTCAATCGGGTATACGAGTATCTCCAACCATGTTTCGATTGTATTATCGTGTTTTCCCCGGTCAAATAAATGCAGGTGATTATTATTTGAAATCACCGATCACGATTGCATCATTAGCGAAAATATTAGCGAAGGGGCGAGAGCAGGGTGAAAAAGTGACTATTCCCGAAGGGTGGACATATAAAAAAATTGCAGAGTTACTCGTTGAAAAAGGTATTGTTGATGATACGTCAGAGTTTATGAAATATTTTGATGACAAAGAGACATTGTCTTCTTTGGGGATTCAGTCTTCGACATTGGAGGGGTATCTCTATCCCGATACCTACTATTTTGTGAAGGGTGAAAAGCCCCTGACCATTATTACGCGGATGCATGAACAATTGCAATTGAAAATTGCTTCGTCGGGTCTGGAAAAAGCGATACATGAGTCAACGATGACCTTTCAAGAAATTCTGACTTTGGCTTCCATTGTCGAATGGGAATATCAAATACCTGATGAGCAACCGATTATCGCACAAGTATTTTTAACGCGATTACGTATCCGGCAACCGTTGGAAAGTTGTGCGACTGTCTTATACGCACACGGGAAACATAAGTCCTATCTGTTATACAGCGATTTGGAGATTAAATCTCCATTCAATACGTATAAAGTTGCGGGATTGCCGCCAACGCCGATAAACAGTCCATCAATTGCATCAATTCGTGCAGTATTATTTCCGTCTGACACCGATTATCTCTATTTTGTGTCGAAAAATGACGGTTCTCATTATTTCTCTCGAACCTATGAAGAACATTTACAAGCACGACGAAAGTATCCCTCATGGAAAAAGTAGAATTACTCGCTCCGGCAGGTTCATTCGAGAAACTTCGTCTCGTATCCGCATACGGTGCGGATGCAGTCTATTTTGGCGGGAAAGCATTTAATCTACGCGCTCGAAGCGGTAATTTTTCCGATAATGAACTTGCTGAGGCGGTTCACTATTTACATCGGTCGGGCAAAAAGGGATATGTGACGCTCAATACCTACCAGCGAAACGACGATTACAACGGCATTGTGGAATATCTTCAATTTCTGGATTCCGTCAAACCAGACGGGGTGATCATATCTAATTTGGGTATGATGGCACTTGTTCGAAAGCATGCCCCCGATATACCTATACATGTCAGTACACAGGCAAACATTACGGATTCTGAAACTGCACGCATGTGGTATGATTTAGGTGCCACACGTTTAATTCTTGCACGTGAGTTAACAATTGAAGAGATACGAGGTATCTCGGCTTCGGTCGGAGCAGAGTGTGAGGTTTTTGTCCATGGAGCGATGTGTATGGCATATTCGGGTCGGTGTCTTATGAGTAAATATATGACAGGTCGTGATGCAAATCAGGGGGATTGTGCGCATCCTTGCCGATGGGAATATGTTGTTCGTGAACGCACGCGAGCCAATGAATTATTTGATGTCGAAGAAGATGAAGAAGGGATGTATATATTCAATTCAAAAGATCTGATGTTATATGATCGGTTGCAATCGCTCATTGATGCGGGCGTGAAAAGTTTTAAAATTGAAGGACGTATAAAAGGTATTTTGTATTTGGCAATGGTCGTTCGTGCATATCGTCTTCATATAAATGCTTTACGTGAGAATACCCCTGTGGATCCACGGTGGAGAGAAAGCTTGTTCGAGGCGAATAATCGCGGATATCACGAAGGTTTTTTGCTCGGGGCAGATCATTATGAATCAAATCTGACCTCGTCAACTGCAAAATCAGATTATGATGTACTCGGATATATCGAGGAAGATGGCCGTATCATCGCAAAGGCCCCGTTTTTTGAAGGGCACTCATATCATTATTTCACACCTGCAGGCGATGAGGGGGAGGCGTTGTTTGAATCAATTTATGACGAAAAAAAAATACATACGACCGATGCAAAAACGGATCGACGCTATGAAGTGAAAACAAATATTTCCCTTCCCGTATTTACTGTTTTTCGATATAAAAAAAGAAATATCGGGCACTAAATGGACGACGCCGTGCGCGTATTTTTCACTCATATTTTACGAAAACCGTGCATTCTTTGTCTCAAAATGATGTTTTTTCTATTGGACATTTTTCCCGGAAACGACATGCATGATCCCTATCCTCACACATGTACATCGGGAGATGCGATATGATTTTGTTGATCATGTGTATCACTGCGAGCTTGTTGCACTATTTTTTTCCTAATCCCGCAGTATTTCTTGCTTTTATTGTAGTTTCATTGAGTATGTTTTTTGTGTCACGATTGCGGTATGTCGGTTTTATAATGGTGTGTTGCGGTGTGCTTTATTGGGTGAGCAATCATGATCTTACTCATAACTCTGAATTTATAGAGAATAAACTTTTTGATGCAAAGGCGCGCATTAATGAAGAGTTTAATGTGTTGCGAAGTTCGATGTACAACGATTGGCAATCATTTGTTAACGAACAATACTCGATCAATCATGACCGGGGTTACCGAATCGTGGATTCACATTCTACGTTACTCACATGGTCCGGTTCGGAAGATTTTTTACCGGATGACGTATTTACTGCTTGTTTGCACTATCCGGAACTGACAGTGTATAATAACGATATCAGTCTGCGATTTTGTGTCAAAAGTGGTGGTAAGAAATATTACCTCAGGCACTTTTTGTCGAATATGTATCGCTCACAGGATATGAAATCTGATTGGTTGAAACATTTTGAATATAAAAACTCAATGAGTATCACATTGTATGTACGCCAAGGGCAAATGTATGTGAACCGCGAGGTTATTGCTTTTAATGATCTTAAAAGTGGTGAGCATGTATTTATCGCAGAAAAGAACGCGTTGTATACAAAAATCGATGACTCGTTTCTTATTAAATTACAATCACCGGGGATATCTGATTATGTTGTGCTTTTACGTAAAATGTTTTTTTTTCTCACATTCATGATTGTTGTAATCGCGTCATTTCGTCTTTTTAGTGGTAAACAAATACTTATTCTTCATGTGTTATTCGGTGTTGCACTGGTCATAATGTTGCCGTATCCTTTGGTCGCAGTATGTTGTACTGTTCTTATCCTGATAGTCGATCGGACGATCATTATGGATTACGTACTCAATGAGATCCACCATATAACCTATTGGGATTTGATCACGACAGCAACAATATTTTTTCCGTTTTTGGCCTTATTGTTGCAAGTATTTCCGAATCACATGCTTATCGGAGCATTTGTCTTCGGGGTGTTCACTGCATCGTATTTTATGTATATTTTGGCGTGTTGTGCGGGATTTTTGGCAATTCTTTTTGTTGTGCCTCATTTAGGTCGACATACGAAAGAAGGCCTCGCAATTGTACTGTCAATCGTCGGAATGTGGGTTTCGGTACCGATGATGATTTTTTTAATAAGTATTGCTTCCGTATTGTTTTTAACACGAAAACATTGTACGGTTATACGACAAATTCATATTCTCGCAGGCGCAGTTCTTTTTTTTATGATGCTTTATCCTGTATATGCGATGCGGCACGGAAAAAACACAACTCATACCATTCAATATTTTGTCAAGCAAAGCGAGCGTGAAGTACAAAATACGATGGATTTGACCGCCGATATTCTTCGCAATGATGAACAAATCCGGTGGACACTTGCAGAGCGGATCAATTATGATGATAATAATTTTGCGTTCTATAAATGGTCAAACACACCATTGGTGCACAAGCTGTACCCGCATTTTTTATATTTTGAGAACACTGACGGGGATATAATCAGCTCATTTTCTTTTCGCTGTTCCCTGGTAACATATCCGACGAAAAATTTTTCACCTGCAATAGTTGACGGCGGGAATTTTTGGATGCATCGTGTGCAGGTATTTCAAGAAAATAAACTCATAGGAAGCATTGTGGTAGGTATCGCAAAGGATTATTGGCGTTATGACGCTGAGATCCCGATCGTTTTTACACGAAAATCATCCGGAGTGACTGTTTTTTCTACGGGATTTGGCGAACGACCCTCATCGCATTTTCGTTCATTAAGTGTGTCTGAGGGTACGGATGTTATCACCGTTTGGATAAAACGAACGGAATATATCATTTTTCGAGCATGTATTTCGGCATGCGGAGTCATAGTGATTTTTTTATTGTTAAAGATAATTTTTTCAAAATCATTCCGCGTACAATTTGATTTTCGTATACGAATGATGCTGATCGTATTGTTTTTCCTTGTATTGCCGTTTATATTTAGTACTATGCTTATTTTTAATAATTATACTTCATCACTCAAACACTATATCAGCAAGGAGGTATCGCAAACTCGGGCATTGATATTGAAAAATGCCCGCACATGGTATGCGCATTTTTACTCGGGACGCATTTTTAATACCCCCGGTGCTTTTAGTGAGATCCCATGGGGAAATGAATGGTCATTATATTCAGGGCCACAGCGAATTTTGTCGTATAATGAGGATCTCTATCGCTTAAATCTTAAACGTGACTATCTTCCATTTGATATGCTTACGGCTCTCGAAAATAAAAGAGAGATATACACCTATTTTTGGGGAAAAGGTATCGTTGACGTGTATTATGCCGATCCGTTGACAAAGGGACTCACCGTGAGGACAACTGTCGCGTTAAATCGTATGCAACGAGAAGATTTTTTTGATACTATTATTCTGTTTATGGTGATTAATGTTGTGTTGATCGCTGCAGTATTGAGGATGTTTACCGTGTTTTTTATGAAGATTATTTATCCTTTAACTGATCTTATTGAGGCTACGAAAGAAGTAAGTGTCGGTAATTTTTCATATAAAATAGAACGCAAGACCGATATCACTGAGATAAATACGTTATTGAGTAATTTCAATACGATGTTGGCAAAGCTCTCGGCGTATAAAATAAATCTCAACGATACACAGAATTTTTTACGTGAAATAATCGGTTCATTACCTGTAGCGGCGGTAGTGTATGACAAAAAAAGAGGAATTATGCTCTATAACGACGATATGGAACGTTTATCGCCGAATATAGAATTACATCGACAGCCCCATGATGTGATAGAAATTCCGGTTGATTTTTTTAAGCCGGTTGTCACAGAGTTGCGATATAAAGGTCATATTTTACGGATCACAATACGTCATTTTAAGTACGGATATATTTTTACGGTTTCAGATATCACATCTTTTGTGATCGCGGAGAAAGCCCAGGTATGGTTTGATGTTGCGCAAGAAATAGCTCATGAACTGAAAAATCCCCTGATGCCATTAGAGTTTTCAGTCAATCGCTTAGAAAAAGCCACTGCATCATTATCCATAACCGCGGAAGAGCGTTCGGTATTTCAGGAACTTCTTACCGTAATGCGAGAAGAAACTGCAGCGATCGGATCTCTTGTGCGTGATTTTCGTGAAATGACACAAAAAGGTGAAGCAAACGTGAATGCGCTTGATATCGCAGGCGAAATCGGAGCTCTTGTGAACGGGTTTAAACCATATCCGATCCTGCTCAATATATCCGAAAAATTACCGCTTGTGTATTTCCCTCCGAATAAATTACGCATGATCCTCAAAAATATTCTAAAAAATGCCATTGAGGCGATACCTGAGACAAAACCGATTGAAATAAGCGCATATTATGCTACACTACCGACTGAGTGGAATATACCGAATATAGATACCCAATCGTCCTATGTTGTGATCCATGTCAAGGATAACGCCGGTGGAATACGGCAGGAGATACGAGAGCAGATTTTTGAGCCGTTCTACTCTTCCAAAAAAGGCGGGAGCGGATTGGGTTTATATATCGTGAAAAAGATCATGAATGAATACGGTAACGAAGTGTATGTCCAGGTTCGCGAAGGGGAAGGCAGCGATATGTATCTGATCTTTACAACGGAGCATTATGAAGGGTAATTTTGCAAAAATTCTTGTCGTTGATGACGAGAAAAATATTCGGAAAATGATCTGTATTATCGCTCATGAAATGGGGCATGAATGTTTTGAAGCAGCGCATCCGCTGGAAGCCTTTACTCTTCTTCAAGAAGAAAAAATTGATATTGTCATATGCGACATTAAAATGCCGTTCATGGATGGTATGGAATGTCTCAAAAAAATTCGTGCAACCTACAAAAGTATTCCGGTTATCATGCTCACCGGGCATGGCAGTATTGCGCTTGCAGTAGAAGCGTTAAAACTCGGAGCGGTTGATTTTATGGAAAAAACAGCGGATGAAGATATTTTAAAAGAAAAGGTCGGCAAGGCGATAGAGGCGAGGAATAATGCCTTGGTACATTACAGTGACGATATATTTGACGCAATACACGATAAGAAAATGCATAAAGTGCTTAAGGATGCCACACAGGTCGCCGCAACAGACGCGTCGGTTGTGTTATATGGTGAGCACGGCGTCGGCAAGGATGTCCTCGCTCGATTTATCCACAAACATTCCCGTGTTGCATCGGGAGAATTTGTCACGTTGGGATGTGGGGCAATACCTGAATCGCTTTTTGAAGCTGAGGTTATCGGTTTTGAAAAGGGAGCTTTTACCGGCGCAGATGCGGCAAAAAAAGGTTTATGTGAACGCGCTCACGGCGGTACATTGTTTTTGGATGGGATAGGTGATTTACCTGCTCGTAATCAAGCCGCATTGCTGAGAATTCTGCAAGATAAGAAAATTCAACGACTTGGCGGTAAAATGTCCATCGAGGCTGATTTTCGATTAATCACTGCAACTAATACGCATATTCCTTTGCTCGTATCGCAAGGAGTATTTCGCGAAGATCTGTATTATCGTATCAATGTTGTGGAAATGACCATACCCCCGTTACGAGAGCGTAAAAAAGATATCATTCCGCTCGCACATTACTTCATTTCTTTTTTGTGTAATCAATACGGGATGGATACGAAAACGCTTCACCATGATCTTGAAAAGTACATGCTCATTTATACATGGCCGGGAAATATTCGTGAATTACGTAATTTTATAGAACGAACGTTGGTTCTAACCGAAGGCAGTTATTTGTATTATGATGAGGCTCATTTTATGCATACAAACATCAATCTTGATTCATTTCTCACCTCGCAAGAAAAAGAAATTCTCTCGAGGGTCTATATGCTTACGGGGGGGAATCATGAACGAAGTGCCCGAATTTTGGGATTAAGTATTGAAGAGTTGAAAAAAAGAATGGAGCGCTATGAAGTCACCTATTAGTATATTGTTATGGTGTATGGTAGTAATTCCTTTGTGGGCATCGCCCTTTGTAGGTAACAACGGGAAAATAGTAGGATCGGACGGATCGCACATTTCTTCCCGTGCATGGCTGGGGAATCATTCGGTCCTGGTTATTCGTACTGAATTCCCCGCAGACAATGATCCATTGACATACGGGGACGGTCGCTTTATTTTGCGCACATTAGCTGATCGAAATCCGAAAAACATGGATTATTTTACGATTTTTTCGTATGCGGACGTTGAACCGGAGTATGTATATGAAAACGGCACGAATGTACATACGTATTCATTACGAGATTATTTTCGAGAAATATCCAATGATTTATTTGATCTTAATGATATAGTTATGACCGAAATTGTCGTGATGCCGCATGCTATGTCCTATTATGATGACCCTCACGATACTGCATCGGGTTATAGCAGACTCATCAAAGATGCACTGGCTGCATCCGGTGCGTATGCCGATCGTGAATATGATTTTATCGTAGTGCTTCACGCAGGCGCCGGAGAAGAAAGTGATATGAGTTCGACCACACCGAATGATATTCTTTCGGGGGTTCTCACTGCGGAGGAATATTTTGAAAAAACGGGACAATTGCTTCAATACGGTGCATTTAATCCACAATCAGTCATCATTTTACCTGAGACACAAACTCGGGGAAATCTAAAACGAGGTCTCTTGGGTTCTGCGGCTTTTACGTTTGGACAAGCGATGGGGATGCCGCTTACGTTCAATATGAACGGACAATCAAGCGGTTTGGGCTTGTGGGATCTCATGGCATATGGGTTATGGAATTATAATGGTTTTGCACCTATGCACCCCACGGCATATACCAAGATTTTGATGGGGTGGGCATCTGTTACGGAAGTTGCAGCAAACGGAACGTTTCTTATTCATGCGAGTGCGGCGGATTTGCCGAACTCTATGTGGACAGGGAATCAGGTATTGAAAATACACGTGAACAGTAATGAATATTTCTTAATAGAAAAC
This sequence comes from uncultured bacterium, assembly GCA_964423645.1. Lineage (GTDB taxonomy): Bacteria > Macinerneyibacteriota > Macinerneyibacteria > Macinerneyibacteriales > CAYRFE01 > CAYRFE01. The sequence goes on along the minus strand of CAYRFE010000012.1, from coordinate 57,798 downwards.
CGTGAACGAACCGGTATAGAGAAATATTTTGAAAACGGATATAGCGTCACTGAATTGGGGATGAACGGAAGCGGAAAGATGGTCATACGAGAAACATGCACCCCCATGGGAGTGATGGTATATCATATTCGTCATGATGTCATTGAACAAATTCCTGCGACACCGATATCCGGCGTCTCAAAGGGCATCGATATTGAGGAAGCCGACGGCTTCAATGATCTTGATAAACCATGGGGACAGACCGGAAGTATTGGCGATGTGTATGATTGTTTTAGCGACAGTGTGCTCAAGAAATTTCGCTGGACCCGTTTTAATGACAAAACAAATCCTTCTGCCAATGATGCCGCGGGTCGACGTACGGGTATTGTACTGTCAAATATCCATTCCGATATACTTGCTCGTACCGCCACGATCACGATTGAAAACACACGGCGTGATTATTTCCCTTTCTCATTCAATGAGGGTGTACATGTCGGGAATGGTTTTTTCGTGACTGAAAACGGTGTTGTGACTGCCCTCTCAGACAATGCAGAGATCCACACTTTTTCTGCCGATGAACAAGTAGTACACATACGTGATACACTAATATTTACTTCACATGCGGTGTATCAAGTGACAGATTGCACGACCGCTCTTGCAGTTTTTCCGTTTGCAGCACAGACGATCACACGCGAAGGTGTGAATTGGTATGTTCTTGGGGAGAACAATGTGTTATGTCTGAGTGAATCATTTCAAACCATCGCTTCTCAGAGTTATACCGGAGCTGAACGTAGCATATTGCATGAGAGCTCATGGTACAATTTTAAGAGTAATGCATGGTATTTGCATGATACCCGATTGGGCGAACAGCTGTGTATCTATGAAGATCGGCTCTATTACAGTGATGGCGGCGATATCTATCAAATGAATAATGATCATCCCGAGCGCGTTCTGACATTGTCTGATGTGCCGAAAGATTTTTTCTTTGCTGACTATGACAGTGACGGTACCGCCGAGTTATTTGCCTCGTTTCACGATAACGTTATCATTTACACGCCAAATGGATATGCGGAAAGGGTACTCCCTTTAAAAAATGTTTCTTTTATGACAATTGCGCGTGATAACGGCGGGTTATTTCTTTTCAGTGTCGGCGATGCAATCAGTCGATATGACTGGAGCAAGGAGGGTTCCACGTACTTTACGCACGTCGGTACACCCGTCATTGATACCGTCACTGAAGAGACCTTATTGTATCATGATTCGTCACTTTTTTATTCATTTCCCGGTTTTATAACATTCAGAACAGGGAATGTTGCAAAAAAAGTAGACGGAGAAGTGACACCGTTACATAACGGACATGTATATGTTTATCCAAATCCTTCATCGTCTTCGACGGTAACAGTATTTGTCAAGGCGGAGTTAGGAGAAACGGCTGAGATATCATTGTTTTCTGCTCGAATGCACAAAATAAAAAACATATCACGACAATTGATCGGCGGAGAAAATTATATCACTTTGGATGTTTCTGACCTTGCTACGGGAACATATTTTTGTGTAGTTTCATGGAGTGGTCACACATCACGGTTAAAGCTGAGTATTCTGAGATGAAAAAAACTGTTCTTATCGCGGCGTCGTTATTGTTATCTTCAGCGATTATAAGCGGTTTTCTTGCATATCATTTATTATTTTCATTGTACTATAATGAAATGGAGGACTCCTTGATCCGTTACACGGATTTTATTGCAACAGAAGACAGTGACAAACAAGAAATTGTTTTAAAAAAATTAGTAGCATTGCATTTTTTAAGTGCGGTATATGATGAGTCGAATGAACGATTTATCGGAGTTCCCTATTATGATTTGTTTGCGATCCGTGACCGGTTAAAATCGGGTACTCCTCTGCGATTCAACCGTACGCTATTTTTACGATCCGATAATGCAAGTCGCTACGTGTTTATATACTCATTTAGTGACTATCTGCGCGCAGGGATGTATTTGCGTTTTTTAATTCCTTTTTATATATTAATTATCGCGATAACCGGATGTATGTATTACGTTTCGTATGTATTCTTTATTCGTCCCGTCACCGCTATTACGCGTTCAACAAAGCTCATAACACAAGGGAATTATGATGTGCATGTCACCGAAGACGGTATAGCTGAGATTCGTACGCTCGCTAATCACTTCAATGATATGTCTTCAACCGTGAAAAATACCATGCAAGTTTTAAATTATGTGATCGATAATCTTGGTGTCGGGTTTGCCGTACTCCAAGGAGATGGTGTTGTACGCCATTCCAATAAAAAACTTGAATCTCTTTACGGAGGTACTATTCAAGGACTTCATGCACATGAAATATTCCCCTTTCTGCATACTATGCTTGACGATGAGAAATTTAATAACGGATTGTTTTTTACGCAAACATTTTCCGCGATGGACGGAACGCCGGTATTTGCAGATTTCGTATTGGTGGGGATGAAAACCGAAAACGGGTATGATCGTATTCTGATCATTCAGAAGCGTGCGGACGAATTGCAATCTGCGTGTGCGGTCAATGAGACTGCATTAAAAACGCTTTCTTCTGTCATTGCGCATGAGATTAAAAATCCTTTAAATGTTATCGCTATGATCGTAAAAACGCTTGAAAAGAAGTACCCCGAAGAGAAGAAATGGGATGATATCGACAATCAATTACAATTCATCAATTCAGTTGCGTCACATATGGGTTTATTGATCGAGTATACGCCTGAACCGATAGAATTAGCACAGTTTACCACAAATTTACTGATGCACTGGGAAACAGTTTTTAATGATAGCAATGTGCGGTTTTCGATTGAGGCGACGATTTCTCCGCTTATTTATTTTGATCGGATGAAGTTGAAGATCATCTGTGATAATATTATAAAAAACGCACTTGAAGAACGGCGTGATTCTCTGACGCTTACGGTTATTTTGCGTCAGAGTGATGAGCATGTTTATCTGGATATTACGGATAATGGGAACGGATTTGATGCTGATCAGCTTATTCGTCTTATTCAACTCGGATATACTACGAAAGAACAAGGGACCGGAATCGGGATGTATATCATTCGCTTGCTCTTGGCTATGGGTGGTGCTACAATGGAATTGATTACAGAGAAGGGGAGATTTACTACACTATCGATGAGGTTTATACGTCATGAAAATACTTCTGGTTGAGGACGATCCGATACAGCGTACCTACATGAAAGAGTTACTGTTAGGTTCAGGTCATTCGGTCATTGAGACCGATGACGGTGAGCCGGCCATGGCGTTACTTGAAAAAAGTGCATATGATGTTGTTATAACTGATTATAAGTTAAAAAAAATCAACGGAATGCTTTTATTACAGTTTATACAAAAAAACGCATTCCCGTGTAAAGTGATTATGCTTACGGCATTCTCAAATACTCAAGATGCAGTATTTGCAATGAAACTCGGCGCGTACGACTATCTTACCAAACCGCTCAATTACGATGAGCTTGAGATGATCCTTAAGAAAATTGCACATACCGAAGAATTGGAAGCCGATATAGAGGGATTCGGTAATGCGCAAAATACCCCGAGAAATTTTATTGCCGTCTCTCGCGTGATGTTAGATGTCATTGAAAAGGCAAAAAAAGCAGCGCATTCTGATGCCACCGTATTGATCCAAGGCGAAAGCGGCACAGGTAAAGAGTTGGTAGCTGATTTAATTCATCGAGAAAGTATACGATCGCAAAAACCTTTTGTGAAAGTGTTTTGTGCCGCATTGCCTGAAAACCTTATTGAATCCGAATTGTTCGGATATAAAAAAGGTGCATTCACCGGAGCAGATAAAGATTATAAAGGTAAATTTGAATATGCTCATCGAGGAACCATTTTTCTGGATGAGATCACTGAGGTATCGTTAGCAGCACAAGTCAAATTGCTTCGCGTTGTGCAGGAGAAGGAGATCACACGTCTTGGAGAAGTGACCAGTCGGTCTATTGATGTAAGAATCATTGCAGCCACCAATAGGATTTTATCTGAAGAAGTAATGCAGAAGAATTTCAGAGAAGACCTTTATTATCGGTTGAATGTTTTTCCTCTTACTATCCCCCCTTTACGCGAAAGAATCGATGATATTATGCCGTTATGCAGGTATTTCCTTGAATTATCTAATAGAAAGTATAAACAAAGAATTGTGCTTTCTTCGGAGGAATTACGTATCTTGAATGAGTATACATGGCCAGGGAACGTTCGTGAGCTCGAGAATATTATCACACAAGTGGTCATCAGCGGGTCAGTCGATCCTATTCATATGCTCACTCTTTCAACTGTTACCAATGAGACGTTGAACGGATCAGAAAAAGCCCTCATAGAGAAAGCATTGTTGACCACGCATAATAATCATTCAAAAGCCGCACAATTATTAGGCATTCATAGAAATACTTTGATAAGAAAAATAAAGTTATATAACATAAAACCTTGACATATTACAGAAATATGCTATTCTAATGGAAAATAGGAGGTACTATGAAGCAGCTCGTTGGCTTGGATATTGGTGCGAACAGCATCAAGGCCATGGAACTTCGCCTTACATCCAAAGGAGTTGAAGTTATAAATTTCGGTTACGGACTGCTTTCTCGAGAAAGCATCGTTGAGGGTGAGATTATTGATGCCAATCTGATCGAGTCGACCATCAGCAGTATTTTTGCAAATAGGAAAATAAAGAATAAAAATGTTTCGATCCCTATATCAGGTCGTCATTTAATCAATAAAACAGTGCAGATAGATGCAACCGGCAGAGATAAGGTCGTTGCCTCGTTAGGGTGGGAACTTCCGAATTATATACCTTTTGAACCGTCGGATATCTATTCTGATTATGCAATATTAGGAGAAAGCGCCGGCAAAACAGATGTTTTGATCGTAGCGGCGAAGCGAGAGATTGTTAATGCGCGCGTTAATTTATTAAAAAGTCTCGGTTTGAGCCCGATGGTTGTCGATACATCAGCCCTTGCTATTCAAAACGTATATGAAACATTAGTTGCTCCGACGAGCGGGACGGTTCTTTTTGCCGATATAGGCTCTGAGAAAACCAGCTTGAATATCACGGTGGATGGTATTCCGAAGTTTATTCGTGAAATCAATTATGGCGGTCGTCATTACACCGATGCCATTGCAAAGGGACTCGGCATGAATTTTGATACGGCTGATAGAGTGAAGTTAGGCAAAGAAACGGCGAATGTCGATATTCGTCCCTTTGTAGATGAAGTGAACACCAATATCGGTAATGAAATAATGCGCTCGATAGATTATGTGAAAATGAACACGCAGGTTGTTATTAATCGTGTCGTCATAACGGGTGGCGGCGCGTTAACGCTGGGACTGTCAAATTCTCTTTCATCATTACTGGGTGTTGAAATTGAATTGTTCAATCCGGTAAAGTATATGAAGGCACCTCCCGCATTAATGAGCGATTTGGAACAATTAGGTCCGGCGCTGACGGTTGTTGTCGGCCTTGCGATGAGGAAGGTGAAGTAATATGATAGAGATCAATCTGCTCCCGAAGGAAGAACGTAAGGAGCGGGCGAGGGTGCCTATACTTGGCACCGTAATGATACTGGCATTCGTCGGTCTTGCGATTTTTCTTGGAATGATGTATCTTGCAAATCTTCAAAAAATATCTAGTCTTACAAAAGAGAAAGATGATCTTGAGCAAAAGATAAATAAACCGGAGTTTAAAACTCTCGATGCGACAGCGAAGACACTTGAAGCACAGTTAAAAGATATTAAGAATAAGGTTGCCGTGCTTGATCGCTTGCAGAAGGGACGTACCTTCACGCCTCAATTGTTGGAAACGCTTCTGCTTAAAATTCCTGAAGATATGTGGCTTGAATCAATGAGTTTGAGAGGGAATACCCTTAGTCTTAGCGGTAAAAGCAAAAATAATTTTATCATTTCTGATTTTGCGGAAAGCCTTGAAGTTCCCGGTTTTATTGATAAGGCGACTATCGAGGGCGTGACCGAGGCAAAAATCTCAAGCGGTAAGGATGAAAAGACTTTTTCCTCGTTTTCTATCACATGCTTGATAAATCCTGCGTTTAGGGAAACAAAAAAATAGGGGGATGAAATGGCTGGAAAGTTTGATATTAACGATCCCAAGAATAAAAAGATTGTAATCGCCGTTTTTCTCGCTATAGGATTGATCGCTGTTTTTTACTATATGCTTCTCAAACCACAGGGCGCGGTTATCGCGGGTTTAGAAACAGAGGTGACGCAAAAGAAAACCGAATATTCGCGTTTGGTCGCGTTAGAGAAAAAAGTTGCGGAACTCAAGGCAGAGATAGAAAATAACAACGCTCGCATAGAGATCGCCAAAAAACTCTTACCTACTCAACAGGAAATTCCCAAATTATTGCGCGAGGTAACGTATGCGTCGCAAAGTGCGGATCTGTCCTTAGAATCGTTTAAACCCGGAAAGCTTGAACCGAAGGGTGATTATCTGGAGTTTCGTATTGATTTATCCCTTAAAGGAAATTTTCATTCTCTGGGATATTTTTTATCAAATCTTAGTTTATTGCCCCGTATTATCAATGTTGGGGATATTTCTATTTCGGGCGTGCAATCTGCGACGACGTCGAAAAAGACACATACGATCAGCTCTTCGCTCAATTTGGTGGCATACATCTATAACGAGAAGAAATAGGAGAGGATTATGCGCCGAACACGTTGGTGTATTTTTTTATTGTGTTGTATGTCGGTGATGGTAGTATTGAGTTCCTGCGGATCGTCAAAGCCTACTGACAAAGATTTGAAAGATGCTGAAGATAAGATAGAGCAAGTATATAAAAAGAGTCAACCTCCGGCACTTGACGGGAAAAAGACAACGGATGCACAAAAGCAGACCATTGAACAGCCGATAAAATCAACTACGTCGAAGACGGATACCACTCAGTCGAGTAAAACACCAACAGATGCAACGAAGACTGATATTACAAAAAAAGATACTTCGAAAACGGATGTTAAAAAACCGGCGGAGAAGCCAGAGTCTTCTAAAAAAACTGATACCGTGAAGAACGAAACGACAGGTAAAACCACACCTGACACCGGTAAAACGGTGACTACTACCCAAAATGTTACAACCACGAAGAAACCTCAAGACAGCCCGGTCACGGAAAAAAAGATTGATACGAAAAAAACCGTAGTATCCAAAGATGCGGCGAAGGATCCGAAAGAACGTAATGTTGAAGATGTGGTCAAGGAAAAAGAGACCTATCAGTATAAAAGCCATAACAAACGGGATCCTTTCATTAATCCGTATGCTACTCCCGAAGAAAAAGACGGAAGCACTACCCAACAAAGTGTTGTTGATGCGGAAGATGTCGATTTCTCAAAATTAAATTACAGGGGAATCATTCATTACGGGAACGAAGTTGTTGCGATGCTGGAAGATGATTCCGGCCGTGGAATCGTATTGAAGATAGGGAGCGTTATCGGTGGTGCAAAGGTTGAGTCTATAACCCGTGAGATGGTTGTACTGCGACGTTTTGTGATCAAAACCGAAGGGCAACCGCGCGATATTATTTTACATAAAGTTACTGAATAAGGAGGATAAGATGAAACAATTTTTAGCATGTGCTGTCCTTTGTATCGCATGTGCGGTAACGACTCTTTCTGCGGCAGTCTTGAAGAATGTGACCCATACACCGGTTACCGGCGGATTGGATGTTGAGATTACCGTTGAGGGGCAGTTGAAGTATGCAATCACAAAGATGGATGGCCCTGCACGTCTCATAATCGATTTTCAGTCAACCACAACTGATAAAAAAAATGAATCAACGAAGGTTAATATCGGCGGAATTCAAGAGATCCGAGTTGCGCAGTTTCAAAAAAACATTTCACGAGTCGTCGTACAGATGGATAAATGGTATCAATATTTTGTTGACAAAAAAGCCAACTCATTGGTTATTCATTTCAGTTTGAGCGATGTGACACCGACGAGCGTGACAGCATCTACAGAGACGCTTAGCAAACCATCCCAGTTAAAGATGGTGGATATTGTTAAGGATGGTACGAATAAGGTGAAAGTATTCATCGAATTTGAAGAAGCATTCAATTATACGGTGAAGGAAGAAAAGAAAAAGATGACCGTTGAGTTATATAATGCCAAAAATATCACAGGGAAAGAGCAGTTTGTCGGCGATGGAGATGTCGTTGAAAATATTAATCTTGTGCCTATCGGTGAAAAGGATATCAATCTTGTTATCAATCTGATGAATGAATTTCCTGCAAACATTGAAAAGGGCCAGAACAGCTTGGTTATCACGCTTGATAAAGAAGTTGAAGCGCAACGCGTTGAAATTACGGAAGTTACCAGCGAACAAACGGATAATCGTGTAACATTACGTTTTAAAACAAACGGATGGGTTCGATTTGATGAAAAGCAACTTCCCAAAGAAGAAAAAATCCAGCTTACGTTTACCAATGCCGCAATCAGCGATAAACTACTTACGATACCTGTACGTAAAGCGGCTGTTGTTGAAGTAACAAACAGCAGAAGCGGGAATAACGTTATTTCTGACATACGTTTAAACAATAATATCTCATATAAGATTTATCGCGATGACAAAGACATTGTTATGGATATTGATATGCTTGGTAATCAAACTTCCGATACCAGTATGCGTGAAAAACGTTCAGATATCATTAAATATATTTCTGTACAGAAACAAGATATTTCTGTCCTTTTAACGGGGCTCGCAAAACAAAGCGGGTATAATATTATTATGTCTCAAAGTGTAAAAGGTTTAGTGACGCTTGAACTTTCTAATGTTACATGGGAAACGGCATTAGATATTATTCTCAGAACCAACGGGTTTGCATATGAGATTAGAGATAATATTATTCGTGTTGCAACCGTTGATGAATTTAAAAGAGAAGTCGATGCGGTTAAAAAGCAGAAAGAAATGGTTGATTTAGGACCTGTAGAAACACGGATCATACCAATTTCCTATTCAACGGCAGATGATATTTCTAAACTGTTGGAACAAACGATGTCTATGAAACCAATCGTTGACAAGCGAACCAATTCGTTGATTCTCACAGGCAGTCCTGAGCGTTTGAATGAAGCTCTCAACATGATCAGGTATCTTGACAAACCGATACCGCAAGTTATGATAGAGGCTAAATTTGTTCGTGTTGCGACCTCTGCAGCAACGACGCTGGGTATTCGCTGGCAGGCAACCAACAACCAAGCTTTTATTACCACCGGTGCTCCGAATTACGGAACCAATATTCAATATGGAACTACAGGTATTTCTACTGATGTCGTAACAACGTTATTGGACACGTATGACATCAATATGAAACTCACCTTGCTCGCTGAAGAAAGTAAAGCCGAAGTTATGGCCAATCCGTCGGTTACGACTATGAGCGGATTAACCGCATCTCTCCAAAACGGAAAGTCTGTGCCGATTACTCAGCTTGATCAAGCAGGGAATACCGTGACCACACTTACCGATGTGGGTATAAAACTTGATGTGAAGGCTACCGTGAATGCAAGTAATGAGGTAATACTGGAGATTAAACCTGAGGTCAGTGATGCATCAGGTTCGGGAGTGAATTTGATTATTGCGAAAAATACGGCAACTACAACTCTGTTAGTAAAAGATGGGAAAACAGCAGTTATCGCAGGCCTTGTTCGCTTGGATAAATCCAGTTCGTCTTCAGGTGTACCGATTTTAAAAGACATCCCGATCTTAGGACTATTATTCAAAAACAGACAAACCAAACGTGAGGCAGAAGAAATAATTATTTTTGTAACGCCACATATTATCATGCCGGCGGCAAATTAATCAACGATGATATATCAAATACGCGGGGGGGACATACCCCCCGTCTTTATTTCATGAAAAAAGGCTTATCATATGGTATGAAATATTTATATCTTATATTTATACCCCTACTCGTCGGTTTTCCGATAATGTTATTTTTCGGGTTTGATTTTAGCACCAACGCAGCAGGTATTAATGATTCGCTTTTTATAAACATTCTTATGCTCAGCGGGATATTTGTAATATTTTCATTTAAAAAAATCGCATGCACTCGTAGTTTATTTTGGTTCTTTATATTACCGCTTACCTCCATTATGTATGCTAAAGATTTGTTTTTATCGAATGAAATGTATCTGTATTATATGTTTTATCTGTTTTTATATGTTATATTCAGGCATTATTCGTTTCCGATTCTTTTCTATAAAACACTGGTAGTCTATTCCCTTGTACTTATGCTTTATGTGTTGTATCAAAATATTTATGCATTTCCGATGATTTTGCACACACATGCTGACAGTGCGGTAAAAGCACTTCTTGGATCCGGACGTCAATTTGCGACATTCCAATTGCCAAATGCCTATGCAGCTTTTTGTATAACGGCATTTTTTATCGCATTGTACCTTTATAAAAAGGAACATAAGTTCTATTATTTCATTATTGCATTATGTAATCTTGGGATGATGTTACTCACAAAAACATTTATTGCTTTTGGATTGATGGTTTTGTACACGGTTATTATTCTTATTACAAAAAAAAGATATAAGCAACTGATAATAGGCTCGCTATTGGTTCTTATTGCAGGAATAATGTTTTTTTCTGTACGAGAATTTTCTTCGGTGGAAAAGTCACTCCAAGAACGGTATCAAAATTATAGTTCAGCAATTCAAATGTACAGCGATAATTCCCTTATCGGTGTAGGTGAAAATAATTTTGATCTTCATTATCCTCGTTATCAGCAACAGGATGCGAATGTTATTCATAATGCTCATAGTTTTGCATTACAAAGTATGGCTGATCATGGGGTAGTCGGTATTATCATGGTTGTGTTTTTTGGGATTGCATTATACAGAATACGGGCTTCCCCTCTTTTTCCAATGTTTGTTGTTCTGAGTTGTTATTTTATGATCGATATTGTCTATTATTTCCCTTCAATAGGCGGATTGTTTTGGCTTTTATATGCAATCAATGAGCCGGATGAGCAAATAACCTATGGAAGAAGAACGTTTGCATGGGTAGCAATCCTATTGTATGTTTCTGTAGCAATACTCTTTATAAAAATACCGCCGAAAAGATATTTGAGAATGCTTGCAGATGAACGAAAAGAATTGCATGACAAAGGATTGTATTATTCCGCTTGGTTAAAAACCATTGAACTTGAGGAATACAGATATAATGATAAATAGTGCTATCAGATATATCAAATCACTTCCGGTATATAGAATCGCAGAGTATGTATTTGTAATTATTGTCATGTTATCGACATTTTTCCAAGGCGGCGAAAATGAGTATGTTATTTCCATTATTCCGATTTTATCGGCATTATATGTTATTCTTCGTAAGCGAATCACCTTACAGATATCTGATTTACTGATATGTGCGGCGGTTTTAAGTGTAATTGTTGTCGCATATCATAATAATGCGATTAATAGCCACGTCATCATGTTCGCATTCACTATAGTATCAATGATAATTATAAAAAACATAACATTTAACCAAAAATATTTTATAAGTATATTGTTGCTGTTTTCAATTGTGCACTGTATTATTATTATAATTCAATTTATGGCATATCGTATACCGCGTCCTGCATCGACATTTGTGAATCCCAATTGGGTGGCATTGTGGCTTCTTGTGGCATTTTATTTTCTTGTATTTGAAAAGAATATTTTTCAAAAAAACAGTATCATATTTTTAAGTGCAACAATTCTTGTTGTGAGCGGGTTGTATTTTACTCTTTCTCGAACGACTATTGTTATACTCATATTTTTTTTGGCATATTTAATATATAAAAAGAAATTAATAGATCGACGTTATTTTATTCTTGCTGCAGTGTCAGCCGTATTGCTTTTGTCGGGATTAATATACCAACGGTATACAAAGGATAAAAAAGATCCTTTCGCATACTCCCGTGTTTCAATTTATAATGCAGCATACAGAATGTTTACGGTACATCCGTTTATCGGATTTGGCCCCGGCACAGTAGAAGTCACATTACAAAAATATTTTGAAGGTGAACAAACCGAATATTCACGATTTGCGAAAACACCTCGAATGTCCCATAGCACATATCTTGAAGGATTGCTGGTAATGGGTATTATAGGATCTTTTTTATTATTCAGCGGATTATTTTTCTCACTCAAGAAACGAATGTATGGATTGCCTATCGCGTTTTTTATGATCGCCGGATTATTCAATAATATCGAAAAAAGTTTTTCGATTGTATTGCTTTTTGCAGTGTTGATTAGTTTTGGAACACATGATCATGCATGGTACTATCGTTTTAAACCATACTATACCAATATCATATTTTTTATTATAACATACGTATGTACGTTGCATATATTGTCGTATTCGTTATACCTGCGATCGACGAAGGAAAAAGATCAAATGAAAGTGTATCAATTGTTACGCTATGCTCATCGGCTGACACCGTATGATCCCTTTTATGTTGAGCAATATACGAATTTTTTAACACAAACAACATTGCCTTTTCCTCAGAACGGTCGTTACGCAGCGATTGAGCGCTATTATGCGAAGCATAAGAAATTAATGCCGATGGACAGTGATGTTCGTTTTCGATTATCTCTCCATTATTTTGATTTTTTAACACGTTTAAAAAATACCAAAGCAAAAGAGATACAGCTTATGGAACCTGAGATACGTATGCGTTTACATGTTGAACTTGAAACCATACTGAAAGACTGGCCTTTCAATGTGCGCTATCATTACTTTATGATGAACGTTCTTGAAAGCGAAGGTAATATTCCCGCTGCGATGAAAAAAGCACAAGAAATATTACTCATTGAACCGGAATTTTATCGTGTGCACGCATTTATCGAGACTCACTCAACCGATAAAGAAGAAAAATTAACACACGCTCAAAGAATGCGTGAAATAAGCAGATATTCAAAAGAAAAAACGGTTAGTGCATACGAACGTTTTATTATTGCTGTTGAATAATGTCACACACTACGAAAGACGTTGCTATTTTACAGACTCCAAAAGTATTGTTGGTCTTTGAGCATGCATTTGAAATGAAATATTTTCTTGAGCTGCCGTTTCAAATCATAAAATCGAAACGTCTTTGGAAGTATTCGTCAGATTTATGCGACTGGTATATTTATTCAAATAATGGTGATGGTTTTTTTGCGCTTCTTCATTCGTTGTATACATTACAGGCGACGTATGAATTTATTGCGATTGTTAATATGGGTATCGCCGGATCACTTGATGTTTCGCTTTCGGTTGGGAATATTTTCCCGGTCTCATCGGTCATTTATCATGACTTGCATACAAATCGAACGTTTCAAGCACCAAAGCAGTGCAGACTAAAGATGAAGAATTCACAACCGCTTATCACGGTTCCGGTCGTTACAGAAGGAAATTGTGATGCATGGAAATATTTTGGTACTTTGATCGACATGGAGGGGTATTTTATCTGTCAATGGGGCGACCGTAATTCTGTTCCTGTGCTTTTAATCAAACAAGTGAGTGATTATAATGAAAATGTTCGTGCAAGCATTGACACTCGCATCACAAAAGGATTCGCCGAGTATTTTCTTGAACATCGTGAAGAATGGGAAAAAATATTTACCGTACCATGGTCGCTTGAAATATACATGGCCCTTGAATTTGATTTTGAAGCGAATGATATTGTCTTGCAGTTGTCTCAATATTTTGTACATCATCATTCTTCATTTTCAAGTCGACAAAAAATATATTCCCAGATACGACAAAATTTGTTTTCATTCGAGAATAATCAGAAAATTTCACTGAGAACTTCATCACAAAAAAATAACGGGTATCTGTTGGTTGAAGAAGATTTCTCCGTCTCGCAGTACCACGAACGATTCTCTTTTTTAAAACCTGTTTCAATTACAAATTATTTGCATTATTTTATGAATAAGACACAATACGGAATTCGAAATATCTTTATCGCTCAAAAAAAAGGGCTCTGTGTGAAAAAAAAACCTGAAGGGTACGGGGCAAAATCAATTCATCATTATTCTGCGGTAAATGCATACAATTGTATGTTTGATTGTTCGTATTGTTATTTACAAGGTTTTTTCAGAAGTGATGATATTGTATTGTTCGAAAACAAAGAGGCGATTGTCTCACAAATAATTACCCTTTATACATCCTTGCATTCGCAACCTATTATTATCTATTTCGGAGATTTTTGTGATGCACTTACATTTGATACAATCACCAAAATGAGTGAGTTCGTATCAGAGCATTTAATTCAATACCCCCGAATTCGATGTGAGTTTCGCACAAAGTCACAAAATTATTTGCACCTGCGAACAATTAACAATCATCATACGGTAGTGCCTGCATGGACGTTGTCTCCGCAACATGTTATATCGCTTCATGAAAAGGGGACCGCAACGCTTGATATGCGTTTTTATGCGATTAAAGATGTTGTGCAATGGGGTTATCAAGTGTCCGTGCATGTTGATCCGGTTATTTTTTACGAAGGGTGCGTTGATGATTATACGAACCTTTTTGAGCGGATTGTTCGTGAAATTGATTCCTCGCGTGTTTTGTATATTTCTCTTGGATTTTTACGGATGAATCGTGATACTTATCGTGCTATTTCACGCGATCCTCAGAAAGCGGTAATCACTGCAAATTTACATTTTCATGAGGGTATGTATCGATATTCTTCGGAATTTCGCGATACTGTGACACATCTGTTTTTATCAACAGTTGTGCCTGTTTTTGGGAAAGAAAAGGTGTATGTATGCATGGAATGACAGCATGTATACATCAGTTCAAGCGCATCTTTTCAATCTATTACGGGAACACAGTGAAAAAATATGAGAATAATGTAAAAAAACACCATTCAAAAGTCGTAATACTGTTGACATCATTCTTCATAACTTATACAATACGTCAACTATGAAGAACATAGCAACATGGGAACGTGCGGCAGCGCTTATAGTGCCGATGTTATTATTTGTAATGACTCTTGCGTGGATTTTACTCACGCGAAAGAAATATGCTCAACGCAATTTCCCTCGCATACGGAAAAAAAACTTTGTCGTTGATGAAGGGGTATACAACGAGCAAGAATTGTCCGAAATAATAGCAAAGCTTGAAATGAGATATAACAGATGTGAGGAGAAATACAGGCATTTACCGGATAATGAACGAACAATCGTCTATGGAAAATTGAAAAAAAGGCTGGAATGGTATCGTATGCGTCAAAAGGAATTAAAAGGATAATGACTATTCATTCGAAAATTCGATTACTATATCCCAATCAATCCGATTGGTGTAATGAAATTCATAAAATTGGGATCGATCCTTATGCGGAAAAAGTTTTTATGAACAAGAAAGATATTCTCTGCGTGAAGCTCAGTGATATTAGGATCGAAGCCGCCAATATTTTGAAGCAAGAATTACTATCGATCGGTGCCGATGCCGTTGTTCCACGCAGTGCGATAAGCGGAAAACCTGATAGAACTGATGTTATTTTACTGATCACAAAACGACACATTGAAAAATTATCATCACGTTTACAACATCAACCGTTTTCCCTCAAAACATTGTGTAGTGATATTAAAGACGTGCTTTCTCGTCCTCATTTATGGCAATGCGGTACTAAATATATTGATCTGACCGTGCCGAAAATTATGGGCATATTAAATGTTACCCCTGATTCATTTTATGACGGCGGGGCGTATACGAATGTGTCAACTATCGAAAAACGTGTAACCGATATGATTGAAGAAGGCGTAGATATAATTGACATAGGTGCGGAATCTACGCGTCCCGGTAGTGATCCGGTTGGTGAAGCTGAAGAACTTAAACGAATTCTTCCCGCTTTTTCGTGTGTAAAAAAGATAGCCCCCGCGATACCGGTTTCAATTGATACGTATAAAAGTAGAATTGCCGATACCATGCTCAAAGAAGGAGCCGACTGTATCAATGATATTTCGGGATTGCGCTTTGATGCGGCAATGGGAGCAGTTATAGCGCGCCATCAAGCAGGAATTGTACTCATGCACAGTAAAGGGACACCACAAGAAATGCAGAAAGATCCATATTACGATGATGTGATCCAGGAAATATTTTCTTATTTTTTAGACCGAACGAGTTATGCGTTACAAGAAGGAATCATTCATGCCTCGATTGCGCTTGATCCCGGCATAGGTTTTGGGAAAAGACTTATCGATAATACGACAATAATCCGTCGGCTCCGAGAATTTTCATCAATTGGATTTCCTCTTGTAATGGGGCTTTCGAGGAAATCATTTTTAGGCCTTATCACAAATAAAAAAAATCCTTCAGATCGACTTGCGGCTACTGTCAGTGCTCATACCATAGCACTTATGAATGGTGCAAATATTTTACGTGTTCATGATATCGCGCAAGCACGTGATTCGATTGCTGTTGTTAAGGGGATATGCGGTGAATAAACGACGCATTAATGCATTCATTGTTATGCTTGTCGGTATCGTCATGATCATCCTTGGTGTTTACTTCAAAGAGACCGTGCAAATTCTTAATAACGCAATATATATATGTCTCAGTTGTATCGGAATAGGATAGACATCATGAGAGCCGTTTTTCTCTTTTTGAAAAAAAGAATGATTCATCAATTTCTTTTTTCGATTCTCATAAATCCATATATGAAAGGATTTTATTCAGGGACGATTTATCAAGGAACACTTAAAAAAATATGTGTGCCGGTGTTGAATTGTTACTCATGTCCGGGTGCGGTCATGTCATGTCCGATAGGAACATTACAGCATATGATTGCATATTTTAAATATAATTTCTCGCTCATTGTCGCCGGTACGCTTATGGTAATAGGCAGTATTTCCGGTCGATGGGTGTGTGGTCATATGTGTCCATTCGGTCTTGTGCAAGACGTATTAGCGCGTATTATTCGAAAAAAATACAATCCATCTCGATTTTTCTACTATATTCCTTGGCTATTGCTTGGTATTTTTACTGTTATTCTGCCGTTATTAACAAAAAACCCCACATTTTGCAAATACATATGCCCTCAAGGAATGTTTCAGGGCGGGTTGTGGTTACCTTTTTTCAATGACTATCAACTCGGGTGGTTGTACGCGAGTAAAATCACAATCCTTCTTATTATCTTGGCAGCAAGTATTTTCATTGTTCGACCATTTTGTCGTTATATTTGCCCATTGGGATTAGTTTTGGGACTTTTCAATACAATCAGTTTATTTCGTATGAATGTAGATAAAACTATTTGCATATCATGTGATAGATGTAAAAAGGTATGCCCAATGGATATCGAAGTGTACAAAACACCGGATTCATCTGCATGCATACGGTGTTTGGATTGTATCCCCGCATGTCCGGTTTCATGTATATCGTTCTCGACTAAGTCGAAGGAGGTTTCCGATGAAAAAAATAGTAACTAGCTTAATTGTTTGCGTGGTATTTTGTGTATTGGGTCACACTGTACGTGCATTTTCCGGATTTGATTATGCGGAAAAGTTATTTAATGATAAGTATTATGATTTGTCTTTAGATGAATATAAACGTTTTATTGATGATAATCCTCATGACAGACGCGTTGAAAAAGCTATATATCGCTATATATTAAGCTTACATTACACTCAGTCGTATAAACGTGTTATTGCTGAAAGTGAACGTTTTATGACGAGATATCCTGACAGCACTTTTATCGGTGATGTATTGTATGCCAGTGCTCATGCATTTTATCAGGAAAAAGTTACAAAAAATGCCGAAACAATTCTTCGTAGAATCGAAGGCTCATATAAAGATAGTCTTTTCTATACCGACGCAGTATTACTTTTAGCTGATATTATTCGTGAAAACGGTGACCCAAAAGGATATTTCTCCATGTTACAAAAAGCGTTATCGTCGTCTTCAGATAACGCACAGCTGAAACGAATATATAAAAGATTAATTTATATACATTATGACCAAAATGAATTTACCAAAGCTTCGTTTTATCTGTCGCGCTTAACTGCCGAGGATTTCGAAAATGGTGAATACTTATGGTATTCCGGAGATACTGCATATAATTTGGGGAAAAACACCGATGCACAAAATGCATTTGATAAATTAATTGCTCGATTTCCTCAATCTGTTTATGCGTTAAAAGCATTACATCGAAAAGCAGAACTCGCCCGCTCAGCCCAACAGCTTGATCGGGCACTTCAGTTGTATAATCAAATAATTGCCATTAATCCAAACGCACTTGAAGCAGCTGAAGCTGTTAAGAGAAAAATTGATGTATTGATTGCAATGAAAAAAATCGATGATGCAGTACAACAACGAGAATATTTTTTCACAACGTATGCGGGGTCGCCGTATTTTGAGGCGGTTGTTGGGGATGCATTGGAGTATTATAAGAGCAAGAAGAATGTTGTGAAGGTGTCATCACTATATGACGCACTTTTTGAACATTATAAAAAGTATTCAAAAACCGAATCGGCACAATCGCTTATACAAGAAAAGATTGAATACTTACGGAGTGAAGGGGCATTTAAGGATGCAATAGAAACGGTAATTTTTTATATTCGAACGTATCCCTCAGACCTTCTGGTTTCGTATATGGTCTATACTGCAGGACGCATTTATGGTGATGACGTTAAGGATTACGATAAGGCTGTCGCGACACTTAATGAAATTGCATTTGATGATAACTATGGGGACCAAGCATTGTATTATTCCGGATTATATGCAGAAAAAGCCGAACGATTTACGGATGCATTTCGTGCGTATGAGAGAGTTATCGCAACCTATGAGGCATCTGAATACGCTGACAGTGCCCGTAAACGGATACTTTTTCTTCAAAAATATGTCGTAGTCGACAAAAAGGATGGTTTGGATCGACTTGAAAAACTCTTGCAAGAATATGATGCCGAATCGGGTATTGTCAATCTTCATGAGAGGATGGGCGATATTTATGCTGAGATGAAACAATATGATAAAGCCTTTTCCTATTATGAACGACGCGGGATAAAGGATGAAAAATATTATCGTGCAGGTGTTTTTAACGCTCTTACGGTGTCACGAACTGCGGTAAAAGATTTTATTCGTACCCATAATAATGATGAAACTCGTGAAATGCTTTCACGGATATATAGGGATTACTTAGTATATCAGGATGTTACGGATAACAGCACTGCGGATGACTATCAATTTTTTATTGCACAGTTTCCGTTACTTCTTGATACTGACTTTGTGGTTCAATACATCGTTTATCTGAGCGCTTCGGGGCAAGAAAAAAAGATTCTTGATATGCAATTTCCCGAGACGTTTTCCGATGAAATTTGTAAAGGATTTGTTCTCGGTCTACAAGAATATTTTCGTGCTAATTATGGTAATGCTGAAGTGTATCTTGAAAAAGCGTATAATGAATCAACGTTTATTGCACACGATCTGGCGGGTTTTTATTATGCTGAAGCCCTTGTGAATACAGGGAATGATGCCGCTGCGTTACAAGTGTTACCTCGGTTGAAAAATCGATTTACTTTGCGGATTAAAGCAAGTATTACCCTTGCGGGTATATATAATAGAAAAAAGAATTATTCCGATTCATTATTCTATGCGTCAAATGTGTTGAAACGACGTCCCGATCTGTATCGGGAGTATGACGTGCTGTTACCGTATGCCGAGTCACTTTTTGAACTTGGGAAAATTGATGTTTTACGATCTGAATTGGCGCGATTTGACAGTAAGGATTCTGAAAAAATTCGTACGCTAAAAGGATTATACTATATCCGTATCGGAGAGTTTTCTAAGGGGGAACCATTGCTTCAAGGTGTGAAGAATGATGATGCACGAAAAATGCTGTATGATTTTTATGTTGAGCGGAATGAATGGAACAAGATACAATCATTTTTTTCAGACCAAGGTGCATATAGCCGCAGTCGAAGAATCATCGCACTCTTAAAGCTGCAAAAAGCAGGTGAAGCACAGCAACTTTACGCTGCATCCGGAAAGACCTTAGACGGGTATAAGGCAGAAATATTCTACTATTTCGCGCAGTATTATTACCTTACCGCAAAAGACGTTAAGCGGGCACGTTCATATATCGACACCGTAGTGAAAGATTACCAACAAAGCCCATGGCACCCACACGCTTTATTTGTGCAGGCGAATATTCTGATTACCGAAAAGAAATTCAGTGAGGCTGAGAAAGCGTTTTTACAGCTTCTTGAAAAGTATCCCGCGTCAGATATTAGAGCTGATGCATTATTGTCACTGGGAAATGTATATTTTATACAAGAGGAATACGAAAAGGCAGCAGATGTAATGAAGCGAGGATATGATATCAAGCCGTCACCGGAAATCGCGTATAGTCTTGGAATTGTATATAAAAAAGCAGGGAAATTTACGGATGCACATACAATGTTTGAAATTATCGTAAAAAATCATGCCGGACATTCTCTTTTTTATGACGCCTATTTAAGTAATATTTATACTTTCATTGATGAACGGCAGTATAATTCAGCGCTGAAATTGCTATTTGATATCTCTGAAAAAGCTCCTGAAACGTTTAGACTTGAGATACAATACCATATCGGGGATTGTTATTTTGGTATGGAAGATTATCAAAATGCAATACGTGAGTTTTTAAAAGTAAAATATATCAAGACGCATAACGAAAAAGAGTATCAATGGATGATCACCTCACTTTTCCAAGCAGGGAAAGCATATGAAGCATTGGGTAATAACGATAAAGCAATCGAAATATACAGTCATGTGATAAAGATATCCGGAAAGGGAACTGTCTATGAACGCACTGCACAAGAAAGAATAAAACAACTTCAGACATACTAAAAAAGAATTATTTTTCGCTTGCATACGACGGTTAATATTGTATACTCGAAGCGATTGTAAAAAAGGAGATGACCCGTTTTTACGGAATGTACACAATGGAATACGAACGTTATACCTATCATTTGCGTGTTGAGAACACTAATGGAGAGATGTTTATTGTACTTCGAATTAAAAACGATGTACAGTGGCGCACGTTGCAAGAGAATCTTAATGAATTCATAACCTATTCCGGTCGTATTCCGGCCGAATATTTTTTTGAAGATGAGACTGTTGAGCTTTTGGGTACGATTCTCGATGATCGTAATCGACTGATTGTTGAATATATTTTAAAATTTGGCAAATATCACGACACCTCGTTTGTATTTCATGGTGAATATGCGCGCGGGTTACTCGAACATCTCATAGATTATGAGCTTTTAAATGATCTTGACACAGGAGAAGCTATTTCAGTCATTGATAAAATGCAACAAATGGAGTTTGAAATAGCAATTACCGAAGACTCAATACATGTATTTCCCGCGATTAATAAACGACCCGGCTTATTTTCCTGCAACGGTGAAAAATGGTATCGTTACGGGAATAAACTTGGTCGACTGATGACAGTGTATCAACAACCCCAATGGGCAGACTTATTATCTCGCGGTAAGAAATATACCGGTGATGAATTATATGATTTTATTGATAATTTTTTCAATTATTGGGATCGTTACCTTGATTTTAACTGGTCATCTCGTTCATATAAGATGCGCGTTTTGAATAACAATTTAACGATCGAACTTTTTGTTGATTACAACGAGGGTACTGTTCAAGTAAAGCCGACATATTTTTATGGAGATTTGGAATTTACTTATGATGATATTACAAAAAAAGGTCGTTACATTGTCAAACGCATCAATAACGATTATTGTTACATTAAACGAGACCCCAAGAAAGAACGAATGCTTTTTTTGTTTTTTTTCCAATACAATTTCACGTGGGAAGGTGAATTTTTTGTCCTTCGTAAAAATGACGATATCATTGAGTTTTTAATTACCGGCTATAAAAAAATTCCGTCAGAGTGGAGTAAAAAACTGACTGCTAATTTCAGAAAGATCCGAATATTTAACATTAAAGTGAAGCCCGTATTGAGCATCTCGCTTTCTTCTGATAACGATACTTTTGAAGTGCAGCTCAATTGTCACACACACGAGGAACTTACTATAGATCCGGAACTTCTGAAACAATCCATTCTCAAGGAAGAGGAGTATGTTCGCATTAGTCCGACTGAAATTTTAAAAATTATAAATTTAAAAGAGATAAAAGACATTCTTGACAAAGTCAATCAAGTATTTCATGTTCAGTTTAAAAAAGATTCGGTTTATTCGAATAAAATGTATTTTTTACCGCATTTTATTCATTATGTGCATCAATTTGAAGATGTTGAAATAAATGGTAATCTGCCTTTTATGGAATTATATGAAGAAATGGTTAATATTCGCGGTATTAAAAAAATGCCGGTGCCCCCTGAGTTAGAAACCGTTTTAAGAGAATACCAAAAAGAAGGATTTAATTGGTTGCATTTTTTACATCGCTATAAAATGTCAGGTGTTTTGGCTGATGATATGGGACTTGGAAAAACCGTACAAGCTTTGGCTCTTCTTAAGAGCATTGATGTCAAAACCCCCTCAATTGTAGTATGTCCTAAATCTCTCATGCACAACTGGCATAAGGAAATACGCAAATTCATTCCAACCATGTCTGTCGTCGTTGTTGAAGGTAATCGTGCCACACGTGAAGAATTGATTCGTCGTTACGGGAAGTGCAGGTTATTCATCACGTCATATTCGTTGTTGCGTAATGATATCGACCTATATGAGAAACTTGGGTTCTATTATGCTGTCTTGGATGAAGCTCAACATATAAAGAATTACCAAACGAAGATCGCAAAAAGCGTGAAGGCTTTAAATGCACAATTTCGTTTAGTGTTAACCGGCACGCCGATGGAAAATTCTATACGAGAATTGTGGTCGATTTTCGATTTTATCATGCCGGGATATTTGGGATCTCGAAAGCATTTTATCGAATTTTATGACAGAGAAATGGAACGGGAACGTCGGTCGGAAGCTCTTAAAGAATTGAACCTCAAAATAAAACCATTTATGTTACGTAGAACAAAGGCCGAGGTTTTGACCGAGTTACCTCCAAAAATAGAACAGGTCAGCAGCGTGCCGCTTTCTGAAGAGCAATCAGTGTTGTATAATAATATTTTGCGACAACTTCGTACTGAAATATTCGGTCTTGTTGAAAAAAACGGATATGTCAAAAGCCGTATGCATATATTGAGTGCGCTGGTAAAGTTGCGTCAAATCTGTAATCATCCCGGTATGATTTATCCGGAACTAGCGGTGAATGAAGATGCGTCGGCAAAAATGGATCTGTTACGAGAAATATTGTATGAGTCGATTGACGGCGGGCATCGAATTTTGTTATTCAGTCAGTTTGTAAAAATGTTGCACATCATTCGCGACTTCTTACGAAAAGAGGAAATTGAATTTGAGTATCTTGATGGAAAAACTACCGATCGTCTGGAGGTAGTTGATAGATTTAATGCCAATCCCAATGTACCTATTATTTTAGTGAGCTTGAAAGCAGGAGGAACCGGGTTGAATATCACCGGGGCAGATATCGTTGTACATTTTGATCCATGGTGGAATCCGATGGTTGAAAGGCAAGCAACCGATCGTGCATACAGGATGGGACAAACTCGTAGCGTGAATGTGTATAAATTCATCACTGAGGGCACAATAGAAGAGAAAATTTTAAAAATGCAAGAAGATAAAAGCAACATATTTGATGCATTGGATTTCAGCGATGCATACTTTATGCAAAATATGAGTTGGGATGATCTGAAAGTTCTTTTTGATTAAGGAGGCATTATGTTTCGACCGATGCGGGTAGGCGGGCAATTTTATCCGAATACGGCAGACGAAGCACGTGCTGTTCTCGATGATTATTCACACACTTCGGAGATCACACCCGAGTATTCTCGGGCAGCGATAGTACCTCATGCCGGCTGGGTATTTTCCGGGCCGACTGCCTATACAACACTCGCATCATTGGGGCTTTTATCGTCAGCACGTACTGCGGTATTATTCGGTGCGGTGCATACGCGGGGTATTGCAAAACCGACGCTGTATCCCGACGGAGAATGGGAAACGCCTTTTGGTAATGTGCTTATTGATACTGAATATGTGAAGAAGTTTCGATTACCGTCTCTTTGTGCGACAGATCACTTAGTGCATATCCATGAACATTCGCTTGAAGTGATAGTGCCGATGTTGTTACATATCAATCCCGATCTGAGGATCATACCTGTCTCAGTGCCCATGAATGATGAATGGAATATTACCGACTATGCGGATCTTTTTCGTGCAATGCGTGAAAATGGCGATTGTGTATTTATTGCTTCTTCCGATCTTACCCATTACGGATACAACTACGGTAATTTATCACACGGTGTCGGTGATGAGGCATTGCAGTGGGTAAAAGAGGAAAAAGACCCTGCGTTTTTGGAACTTGTCTATCAGAAAAAGTCGAAAGAATTATTGGAGTATGCACTCTCACATGACTCGGCATGCGGTGCCGGAGGTATTGCATTGTTGACGGCACTATTTCATGACACAGAACCGGTAGTAATTGACTATACAACAAGTTATGATATGTATCCGCGAGGCGGAGCACAGTCGTTCGTGTCGTATGCGGGGATTGTTTTTAAAGAGACTAAGTAAGACCTTTGCAAAATTCAAAATTTCCAAAGAAACTTTATTTTCTAAAAAGGGGTGTGGGGACGGAGTCCCCATTATATAGCAATGTAAGCCCCTCCCGACGGTCACCGAGTGATTGCGAAGCAATTGTTCCGAGATGCGGGAGGGGGCTTGTGCTGAGCTAAGTCGAAGCATGGGGCGGGCACAAAGTTAAAAAAATGATAGTTTTGAAAAGGTTTTTTTTTAATTTATGTTCTGTCGCGTATAAACGCCTTTATTGAGCGATCGTATGTGCGTTCTGCAGCCTTTGAGAAAAAACACCCCGGCAGCTCTCCGTTTTTACGATGAAATGCGACGCACTCACAGCAGTGACCTTTCCGCGAGCAGGGTTCATACGTGCATGTGCAGTGATCGAGATTTTCGTTTGTTTTCGGGCAGTCGGACATACATACCTCCTTTGTATCTGCTTACTACATACTATAGAGCGATGTATGTGGCTCAGCAAGAAAAAAGTTACGTAACGATACTTGACAAAAATCACTGATGCAGTATACTCAAATTAGAGATAGGGGGTATGGGTATATGGTAAGTGAAAATGAACACGGAGAACGTTGTGCCCACCATACTGATGTGATGAAAAATGAAATGCTGACGCGTCTTGCTCGCATTGAAGGTCAGGTTAGAGGGATTGCAAAAATGATTGCGAATGATGTGTATTGTGATGAGGTTCTTAATCAGATGACGTCGGTACATGAAGCGTTGAACGGAGTAAAAAACAAACTGCTCGAAGCGCACATGAAAAGTTGTGTGATCGAGCAGATACGAAGCGGGAACGATGCCGTTATAGATGAGTTGTTGAAAACCATACGGAAAATGATGCCGTAATAACTAAGGAGGATTTATGAGAAAAAGTATTGTGTTGTTTGCCGTTATAGTTATGTTTTTTGCAGGAGTATTTGCACAGCATGAAGGTCATCAGCAAAAAGGTAATGAGTCCGTGAAGAATGAAAAACATGAAAAAATGATGAAAATTCACGACGCACATGCGACGGAAATGCGCGCACTTGAATTGAAAAAAGAACGTTTGATGCTTGATCTCAAAGAAGAATTGATGAAAAAATCTCCTGATTGGAATAATGTGTCGAAAATTTATGATAAGATTCATGATGTGAAAAATGAGATGTGGAAGCACAAAAAAGCGCAGATGGTGGAGATCATGAAATTACTTACGCCGGAGCAGAGATTGAAGCATATGAACATGCAAGATTCCGGTAACCATGATAGGAAAAAATCAATGGACTGTGAGAAAAAAAGTAAAACTGAAGCCTGTGATAACAAATAATACTCGATATCTTCTTAAACCTCCCGTATTTTTCGGGAGGTTTTTTTTACAATCGGTAGTGAAAAGTTTAAATAAATTTATAATGATATTTTTATCCTATATTAAGAACTCATAGAAGAGAATTTATTTCTCTCGAATGATCACGCAATACAGCGATATAATCACTATGTGAAAAGACTGATGCAAAATCCGTTTTTTGCATACTATGGAGTGTAACAATAATGGTAGTTTACCAAGTATTCGCTATAGTATCATATCGCACCAAATTTTTCAAATGCATCTTTGGCTGCATTGAAACCCGCTATAATGCGTGTCTGAACAGTGCTTTGAGAAAAATCCAACGTATCGCCCATATCTTTGTTCGGCTGAATGACGATGGATTGAAAATGCTTGTATTTTGTACCGTCTTTTTTCTTTAACTTTGCTCCTTGTTTTTTTGCTTGTAATACGAGATCGTTTACTGTTAGGAATTGTTCGACATCTTCATTAAATATTTGATTGATCGTAATATCTGAAAGAGAACGTTTTGCTATTTTTAATAATGAGTCACCTGCGCGCATATCATAACTCAATTGGGGAGCGCTACAATTGATAATTACAATGAGATCCGGATTTTCATCAATTACATCGCCGAGCGGGCTTACATTTCGAAGACCTCCGTCAACATTACCTCGGTATTCCAGTCCGTCGGCTAAGCGTAATGTCGATACCGGTTCCCATATGACCGGGATTGATGTTGATGCCAAGACAGCTTTTTGAAATTCTTTGTCACTAGTAAATTGCGACGGGGTTAATGACACATAATCCCCACTGAGGAGGGATACAATACCAAGTCTGTAGGAATACTGAGGACACACATCCGCAAGGTGAAAATGTTCGGCAAGTATCTTTGTGAGCGGTGCATTATTGAGTGCTGATTTGTGGCCGGTTAGTATACGCCATATGATCGCAAGTGTTGAATTTCCACTGTAAACCTTGTCATCTGAAATGGTATTCCATAATATTTTCATCGCTTCATATTTTTTCATGGCAACCATTCCGCCGTTGAGTGCGCCCACTGAAACTCCTGCAATAATTGAGTAATCAAAATCAGGTCTTTGGGGTTTAACTATCTCTTCGATATATTTGAGCGCACCGAATTGAAATGCGCCTTTAGCGCCGCCGCCACTGAGTACCAGTGCTGTTTTTGGCATAAAAAACCTCCTTAAATGTGAATTTAACAAACATATTATCGTTGTTACTATATATGAAATGCAGTGCAAGTCAAGGCTATTTATGAAACATATGTTTTCCGTACAAACATTCACGTGTTGTGAAATTTTGTATGAGTACCGTTTTTAAAAAGTTTGATTTTGCCGAAAAGAATAATCGCACTCATCGCATAAATCTTCGGAGAACGAAGAGTATTATTTCGTGCTTTTCGGTTGACAATAAGGACTTGTTGCTTTAAGGTATCACTTGAAAGGACAAGATGGTGGAAAAACGCATATTTATCTTTTCAGGCTATTACGGAAGCGGAAAAACAGAGGTTGCCACTAATTTTGCGTTACAGATGCGAAATACCTATCCGCATGTTGCTCTCGCTGACATGGATGTCGTCAATCCGTATTTTCGAAGCCGTCAACAGAAACCTTTATTTGATCACCACGGGGTGCATCTTATTGCCCCGGACTCATCAATCGACAGTGTTGATCTTCCGTATCTCACCGGTGAAATTGCTGCATATATTGACAGACATGATGCACAATTAATTCTTGATATGGGTGGAGATGATGTCGGAACAATTCCCTTGGGAAGCATACGTTTGAAACTATTAAAAAGCGCTGATTATGAAGTGTTCATGGTGGCAAATACGAATCGTCCGTTCACGCATTCTGCAGACGGTATTGTTACAATGGCTGAAATGATTCAAAGAATGAGCGGTTTACGCCCATCGGCAATTATATCAAATACACATTTGAAGCAATTCACTGATGAAAAAATGATCTTGAAGGGATTGGAAATATCGCTTCGAGCGGCAGAGATTCTCTCGATTCCGTGCAGAACTGTGACTATTCCGGAGACAATCTATACTGATGCGATTGCACATAATTGTGCATCGCTTTTTGACGGGGATGTAATGAGACT
The DNA here is from genome assembly GCA_964423645.1 of uncultured bacterium. Classification (GTDB taxonomy): domain Bacteria; phylum Macinerneyibacteriota; class Macinerneyibacteria; order Macinerneyibacteriales; family CAYRFE01; genus CAYRFE01. The sequence goes on along the minus strand of CAYRFE010000012.1, from coordinate 29,771 downwards.
AGAGTTGTTTTATAAAACGCCGTGGGAAGATGGCTACGGGGAAATACGGTAGGAGGTGTAGCGGGTATGCCTAAGGGAAAAGTGATTTTTTCGACTGAGTTGTGCAAAGGATGCGGTTTGTGTGTGAATGCCTGTCCAGTGCATATTTTGGCAATTGATGAAGAGAATTTTAACGCAAAGGGATATCATTATGCAGTCTGCAAAGAACCTGATAAGTGTATCGGTTGTGCAAATTGTGCAATGATGTGTCCTGATGTTGTTATTGAAGTGCATAGGGATTAAGGAGGCTGTATGGGCGAAAAAGTATTAATGAAGGGCAATGAAGCACTTGGTGAAGCAGCAATTATTGCAGGGTGCGATGCGTATTTTGGATATCCGATCACTCCGCAGAATGAGTTGACCGCATATATGTCAAAACGTATGCTGGAAGAAAAACGCGTATTTTTACAATCCGAGAGTGAAGTTGCCGCAATCAATATGGTGTTTGGTGCTGCCGGAGCAGGGAAACGTGCCATGACATCGTCGTCATCCCCGGGAGTGAGTTTGAAGCAGGAAGGTATCTCATACCTTGCCGGAGCGCGACTTCCATCGGTTATCGTTAATGTACAACGCGGCGGTCCGGGACTTGGTAATATTTCACCCGCACAAGGCGATTATTATCAATCAACCCGTGGCGGCGGAAACGGTGATTATAGATTAATTGTTTTTGCGCCTTATTCAGTGCAGGAAATGGCAGATTCGGTTATGGAAGCGTTCTATTTAGCTGATAAATATCGTATGCCGACGATGGTGCTTGCAGATGGCATGTTGGGGCAAATGATGGAACCGGTTGAATTTAAACAACCGAGAGCCACTGCTGACCTTCCGTCAAAGTCATGGGCGTTGACAGGTGCAAAGGGAAGAAAAAGTAACATTGTTAAGTCGCTTATTCTTGGCGGAACAGGCCTCATGGAGCTTAATGATGAACTTGCATTAATGTATACAGAGATTGAAAAAAAAGAAGTTCGCTTTGAAGAAATGATGACAGAAGATGCCGATCTTATTTTAGTTGCGTATGGTTCGTCATCGCGTGCATGTATCGGAGCGGTTCGTCGGTTACGTGAAGCGGGTAAAAAGGTCGGACTGATTCGTCCGATCACCGTATGGCCGTATCCGTATGAAATTATAAACAAAAGAGCCTCAAAAACAAAACACTTCCTTACGGTTGAAATGAATATCGGTCAGATGATTGATGATGTAAAAATAGGTGTAGCAGGAAAAGCTGATGTGCATTTCCTCGGGCGTGCAGGCGGATGGATTCCCACCGTCAAAGACGTTGTCGAAAAAGTAAACACCATACTGTAAGAGAGGTGAATAGAATGGCTGTTATATATAAAAAACCGGTAAGTTTATCAGATAATGCTACTATTTATTGCCCGGGATGCCATCATGGTATCGCACATCGTTTGATCGCTGAGGTTATTGATGAACTTGGGATTCAAGATCGTACAATCGGTGTTGCACCGGTGGGATGTGCCGCGTTGGCATATAATTATTTTAATGTTGATTTTTCCGAAGCACCGCACGGACGTGCGCCGGCAGTGGCGACCGGATTAAAATTAACCCAACCAGATAAAGTGGTTTTCACGTATCAAGGCGATGGCGATCTTGCGTCTATCGGTGCGGCAGAAATTTTACATTTGGCAAATCGCGGATTTAATATTACGACGATTTTTATCAATAACGCGATTTATGGTATGACCGGTGGTCAAATGGCACCGACAACATTGATCGGACAAAAGACAACGACATCCCCATTCGGACGTGACGCAAAAATACATGGTAATCCCATGCGTGTATCTGAAATTTTATCCAATGCCGCAGGTGTTGCATATATGTCACGTGGAGCTCTTTATGATCCCAAGCATGTGCGTGAAGCAAAGGCGATGATCAAGAAGGCTTTCCAAAATCAATTGGACGGTAAAGGTTTTTCAATGGTCGAATTATTGTCGACTTGCCCGACCAACTGGGGGTTGAGCCCGCTTGAAGCTCAAGAATGGCTAAAAAATAATATGGAACCATATTATCCGCTCGGCGTCAAAAAAGACATCGACGCTCAGTAAGGAGGATATAGATGGAACACAGAATAATTATGGCAGGATTTGGTGGACAGGGAATTATGGTTATGGGACGCCTCTTGAGTTATGCGGCATTGTTTGCGGGGAAAGAGGTTTCTTGGATACCTGCTTACGGAGTTGAACAACGTGGCGGTACCGCGAATTGCAGCGTGTGTGTGTCGGATGAAATAATTGCGGTTCCTATTGTTACCGAACCGACATCAGCGATAATCATGAATGAACCTTCGCTTGATAAATTCGAACCGATGTTTGAAAAAGGAGCGATTGTACTTGTGAACAGTTCGATCGTGAAACGAAAACTCACTCGTACTGACGTTGACGCCGTATATCTTGATGTCAATCATATTGCCGAAGAAATCGGTGATGTGCAATTCGCAAATATGGTTATGCTTGGTGCTTTTGCTAAAAAAACAGGTATCGTTGATATTTCTATCATTAAAGATGCGTTGAAAAAAGTTTTATCCGCGCGTCGCCAAAATCTTCTTGAAATAAATCATAAAGCCCTTGAAAAGGGATACAGTTTAGTGTAATATACATACATGAAGAGGGAATTTTTCTAAAAATTCCCTCTTGATATTACATCAGTACCCGAGGGGGATAGAAAAATGAGTAATAAAATTGGAGAGTTGTTGATTACAGAAGGGTTAGTTGATGAATCTCAACTTAAAAAGGCCCTGGATGAACAAAAAAAGACAAAAGACAGCCTCGGTACTATTCTAGTCAAACTTGGTTTTGTCAGTGAGACGGATCTTACAAATGCGCTGGGAAAACAATTGGGGGTCGCGTCGGTCGACTTATCGCATTTTGAAATTGATGCGAAAGTTCTTTCGGTTATTCCTGAGGATATCGCTCGTAAATATAAAGTTATACCGTTGCATCGAATGGGGTATACCATTACGCTTGCAATGTCAAATCCGACAAACGTGTTGGCAATCGATGACATTAAATTTCGCACAGGATATAATGTTGAAGCGGTAGTCTCTGCTGAGACATCTATTATGCGTGCCATTGATAAATATTATGGTAGTTCAGGATCAAGCGCCGAGGAAATGACCAAGTCACTCGGTGATGATGTGAACCTTGCAGAGTTTGAAATAGTAAATACCGAAGAAGATATCAACGAGATGGAAATGAAGAATCAGGCTGAGGATGAGCCGATCGTTAAGTTGGTAAACTCAATCATCGGTACTGCGGTTGCACAACGCGCAAGTGACATTCACATCGAGCCGTATGAAAAAACATTGCGTGTTCGATTTCGAGTTGACGGACAATTGCAACAAGTATTGGAACCTAAAAAAAGTCTTCAGAATGCAATAGTATCGCGTATAAAAATCATGTCAAATTTGGATATCGCCGAGCGGCGTTTACCGCAAGACGGACCGACCAGATTGCGCGTGAGTCCTAAAAAGGCGGTCGATCTTCGTGTATCTATTCTTCCGACCATTTTTGGTGAAAAAGTTGTTATGCGTATTCTTGATAAGGACAACTTACGTCTTGATATGACTCAGTTGGGTTTTGAACAGGACGATCTTGATAAATTTAAAAAAGCTGTTGAATCTCCCTACGGAATGGTGTTGGTCACCGGGCCTACAGGATCAGGAAAAACAAACACACTTTATTCTGCTGTCAGTGCATTGAATTCTGTTGACGTTAATATTATGACTGCTGAAGACCCTGTCGAGTTTAATATGCCGGGCGTTAACCAGGTATTGGTACGATCTGATGTGGGGTTGACATTTGCGGCCGCGCTTCGTTCTTTTTTACGTCAAGATCCTGATATTATTCTTGTTGGAGAAATTCGTGATTTTGAAACAGCGGAAATCGCGATAAAAGCCGCATTGACCGGTCACTTATTATTAAGCACATTGCATACAAACGATGCTCCGTCCACTATAAGTCGTTTGGCGAATATGGGTATTGAACCATTTATGATCGCGTCATCAGTGGTGCTTATTCTTGCACAACGCCTTATGCGTCGGTTGTGTTCAAAATGTAAGGAAGAGTATGCACCGCCTGAAGCCGAATTACGTGCGTTTGCAATCTCCAAAGATGAACTTCACAAATATAAATTCTATAAAAAACGCGGGTGCGCGGAATGTAATAATACCGGTTACAAAGGACGAGTCGGTATTTATGAGGTCATGTATATTACCGAGGCAATCAGAAGAGTTATATTGGAACGCGGGTCATCTATTGACATTAAGGAAATTGCGCGTAAACCGCAACTTGAAAGAGACGGTAAAACGACGATCACACCGATGAGAACCCTTCGTGAAAGTGCAGTTTTAAAATTCAAACAAGGGGTAACGAGTTTTGAACAAGTGGTCGATACGACCTTTGAAGATTAATCCGGGGAGGATGTATGCCTGATATTAACGATGCATCAATGGGTGGTACGAGACTGAATCTGAATGTCAATAAACCATCAGGAGATGATACTGTTTCAGGTCAGTCGACGAAAATCAATATCACTGAATTGTTTCAGATAATGAAACAAAAAGGTGCTTCAGATCTTCATATAACCGTTGGTAAACCGCCGGTTGTTCGCGTTGATGGAAAATTGGTTGCGCTTACCAATATGCCGAGTCTGTCACCGCAACATACGCAAGCACTGGTATATAGCATTCTTACCGATTCACAGAAAAAAACATTTGAAGAGCACAACGAACTTGACTTTTCGTTCAGTGTGAAAGGAGTTTCTCGTTTCAGGGGGAACGTGTTTCGTCAACGTGGCGCGATCGCTATGGCCGTTCGTACGATTCCATTTGATATAAAGACCTTTGATGACCTCGGTTTACCCGCTGTAGTGAAAGATTTAGCGAATCGTCCTAACGGACTTGTTTTAGTGACCGGTCCCACCGGTTCGGGTAAATCAACCACGCTCGCCGCTATGCTTGATTATATTAACGAAACACGAACGGATCATATCGTCACCATAGAAGATCCTATAGAATTTATTCATAAACATAAAAATTGTCTGGTAAATCAGCGTGAAGTGGGAACCGACACCGAGTCGTTTGATATTGCGTTGCGTCATGTATTGCGCCAAGATCCCGATGTTATTCTTATCGGTGAGTTGCGTGATCAGGAATCCATGCGGATCGCCCTAAAAATTGCAGAGACCGGGCATTTATGTCTCGCAAGTCTACATACGAATTCAGCCGCGCAGACAATTTCTCGTATTGTGGATATATTCCCCGGTGATGAAAAACAACAAGTCCGTACTCAATTATCCTTTGTTCTTGAAGGAGTTATGTCGCAACAATTGATCCCCTCTCAACGAGGTGGTCGTGTACTGGCCTATGAAGTATTGGTTGCTTCTCCGGCTATTCGAAATCTTATCAGAGAGGATAAGATTCAACAAATTGTATCACACATGCAGACAGGTCAAAAATACGGTATGAATACTATGAACTCGATGTTATATAATTTATATACACAGCGTCATATTACGTATGAAGAAGCTGTTCGTCGTTCTCCGGCTCCTGAAGAATTGATGAATAAAATTAACAAACCTGAAGGTTGAGGAGGATTTACATGCCTGTTTTTAAATATGTCGGCATGATCGGTGCCAAAAAAACTGAGGGTGAGATAGAATCACAAAATGAAGAATCGGCACGTCAATTACTCAGCGGACGAAATATAAAAATCCAAAGTCTTTCTAAAAAGGCTCAAGATATTAAAGTTAATATTCCCGGAATGGGTAATGTTACGACGAGAGATATGGTTATTTTTACACGTCAATTTTCTACGATGCTTAATGCGGGTATTCCACTTGTTGAATGCTTGAATATTCTTTCTCAACAGGTTGAAAATCCGAAGCTTCGAACAATTATTTCTACCGTTAAGGTTGATGTTGAATCGGGAAAGCCTTTGAATGATTCATTGCGTAAACATCCAAAAGTATTTAATGCATTATATTCCAGTCTTGTAGAGGCGGGAGAAGCAGGCGGTTTGCTGACCAATGTTCTCGACCGACTGTCGGTTTATATGGAAAAAGCAGATGCGTTGCGAGGGAAAGTCAAATCTGCGATGGCGTATCCTACGGCAGTTTTTTTTATAGCTATAATCATTGTTGGCGGATTACTGACATTTGTTATTCCTCAGTTCAAAACCATGTTTGAGGATATGGGGCAAAAACTTCCCGCCCTCACTGCGGGATTGATTGCTACCAGTGACTATGTTAAAGGGCACATCCTTATTATTATCGGGATAATGGTTGCAATAGGTGTTGTTTTCACAATATGGAAAAAAACCCCAGCCGGCGCGAAGATATTGGATGGTGTCGCAATAAAAGCCCCGATTTTCGGTAATATTGTTCGTAAATCGGCTGTTGCCCGTTTTACACGTACATTAGGAACTCTTATCAGTAGCGGCGTTGATATCCTCCAGGCAATGGAAATTACTGCACGCACTTCAGGTAATTTGGTTATTGAAGAAGCAATATTACGTTCTCGTCAAAGTATTGCAGGCGGTTCGGAAATATCAAAGCCCTTAGCTGAAACAGGAGTTTTTCCGCCGATGGTCGTCCATATGATCAGTGCCGGAGAAAAATCAGGTGCATTGGAAGAAATGCTTTCGAAGATCGCTGATTTTTATGAAGTTGAAGTCGATAACGCCGTTGAAGGTTTGACATCAATGTTGGAGCCGTTAGTAATGGTGTTTATCGGTGGATTATTGGGTGTTATAGTTATTGCAATGTTTTTACCGATATTGACCATGTCCACCGGTGCGTGATGGATGTCGTTTGTTTACGAGTTTTTTGAAACGTTTCATATATTACCGTCTCATTTACAAGACAGGATGGCGCTTTTAAGTGCTATCCTGTCTGCTTTCAGTAAACTTCCTTACGAAAATGTTTCAAAGATCATTTCCTTTGCCGAAAATGGTACTCCTGATGCTTCAATGAGAATGCCTTCGACGGTTTGGGAAGAATATAGAACCCACGGTCTGGGAGGGACATGTTTTTCTCTTACGAATTTACTGAAACAGTTGTTACAACATTGCGGCTTTTCTGTCTCATATTTTCTCGCTGATATGCGCATGGCACGTGATTGTCATTGCGGTCTGATTGTTCACGAAAGTGGTCGTATGTATCTTACGGATCCCGGATATCTTATTTCATATCCGATTGATTTGTCCTTGCTTCCGTATCATTGCGAAACACCGCTTAATGATGTGCATGTGACCCATGAAAATAACTCATATTGTCTCTATACAAGTACACTTCACTCAGGTATAAAATTAAGGTACAGGATCTCTTCAATATTTACCAACGATGAAATATTCATCAATGCCTGGAAACGATCTTTTGGCCAAAACTCAATGCGAGCGTTATGTCTTAACCGAACGAACGGTAACGAGCAAGTTTATTTTCAGAGAGATTTTTTTCGAATTAGTACACGAGAAGAGAAAAAAAACATTAAACATTCAATAGATACAATCGGGATTATTTCTGAATATTTTGCTATAAATCCACAGATGATTAAAAATGCGTGTGATATAGTTGAAAGCTTGAAAAAATGATATCGCCTCGTGTGAATCTTGTAATAGCTTGTTTATTTAGTGATAAGTCGGTTTTTGAAAACGTCTTAGAAGAGTGTACGCATATATGGGGAAATGTCGACTACGTAAGTAAATCCTTTGTTTTTGATAGTACTGATTATTATGCATCAGAAATGGGACCGGGTTTATACCGTTGTTTTCTATCATTTAAAGTATTGATAACTCCGGAAGAATGTCTACCGATCAAACATATTTGCACCGATATTGAAAAAAAATTTTCCATTTCAACCAACAGGACCGTAAATCTTGACGCCGGGTATATTGATACCTATAAATATGTATTGTTTTCGTATAAAGAAGGAGGTCATAAACTCTTTATCGGAGACGGTGTGTGGGCTGATATGACCCTTATGTACAAGAAAGGAACATGGTATCCCTTTACCTGGACATTTCCTGATTTTAAAAACGACCGTTATTACCGTGAACTCATTACGATACGTGAATATTATAAGATAAAATTAAAAGAAATAGCGAAATTTAGTTGACAAGATACGCTCTTCTGCTACTATAGTGAGGACTAAATACGGAGGTGGTTTTCATGAATAATAAGGGGATAAGCCTGTTGATACTGGATATCGTTATTGTGGTATTGCTTGCGTTGGTTGTCTTTTCATTTACATTGCCGACGAAGTGGCAAAACGATGATATGACCGCAGTGAATAATGCGGAAAAAACTCTTGCAACTCTTCAAGTTGCGATAGATATTTATCAAACACGTAATGATGGAAAGTTGCCCGGTGGTATTAATGTTTCTGCAACAGATGAAAAAGAACTTATGAAAGAAGGGCTTCAGGCAATTGTTGCGCTTATAGCTGATATCAAGACATCAAATGTATTAGCCTTTGACGAAAAATCTAACCCGGATGATTTTAAAAACTATTTTGCCGATGTTCCCGGAACTCATTATCGTTGGGATTCTACAAAAAAAACGTATGAGATAGTAGTATTCAGTAAAGACAGAAAGCCTTTCAAATTTATATGTACAAATGAAAAGATTGTCACCATTGATCCGCAGAAAGAACTTATTCAATTTATGGCTGAAGTTCAAGGATTCGAAAATGAAATCATGACCGAATCCGCTAAGATCGGTTTGTATAAAAGCGATGTTGCAGATCGAATTCCTCAAATTCTTGAAGAATTATCAAAAATTGATATGACTCCGTTGACGTCTGTGTTTGCTGTCGCTCAGAATGCGAAAACATCGAAAGAGATCGAGACAAAAAAAGTTGAAGACGCAAAAGAGATTTTCAGAAAATACGGAAGAAATATGGAGAGTCTAAAATCACTTTCTGCGAGTGTCAATGAATCAATGCAGATTATCGGTGGTATTTCTATCAAAGCGGAAGACAAAAGACTTTTAATCAAATCAATCACTGACTCGCTTGTGGATACCCGCTTAAAAAGTTCTTCAGAAAAAGTATTTGCCAGTATGAAGAAAATCGAAGATTTATCAGGTGAGACTTTTGGAAGAATGACTCCGATACAGGAAGATATTAATAAGAAATTAGCAGAAAATCAGGCAGAAATAAGCAAGTTCGAAGAAAAATATGCTGAATATAAAATGCAAATGACGTATGTGACCACGCGCGTGACCGATCTGATAAAAAAAGAGAACGATGATGAACTTGCCCGTGAGGAGCAAGAAGAAAAGAAGAAAAAGGGTAATTGATTGTAATATTATTTTGAATACTGAAGCGCCGATAGAGTTATCGGCGCTTTTTTGTTAGTTGAGACTTCTTACAAATCAAAGGGTATTATGAACGTTTTTCGGATTTGATATGTTCGCGGTTTGTTATTTTTTACACACATGGATGAGTAGACATCAATATTATTGATGTATATCACGTTGATACTAATTTTATCACTATCTTATGAAAGAATAAAAATAATCGGACAGCGGCATTTTTACGAAACTATTTATTTTTTAAGACGAAGATTGTCTCATCGTCAAATGCACCGAAATGTTCGGTATAACGAGCTAAATGATTAAGGGTATCTGCAAAGCTCGATCCGAGAACGCCATCTTTTTCTGAAACTGAAAATCCGGTCTCGGCAAGTTGGATACTTTTAAGTGCCGAGAGGACCGCCGTTCGTCCTTTAACTGAACAACTGCCTTTTGCTCCGTCGCAATATGCGCCGGTGACCGCTGCCATATAATTTTTATATGCAGGGAAAAAAAGGTCAAATCGTTTTTGTATGTATAAAATCGCCGCGATAAAACCAACTCCGGATCCATAAAAGGCACCACATACTGAAGAAACAGCGCCAAATCGTGCGGTTATAAGACTCGTAAGAAGTGTAGAATACAAGGATGCTTTTTCTTGTTCTTCTTGTGTCGCATTATTCTCCCGCGCGAATCGTACAGCGGGTATGATGGCAGTGAGACCTTTATTTCCCGAACCTGCACAACTCATAACGGGTATGACGTCACCTGACATGCGCGTAAAGATTGCTGCACTGACACCGTAATCATCGTCAAGACTGATATATTTTTTCCCGAAATCTGCGACAGCGAGATTTTTTATGATGCCGACACGCATGAATTCCATAAACTCAGTATCGTGGTAAAGTGTGTCAACCAGTGAATGCCAAGTGTCGGGCTCGTACCATTCCAGGAGAGGTTCACACGATGGTGCGGCAACCGATAAGTTTTTTGATGATGAAATATTCACTCGTTTATTATTGACTTTAAGTGTCGTGAGATTTGTGTGAGTATTTTTTGTACAGGCAAGAATTGTTGTGTCTGCCGTCGTGACGGTTATTTCGATGAAGAGTTTTGAGTGTCTTGTTATTTCAGTGATAACCGGGGTATACAAGGCCTGTGCGATTGCTTTTTTTCTCATCGTTTCATTGAGTGCGGTGAATATTTCTAATGAGAGATCCGGACGAGCAGTCGCTAAGCCGAATAAAACAGCCCATTCATTGCCGACAAGTCCGTCACTGTTCGGGATACCTACTGCATAGGTATTTTTATACGTTTTGGGATCGATACGTAACGATATTGAGGTAATGTCGCCGGTGATATACGATGATATCCACGATGCGGTCAACGCGATCGCTGCAGGTTCAGTACATCCGGACGATAAGCGAAGATTTGATCTCATAAAATCGATGACAGAACACCCCATAAATGCGCTCCTTTTTTATTTAACCGCCCATGCGGAAAAAAGCATGGTCATCATAAGTGAATAAAATTCTTTCATTGATTGCGCGGTGATTCGTACCGTTCGTCCGCCCGTTCGCTCAATATTGGGAATCCATGACGCGGTCTCTGCAAATAATGTATTCGTCAGCATTATATCAGCATAGATGGGAGGATTTATCCGAAAAACCGGATACTCGTCGGGTTCTCTCAAAGAGAGAATCGTTCTTTCTAAACGGGATGCGAATTCAGAGGGTGACGGGGCTATAGAAGAAAATTTCCCCAGTTCCTTTTTTGTGACTACGGTTGATATTGAATTGTTGTATGCAGTGACGTCATCAATATGACGATCTCCACCAATTGAACAAACTATGGGGATATTGTATTCACCTGCAAGATATGAGTTAATAAGAAATTCATCAACGGTCATGCCATTTATTTTCAATTCATAAATAACCGATGAAGAGTACGTATGATCCATGTTGCCGAATCCTCCGACACCGGTATGATAGCCAATATAAATAATTCCTGAATATGTATCATCAATACCTTCCATCATATAATATTGACGGGGAAAGCCTTTTACCAGTTCGGTGCCTCGAGGGAGCATGTCATAAATGACGGAGTCTCCCTTGCTGTGAGAATCACATAGTGTAATCATGTTCAGGTTCGGATAGCGTCTCTGAAGTAATGTGCACAAGTGAACCACTTGCTCAGTGATGATCTTTTGATGACGAAAAAATGCATTGCTTGTACCATCTACTTCATGCCATGCAGATACTCCGGGAAATCCCTCGAGATCGATCGAAATGAAAAGCTTCATGAGTTCTTTTCCCTCTGTAAAAACCCGGAATTTTGTGATAAATATGTATAATATAGGCGAATTCCGTCAGTGAGAGAAGTGAACTGATTAGTATATCCGCTTGCACGTAATGACGTAATGTCTGCTTGCGTAAAAACTTGATATTTCCCCTTCAGCGATTCCGGAAAAGGTGTGAGCTCGATGGTTCCTTTTTGTTCAAGCGTAATGAGTGTTTGTGCAATTGTCAAAAATGATTCGGCATTACCTGTGCCACAGTTATAGATTCCTGATTTATCGGGATTATTGAAAAAAAACATATTTACATTAACTACATCATTGACGTATATAAAATCACGTAAAAATGTATCGCTACCCTCGAAAAGTTTTGCAACTCTCTCATTCTTCAGTTGGTGATAAAAATGATAAATAGTGGATGCCATACGAGCTTTATGATTTTCCTGTTGGCCGTAGACATTAAAATAACGTAATCCTACCGTTTGAGCCGGAAGATTTGCTTGATGTCTTCGGACGTATTGATCAAAGATAAATTTCGAGTATGCGTATACATTCAACGGATTTTCATTCGCTCGAGATTCGGTAAATCCGGAATCACCATTTCCGTAAACCGCGGCTGATGATGCATATAAAAATCGTATAGTATGATGCATGGCGAAGTCAAAAAGAATTTTACTGTATTCATAATTCATGCGCATCATTTTATGGCCATCGTGTTCCATTGTGTCGGCGCATGCACCTTGGTGGAAAATAGTATGTATCCCATACCGAGTATATCGTTCCAATGACGTTATAAAGTCATCCTTGTCAATATAATCAAGAAAATCAAGAGCATTCAGATTACGGCTTTTATGACCATCGGTAAGATCATCGACTATAAGTATGTCACGTATCCCGACCTTATTGAGTGCATACACAATATTACTGCCAATAAAACCTGCACCTCCGGTTACCACAATCATGGTAGCACCTCCTTCTCAGGTCTGTATTGTGCGCGAAATTTGAAATTTGTCAAGAGCGAGATTGCATATGATAAAGAAAAGAGCAACGGTGTGTAGTAGCGTACGAATTACTCGACCTTCGAGCGAATTTTAGTGATCAATTGGTTCATGGCATCGATATCTTTTCGTGCGATAATATCGGATAAGACATTAAGTTGATCACTCATGCGATTTATTTGGGTTTGCGTAAGCGGATTGAATAAAATTTCTGATATAAGGTGATTATCTTCGCATAATAAACCACGTGCGGTTTCAAGGTGTTTTTGAAATGTTGACCCCGGTGCTTGTTGGCGTGTCATACATGCGGCAAAGATCATGCTGGTTATAAACGGTGTGGAAAGAGAATACGCAATTGTCTCGTCGTGTTCACGAAAGGTGAACTCGTGTATACCGACATTTTTTTGAGAAAAAAAATCTATAAAAAATTTTTTACCGTCAGGATCAGATTCTTTGATGATGATCGCATGTTCTCGCAAAAGGTCACTTACATATGCTGATATCGGGCCAAACATCGGATGAACCGAGACAAAACGCTTTTTGTGCAATGTATAAAAATCTTGAAGACCGGTTTTTACTGAGGCAATATCCGCGAGAATACAATCCGAGGATAAATAGGGGAAAAGTGTATAAAAACTGGCGAGAGTGTGGGTAAAATCTACAGCATTAATAACCATTTGGGGATTGAATGATGTCACTTCCTCAAGATTATTTATAATTGTCCCATGCAACCCATGCATGCGTTTTTTTTCATCGGTATCGAAAATAGCGATTGAATGGTTCGTGTGAAGTTCTTCAGCAAACCATGCTCCCATATGTCCCATTCCGATGATAAGTATATTCATGTAATATCCCCCTTTGGTAAAACGCGCACCCTAAGTATAAATACTGCATATTCATGTGTCAATGAAATTATCTGAATAATATGAAGGTATTATTGCTTGAACCAAGGTTACGATCTTTTCCCGGTCTTAATAATGAGAAACGCGGTACAGGAAGACTATGTGACATAACGTTACCATCGCACACACTTTGAATTTTAACGGGCATATTCTTTGAAGTTTACCGACTTTACTATAATAGTTTCGATATGAGAAGAGGTATGAGGACTGTACCGGCCGGACTGTTCATTTAGCAGTTGTTCGTAACGCTTGATAAATCTGTATTTTACTTTTTCTCTTGATATAAAAAGGAAAAAAACCAAAACGGTAATACATCCGCAAAAATGTGCGCACTTTCTCTGAAACAAATAAACTCGTTTCGCTCAATTAGTTTTTTCCTAACAAAACCCACTTCAATTTTTATACACTGATTATTCAGGTCATTCTTAGGATATCCTGCGGCGTGCGGCGGAGTAGTCCCGTTGCTTCGGGTTTCATGGTAATGTGTGGTTTTATTGATTGTCGCCGGCACTAATTATGTAAAGACTTGTGAGTCTCTTGTTTTAATCTAAATGGGTCAAATTCCCCGAAGCTTGCTTCGGCTTTGCTATTATAGTTTTGTTATTATAAGGGGTGTGGGGACGAAGTCCCCACTATATTAGAAATTAAGCCCCTCCCAAATTCAAAGGGAGGGGTTTGGGGTGGGCAAACAAATATAGTATTTTTTGGGGAGATACCCCGTAGCTTGCTGCGGGGTAGTTCATTTAAAAAGGTAAAAAATCGTATAATCTATTATTAATGATGGTTTTTAAAGACCTTATCTTTGTTGCACAGCAACAATCTATGCGCTATACTTCATTCATGAAGAAACATAGTAATATCTCTGCTGTTTTTGGCTATGAGGAAGGGACGAAAACTTCATTGCCTTTATACGTGAGCGGATTGCGTGCAGGTTTCCCGTCACCGGCAGATGATTATATCGAAAAAAAACTTGATCTTAATGAATATTTGGTAAAACATCCTGCTGCAACATTTTATGTAAAAGTTGAGGGTGATTCGATGCTTGGTGCCGGTATTATGTCGGGTGATATACTTGTTGTTGATCGTGCAATAGAGGCAGTGCACAACAAGATCGTAGTAGCTATTCTCGACGGGGAATTTACAGTGAAACGTTTATTGATAAAAGGTGCAAAAATTGTACTTGCTCCTGAAAATGATGCATATCAAGCGATCGACATTACTGAAGGAATGGATTTCGCCGTGTGGGGTGTGGTCACAAGCGTTATTCATGAGGTTGTGTGATATGTGTGGTCGTTTTGCACAAACAATTCGATACGAAAAAGTTATGCGTGACTTTGATGTCCATGAGATCACTGCAATTGTCGAAGAGATTCAAGCAAAGTATAATTGTGCGCCGGGGCAACGAGCGATGGTTGTTTCAAGTCAAAAAGGGCAACGGATTCTTGAATATTTGGGATGGGGTATAACCCGTATTGTAAAAGATGAAAAAACTGTACAACTTATAAATATACGCATGGAATCGTATAGGGAAAAACCTTCAGTACATGCACTGCGGTGTGTTATCCCGGTAGATGGATTTTATGAATGGCATAAATCGGGAAAAAAGTCTCAACCGTATTATTTTTATCGGCGTGACGGACAACCAATAGTCTTGGCAGGATTATGTGAAAAGAGTTCATTATCAACATCTCGATTTGCAATAGTAACGATTCCCGCGTGCGGGGTGATTGCGGCCATTCACCATAGAATGCCATGCGTTTTACCTCAGGAGTTGACGCAGGCATGGCTGACAGGTGATTCGACGGATACGATCGTGCATGCCGCAACACTTTCTTCGATTGATACTATTGTGTGCCATCAAGTATCAGACGCGGTGAATAATGTACATAATGATTCACCTGCTTGTTGTGAGCAGTATGCTGTGCGAACGTTATTTCCCTTGGAAAATGACATCGAACAATGATATTCCCAATGATTATAACGACAAGGGATAGTACTATCACATGAAGAGTCTCTTTGCGCTTATAGATTGCAATAATTTCTATGTTTCGTGTGAGAGGGTGTTTAATCCTTCATTAAGGAATAAGCCAGTCGTCGTTTTATCAAATAATGACGGATGTGTGGTTGCATTATCACAGGAGGCAAAGGCTATCGGGATATCGAGAGGTATTCCCATTTTTACGGTTGATGCAATGGTGAAATCACATGATGTGCAAGTTTTATCGTCAAACTATGCACTTTACGGTGATATGTCGCAACGTGTGATGTCAATTCTTTCGGGGTTTTCTCCCGACATTGAGATTTATTCGATTGATGAGTGTTTTCTGTCATTGAGCGGATTTCAAGGCGATATGGAAGTATATGGGCAGCATATTCGACATGTCGTTCAGCAGTGGACAGGTATCCCTGTATCAATCGGTATCGGACAAACCAAAACACTTGCAAAACTTGCGAATCATATCGCGAAGAAGTATGAAAAATGTAACAATGTATTTTCTCTTACCGAAGAAGGAGTTAGAGATACGTGGTTGCGAACGGTGCACATCGAAGATGTATGGGGCATTGGCTTTCGATCTGCTCCTAAATTACGTGCGCACGGAATTCGAACAGCGGAGGATTTAAAAAACTCACAGGATGGGTGGATCCGATCCCATCTTGGCGGTGTCACGGGATTAAGAACTGTGTGGGAGTTGCGAGGATATTCATGCATAGCCATGGAGACAACTCGACTCGGGAAAAAAGAAATAGTTGCCTCGCGATCATTCGGAACTCCCGTAGATTCGTTAACAGATATGGAGGAAGCGGTTGCATCATATGTGGTTCGTGCCGCAGCGAGAATGCGCGGACACAAACTTTACGCCACATCGCTACATGTCTTTATTATGACCAATCGTTTTAAAAACGACCCTCAATACAGCAATTCATGTTGCATCATTTTACCGGAACCGACAGCATACTCCCCAGAGTTGATAGCATATGCGCATGCATTATTAAAGAAAATTTTTAAACCGGGATTTCGGTATAAAAAGGCGGGGGTTATGCTTGCGGGATTAATTCCTGAGGCAACAGTGTCACCGCAACTATTTTCACTTCGAGACCGTGTGAAAGAAAAGTCAGTTATGTCATTACTTGACTCAATAAATACAAAATACGGCATGGGGATGCTTTCATACGCGGGCGAGGGCTTTGAACAACAATGGCGTATGAAACGAGCGAAAATGTCGAAGCGTAGTACGACATCATGGGGTGAAATACCGCTCATTAAGATATGAATTTTGTATCGATTTGGTACTTTTTCCGAGGACATGACTTTTGGGTGTCGGTTATTTGACAAAATCATCCTTGAAGGGTATAATCACGACGTTCGCGTAACAACATGGAGGAAAATTATGATAAAGATTGTACTGGTGCGTCACGGAGAAAGCCAATGGAATCTTGATAATCGTTTTACGGGTTGGACGGATGTTGATATTACGGAAAAGGGAAAGAATGAAGCATGGAATGCGGGAGTATTATTAAAGGACGCCGGATATTCATTTGACAGTGTGTATACGTCGGTATTGAAGCGAGCAATTCGTACCGCATGGACAATCATGGATGCAATGGATTTGATGTGGCTTCCCGTGCATAATCATTGGCGATTGAATGAGCGTCATTACGGTGCTCTGCAAGGATTGAACAAAGCAGAGACAGCTGAAAAATTCGGTATGGAGCAAGTGCACATATGGCGTCGCAGTTATGATACACCGCCGCCGGTACTGGAAACTGCCGATGAACGTCATCCTCGTAATGATTCACGCTATGCGACACTTGATGCAGATGTACTGCCTGCCACCGAGAGTTTAAAGACCACACTTGAACGTGTATTGCCGTATTGGCATGATGTAATAGCTCCGGTACTCAAAGCGGGGAAGAAACCGATCATTGTGGCGCATGGCAACAGTATCCGTGCGTTGGTGAAATATCTTGATGCAATCCCTGAAAGTGAGATAACCGAATTGAACATTCCTACGGGAATTCCTTTGGTGTATGAACTTGATGAGGTCACGCTACGGCCGATACGTCATTACTACCTGGGGGATCAGGAGGAATTAAAAAAGAAAATTGATGCGGTCGCTAATCAGGCGAAGAAGAAATAAATAATTTACTGCTGATACAGTTAAAGAGGTATCTGTTTGTTAAATTGAAAAAAATCCAACGGAGAGTTTGAAGGGATTTTGTTAAATAGCTGAATTATTGAAAAATGGTGGGTGGTATGGAGAAGTTGAGTTTATATAGTATTGTGCTGATATCTGTTTTTTTCTTCAGTTTCTTTGGTTGTGCGAAGAATGTTTTTTTGTCTAAAGAAGCCAATTTATGTAAAGAAGGATGGGAATTGTATCGTTCAAGCCCGGTAAGCGCTGTGGGTGTATTTTCATATGCAATAAAGACTAATTCTGAATATTGCGAGGCATACATTGGATTGGCATATAGTTACATAAAAGTGCAAAATTTTTCTGAATCGAAAGTACAATTTGAAATTGCTCGAAAAAAAGCAACCGCTGATGATCATAAAAATGCCATTTCTATAGGATTATCGCAACTATATATGCTTGAAAATAATCCCCATGCTGCCATCAACGAATTATCAACTCAAATAATAGGAACAGATAATTTTAAATTATATGAAAACAGTAATATTGATTCAGTATTTTTACATGTGCTACTGTCGGAAGCATATGCAAGAGTAGGTTATTTCGGAACCGAAAAGGACTCCGATGTTAACACACTTGATGCATGGGGACAGACGAAAAAAGCACTTGAGTTGAATCCAAAGGATAAAAATGCGCAACGTATGTATAAGTATCTTATGCGAAATGAAGCCGGACTCTTTACAGAATTAATAGGGAACTTAGGTTTTGTGGCAGAGGGTAATTCTCAGGCACTTGCCGATTTTGATAATGACGGAGACAATGATCTTATTATCAATGGATATTATGACGGTGAATATTATACAAAATTATATCTTAATGATGGCCAAGGGAGTTTATCAAAAGAGGTCGAAACATTTTCAAGCGTATCTCGAGGCAATTTTGGTATTGGTGATGTAGACCATGATGGTGATATCGATGTAGTCTTAATGGGTGGCGTAAAGGGATATCTGGCTGTAACTAAAATTTATGTTAATAATGGGCATTCGAGTTTTAAAGAAGTTGGGGAAGGAACTATCAAAGGGGTGTATGGTAAAACCATTCTCGGTGATGTTGATGGTGACGGAGATCTTGATGTGATGGTAGCGGGTGAGTTGAATAGCACGCATTCTTGTTTATTATATATTAACAATGGTAAGGGATCTTTTAGCAAATGCGATAAGAATGAGTTTTTTACACCCGAAAATGGAGATATTGTTTTTGCTGATTTTGATAATGACAGCGATTTGGATATTATTATTTCCGGTTATATTCGGACTTTTTCAGATTATATGACCATAATTTATTTAAATGACGGTGAAGGCGCTTTTTCTGTATTCGAAAAAAGAGCATTATTGGGGGTATCTCATCCTTCTCTTGTGACGGGTGATATTGACAACGATGGCGACATCGATTTGTTACTATCGGGGAATATTAAGGACAAACCTTATACAAAAATATTTCGGAACAATGGGAGTGCAATTTTTTCGGAGATAACTCCTGGAGAAATCGCAGATATGTGGAATACACAACTTGTATTAGCAGATGTTGATGGTGATAGCGATCTTGATCTGCTCACCATGAGCTCGGGTAAAGGGAATGTAAGAAAATATTTTAGAATTTTTCTGAATGATGGTAATGGTAATTTTTACCAAATAGACTATGACTTATTTATTGGCCGTGAAAATGGATATATTACAGCTGGAGATATTAATGGCGATGGATGTAGTGATGTGATAATAACAGGTTTTCATCCAGAGGATGATACTTCGTCAACAAAATTACTTATTAGTAAGGGGAAAAAATATTTTAATGATTGAGAAACAGGGGGAATTATGAAAAGAAATATTCTTTTTTTGTTCACGATACTGGTAGTTGTTTTTACACATTCATGTGTAAAAAATGTGGAAGACACCTCCGAAAAAACACTTTGTTCGGAGGGTTGGAAATTGTATCAATCTGCTAAGTATGGTGAGGCAATCATTTATTTTAACAAGGAAATAGCAATAGATAAAAATAATTGCGAAGCGTATATTGGCGTTGCGTATTCGCATATGAGAATGAAAGAATTTTCCGAATCAAAAAAAACCTTTCTAATTGCAAAAGAAAAATCACCTACCGAGAAGCAAAATACCACTATATCTATAGGTATTTCGTTTTTGTATATGATAGATAAGAATCCTCACGCAGTTGTCAAGGAGCTTTCCGATAAAATAAATGGTACGGACTTATTCCGACTCGAGTATGACGTTTCAATAAATGCTTCTCATATTCACCTTTTACTGTGTGAAGCATATTCGATGCTTGGAATTTATGGTTCAGAAAAGACCTCGGAAGTAAATACCCAAGATGCATGGGGGCAACTTAAAAAAGCATTAGAAATAGATGCTTCCAATACCTATAGCATGGAGTTGCGTGATTATTTACGAAGAAACGATTCGGGGTTATTTTTTGAATTATTCAGCACTGCTATTTCTTCCCATGAGGGCACTATTATGCTGGGTGATCTTGACAATGACGGCGATTTGGATTTGGTGGGTAATAAGGTTTTTATAAATGATGGTAACGTTAATTTTAAAGAGGCGGTTTCTTTATCTATGCTATGGGGTGATATTGCTTTAGGCGATCTTAATGGAGATTCATTCCTTGATATTATTATTGCAGGTTCGGTTGAAAACAAACGAATGGTTAAGATATATCTAAATAATGGGAGAGCGGGTTTTTCCGAAACAAAAAACTCGATAATCGGAGTACGAGATCCAACGATAAAACTCTTTGATGCCGATATGGATGGTGATCTTGATCTGTTTTTAGTAGGATATAGCGAACATAGAAATATTACCAAGTTGTATTTGAATCAGGGAAATGCAGTGTTCGTTGAATCATTTAAAACGTTATTTCCTGAATATGGTGGTGCGACTGTGGCCATAGGTGATCTTGATAGTGATGGGGATTCCGATATAGTCATGGGTAATTATGAGACACTCGATATCTACAACAATAACGGAGATGGTGAATTTATAAAACTGAAACATACAAAGATAGACCCTTCATGTTCGTATGTAGTCATGAGTGATATTGATAATGATGGTGACAATGATTTGATTCTTTCCAATGCAGAAACGTATATGAATAAGTTAAATATTTATCTTAACAACGGATCTGCAGTCTTTACGAAAGTAACGCCGGATGAGTTTGCGGGAATGCGTATTTATTATATTGCCGTAGCAGATATCAATAGTGACTTAAATCAAGATTTAATTGTATACGGCAACGGATGCACAAAAATATTGATCAATGAGGGACGTTTACGTTTCGTTGAATATGCTTTAAATTCACTTATGAGAACTGAAAAAATTGTCTTTGGCGATATAAATGGTGATAGTTTCATTGATATGGTTGCTAACGGAAATAAGATATATATTAATAAAGGAACAAACTTTCGGAAGTGATACAGCAGAATAAAAAATCATCAAACGAGGTCTTATTTCGAGAATTTAATTTTGGGATCATAAAAAAAAGTTGTTAAAAGAATACCGATTGCAATACAGGTAAATCGTAACGCCGTGTCAATGAAAAAAACTGAAAATTGTACCGAATATCCCATAATCGGATAGAGAAGGGATGAAATACATATCCCGGTAATTAAAATATCGAGGGCGCAAACGGTGTTATTTAATACTGTCGAATTCTTGAAAAATTTCCGCCACAGATGGGGAGTAAAAGATAATGTCGAAAAATATAGACCGTAGTAGAAAACTTTTTGTAAATATGAGACGCGAAACGGAAAAATGACCGGATAAAAAATACAAATAAGTAGTAATAATCCCAGATACTTTCCCGCGCCGAAGCGTTGTCGTGTGGAATACAGTAAGGTTATGGTAGCAGTAAATAAAAATATAGAAAAAAATTGTGCATTTTCAAACACAGGCACGAAATGTAGTATAAAAAAAATCACATATACGATTCCCGCCAGAATCCCGGAAAGCAGTGTTCGAAAAAGAATTTTTGACATACGCCGACTTTCTCGGATTATCGCCGCGTAAATAGAAAAACGCACCCAGGAGGAGTCGAACCCCCAACCTTCTGATCCGTAGTCAGATGCTCTATCCAATTGAGCTATAGGTGCAACACGCAAAGTATATGCATCAGTTGTGATTTGTCAAGTAAAAATTAATGATCGTCATAACTACGGTAAGATTTATGACATGGGGAAAAAAAGAGTTACTGTCGTGCCGACATTTACTTGCGAGTCAATTGATATAGTCCCGTTGTGAAGTTCTACAAGTTTTTTGACGATCGACATTCCCAAGCCTGTAGTTGCTTCGCCTTCAGTGCCTTTTCGACGTGCGGCGGTGAATTGTTCAAATATTACCGGTATATGTTGTTGGGGAATACCGATGCCGGTATCTGCAATGGTAATTTGTACCATACGAATGTCAGTTAATAGTAAAACTGAAAAACTGACGGAGCCGCTTTTGGGAGTGAATTTAATCGCATTGGAAAGCAGATTGTCGATAATCTGTACAAAACGTGTTTTTTCGAGCATTATTGAAACGGGTTTTTCCGGTAATGATACATGGAAAGAGATATTTTTTTGCTCTGCTATCGTCGTATATATATCGAGGACATCAGCGATAGTGATGGATAAATCGGTATGTGCTGCTGAAAGTGAAAACGTTTTATGCTCGATCTGATATGCATTTAAAATAGATTCGATCAAATCCTGAGATTTTGCAACTGCCTTTGTACCCATATCACAGTATCGTGTCAGAAGCGGGTGTTCTATGTTGAGCATTGCAACGAGTTGATGTATTGAATTTATTTGTCCGACCGTATTGCGTAAATCATGAACGGCAATATTTAAAATGTAATCTTTGTATGTGTTGAGGTGCATAAGGTCTTTGTTTTTTTGTTCGATTGAGTTGAATGCGTTGACCAACTCATTGTTTTTCAAACGGAATACTTCTTTTTCCTGTTCAAAAAGATGCACGTGAAATGAATTGATACGATCATGAACTGTATGACTTTTTTTAAGCGGGCGGATATCGTCAACCAGCGCATCGTATTTGTCACGAAATTCCAATGATTTTTCAAAATCACTCATCATTCTGTACGCTCGAGATAATGCACGGTAATTTGTCGCTAAAAAAACGCAACAATTTGAAATTTCTGCAATTCTTAGTGATTCTGAAAGATAAGAGAGAGCGTCTTCGGGATTTTTATTATCGAGGTGAACCAAACCTATGCAACAGAGTATTTGACCTGCACAATGTCGATCATTTGCACTTTTTGCATGTTCAAGGCCGACTAAAAAACATTCAAGTGCATCTTCGGTTTTTTCTTGTTGACGATACACACTGCCAAGGTTGTGGTACAGGTAGGCAAGCTTTCCGGGTTCTTTATGTTTTTCCGCCATAACAATACCGTTAATGGCAAAATCAATACTCTTCGAAAAATTATTACTTCTAAAAAATGCGTATGAGAGATTGTTATATGATTGAAGAATTTCACAAATTAAGTCATTGTGTTCGCGTATCGCCAGTGCTTTTTCGTGATAATCAATGGCATGTTCAAAGTTATCGAGTTCTGTACAGACACACCCCATACCATTGTACGCTTTTGCTCGGAATGCATCATCGGTTGACTTATGCAATAAATCCATGAATAGCGTAAAAGATTCATCATAATTTCCCAATTGAAAAAGACTTGCCGCGAGAGATTCTAAAAAATATAATTCATATAAGTTGCTTTTTATGTTTCGTGCAGTCGTCAAGCCTTTTGAACTGAGATCTTTACGCCCGTTATAGTCGGCATTTAAGCGGCAGAGTTCAATGGTCGTATATATCTCTTCGCATTTTTCTTCAGAGTCCGCCATACTATCAATTCCGTGAAGGACTTGTTCAATATGCGCTAATGCATTTTCCTGTTCACGTAAAAATGCCAGAAAGAGAACATCATTCATGAGAGTGCCTCCAAACCTATGGTGTGCTCCGACTATTTTTCAGCCGAGGCTGTCGTAAAAAGAATTCGCGCCCTGATAATATCCTAAGAGGGCGGAAATGTCAAGTGATGTTTCGTGTCCCATAATAAGTTGAGAGGTGAATCTGTTATGTTTTTTCGGATAACAAGTTCTACACAAGCGATGAAATGTGGTGAAAAAGTGTTGTAATTTTCGATTCTTACCGTATAATATGCCAAACATAGAAGGAGCGTGATGCGTATGGGATCATTCCCGTTTAAAGAGATCGAAAAAAAATGGCAACAAAAATGGGAGGAGTCCGGCCTATATAAAGCGAAACTACATTCAAGCGAAAAGAAACAATATGTACTGTCCATGTTCAGTTATCCGTCGGGAGCACAGCTTCATTGCGGGCATTGGTATAATTTTGCACCTGCTGATACGTGGGCACGTTTTAAAAAACTTCAGGGGTATAATGTATTTGAGCCAATGGGATTTGATGCATTCGGGTTACCTGCAGAGAATTATGCGATTAAAACGGGCGTTCACCCTCAGGATCACACGCAGAATACCATTCGTATCATGCAGGAACAGCTTAAGTCTATCGGCGCGATGTATGATTGGGAACATGAAGTGATCACATGTAATCCTGAGTATTATAAGTGGACACAATGGTTATTTTTGCAGCTCTACAAAAAGGGGCTGGCATATAGGGCAAATGCACCGGTAAACTGGTGCCCGTCGTGTCAAACCGTATTGGCAAATGAACAGGTTGTCGATAACAGTTGTGAACGATGTCATTCTGAGGTGAAAAAGAAAAATCTTACGCAGTGGTTTTTTAAAACAAGCGCGTATGCGGAGCGTTTATTGCAAAATATTGATTCGCTCGATTGGCCTGAACGTACCAAGCATATGCAGCGTAATTGGATAGGTAAATCCGAGGGTGCTGAGATCGTATTCGACATAGAGGGAAGCACAAAGCAACTTACCGTGTTTACCACGCGCCCTGATACACTTTTCGGGGTGACCTATGTGGTAATGGCACCTGAGCATCCATGGCTTGATGAATTGACCACTCCGGCGCAGCACGCCGAGGTTGATAAATACCGCGACTGGGCTATTCATCAGGAGGAGATCGAACGTTTATCTACAAGTAAAGAAAAGACCGGTGTGTTCACCGGACATTATGCGATAAATCCCGTGAACGGGCGAAAAGTACCGATCTGGGTGGCTGATTATGTACTATATAATTACGGTACCGGCGTCGTCATGGCAGTGCCTGCTCATGATGAACGTGATTTTGCCTTTGCTATGACGTTTTCCTTGCCGATTGAGCGTGTCATCGCCGATACGAAAGAAAATGCATCAACAGCGTTACTTGAAGCGTATACTGAAACGGGGTTCATGGTTAATTCCGACAAGTATAACGGCATGCCGTCTGAAGAGTTCAAAAAAACGATCGTGGGCGTTGCGGAAGCGCAGGGTTTCGGGCGACATACAATTAATTACCGATTACGGGATTGGTTGCTTTCACGGCAGCGTTTTTGGGGAGCGCCGATACCTGTCATTCATTGCGAACATTGCGGTGAAGTGCCGGTTCCTGAAAAAGATTTGCCGGTGTTACTTCCGTATGATGTCAATTTTGAGCCGACAGGCGAATCACCTCTAGCAAAGCATCCGACGTTTAAGCATACCGTATGTCCTACATGCGGAAAGCCCGCAGTTCGTGAAGTGGATACGATGGATACTTTTGTGGATTCATCATGGTATTTTTTGCGGTATCCTGATGCTCGTAATGATATACAGGCGTTTGACTCTGCATTGATCAACAAATGGCTTCCTGTCGATATGTACGTCGGCGGTGCCGAACATGCGTGTATGCACCTGATCTATGCACGTTTCATTACTATGGCATTGAAAGATATGGGCATTATCAATTTTGAAGAACCGTTTACGCGTTTGCGTCATCAAGGGACGATCTTGGGTGTAGATGGTGCAAAAATGTCGAAGTCACTTGGTAATACCGTGACTCCGGATAGTTATATTGAGCAATATGGCGCTGATGTATTTCGTATGTTCTTGATGTTTGCGTACGATTACTCGATGGGGGGACCATGGAATGACGGTACGATCAAGGCCATTGACCGCTTTCTTGACCGTGTATGGCGAGTCATTACTGACGATGAATGGACCGCGTCATTGTGGAAGAGCAACGACACTTCAATTGCATCGTGTACAGGCGACAGCGAGCTTGAGCGGTTATTGAACGCTACTGTGAAGTCTGTCACAGAAGATACGGAAGCTATGCGCTTCAATACTGCGATAAGCAGAATGATGGAGCTCACCAACGGCATCTACAAGTATGTGCAAGATAACCCTCGTGCAGATTGGAATACTGAGTTACTTAAACACACAATTCGTACGTTGATCGTGCTTATTTCACCGTATGCACCGCATTTCGCGGAGGAGTTGTGGGCGTTTATCGGAGGAGATTTTTCAGTGTTTACTACCGTATGGCCGATATGGGATGAAACGAAGCTTGTCAGCGATACGGTGGCAATGGCAGTGCAGGTCAACGGAAAAGTGCGCGCCGAGATCGAAGTGCCTGCTACTGCAAGTGAAAGTGAGATACAAGCGTTTGCATGTGCACATGAGAAAGTGATAAAACAACTCGAAGGCAAGCAGATCGTGAAGGTCATTGTGGTGAAAGGGCGTATCATTAATATTGTGGTGAAGTAGTTTATACAATAGAGATATTGCTATAGAAAAACCCCTCAGAATTATTCGGAGGGGTTTTTCTTTTAACGTTTACTACCCTGTCACTTCGTGCCACTCCCCTTCAAAAGAGGGTGTCATTCTCGCGAAAGCGGGAATCCAGAGGTGTTTGGGTTATATCTGATTAGGATTAAATCTTTGAACATTTACTACCCCGTCGCTGTGCGCCACCCCTTCAGTGTGAAGGGGAATGAAGAGGAATGCTTACTACCCCGTCACTTCGTGCCACTCCCCTTCAAAAGAGGGTGTCATTCCCGCGAAAGCGGGAATCCAGAGATGTTTGGGTTATATCTGATTAGGATTAAATCTTTGAACGTTTACTACCCCGTCGCTTCGTGCCACCCCTTCAGTGTAAAGGGGAATTAAAGTTAGTTTAAATACAGCGAACGTTACAATCCCGGCGCGTCGTCAGCATCGTACTCATCGTCATCGAAATGAGTATCTTCAAAATCCCAAAAAAAAGAAGCAGGTATACAGCCGTTATCGGCGACGGAGATGCCTTCATTTTCAAGCAGCGTGCGTTGTGTGGTAAATCCTTCGCCGGCAAGTACGATACAGCCTTGTTTATTGACGATGCGGTGCCAGGGAAGCTTGTAGCGTTCCGTGGAGGAATGGAGAATACGTGCTACTTCACGAGCGGCGCGGCTGTTTCCTGCATGTGTCGCCAAAGCACCGTATGATGTTACTTTCCCACATGGAATGTGCTGTATAAGACAGATGATTCGACGGAAAAAAGGTGATGTCATTTGATCGTGACCGTGAAGTATAACGTGCTGTCGTCTGCAGTGAAGTAATAAAGCGTTGCATTTTTTTCTTCCATGTCTGAGGTCATGACCAAAAAATCTGCTTTTTCATACCCTGAGGTTTGTGAGGCTTGTGCGGCGCTCATTTCGCGAACGCGTGGTGTCGTAATGCCGATGATATCCTTTAATTGTAAAAAGGATATGGCTTGAGATAAAAGAGAGGAACGCGAGATGCCGGGAAGAATTAGTGTGGCGTCGGAGTCACTCATTACCTGAATATCATGATTAAACAGTTCGATTTTTTCATCGAATTGATTTTTAAGATTGATTAAATAACGATTTATAACCGTATTTGCCGACACATTCATGATAAAGTCGACATCAAAATCATCTCGAGGAATGATAACCGACATCAGAAGTTCTTCAACTTTCCGAATTCTCCCGACTATAATAAGGAGATTGATGAAAGAAAATTCACACGCATTACGTGAATTCATTTGAAGCATTTCTATTGAAAGGTTCAACTTGACCATTATGCGAGATGTATTTGTTTCTCCGCAGTTAAGATCTTTGACCACTGTTTTAATACCATTTATATATTGTATGAGTAATGTATTGATGTCCTGGGTTATCGTTTTATAGATATCTTCAATAGTATCATTGATGTTTTTTATCATAGCGGTAATCTGACGTGATTCAAGAACAGCAGCGTGTTTTTCATCGATTATTTTTTTTGAGAACATTTTTTTTAATGAATTACTTTCTATTTCTTTGATCTCATCATTTGATTGTTGGGTGAATATCGTGATTACTTCTTGTACGCGAGATAATTCCATTCGTATAGGTGAAAATCCCATAATATTGATATTGCCGGGTACCACCCCAAGAATTTTTTCTTCAAGAAGCGAGTCAACAGTGAATTGGAGTAATTTGTCACAAATGTATTCGAGATTTTTGAATTGAGTGACCGCAAAATCTGATGGTTTACCGTTTTTTATGAAAATGGAACGCAGAGTACGAGCGATCGAATGAATATCGGATTTTATTTTTTCAAATCGTTGTTCGATTTCTATCCAATTAACGATAACTGCTGATGTTTTCAGATTATTAGGAACATTCCCCTGAGTCATGCTGTAGCCTCCCTCTATGAAGTATAATCAGATCATGCTACTTCGCAAGATAAAAATATCGGTTACCGTAAATCTTTTACAAAACGCAATACTGCCGAGTCTTTTGCACTATGCATGGCAAGAAAAATTGCAAAGAGTATCTCTGTATCGTAGGCTGCGCCGTGTGCTGAGTCTGAATCGAATGGAATACCGTAAAATCGCGCTGTCTCTGCCAACGTAGGGAATTTGTAAGATCCGTTACGAAGGATTTTTACAGTGTTGGTATTGTTTTTCATAGTACAAAATTCTTTCTGAGGTTTACAGGGAAGAAACGCTGTGTCAAATTGTATATTGTGTGCAACCCAGTGAGTAATATCAGCAGCAAATTCGATGAAGTCCCGGTCTGCTGAAAAGTAGTGCGAATAGTGTTCGCCTTGACGGAGTGCGGTTAATCGTTGCTCGTCTAATCCGTGTACGCGAAATGCTTGGGGATTGAACGGTTCTTTCGGGTAATAGTAACGGTGAAAAGTGCCGACCGTTGAGAATATGTCGTCTTCATACATGCATTTTTTCACGCAGACCTCGAGCACGCTTGACGGAAAAAACCCGTTCGTTTCGAAATCAAAAAAAGCAATTTTTGATATCACAGGATCATCATTGAATAAATTTGGCATAACAGGGACATCTTTCTTTTATTTTTTTTCTTGCTGTGCAAATGTCAACCATTTTTGCGGAGTATAACCCACTGATGAATCTTTTCCGCATCGAACCACAGGAGTCACAAAAAGCAACGGTTTCTCAAGTAACTGCTCTTTGATATCATGAAGGATGTACTTGAGATTCAGGCGTTCATATTCTTTACATTGTGTATCGATCAAGGTTTCAAGCGGTACCGATCGTACTATACTTTCCAATTCGCCCTTGCTCATCGCTTTTTGAGAAAGATCGATGAATTGAAATTTCACTCCGCGTTCATTGAAAAAACGTTGTGCCTTTTGAGTATTCTTGCATTTTGCGGTACCGAAGATCTGAAGCATCGTTATGACCGTGAAGTTATATCAACAAATTCGAGATATCGGCCATGGGCAAACAAAAGTACTACAATGAGTACCAGCGATACAACCGTACATATGATTGCAACGATCGCTTCGGTTCTATCCATTTCGGCATAGGCATATTTCAAACTTAAAAACGGTGTATATAAGGCTCGCTTGAAAAGGTCCGGTTTATACATGCGTATATGTAATAGTATGTGCGAATGAATGAGTGCAAGAAAAATAAAGACAGCTATAAGTAGATAGACCGCGTTTTTTTCGATATACGTAGGGGCAAGAACGACAAATGAATCCATAGTTTTTTCCTCCCTGTTTTCACTATACCCGTTTGTGGGCGTCATGTCAAGATGCGGGTGCATTTCGGTAGGACATAATAAAAGTGTGCACAGCAGGGCAGTTGTGTAATAACGAGATAAC